>CAURXJ010000018.1:0-41677 GCA_963528845.1 uncultured Capnocytophaga sp. | reverse complement strand
ATTATATGTCAATAAGTTACAATAAAAAATAAAAAATCAACGCAACACCAGTAATTACACAATATAAATTAGGCTGCAAGGATACGAAAAATAATTTACAGAAGGGATTTTTAATAATAATTCCAATACAAATACATCAATTTTATTTTGATTTAACTGTAAGTCTAATTACCCTTAACCTTATCTTTTAATTTAGAACATTAGTTCATTTATTTATCCTGATTTATTAAGTTACTAAACTAATCTTTTCTCTGTCAAACTATGACCACCTTCTAAATATTTTTTGCTTTTCTCTCAACTGCAAAAAATAAAACTGAACTCAGTCAAATTACAACTGAGTTCAGTTATCAGTTACCTCTTTTGAGGGCTATAGAAATTCACAGCCTCTTAGGGTGTTAGGTGACCAATCCCCCTATACCTAAAACTTAGGTTTCAGGCTATACTTTAGGTAGAATTTCTCGATGATTTCTTCTACTTCATCCGCAGTATCTACAATCTTGAAGATATCCATATCCTTGGCGGAGATATTGCCAAACTTGTCCAAGAGCACTTCCTTGATCCATGCTACCAAGCCACTCCAGAACTCCGTGCCGACCAAGATGATCGGAAAGGGTTCTATCTTGGTAGTCTGTATCAGGGTAATCGCTTCAAATAGCTCATCCATGGTACCAAAGCCTCCTGGAAAGACTACAAAGGCTTGAGAGTAGCGGACGAACATGACCTTACGAGCAAAAAAGTAGTTGAACCTTAGGTTCTTATCTCTGTCCACATAGGGGTTGTCATGTTGTTCAAAGGGGAGTTCTATATTGATTCCCACTGAAGGTCCTCCTTGCTCGTGGGCGCCCTTGTTAGCCGCTTCCATGATCCCTGGCCCGCCTCCGGTGATGATACCAAAGCCCATCTCAACAATGCGTCCGGCAATCTCGGCCGCCAAGTTGTAGTACTTACTATCAGGCTGAATACGTGCTGACCCGAACACCGATACACAGGGGCCTATCTCCGAAAGGCGCTCATAGCCTGTGACAAACTCACTCATGATCTTAAAGATCCCCCAAGAATCATGTTGCTTTAGCTGAATCTCTTCAAATTGTCGTTTTTTTACCATATTTTAATAATCAATATTTAATGAGTGATGCTTTCTCTTTTCCTCACATCATAGAGGGAATAACCTGCCGAACACACATTCAGTAGCGCAACAGAGAGTAAGAGAATCGTATTTAGCAAGGAGGTTTTCTCTTCTCTTACTAAATAATAAATAACAACGGCGACGGAAAAGAGCAAACAAAATACAAAGTAAAAGCTCCTAGCGTCTTTTCTTAAAAAGGATTTCATAGGTTATAAAATTAAGGTTTAATTCATTAATAAATGACCTTGCAAAGATACGATTTTTAAAAGTAGAAGTCAAACATTTTCGCCAAGTTTTTTTACTCTCAACCTTTTAGACTTCTGTAGAGTGCAAGCCTACAAGAGATGGGATTTTCAGCAAAAAAGGAAAATAACCCTTCTCTCACTTCTCAAGTATTCTACAGCAGTGTTTTTACAAAAATACAAAATTAACAACCATAGTATAAAATTCCCATTCAAAAAATAGGAGATTTAATAAAAAATAATTAACTTTGCAACCTATTTACTACATTAACCATTAACCATTAACCATTATGAAAAGTTTTTTCTTTGCTTTCCTTCTTTTGGGAAGTATCCCCCTTTGGTCACAGAACTCCTTGGAGAGACAAATCCTACAGAGCAAGTATGCGGTGGACTCTATCATAGCTACTCAAAAAGCACATTTGTTCAAGCAGTTAGGCTCAGTAGAAGATCTCTTGGAACAGGGAAAAATATCCAAGGACGAGGCCGAACAGATGAAAAAGGACTTCAAGCAACGTGCCAAGCGGCGCACCCAGCAGCTACTCTACACGCAAGCACAGTCCCTCAGAGACCAATTGGACAAGGAGTTACAGTCCTTTCCTGCGGACAGCCTTCTGATGCCTGCCGATTCCTTAAACCCCCACCTCCCCTATGAGAAAACCATGGCTCAGGTGGATTCCTTAGCACAACGACAGGAAGCCAACACTTACCTACGCCGCTATATGAATAGGGGGGATATCTTCTCGCCTTATCTAGCTCTGGGGATACTGAACCTACACTCAGCTGGGCATTTCGGAGATAAGCGCCTGAGCCCTCTGGGCTCTAAGTCCTTTGAGTTGGGGATCTATACCAACTACCGCCTAAGAAAAAACGACAACCTGCTGCACCTGAACCTTGGACTCTCTTGGCTGTATCAGAGCTTTAAGATACGCGATGGACTCTACTACCAGCACCAGGCGGGCAACACCCTCTTAGTCCCCTATGGCAGTGAGCTGACCAAGTCTAAGTTCCGCACGCACTACCTGCTCCTTCCCGTAGATCTGGAATGGGATTTCTCCAAGGAGGGAATGCATAGAAATATCTCCTATTTCCAGACACATGAGCATCTGTACCTTGGCGTAGGGGCTTTTGTGGGGATTCTCTTGGATGCCAATCAGAAAGTGAATGCCGAGCGAGAAGGAAATACCTATAAGACTCTCATTCGGGAGGACTTACACACCAACCGATGGACTTATGGCCTCTCAGCTCATATAGGAGTCAAGGAATGGAGCCTCTACTTCCGCTATAGCCTTGCCCCTCTCTTTACTGGTAATAGCAAAGGCGAATATCCTTTTATGATAGGCATACGAGCAGGACGATAATTAGTGTTCATTGTTCATTAACCATTAATCATTGTTCATTAATCATTGTTCATTAATCATTGTTCATTAACCATTCATTTATGCGTTTTTTCTTTCTCCTCTTTACCTTGCCCTTATGGGCACAACAACAGGTGCTTTCCTCCAAGGGCATCCCTGTAGAATATGTCAATGTAGGCATAGTAGGAACTTCCAAAGGACTTATTACCAACGAGCAAGGAGAGTTCACCTTGGAAAGGCTTGAAGCAGCTCCGACAGATAGTATTTACTTTTCACACTTGAGTTATAAGCGTAAAGTGCTTTTAGCCAAGGATATACAAAAGAAAATTATCTTAGAGGAGACTGACATCAAGCTCCCCGAGGCTTCTTTTACCTTGCAAAAACCTAAATACTACACCCTTAGGGGCAAGGGGCTGCCTATTGTCTTCAAGCTCTATGGCGAGATGAAGGATGGCTTTGAGCCTACCAGCAATCGCAAGTATCTCAATGCGGAGATAGGAGATTTTCTGTCTCTCAAGCACGATGCACGCCTTACAGAGCTAAGTATAGATATAGACCGAAGTGACTTCTATATGGCTGTACTACGTGTGGTGGTCTACCAGACAGACCGAGAGCATAAGACCTTTACGCCCTTGCTTAGGGAACCTATTTATATAGAGGTATTTCCCAGTCCCCAACCACAGACTTTCACCCGCAAGCTCTCCGTCTTTGCCCCTAAGGGCGAGGTATGGATAGGGGTGCAGTTTGTCGAAATGCGTGGCAAAGACTATGACAGGCTTATGTTCCCTGCCACGGTCAATACCTGCTATATCCGCTTTGCCGATGGCAAGATACGCCCTCTGAACAAGCATTTAGGGATTCCTTTCTCTATCAAAGGATACGATTATATAATGGTTAATGATCAATGATCAGTGATTAATGGTTAATGATACGCGCGTTGACACTGATTTGTAGGAGGCTATCCAAAACATTATTTTCAAATTTTATTCTATTGAAAATCAGTTGTTTTTAGGTTCTGCTGTAGGGGCGATTTGCAAATCGCCCTTCATGAATAAGACTTTTCGGACAACCTCTTCAAGAATAAGACTTTTTGGACAGCCTTGGAATTAATATCTATAATCCTTCGATTCCACCTTTATACAACCCTATAATTTTTATTTTAGAACCAACTAAAAACTAATTTCTTTTTCTTATTTAAAAAATATTTCTTTTTTCATTAGTAAATAAAAGAAAATTTGTATCTTTGCGCACTCGATTTGTCACTAATCATTAATCATTATCATGAAGGTTCTCAAGTTTGGAGGGAAATCCCTCGCCAATGGAAAGGGCTTAGAAACAGTACTTTCTATTATCATTGACAAGGTAAAACAAGGACAGGAAATCGCCGTAGTGGTCTCTGCCCGCGACAAGGCTACAGACCAATTGGAGTCCATGCTGGAGCGTGCCGCTGGTGGGGAGGACATCTCGGACGATTTCAGCGCTTTCAAGCAATATCAGCTCGCTGGGGAGGATATTGATTTCTCTGAGGAGTTTTCTGTCCTACAGCGCATCTTCGATGGGGTCTCTCTCCTTGGGGATTATAATGATAAGATCAAGGACAACACCTTGGCTCAGGGGGAAGTCCTCTCGGCCAAGTATGTCGCTCACTTACTTAGAAAGCGCGAAATACAGGCTGCCTTTGCCGATAGCCGTCAGTTCTACGTAACCAATAGCCTCTTTGGCAATGCGCAACTTCAGGAAGAAGCCTCTCACAAGCGTACCTTGGATTATTTTGCCCAATTCCCCAAAGGAACAACTCCTATCGTAACGGGCTTTATCGCTGCCAACGAACTGGGGCAAACTACCACTCTGGGGCGCAACGGAAGCAACTACTCTGCCTCTATCTTAGCCAATATCCTCAATGCGGAAGAGCTTCAGAACTACACCCATGTAGATGGTATCTTCACCGCCAATCCTGAGCTGGTGACCGATGCCAAGATTATCGAGCGCCTTTCCTTCGAAGAGGCCAATGAGTTGGCCAATTTCGGCACCTCTATCCTTCATGCCAAGACGATTATCCCTCTCTTGGAAAAGAAAATCCCTTTGCGTATTCTCAATACCTTCAAGCCCAATGACGCTGGCACTCTCATCTGCGAGGCTCAGGACAGCATAGGCGGAATCCGTGCCATCTCTGTATTGGAGAACTATGCCTTGGTCATCCTCGAGGGGCGCGGGCTCTTAGGAAAAGTGGGGGTAGATGCGCGTATCTTCCGCGCCTTGGCGCAGGCTCAGATCAGCGTGAGTATCATCTCCCAGGGTTCCTCCGAGCGTGGAATTGGATTCTTGGTAACCAATAAGGAGGCTCACAAGGCAAAGCAGGCCTTAGAAAAAGAGTTCGAGTCGGATGTATATAGCCATGATGTCAGCGGGGTGAGCCTCGTAGAAGAGGTAGGGGTGGTCTCCATCGTAGGGCAGAACTTGGCCGACTTTGACAAGCCTTACAATGCGCTCATTCGCAACCAGGTAATCCCACTACTGATCAACAACTCTGCCACAGGGCGCAATGTCAGCGTGGTCATCCATAAGAAAGACCTTCCCAAAGCGGTCAATGTGATCCATGGGGAAATCTTCCAAATCTCCAAACGTATCAACTTGGTGATCTTCGGCCGTGGTACGGTAGGGGGAACGCTTATCGAACAGATTTTCCAGGCTCGTGCCGATATCCTCAAGCGTAGAAATATCAACTTGCAGATCGTCGCTATAGCCAACTCAAAAGAGGTGGTGTTCAATCACAAAGGAATATCCCCTGCGGACTACACCGCCTTCGATACACTCAAGGTTCCTTACCAGATAAGCGAGCTGATCGCTCAGGTACAGCAGCACCATTTGGAGAATCTTATCGCTATAGATGTCACTGCCAGCAAGGCCTTTGTCGAGAACTACCTCCCCTTGGTAGAGAATGGTTTTGACCTTGTCTCGGCTAACAAAATAGCCAATACCATCGGCTATCCTTTCTATAAGAAACTCAGAGAGACCCTCACCCAGTATAAGAAACAATACCTCTACGAAACCAATGTAGGAGCTGGCTTACCGCTCATTGATACCATCAAGCTACTACACCACTCAGGAGAGAATATCACCCGTATCAGGGGAATCTTCTCCGGTACACTGAGCTTCCTTTTCAATACCTATTCGGCCAGCGATGCTCCCTTCAGTGAGATTCTCCAAAAGGCTATTGACAGTGGCTATACCGAACCTGACCCACGCGAAGACCTCTGTGGAAATGATGTAGGGCGCAAGCTATTGATTCTGGCTCGCGAATTGGATTTGGAAAACGAGTTCGAAGAGGTCTCCATAGAGAACCTAATCCCACCTGCTCTACGTGAGGGTAGCCGTGAGGAGTTTCTCAGCCGTCTCAAAGAGTTTGACCCTATCTATCAAGAGATCAAGGACAAAGCACCTCAGGGCACGGTTCTACGCTATGTAGGCGACCTCCATGGCGACCTCTCCCAGACGGCTACCGCCCGCTTGGAGGTCAAGCTCGTATCGGTACCCGTAACCAGCGCCTTAGGACAGGTCAAGGGTGCTGACTCCATTTTCGAGATTTACACCGAGTCCTACGGCGAAAACCCTATTGTGATCCAGGGAGCCGGAGCCGGAGCCGCTGTCACTGCTCGGGGGGTTTTTGGAGATATTTTACGTATAATAGGAAATAAATAGTTTACCATGCATATTCACAAAAAAGACCTTGTCGCTACCATTCGTCTTGAAGCTGACGAAATTAGCTTGGATACAGCCAATGTACTGCTAAAGGATCCCACCCTGAAGCCCTGCCATATCATCATTGATCTCTCGGCACTGACCGAGCTGGACGAGGAGCAGCTCGATGCGCTCTTCTACCTCTCTGAGATGTTCCGCAGCGAGACAGAACACTCCTTCGTAGTGGTGATCCCCTCCTATGACCCTGATACCTTCCCTGAGGAAATAGCAGCCTGCCCTACCCTACAGGAAGCCTTGGACATTATCGAAATGGAAGAAATAGAAAGAGACCTCTTTGATGACTAAGAGGTCTCTTTCTTTGGGTATTTTTATATCGTCATACTGAAAATACGTGTCGTGGGCACATTGCGCTGCAATCTCAGGTCAAAGGCCATACAGATATTCCGAACAAAGGGCTTGCCTACATCGGTAACTTCAATACCCTGAGGGAGGATATGTATCAGCCCATCTTTTTCCATCTCCGATAGGCGCATTTTTACTTCCTCTGCTTCAGCAAATTGTAGCTGGGGCATCTCCCATGAGGTGTGGAACTGACACATCAGGTTCAGTATATGGCGGCGCAGGATAAGGTCTTCCTCCGAGAGGATATGCCCTCTATATACAGGGATTCTGTCCTGGGATAGGACTTCTTCGTACTCCTTGACGGTCTTGACGTTCTGAGCAAAACCATACCAACTATCACTAATGGCCGAGATACCCAATCCTATCATCAGCTGTGTCTTGGAGGCAGTATAGCCCATGAAATTGCGATGGAGTGTACCCCTGACGAAGGATTCATACATCTCATCCGAAGGCAGGGCAAAGTGATCCATCCCTATCTCTATATAGCCGTTGTCCAAGAGTTGCTGCTTACCTATCTCATAGAGGTGGCGCTTTTGGTCTGGGGTGGGGAGGTCATTCTCATCAAAACCTCGCTGACCGGTGCCTTTTACCCAGGGTACATGGGCATAGCTATAGAAGGATATACGGTCGGGGCGCAGACGATTGGTACAGTCTATCGTATAGCGCATGTCTTCCTCCTTCTGAAAGGGCAGACCAAAGACCAAATCGTGGCTGATGGAACTATAGCCTATCTCCCTTGCTTGTAGGGTTACTCGCTCCACATTGGCAAAGGGTTGGATACGGTGAATCGCCTTTTGTACCTCTGGCGAATAGTCCTGCACCCCATAGCTCACTCGGGTAAAGCCTAAATCGTAAAGTCGTTGCAAGTGCTCACGGGTAGTGTTGTTCGGGTGTCCCTCGAAGCTGAACTGAAACCCTTCTGCCCTATCAGCTCCTTCAAATATCTGATCGATAAGATACTGCAAATTCTCTGGCGAAAAAAAGGTAGGAGTACCACCTCCTAAGTGGATTTCCTTGATCCTCGGTCTTGAGGGCAGCACGGCCAAGTAAAGGCGCCATTCCTTCAGAACATTTTGGATATAAGGATCCTCCATCTCATGGCGCTTGGTGATATGCTTATGGCACCCACAGAAGGTACACAAGCTCTCACAGAAAGGCAGGTGTATATATAGGCTAATCCCTTGTGTACTATTGCTTTCTGTAAAAGAAGTTTGTACGGAATCAAGCCATTTCTCATAAGAATAAGAGCTATCCTCCCAATAAGGCACTGTCGGATAGCTGGTATAGCGAGGACCGGGTACGTTGTATTTCTGAAATAAAGAAGACATTTTTAATTGTTAATAGTTAATCATTCCTCATTAGTTTTTCTGCGCTGCTCTCATGAATCTTTTTCCCTTTTATAGCACGATTCTCTTTAGCAAAAAAGCCGCTTTTCTCCTTTCTGTTTTGCCTTTTTCTTCTTGTATTATCACTTTGGGTATAAGCTTAAATTTTTTTAGAAAGTATCTCAAAAACAGATAGATACGCCTTGATAAAGGGTGTCTACAATGTAGCCATATTCATGGTGCTTGTTCTGAGGGCAAAGTTACAAAAAAGTTTTGAGTTTCGAATTTTGAATTTCAAGTTACTTCTATTCCCCTTCAACCCTATAACCCTTCATTTCTTTATATAGAAAAAATCTATAATAAAAGATCTCTTGTTACCAAATATTTTTTGTAACTTTGCGGTCATTAATCTTAAAGTTAACAGATATGGCATTACAGATAACAGATGCTTCTTTTGAAGAAGTAGTACTCAAAAGTGATAAACCCGTATTGGTAGATTTCTGGGCTACATGGTGTGGACCTTGCCGCATGCTCGGCCCTGTAATAGAGGAAATTGCAACCGAATACGAAGGACGTGTTGTGGTAGGTAAGGTAGATGTAGATAGCAACCAAGACTATGCCGCTAAGTATGGTGTCAGAAACATTCCTACCGTATTGGTATTCCAAAACGGCGAGGTAGTAGGCCGTCAGGTAGGCGTAGCTCCTAAAAATACTTACACTGAAGCATTGGATTCTCTTTTGTAAAATTTTAATTTTATCTATAAAAAGAGGCTATCCAAAAGAGGTTTTTTGGGTAGTCTCTTTTTTTTAAAACAAGTTATTTAAGTTTCGCAAGTCGTTTTTAGAATATAATTAAAATTATAAATATTTATAAATCAATATATTAAAAATAAAAACCTCCTCTCACATACTCCGTTTCATGTATTCACGGACTATCCCCTTCGAGAAGGGAAAGCCAGCGAGTGCTCACAGCTGGGTATGTGGGATGCGTTGAAAAGGCAAAAACTGTTTGTAAATACGTAAAATTTTCCTCTTTATAATTCATTGAGAATCATAAACTATCTCATTCCCCCTTTGGAGGGGGATAGGGGGAGGTTTTTGAAAATCAATAAGTTATACGACTTTCGAAACTTAAACAGCTCATTTTCTAACATCTAAAATAAAATACTATGGATATTGCAAAATATATTGATTACACCTTGCTTAAAGCAACGGCAACACCTGCCGATATCGAAAAACTCTGTAAGGAGGCGCTCGAATATGGTTTTTACTCTGTATGTGTCAATAGTGGCTATGTTCCCTTGGCAGCAGAACAGCTAAAAGGATCGAAGGTCAACGTATGTACAGTGGTAGGCTTCCCCTTAGGAGCTATGAGTACCCAAGCCAAACTCTATGAGACTTCCGTAGCGCTTTCTCAAGGAGCGCAGGAGATAGATATGGTGCTCAATGTAGGTCTTTTCCTATCAGGAAATGTGGCTAAGGTACTGGATGAAATAGCCTTACTCAAACAGGAAACAGGCGATCGAGTGCTCAAGGTGATTATAGAGACTTGCTATCTGAACGATGACCAGAAGCGATTGGCCAGTCAGGTATGTGTAGATGCAGGCGCAGATTTTGTGAAGACCTCTACTGGCTTTGGTACCGGAGGGGCAACCCTCGCCGATGTACAGCTGATCCGAGAGGTAGTCGGCGACCGCGCTAAGATAAAGGCTTCTGGAGGAATCCGAGACAAGCAGACCGCCCTACAATATATCTCCCTCGGTGTAGACCGCATCGGAGCTTCGGCTATCCTCGTTTAGGGAAAGATAATATTCCAAATCAATTAGGTAAAATATTTTAGAGGCTGTCCAAAAAGTCCAAAACATTATTTTTCAAAGTTTAAATCGAATATTTTCAAATTTATTCTATTGAAAATCAGTTGTTTTAGGTTCTGCTGTAGGGGCGATTTGCAAATCGCCCTTCATGAATAAGACTTTTCGGACAGCCTCTTTTATACAATAATTATAGCTCCCTCTTCACCACATACCCAAGCTCATTCGCTTAGCTACATTCTTCATTCTTCACTCTTCATTCTTCATTCTTCACTCTCCCCTGCCTGAATCGTCTGTATAAAGATATCGCTAACACTCGGGATTTGTTGGTTGAAATGAGTGATTTTCCCTAGCTGCATAAGGTATTGTAGCAGCTCATGTACCTCTTGGGTAGGGCTGAGAGCAACCAGCCATTTCTCCTCGTTGTGGATAGTGGGGAACTGCGCGGCAGTAGGGGTGTAGCGGCGCTGAAACTCCTCGAACGATGTTCCCTCATAGGGGATAATCCCTACCTCATAGGTGTTCTCCTGAAACTGTCGCTTGATAGCAGTAAGCTCTCCACTGAGTAGCAGCTTAGAGCGGTTCAGTAGGGCTATGTGATCACAGAGACTCTCCACCGATTCCATACGGTGGGTAGAAAATAGAATGGTACTACCCTGCTCCCTCAGATAAAGAACTTGATCCTTGATAATCTCTGCATTGATAGGGTCTAACCCACTGAATACCTCATCGAAGATCAGCAGCTTAGGCTCATGAAGTACCGTCGCGACGAACTGTACCTTCTGTGCCATCCCCTTGGAGAGCTCCTGTAGCTTCTTCCCTTTCCAATGGCTGATATCCAAGCGCTTAAGCCAAAAGTCCAATCGCTCCTGTGCCCGTTGGCGACTCAATCCCTTGAGTTGTCCTAAGTACAAAAGCTGTTCCCCCACGGTCATATTCTTATACAATCCGCGCTCCTCTGGCATATAGCCTATATGGGAGATGTCCTCTGGTTGCAAGGGATGCCCCTCCAGGAGCACCTGCCCCTTGTCAGGGAAAATTATCTGATTGAGAATACGGATAAGGGTGGTCTTCCCCGCTCCATTAGGGCCTAATAGGCCAAAGATACTCCCGCGAGGAATCTGTAGGGAAACCTCCGAAAGTGCGGTGTGCTTGCCATAATGCTTGCTGAGATTTTCTATCTGTAAAAGAAAGTCGCTCATAGTTATTTTGTTTTTGTAAGAGAGGTAAAAAGTGCTTCTAAGTCGGTATGACGATGATTCATCTGGAGGATCTTTAGCCCATTCTCCATGGCAAAATCAAAGAGCTTAGGGCGCATATCTTCCTCGGTGTCAAAGGTAAGGGTAAAGAAAAATTCTTCATTGTTGTGAACAGTCTTCACATGGGGGATACGGCGTAGAAGCTGTTCCTCCACACGGAAGTCAAAGAGTACCTCCACAGTCTGTTCCTTGTCTTGTAGGGCTGTCATAGGCTCGTTGAGGATGATTTCCCCCTGATGAAGGATTAGCACACGCTGGCATACAGCCTGTATCTCCTGCATGATATGGGAGGAGAGCAGCACCACCTTTTCCTGCCCTAAGTCTCGGATTATCTGGCGTATTTCGAGAATCTGCTGGGGATCAAGCCCATTGGTAGGCTCGTCCAAGATCAGCACATCTGGATCGTGTAGCAGGGTCGAGGCCAAGCCTATACGCTGGCGATACCCTTTCGAGAGGGTGTGTATCTTCTTATGGGCATGGCTCTCAAGCCGAGTCAGGGCGATACTCTCCTCTATACGGCGCTTAGGCGCCTTGTAGATGTCTGCTACATAGCTAAGATATTCCTTTACATACATATCCGTATATAGCGGATTGTGTTCCGGCAGATAGCCAATATGTTTTTGGGCTTGTTCGCGCTGGGTAAGAATAGAGTATCCTAAGACACTCACACTCCCTTGGTCAGGCTCAAGAGCGCCAGTCATCATCTTCATTGTGGTGGTCTTCCCTGCCCCATTCAGACCTAAAAAGCCCGTAACCTCTCCTTTGTGGAGGGAAAAGCTCAAGTGATCTACCACGGTTTGTCCCGCAAATTGTTTGGTTAAGTTCTCTACAATAACAGCCATAATGGAGTGTTGGTATACATACAAAAATAAGGGCAAATGTACGGAAAAAATACTTTGGATAAAATATATTTAACTCAAAAAAAACTACTCCCCCATCCCTCTACCTCCCAAAGGGGGAAAACTCTCATCCCTCGCCAATCCTCTTGCCCCCCAAAGGGGAAACTCTTCATCCTTTCAAGGGCAAATTGTTATACCCTCTGAAGCTAAAAGGCGAATTGCAATTCGCCCCTACTGATCCCTGTTCACTGACCCCTGCTCTCTGCTCCCCGCTCCCTGCTCACTGCTCACTGCTCACTGACCCCTGTTCACTGCTCCCTGCTCCCTGCTCCCTGTTCACTGTTTTATGTTAAAAATCTCTTGTAATACAAAAAAAATCGTACCTTTGCACCAAATTACTTTTATGGGGGTCGACTGGTTTTGACAGCAAGCCTAAGCATAAAGTAAGCACGCCGAGCTATGAAGCTAATGCTCGTTAATCTCTGTTTCAACACTTTAAATGGCGAGAATAACTACGCTCTTGCTGCCTAATCTGAATTATAGTAAGATTTCTGGCTAAGTCCCTACAAGGTAGGGAGGCGAGATGTCTCTGAAAGCCCTTGTTGATGGCTCGTCGCAAAAGAGATACCATTAAAATCAACATGGAACCTTTGGGTGGCTTCTTCCCCTAGGTTCAGCTCTTATAGAAGCTAAGGGTGATGTAGGGCGTTCCCGCTCAGCACGACCACGAAAAACAAACGGGAACTAAGCGTGTAGAAAGCCTTGTGGTTACTTGTTTGGACGAGAGTTCGAATCTCTCCGACTCCACTATCCTAAAGCCATTCCCTCCCTTGGGGGAATGGCTTTTGCTTTTTATCAAGACAATCACTTTAAAAACTTCTATATGCATTCGTTAGATGATTTTATCTCCGCTCGTGAGCATCTCGCTCAAGTACTCTTGAGTACCAAGCTCATCTATAGCCCTATTTTCTCAGAGGAATCTGGAAATAAAGTTTTTATCAAGCCTGAAAACCTACAGAAAACAGGCTCTTTCAAGATCCGTGGGGCTTATAACAAAATCCTAAAACTCTCCCCCGAGGAAAAGAAAAGGGGGGTCATCGCCTCTTCTGCAGGAAACCATGCCCAAGGGGTTGCCTATGCCGCTAAGAAGCTGGGGATCAAAGCCGTAATCGTCATGCCGCAGTCTACCCCGCTGATCAAGGTGGAATCCACTCGTAAGTATGGCGCGGAGGTAGTCCTCTATGGCGATGTATATGACGATGCTTATAAAAAAGCAAAAGAGTTAGAAGCCAAAGAAGGATATGTATTTGTACACCCCTTTAACGATGAAGATGTATTGGAAGGACAGGGTACTATTGCCTTGGAAATCTTGGAGGAAGCCCCCGATACGGATATCATCTTGGTGCCCATCGGTGGGGGTGGCCTTATCTCGGGAATTGCTTGTGCGGCTAAGCTCATCAAGCCTTCTATCCGTATCATCGGAGTAGAACCCGCCGGAGCAGCCTCTGCCTTGGAGGCTATCAAGGAGAATAAGGTCGTAGAACTCCCCGAAGCCAATACCATTGCCGACGGTACTGCCGTGAAGCGCATTGGGGAAACTAACTTCGAGTATATCAAGGAATATATTGATGAGATTATCACCATCTCGGACTATGAGCTGATGGAAGCTTTCCTCCTTCTGGTGGAAAAACATAAGATTATCGCTGAAAACTCGGGTATCCTACCTATGGCAGCGCTCAAAAGGCTTCACCAAAAGAATAAAAAGGTAGTGCCCGTGGTCAGTGGTGGCAATATCGATGTACTGATGATCTCTTCCATGATCAACAAAGGGTTGGTAAGCCGCAATAGAATCTTCAACTTCTCTGTGAGCATTCAGGACAGACCTGGAGAATTGGCTAAAATCACTCAGATTATCGCACAAGAGGGGGCGAATGTGGTCAAGCTCGCTCATAACCAGTTCAAGAATCTTTCCCGATTCCGCGATATTGAGGTACAAGTCACCGTGGAAACCAACGGACTGGCACATATCGAAAAACTCACCCAAGCTTTCCGTGAGAAAAATTACGAAATCACACCCACTAAGTAGCACGAGTTCGATATAACTATAATTCACTTACAATAACCTCCCCCAACTCACTCGCCTTAGCGACTTCCTGACAAGGGGGAGGTTCCCTAGATCAATATTATTTCCATTATGAAAAATTGGATTCTTTTTCTTATTCTTATGCTCTGTGGCAAGAATTATGCCCAAGTACCCCCTTTGGTTGTAGGTTATGAGTATATTGGTAGAAATACCTTTCATACAGGAATCACAGGGGAAATTCGTTTGGATGAGGATAAAAAATATGCTTTTTTTGGCAGTACAGGAGTACATCTGACGGGCTTTCAGGGAAGCACACGAGGGATCTTTGAGCTCTCTGCGGCACTAAAGTATCGTCATACATTTGCAGGAGCTACCTATACTCCCTACGCCATCATCCCCAAGGTAGGGCTTGGTACAAAGGATATATATGCTTATGCTGGCTATGTAATCCCCACCAATGCTTATGCCTCTGGCGATAATAATCCCTTGAGAAGGGGCTTTGCCGTAGGAATCAATGTCAATCCTAAGGTGCTCCTGATCCTTCCCTTAGCCTTGATCATTGGGGGTCCTTTGAAGTAGGAACAAAGAGGTTGTCCAAAAAGTATAAGATATTGGTTATCAAAAAGTTTAAATTATGTTCGATTAAAATATTTTTAAAAGTTTATTTCATTGATAATCAATCGTTTTAGGCTCTGTTGTAGGGGCGAATGGCAATTCGCCCTTTGAAATATTGCGCCTCTATGGATAACTACGCTCATCCATGGTTGCCTTAGCCAGTGTTAGGGTAGAGACGCAATTTATTGCGTCTTAGAAAGTTAGTGAAAAGCGTTCCAATTCTTGATTCGCATTAACAATTGTCCCTTAACAATTAACTATTTTCCACCGGTGGTTATCTCGTTTTTTTTCACTACTTTTGCACCCTTATAACAAGGTTTGTTTTTGATGGAAAAAGTAATTGATGAAACCCGCCAAGGAGCGCCGCTCTCTCTGGAGGGGGATGCCAAGAATACTCGTAAGCTCTATATAGAAAGTTATGGCTGCCAGATGAATTTCTCTGACAGCGAGATTGTTGCCTCTATCCTGCACAAGGTGGGCTTCAATACTACGGAAGATCTTCAACAGGCGGATTTGGTACTGATCAACACTTGTTCAGTGCGCGAAAAGGCGGAACAGACCATCCGCAAGCGCCTCGAACAGTTCAATGCCGTAAAGCGTCACAAGCCTGCCATGAAGGTGGGGGTGCTGGGCTGTATGGCCGAGCGCCTCAAGCATCAGTTCTTGGAGGAAGAGCATATCGTAGACCTCGTGGTAGGACCCGATGCGTATAAGGACTTACCTAACCTCTTGCAGGAGGTGGACAATGGCCGCGATGCGGTCAATGTGCTGCTCTCTCGCGACGAGACTTATGCCGACATCTCCCCTATTCGCCTCAATAGCAATGGGGTGACAGCCTTTGTCTCTATCACTCGGGGCTGTGACAATATGTGTACTTTCTGTATCGTACCTTTCACCCGTGGAAGGGAACGCAGCCGTGACCCGCACTCTATCATCCACGAGATCGAGGATCTCTGGGCGCGAGGATTCAGGGAGGTTACCCTGCTGGGACAGAATGTCGATAGCTACCTCTGGTATGGGGGCGGACTAAAAAAGGATTTCGAAAAAGCCTCTGATATACAGAAGGTTACAGCGGTCAACTTCGCCAAGCTCCTCGATATGGTCGCAACTCAATTCCCTAAGATGCGTATTCGCTTCTCCACCTCGAATCCTCAGGATATGACCTTGGATGTGATTGATACTATGGCAAAGCACCACAATATCTGTAAGTATATTCACCTGCCAGTACAGAGTGGTAGCAACCGCATCCTCAAGGCGATGAACCGCCTACACACCCGCGAGGAGTACTTCACTCTGATTGATGGCATCCGTGAGCGTATCCCCGAATGTGCCATCTCTCAGGATATGATCACAGGGTTCCCTACCGAGACGGAGGAAGATCACCAGGATACCCTCTCTCTGATGGAGTATGTCAAGTATGACTTTGGCTTTATGTTTGCCTACTCCGAGCGCCCTGGTACGCTCGCCGCTCGCAAGATTGCCGATGATGTCCCCGACGAAGTCAAAAAGCGCCGCCTTACCGAGATCATCGACCTCCAACAAAAACATAGTCTCCTACGTACCCAAGCGCAAGTAGGGAAAACGGTAGAGGTGCTCATCGAGGGAAATTCTAAAAAATCTGACCAAGAATGGATGGGACGCAATACCCAAAATACCGTCGTGGTCTTCCCTAAGGAACACTACAAAGTGGGGGATTTTGTCAATGTAAAAATAACCAACTGTACCTCTACCACCCTCATCGGAGAGGCTGTAGGGTATAGTGAGATGAATTAATATATAATCCTATGGCAACAAAACTTATACATCCTTATTTCAGCTCTTTAGATACTTCCAAGGTGGAAACTCTGGAGGATGATACGTACGATGTCCTTTGGGAACAAGAAATCCCTTACAAGGACAGTATTGTATGGGTCTCTTTCTGGTTCTCCAAAGGAAATGACCTCTTGAAAGAACGCTTAGATGCCTTTGAATCTTTTATAAAAAAACTATCCCTAAGAGAAGAACAAGCCCGAAAAGTCCTTATACAATACCTGAAAGAGCACCCAGACTATTTCAATCACTTTAAGGAAAAAACAAAAAGAACTCCCGATGATATCGAAACTTTCGTGAGCGAATTGGAGCTTGATATGATTGATTTTTGGTATCCCCAAGAAGGAGAAGCCGATGCAGATATGTACTTCGCTCCTTATTATGACGAGGATGTCGAAACCGAGGAAGTCATCTCTGTACAGTTCGCCCTCTCAGGAGAAATCCTTTCTATAGATTGGGATTCATAATTTTTTTATATAAAGTATTTTTTATATCTTTGTCCCATCTATAATTCGTGATTTTATGGAAAGAAATATAGGAAAATTAGACAAACAAGTACGCTTGATTTTCGTACTTATCTCCGCCATTCTGGGAGTGACTAAGGTCATTACCAACGATACCATTGCCTCTATCTTGGGCATCATCTCTATCGCCTTTATCGTCACCATTCTACTGAACTTCTCCCCTCTCTATAGGCTCCTTGGGATCAATACCTATAAGAATAAGAAGTAGCTCTCCTTCAAGAATCAGAGGATAACCCCAGCATAGAAAATAAAAAGAAGACTTTTGAAAAATCAATCAAAAGTCTTCTTTTCTATATTCTGGATTCTGGGCAAATCGCAAGTTACGTCTTTGCTGGTGCGAGTCTCATACTCACTTCCATATATTCGCAACTTTAGCTTTATTTTCCATCACATACCCAACTGTGAGCATTCTTCTCTCTTCATTCTTCATTCTTCACTCTTCATTCTTCATTCTTCATTCTTCACTCTTCACTCTTCACTCTTCACTCTTCATTCTTCACTCTAAAAAACTACCCCACACTGCCTTCCAAGCTAATTTCCAAAAGTTTTTGGGCTTCTACGGCGAACTCCATAGGGAGTTTGTTAAGTACTTCCTTTCCAAAACCATTCACGATGAGGGAAATAGCTTTTTCAGTATCTATTCCTCGTTGATTACAGTAGAAGATTTGGTCTTCTCCTATCTTGGAGGTAGTTGCCTCATGTTCTATCTGAGCAGTAGGGTTCTTTGCTTCTATATAAGGGAAGGTATGCGCCCCACAGTTGTTGCCCATCAGTAGGGAATCACATTGAGAGAAGTTTCGCGCATTCTTGGCATTGGGCACTACTTTCACCAAACCTCGATAGCTGTTCTGCGAGCGACCTGCCGAAATCCCTTTGGAGATAATCGTGGATTTGGTATTGTTGCCCAAGTGAATCATTTTAGTCCCTGTATCGGCTTGTTGGAAGTGGTTGGTCACCGCTATAGAGTAGAATTCTCCTATGGAGTTGTCTCCCTTGAGCACTACAGAAGGATACTTCCAAGTGATAGCAGAACCTGTCTCAACCTGTGTCCAAGAGATTTTCGCATTTTTCTCTGCCAGAGCACGCTTGGTTACAAAGTTATACACCCCTCCTTTTCCATCCTTATCCCCTGGGAACCAGTTTTGTACTGTAGAGTATTTTATCTCTCCTCCTTCCATAGCGATGAGCTCTACCACAGCCGCATGGAGCTGGTTTTCATCACGCTTAGGGGCTGTACATCCCTCCAAATAGGATACATAAGCACCCTCATCTACAATCAGAAGCGTACGCTCGAACTGTCCTGTTCCTGCCTGATTGATACGAAAATAGGTAGAGAGTTCCATCGGACAGCGCACGCCCTTAGGCACATAGCAGAATGACCCATCGGTGAATACGGCTGAGTTCAGCGCCGCATAGAAGTTGTCGGTCTTAGGCACTACGGTTCCTAAGTACTTGCGTACCAGGTCTGGATGTTTCTGGATCGCCTCTGAAATCGCACAGAAGATAATCCCTTTCTCTGCTAAGGTTTTCTGGAAAGTAGTGGCTACCGATACGGAGTCCATCACTACATCCATAGCCACAGCAGGTTTGTCCTCTACTCCAGTAAGGCGCTTCTGTTCCTCAAGGGAGATACCCAACTTCTGAAAAGTCTCCAAAAGCTGCGGATCTACCTCATCCAAACTGTTGAGTTTTGGCTTCTTCTTGGGGGCTGAGTAGTAAGCTATATCTTGGAAATCTGGTGTTTCAAACTTGATATTTGCCCAATGAGGCGGCTCTGGCATCGCCTGCCATATACGGAAAGCCTCCACTCGCCAGTCGGTCATCCATTGGGGTTCGTTTTTCTTCTTCGAAAGGGCTATGACTACCTCTTCGCTGAGCCCTTTGGGGAACGTATCGGATTCTATATCGGTATAGAACCCATATTTGTACTCACTGTTCTCTAATTCTTCTTTGAGTTCTTCTTCGGTATATTTGGCCATTTTTTTCGTTTTTTTAAAATAAAATACTGTATAAAAGATAATTAAGTCTTTTATAGCAACATCAATAAAAGACTCCAATAACAGAGGGCAAAAATACTACTTTTTTTGCACTTCTTTCATAATAAAAAGTGAAAATATAGGACTAAAATTAGGATTGGATTTAGCCCCACAAAGATAATAATTCTCTTCTTAGCTAACAAATATATTTCGTACTTTTGTCCTTTAAAATCTGGTAGCGTATGAATGAGTTTTTCTCTGGGCTCTCTAACCAACATTTTGTAGGGGAGCTCTCCTTAGGGGTGGTTTTCTTCCGATTGTTCTTGGCGGTAGTCTTTGGCGGGCTGGTAGGCTTCGAGCGCGAACGCAAGCGCAAGCCTGCCGGCTTCCGAACCTATATACTTGTGTGCTTTGGGGCGGCTATTGTCTCTATGATTCAGGATCAGTTGCGCATCCATATCATTGATTTTGAGAGTACACACAGTGGCTTGGCGGCAGTCATCAAGACCGATCTGGGGCGCTTGGGAGCTCAAGTGATTAGCGGTATTGGGTTCTTAGGTGCGGGAAGCATTATCAAGGAGCGCGGGGAGAGCATTGCGGGGATGACTACCGCCGCCGGCATCTGGGCTACTGGCTGTGTCGGCCTGGGAATCGGTTGGGGATTCTACAATATCGCCCTGGTGGTCATCGTCTTTATGCTCATTATCATGATCGTCCTCAAGACAGTAGAGTCCAAGATTATCAAAAAATCTTTCGTTACTTCTCTTGAAATCTCTTATGCACAAGAGCAAGACCCTACCCAATTACTGGAGACTTGCGCAACACTCTTGCGTAAAAAATCTATTTCCATTACCAAAATCAAAAAGGATCCTGCTCATAACTGCTTTACCCTTTCCCTATCCTCTGAAGAGATTTCCAACTTCTCCGAATGGGTGCTCCTACTATCCGCCCAAGAGGGAATTCTCTCGGTGATGGAAAAATAAAAAACGGGCTTTCGCCCGTCTTATTCTAAAAAAAGTCGTCCAACATAGTACCGAACTCGGCCTTACACTTATAGAGCAAGGCACGTGAGATGCCTATATTACATTTGTCTCTATCCAAAGCGGTGATCGAGAAGAATTTCCCTAAGGCGGAAATCATTAGCATAAAGGTGATTTTATTGGTCTCTATCAGCACATAGTCCAGCTCCAACTGCTCGGACGAAAGATTGGTCTTGAGCACCTGATTCACCTGATTGACTATCATTAGGTGATAGGGCGACCCTTCTTCTATAATCTTTGCAGTCTCTTCGTTTGATGAGGCTTTCGAAAGTGTGTTCCCATCGGTGGTGCTAAGAATCCCATAGAAAAGAAATCCTGGCATGTTTCTCTTCATATCCTCACAATGAGCATCTAATAATTGTTGCAGTTCTGCTCCTGTCATATAGTTTTAATTTTTAAAATCGAACGCAAAGTTAGTGTTTTTTTCTGAATCTTATCATTTTTTTTAACAAATAATTAATATTAAAAGACTTAATCGTCCTCTTTTTCAAAGAGTTCTGTTTTTCACTACTTCATCTGTATTTATCCTAAAAAAAGTCGTCCAACATAGTGCCGAACTCTGCCTTACACTTATAGAGCAAGGCACGCGAGATGCCTATATTACATTTGTCTCTATCCAAAGCGGTGATCGAGAAGAATTTCCCTAAGGCGGAAATCATTAGCATAAAGGTGATTTTATTGGTCTCTATCAGCACATAGTCCAGCTCCAACTGCTCGGACGAAAGATTGGTCTTGAGCACCTGATTCACCTGATTGACTATCATTAGGTGATAGGGCGACCCTTCTTCTATAATCTTTGCAGTCTCTTCGTTTGATGAGGCTTTCGAAAGTGTGTTCCCATCGGTGGTGCTAAGAATCCCATAGAAAAGAAATCCTGGCATGTTTCTCTTCATATCCTCACAATGAGCATCTAATAATTGTTGCAGTTCTGCTCCTGTCATATAGATTTCGTTTTAAAATTCACGACAAAAGTAGCGATTTATTTTATACTAATCAGAAATTTAACGAAAGTTTGTGTGTGAAAAATAATTTTCTAATTTATTATCTGAATTTTTCACATTTTAGAAAATATCTCGACAACCTCCCACTCCCACCTTCCAAAGGGAAGTTTGAATTCGTTTAAAAGGCTAAATTTGTTAGTCAATATGAAAAATATTTCCTTCTATAAGTTATTGAATTTCTAATACTTACCGATTTCCTCTCTTAGAGAGGGTTAGTGGGAGGTTTTGGGAATCAGCAACTCATAGAACTTTCAAAACTTGAGTCAATAAGAATTAACAATCATCTCTTGATAATTAATCATTGTTTTTTTGTACTTTTGTCAGCTGAAAACAATATCATTAATCTCGATACCTTATGTTACGATTCGATGCCTTAAGTGAAGTGCGACAAAGGAAACCGCTACCGGTTTCCTCCTGCGAAAAACTCTCTGATCTCTTCGCTCAGAATGTCTTTCATGAGGGCGCCATGCGTGAACGTATGACCCGCGAAGTCTTCGAGAGTGTCATGAACTCTATCCGCCGAGGAACTAAAATCGACCGACATATCGCCGACCAAGTGGCTATGGCAATGCGCGAATGGGCAATCTCCAAGGGGGCTACTCATTATACTCATTGGTTCCAACCGCTCACCGGCGGCACTGCCGAAAAGCACGATGCTTTCTTTGACCCTATATCCTCCCGCGAGGCTATCGAACATTTCTCTGGAAACCTCTTAGTACAACAGGAATCCGATGCTTCGAGCTTCCCCAATGGCGGTATCCGCAACACCTTCGAGGCTCGCGGCTATACTGCTTGGGATCCTTCTTCTCCTCCTTTTGTCTATGAGAATGTCCTTTGTATTCCTACGATCTTTATCGCTTATACCGGTGCCGCTTTGGACAACAAAACTCCCTTGCTCAAGGCGCTCACGGCTATCGACAAAGCGGCCACTCAGGTAGCTCAGCTCTTCGATAAGCACGTAAGCCATGTAACTACTACCTTGGGCTGCGAACAGGAATATTTCTTAATCGACAAAAGCCTTGTCGCTACACGCCCTGACCTGCTTATCACTGGGCGTACGCTCTTGGGACATCAGGCGGCCAAGGGGCAACAGCTCGAGGATCACTATCTCGGGGCTATCCCCTCTCGTGTATTGGCTTATATGAAGGAGCTCGAAAGGGAATGTCTCCTGCTGGGGATTCCTGTGAAAACACGACACAATGAGGTCGCTCCCAACCAGTTCGAGCTCGCTCCTATCTTCTCCGAGGCCAACCGCGCGGTGGATCAAAATGCCCTGCTCATGCACCTGATGCGCAAGGTCGCCGAAAAGCATGACTTTACAGTGCTCTTCCACGAAAAACCTTTCATCGGGGTCAATGGCTCTGGAAAGCATAATAACTGGTCGCTCTCTACCGATACGGGAGTCAATCTACTCTCCCCTGGGAAGACTCCTATGAGCAACCTACAGTTCCTTACTTTCTTCCTCTGTACCATACGTGCTGTACACCGCTACGAGGCTATCCTAAGGGCGTCTGTGGCTTCCGCTACTAATGATTACCGCTTGGGAGCCAATGAGGCGCCTCCGGCTATTATCTCTGTCTTTATTGGCGAACAGCTTACCAAGATTCTCCAGACCCTAATTCAGGGTGGGGACAAGGAAATTTCCCAGAAGGAAACCCTCAATGTGATCAACAAAATTCCGGATCTTTTCATCGATACAACCGATAGAAATCGTACCTCTCCCTTTGCCTTTACGGGCAATAAGTTCGAGTTCCGTGCTGTAGGTTCCAGTGCCAACTGTGGAAAGCCTATGATGGTGCTCAATACCATTGTTGCCAAGCAGCTTACCGACTTCAAGAAAGAGGTGGATTCTCTGCTGAATTCCTCTGGGAAAAAATCCCTCAAGAAAGAGGAAGCTATTCTAAAAGTATTGCGTAGCTATGCCAAGGCCTCCAAGCCTATCCTCTTCGAAGGAGATGGCTATAGCAAGGCTTGGGAAGAGGAGGCAGCCAAGCGGGGGCTAAGCAATCACAAGACCACACCTCAAGCGCTCAAGGAGAATGTCTCCGAGACTGCGATAGCTCTCTTTGAGGAAATGAAGGTACTGAGCCGTACCGAACTCCTCGCTCGCTATGATATTGATCTGGAGGAATATATCAAAACAGTACAGATCGAAGCACGGGTACTGGGCGACATCGCTCGCAACCATATCATCCCTACGGCTGTACGCTACCAGAATATCCTTATCGAAAATGTACAAGGACTCAAGGATATCTTCGGGGAGGGGTACAGGGAATTGGCTTTCGAGCAGATTGACCTGATCCAGCATATCTCCGAGCATATCAAGGAAATTCACAGTAAGGTGTCTCTTATGGTCGAAACTCGTAAAAAGGTCAATAACCTCCCCTCCGTGGAGGAAAAAGCACTCGCCTACTGCCAGGAGGTGCGCCCGTTCTTTGACCCAATCCGATACCATTGCGACAAGCTCGAACTGATGATCGATGACGAGCTCTGGACACTAACCAAGTATCGCGAATTGCTTTTTAATAATTAAAATACTGATAATCAAACTGATACATCGTGAAGATTGCTATATATTCTCAAAAATATAAGGTAGAATACCACCCTCTGCTCTCCTCCATCTTTCAGGAGCTGCGCTCCCATGGGGATACCATCCGTGTAGAGGCGGATCTGCTGCGCCGTTATAGAGAGCAGGCTCCCTTGGAGGGGGTCGAGACTTTCCATTCGGTGGAGGATCTCCCTACCGATACTTCTCTGATGCTCACCATCGGGGGCGATGGCACCATCCTCTGGGCGATGACCTATATCCAGCACTTACAGATTCCTATCCTCGGAATCAATGCCGGTCGCTTGGGCTTTCTCGCTACGATCTCTCAGGAGGAGATTACGGATATGTTTGCCAAAATTCGCGCGGGTAGGTTCCATACGGATGAACGTTCTGTCCTACAGATCACTCATACCGACGGACGACCTATCGCTCCTCTGAACTTCGCCCTGAACGAGATTACCGTCATCCGGCAGAACTCCACAGCTATGATCACTGTGGAAGCCTATCTGAATGACCAATACCTGACCTCCTACTGGGCTGATGGACTCATCATCGCTACGCCTACAGGCTCTACGGGCTATTCACTCAGCTGTGGGGGGCCTGTGATCATGCCGCATTCCAAAACCTTGGCACTCACCCCTATCGCCCCTCACAATCTCAATGCCCGACCCCTGATCATCCCCGATAGTACAGAAATCACCCTCCACGTATCCAACCGTGAAGGGTGTTATCTGGCCACCTACGATGCCCGCTCGGCTATCTTGCCTTGCGAGACCTCGGTGAAAATATCCCTGGCGCCGTTCCATCTCAAAACCATCGAACTTGAAGGAAACGACTTCTTCAAGACACTCCGCAACAAGCTCCTCTGGGGAGAGGATAAGCGTAACTAAGTAGCATAGTGGATCTCTTCTGGCTCCAGTAGGGGCTCTCCTCGCATACGCAAAAGAATCTGCGCTACCGTGAGGGTGTCTTTTTGGCAGTATTGGGCGATGCGTGCTATATCCTGCTCTTGGTAGTAGACAGCCCTAACCTCTGCCCCTGTGATATCGTCCTTAGGCGAGGGAATACCCAGCACATAGGCCAATAGGTTCAGGGAGGTATAGTGCTTATAGTCGCCAAACTTCCATAAGTCTAAGGTATCCAAAAAGCCCAACTCCCATGGCTTCTTGCCAAAGAGCTGTAGCTTCTCGGGAAGAGCAAGCCCCAGTATCAGCATCCGCCGCGCGATAAAGGGAAAGTCGAACTCCTTGCCGTTATGCGCCGCCAATAGGTGCTCCCGCCCACTGAAAAACTGGTTCACTAAGTAGGAAAAATCCTCCAAAATATCCCGCTCTTCTCCTACAAACGAGCGCATCCGAAACTGACGCTGCCCATTCTTAACCACAAAATACCCTACCGAGATACAGACTATCTTGCCGAACTCCGCCCAGATTCCTGCTCTTTCATAATAATCCTCCGCAGGAACTTCCTGACGAATGTAGCGCGTCTTGTCCTCCCACAAGCTCCTCTCCATGGGAGATAGCTCCTCATAGGAGGGCTGTAGGGGTACCGTCTCTATATCCAAAAAAAGAATATGAGAGAGTTTTAGGCTCAAAAGGGCTTCCATTCCCCTATTCTTCTTGCATGCCTAAACCATTCTCTATAGCATAGGCCATATTCTTTATAATGGTGGCATGTTTCTTGACAAAGACATTGCTCTCATCCCACACATATCCCGCAAGGACAGAACATATCTTTTTCTTCACCTCTTCGTTGCCTGGTTCGTGGAAGAAGAGTGTCTGCAAGTTGCCTGTATACCACTCCCTTACATACGAGGTAAAGACATCTATACCGCGCTTCATGTACTGGGTGTACTCCTTCTCCCAGTCTACCTTTTCTCCAGAGAGCTGGCGCTTTACCAATTTCGCCGCAAGCATACCCGATTCGGTAGCGAATGCTACTCCTGAGGAGAACACAGGATCCAAAAACTCTGTACTATTGCCCGTAAGCACATACCCATCCCCGTATAGGCGCTTTACGGCACAGGAATAGCTCTGTATCTTCTGTGGTGGAAAGAGAAAATCTGATTTCTCAAAGCGCCCTCTGTAGAAGTCGGAAGTCTTTATCGCTTGGCGTAGCGCCTCAGCTGTATCGCCTGTTGCGGATAGGCTATTAATGTAGTGAGTAGGTCCCACCACTCCCACACTGGTATTGCCATTGGAGAACGGAATCACCCAAAGCCATACCTCACGCTCCAATATATCAAAGGAAATAAGTGTTCCTTCTTCTCCTTCTGGACGGACTTTTTCCTCTTTGATATGGGTAAAAATAGCCGAATGATCGTCCAATTTCGAAGGCTCATTCAGATCCAATAAGCGAGGCAATACACGCCCGTAACCACTGGCATCGATTACAAACTTAGAGCGGATCTGGTAGGTCTCTCCCTTCTTATCCTTGACGGTGGTGAGCTGATAACCATCAAAGAACTCTACATTAGTCACTTCTGTCTCGAAGGCCAAAGGCACTCCTTGGCGCACCACTTCCTGTGCCAAGACATTGTCAAAATCCGCACGAGGCACCTGCCATGTCCAGTCCCAACCTTTGGAATATTTCTTAGAAAAATCGAACTGACATACTTGCTCGCCACGAATGAAGCGCGCCCCCCATTTTACCTCATATTTCTGTGCTTCCAAGGCTGGGAGGAACCCCGCCTCTTCGAAATGATCCATCACACGAGGAATCAAGCTCTCCCCCACTACCAAGCGTGGAAAGCGTGTCTTCTCCACCACCCTTACGGCTACTCCCTGCTTATGCAAATACGCAGCAGATACACATCCTGAAGGCCCTGCCCCTATGATAAGGACATCCGTTTGTTCTTGTTTCATATAAGTTTTATTTTGTTTCTCAAGGGCAAATGTACAAAAAAAAATAGAAACCTACCTCCACCCCTCGAGATTATTTTTAAGGAGACATCCTCTTTGCTAATGGTCATCCTCATCTACATAGTCCTCCCCAACAACCTCAATCACTCCCTATTTCACGACCTAACCAATGATGGATATCCTCCTTTGATAATTCTTCTTTAATTTAAGTTTCGTGAGTTCTGTAACTTATTGATATTCAAAACCTCCCCCCTACCCCCCTCCGAAGGGGGAATGAGATAGTTTATGATTCTCAAGAAGTTAGAGAGAGGACATTTTCCAGATTGATAGACAATTTTTATCTTTTTCAACGAATTTATTCCCCCTCATGGAGGGGGTAGGGGGAGGTTTATTTTACAATATATTGATTATTAACTAATTATAAATCCAATTATAACCTAAAAATATTTGATATAGGTGACTGAGTACTTACTTCCAATTTATTAAAGCTTTGAATAATTGCTTCTTTTAAATTATTGACAAATAGCAACAAGGAATCATTATTTATTATAAACGTGTTTAAACTTTTTTGAGGAACTTGGATATAAATCCTAATAAGAGCATTCCAATCCAAGTTACATCAAGATACTCATATCTCATTATCAAACCTTTATATCCGTCAAGCCAACCATTTGCTTGTTCAATCTTAAACCTATTTTTGTACAATTCTTCATCAAAATAAACATCTGGTTGCTCTCCATTTCGGGGATTAGGTTTAATATTTGCTATAATTTCTTTGCTTTCTAAAAACTCTCTAAGAGACTTACTATCAAATCCTGCATCAGCATTGAGAAACAGACCTTTGTGTTCTATTCCTGCTTCTTCTAATAAAGCTAAGATTTCTTTTAGTACTTCTTCTATTTCATATAAGTCATTGTGATTTCCTGCTTTAGGGCTTCCCATTGCTATCATTTGCCCTTTATTATCAGACAAAAAAATACTATTTGTGGTTACGGCTTTTTTTCTTGCTTGATAACCTGCAGATTCTTCTTTTGGGCGACAACGTGTATGACTCCATTGGAAGTTCTCTCCATTGCACCCCTGTTTTTAATCTCTTGATAATCAATAAAAATATTGATCTAAATCAAAATTACTTTTAAATCCTCTTTTTCCTACACTTAAAAAGGGAATAATCCAATTATTTATTGTATCTTTGTCCAAAGTTCCTAAATTTTGGTGTTTTTTCTCAAACACAAAATTACTAATTTTCGGGAATTTTTACTTTATTATAGAAAAAAGTTTAAACAGCTTCGTAATACTAAAAC
Source organism: uncultured Capnocytophaga sp. (assembly GCA_963528845.1). Lineage (GTDB taxonomy): Bacteria > Bacteroidota > Bacteroidia > Flavobacteriales > Flavobacteriaceae > Capnocytophaga. Next base: position 13,858 of record CAURXJ010000018.1, on the reverse strand, counting down.
AATTAAAACAATGGGCAAAACAGTAAAAAGAGAATTAAAATACGTTTGGTGGAAAAGAAACTATTTCCCCCATATCATCTTAGAACGCCCTCGAGGAAAGAACGAAATGTGTAAAGAAAATGGTATCACAAGAGCAGATGACCAATTTTATATAGTAGATAAATCTTTATATACAGGAAAAATGTATATGTATATAGGGTTATTTTTTCTTATTTTTGCATTTTTCGGGGCTTTTTCAAGAGATGCCTTTGAAATACCGGGTGTTTTTTTTCTTATTCTTTATTTTCTTATAGGTATTCTTTATATTGTGTATCATTACACTCACCCTCCTAAAAAAATCATATTAGACCGCCTCAACGGGATCATTACCTTCCCTGGGGTATTCTATGGCAAACCTATAACGATGCCCTTTGATAAAGTTTTAGCAGCTTTAAAACTCAACGGAAAAAATGGCCCAGTATCTCTTGGTTTTTATCATCACAAAATTTTATCAACTGATATTCATATAGATTATAGACCTATAAGCTCTTGGTCTTTTATTGTGTGGTATATGGATAAAAACCGACCTCTACCCCCAGGAAAAGTGTTCGACCCCTATCGCAAAAGAGATTATGAGCGCCGCAAAGCCGAGGGCTTTCCTGAACCACTTTACGAGAGCTGGATCAGCATTTTCGAATATTATGAATATTATGATGAACAATTCCAAGTCCGTAAGGAACAGGAAGAAAGACAAAAGAGAAGAAATAAGCGTAACAACAAGTATAAATAAACACTTATATCCTTGCCAATTACTGGAGAGATGACGAGTTTGAACGCTATTTCAAAAACAGCTGGTTGAGAAGTGATAGTGATGTGAAGCTATACCAAAAGGCTTTAAATACCCCTTCGTGGTCATACCTCCACAAAATTTACAGAAATCGCAACCTATTGATGAACAGCAAAAATAAAAAATTGGTTAACCCTTGGAAAAACAACATACATTTGTGTTATCAATCTATCTTAAACTTGCTCAACAAGAGTGATTTAAAAGTAATAGGAATTTCCCGTAATATGGATTCTTTATTTGATAATGATAATAGCATTTATTGCTGTACGGGAGGGGTTGATGAAGTGGATATTGTAGCCTTTCCCGAGTTTAGCGATAGTTTAAAGAATGTAGACCAATTCGATTACAGAATCTTTGTGCAGAACGTTGTAACAAAAAGTATTGAAGAAGTCCCCAAAGGAGCCATAAGCACACCTATATTAACCACAGAAAACGGGAAGTGGTGTATAAAGGTAGATATTTGTATTTCTCAGTGGCGGAGATACAAATATGGAACTGCTATGGGGGTAAAATTTATAATTGCTTATAAATTACAACTCAACCAAGAGGATTTCCCGTATACTTACGCAGGCGACCCTAAGTATTTTATAGTGTCTGTACCTCTACATCTAAATTATAGAGAACATAGATCAAACGACTATAAACCAAGTGTTTATTACTCTTATGAATTTACGGCACCTTTAAAAAAAGAAACTGTAGGCACAATAAACCAACTCATAAATGGTAAATTAAAACTATGAAAAGAGAATTAAAATACGTTTGGTGGAAAAGAAACTATTTCCCCCATATCATCTTAGAACGCCCTCGAGGAAAGAACGAAATGTGTAAAGAAAATGGTATCACAAGAGCAGATGACCAATTTTATATAGTAGATAAATCTTTATATACAGGAAAAATGTATATGTATATAGGGTTATTTTTTCTTATTTTTGCATTTTTCGGGGCTTTTTCAAGAGATGCCTTTGAAATACCGGGTGTTTTTTTTCTTATTCTTTATTTTCTTATAGGTATTCTTTATATTGTGTATCATTACACTCACCCTCCTAAAAAAATCATATTAGACCGCCTCAACGGGATCATTACCTTCCCTGGGGTATTCTATGGCAAACCTATAACGATGCCCTTTGATAAAGTTTTAGCAGCTTTAAAACTCAACGGAAAAAATGGCCCAGTATCTCTTGGTTTTTATCATCACAAAATTTTATCAACTGATATTCATATAGATTATAGACCTATAAGCTCTTGGTCTTTTATTGTGTGGTATATGGATAAAAACCGACCTCTACCCCCAGGAAAAGTGTTCGACCCCTATCGCAAAAGAGATTATGAGCGCCGCAAAGCCGAGGGCTTTCCTGAACCACTTTACGAGAGCTGGATCAGCATTTTCGAATATTATGAATATTATGATGAACAATTCCAAGTCCGTAAGGAACAGGAAGAAAGACAAAAGAGAAGAAATAAGCGTAACAACAAGTATAAATAAACACTTATATCCTTGCCAATTACTGGAGAGATGACGAGTTTGAACGCTATTTCAAAAACAGCTGGTTGAGAAGTGATAGTGATGTGAAGCTATACCAAAAGGCTTTAAATACCCCTTCGTGGTCATACCTCCACAAAATTTACAGAAATCGCAACCTATTGATGAACAGCAAAAATAAAAAATTGGTTAACCCTTGGAAAAACAACATACATTTGTGTTATCAATCTATCTTAAACTTGCTCAACAAGAGTGATTTAAAAGTAATAGGAATTTCCCGTAATATGGATTCTTTATTTGATAATGATAATAGCATTTATTGCTGTACGGGAGGGGTTGATGAAGTGGATATTGTAGCCTTTCCCGAGTTTAGCGATAGTTTAAAGAATGTAGACCAATTCGATTACAGAATCTTTGTGCAGAACGTTGTAACAAAAAGTATTGAAGAAGTCCCCAAAGGAGCCATAAGCACACCTATATTAACCACAGAAAACGGGAAGTGGTGTATAAAGGTAGATATTTGTATTTCTCAGTGGCGGAGATACAAATATGGAACTGCTATGGGGGTAAAATTTATAATTGCTTATAAATTACAACTCAACCAAGAGGATTTCCCGTATACTTACGCAGGCGACCCTAAGTATTTTATAGTGTCTGTACCTCTACATCTAAATTATAGAGAACATAGATCAAACGACTATAAACCAAGTGTTTATTACTCTTATGAATTTACGGCACCTTTAAAAAAAGAAACTGTAGGCACAATAAACCAACTCATAAATGGTAAATTAAAACTATGAAAAGAGAATTAAAATACGTTTGGTGGAAAAGAAACTATTTCCCCCATATCATCTTAGAACGCCCTCGAGGAAAGAACGAAATGTGTAAAGAAAATGGTATCACAAGAGCAGATGACCAATTTTATATAGTAGATAAATCTTTATATACAGGAAAAATGTATATGTATATAGGGTTATTTTTTCTTATTTTTGCATTTTTCGGGGCTTTTTCAAGAGATGCCTTTGAAATACCGGGTGTTTTTTTTCTTATTCTTTATTTTCTTATAGGTATTCTTTATATTGTGTATCATTACACTCACCCTCCTAAAAAAATCATATTAGACCGCCTCAACGGGATCATTACCTTCCCTGGGGTATTCTATGGCAAACCTATAACGATGCCCTTTGATAAAGTTTTAGCAGCTTTAAAACTCAACGGAAAAAATGGCCCAGTATCTCTTGGTTTTTATCATCACAAAATTTTATCAACTGATATTCATATAGATTATAGACCTATAAGCTCTTGGTCTTTTATTGTGTGGTATATGGATAAAAACCGACCTCTACCCCCAGGAAAAGTGTTCGACCCCTATCGCAAAAGAGATTATGAGCGCCGCAAAGCCGAGGGCTTTCCTGAACCACTTTACGAGAGCTGGATCAGCATTTTCGAATATTATGAATATTATGATGAACAATTCCAAGTCCGTAAGGAACAGGAAGAAAGACAAAAGAGAAGAAATAAGCGTAACAACAAGTATAAATAAACACTTATATCCTTGCCAATTACTGGAGAGATGACGAGTTTGAACGCTATTTCAAAAACAGCTGGTTGAGAAGTGATAGTGATGTGAAGCTATACCAAAAGGCTTTAAATACCCCTTCGTGGTCATACCTCCACAAAATTTACAGAAATCGCAACCTATTGATGAACAGCAAAAATAAAAAATTGGTTAACCCTTGGAAAAACAACATACATTTGTGTTATCAATCTATCTTAAACTTGCTCAACAAGAGTGATTTAAAAGTAATAGGAATTTCCCGTAATATGGATTCTTTATTTGATAATGATAATAGCATTTATTGCTGTACGGGAGGGGTTGATGAAGTGGATATTGTAGCCTTTCCCGAGTTTAGCGATAGTTTAAAGAATGTAGACCAATTCGATTACAGAATCTTTGTGCAGAACGTTGTAACAAAAAGTATTGAAGAAGTCCCCAAAGGAGCCATAAGCACACCTATATTAACCACAGAAAACGGGAAGTGGTGTATAAAGGTAGATATTTGTATTTCTCAGTGGCGGAGATACAAATATGGAACTGCTATGGGGGTAAAATTTATAATTGCTTATAAATTACAACTCAACCAAGAGGATTTCCCGTATACTTACGCAGGCGACCCTAAGTATTTTATAGTGTCTGTACCTCTACATCTAAATTATAGAGAACATAGATCAAACGACTATAAACCAAGTGTTTATTACTCTTATGAATTTACGGCACCTTTAAAAAAAGAAACTGTAGGCACAATAAACCAACTCATAAATGGTAAATTAAAACTATGAAAAGAGAATTAAAATACGTTTGGTGGAAAAGAAACTATTTCCCCCATATCATCTTAGAACGCCCTCGAGGAAAGAACGAAATGTGTAAAGAAAATGGTATCACAAGAGCAGATGACCAATTTTATATAGTAGATAAATCTTTATATACAGGAAAAATGTATATGTATATAGGGTTATTTTTTCTTATTTTTGCATTTTTCGGGGCTTTTTCAAGAGATGCCTTTGAAATACCGGGTGTTTTTTTTCTTATTCTTTATTTTCTTATAGGTATTCTTTATATTGTGTATCATTACACTCACCCTCCTAAAAAAATCATATTAGACCGCCTCAACGGGATCATTACCTTCCCTGGGGTATTCTATGGCAAACCTATAACGATGCCCTTTGATAAAGTTTTAGCAGCTTTAAAACTCAACGGAAAAAATGGCCCAGTATCTCTTGGTTTTTATCATCACAAAATTTTATCAACTGATATTCATATAGATTATAGACCTATAAGCTCTTGGTCTTTTATTGTGTGGTATATGGATAAAAACCGACCTCTACCCCCAGGAAAAGTGTTCGACCCCTATCGCAAAAGAGATTATGAGCGCCGCAAAGCCGAGGGCTTTCCTGAACCACTTTACGAGAGCTGGATCAGCATTTTCGAATATTATGAATATTATGATGAACAATTCCAAGTCCGTAAGGAACAGGAAGAAAGACAAAAGAGAAGAAATAAGCGTAACAACAAGTATAAATAAACACTTATATCCTTGCCAATTACTGGAGAGATGACGAGTTTGAACGCTATTTCAAAAACAGCTGGTTGAGAAGCGATAGTAACGCAAACCTATACCAATTCGTTCAGCCATTGAAAAAGCAAAAAGCGCCCTCTCTCTATCATTTAAAGATTCTATTCTTTGATATATTATTACATTATCCATATTTACACGCTTTTTGCCTATTTTTACTTTCTCACCTCTTATTTCTGCCTCCACCGGCGCTTTTCGTATCGCTTGTCCGCTATTCTTCCCCATCATCAGCACATCTTCTCATTAACCTTATCAATTATCTTCTGTTGGTTTTTGAACACTCTCTATATTTTCTTTTATAAAATTCATTAGCGCTTCCTTATCCAAGGTGTATTTATCCTTCAATAATCTATCAAACATCTGAGAAAAACCAATATAAAGAGATTCTTTGAAGAAATCCAGCAACTCGTCGGTAGGTAGTGCTGTCTCATTATCTGTTATGGCAATAGTAATAGCTATAAAACCTCTCTTTTTAAAGAACTTTAGATGGGAACATCCCGCAGGATCTCCATAAGAAAGAATATTTCCATCTATCCTAATTTCAAAATGCAATCGTATTTCAGGAGGAATAGAAAAATCAGAAGCTATTTCTTTTATCTTTCTCTGAATTCTCATAATATATCTTATAAGGTATTCATCTGTATTTCCTCCTCCTTTTGCAACTATTGTTATTTTCTCCATTTTTTACAATTATTAATTTTACATTGTTTTATATTTCTAACATTTCCCCTCTAAAGGCTACCCGAAAAGCCTTGTCCTTAGAGGGCGATTTGCAAATCGCCCCTACAACAGGGCGCAAGATAACTGATTATCTCCGCTGACAAATAAGTTTTAGTAGCACCGCTAAAATATTACCTCACTAAAGAAGGCTGTTTATATACCCAATTATGAGCATTAGCAAATGTCATAAATGAGTCATTTTCCTTTGCGTTTCTAAACGTTATATAAGCTACTTTTAGATTAGGTCTTTAATTCTAACTGTTGCCTTTTTCATATCCCCTTACTCTTACCGAACCTTAATAGAGCTCAACTTTACAATCTGATAAAGCATACACTCTACCATCAGATATCTCTATATTCCCCTCAGCTATTTTTGCTGTCAATAAACCTAAATGTGTAGCTCCTAATGTTATACCTTTTCGCCATCCTTCTATATCTCCCTTATAAGATAATCCATGGAATAATTCGTTGGTAGGTAGCCAAATTTTGCAATTCTCAGTGAGAGCTCCTCCTTCCTTAGCCATAAAAAATAAAGATGTAAGTTTAGAAAACAAAGATTCTTTTTTAACCTTACTTCCTTTCTTTTTCCTAAAAAAATCTTCCCCATCATCCGCAATATAGAGAAACTCTCTACCTTCTACCTTTATGACGCCAGGTATATGTTCATTACTATTATCCATTATTCGGTGTTTTAACAAAAGTTATATTATTCAATCCTACCTCCTACCTGCCCCTCTCATCCTACCAGTCTGACCAGTCTGATCAACCCCATCAGGATTATCATCTAAATTCTGTGATCCTCTCATAGGTTTCTTGTGCTTCCTTTTTTATTTTCTCATCCTTTGTATAGTCTAATACAAAGTCTAAAATCTCTTTGTTCTTAGTATTACCAGGTCTTATCCGCAGTGCCAATTCTTTAGCAAAAAGAGCACGAATATTCTCTGATTTGACCTCCCTTACTGACTTTATGAATCTCTCTATAGTTTCAGGATTCTCAGGATCAGTACTTAATGGATCTAAGTATCTTGTTATTACCATATCCCTATACCCCTCATTACAATCAAATTCTTGAGCGTTGTCAAAGTTTATCTGATCCCTTTCCTTATAGAAATCTTTGGGAAGTGTCACTTTCTTATTTATATGATGGCGATGGGAATTAGGATATTGCATCAAGATTTTTACATACATGTACTTAAACCAATTTTTTTGATCTCGGAGGAATTCTTCTCCAAACCTATACCCTTCTAATTTCGTCCCCAATTCTCCAAAAAACTCTTTGAGATTCTTCTTAAATTCCTCTGGCTCTTGCCTGAACAGATCTCCTCTATCATTGTATATCCTTTTCCTTAGGAGGCGTTCTCGCTCTATGAGATAACGGGTCTGCTCGGCTTGTGCCCCTGATACAGTTACTTGGGAAAGGTCTTGGCTCAGGGAAAGGTCTATATTAGTTCTATTATCTATATACAGCGGAAGGGCTACAAACCCGAGAATATAGTACGTATGATTACAATTCATAACAGATAAGGTATCGCGGAAAGAACCATCAGGGCTGACAGGAATCTCTCTGAAGACTCCCATAGCATTATGGAAAAGACTCAATTCTCGAACCTCTTCCAAGGAGGTCACTTTCCCTGAGATAATGGCATAGTTTTTCTCCTTCGTCTGGTAAGCTGAGTGGGGTTGGGTACCACACGCCCCCAACAGAAGGATTATTAGAACGGTAAAAATCTTTTTCATTTTATTAAGCATTTATTGAAATAAGTTAAAAAATTATTGCCCAATATTTAAGTTTGCTCATGTGGCTCACACCTCGTGCACCTACAATTAGGCTTTATCTCTTTTGCTTTCTGCCACTTAGTAAGTTGTAAGAGCATATTCAATAGATTACCACATTACCTAAGATAACCAGATGAATTTATATAATGAGCAACCTCATCTATAGGGATGAAATTTACTCCATAAATTTTATTCTTCTCACACAGTTCCTTGAATCTTTGACTGCAATATAATTGTGAAAGAAAAGCAGCACTATTTAACGGAAAAACATCTTTCTTTATCTTATCTACAGACAAGGAAAGGAACTCCCATTTTTTTACAGATAAAGCATTTTGTATGATCATAGGTTCTCCCTTATCAGATAGGTTTTCTGTGTAAATACTATTTTCATAGTCAATAACATCTTCATACTCATAGAACTTTATAAAATAGTATTCTTTGTCTGTAATAATTTTAAACTTATTAGAAAGAACCTCTAAAGGAGTTGACACAAAATCTTGATTGAATAACACTATTAAGTCTAAAAATTCTTTTGAAACAATGTAACCATTAAAGGCACTATAAAAATCAAAACTTATTTTTCTTGCTTTTACGATGAGATTTAGCTTTTTAGGAAGTGTGATTTTAGCAAAACGAGGAATAAGAATTGTCCAAGGGAACTCCTTATCAACTGGAGCCGTTGGGTCTTTAGGGATTTCCTCCCACAACCGACAATCTAAAAAAACAGGAACACCATTAAGCCCTGAATGATTTGTAAAAACTGCATAATAATTCATACTAAATATACTATATAATTCAACTACTGCTTATTATAATGTGAGTCCGATATAACGAAAGCTCCCACTGATTTTCGCGGATTTCACAGATTTTCTATGTCTGTGTAATTGTGTTGTTGCGATTTACACAGATTTTTATAAGACCTTTGGTCTTATTTATCCGTGAAAATCTGTGGGAGGGAAAATATAATTTTGCTTCCGTCAAACTAACGTTTCTTAAGGGCGATTTGCAAATCGCCCCTACAACAGGGCGCAAGATAACTGATTATCCTCGCTGACAAATAAGTTTTAGTAGCACCGCTAAAATATTACCTCACTAAAGAAGGCTGTTTATATACCCAATTATGAGCATTAGCAAATGTCATAAATGAGTCATTTTCTTTTGCATTTTTAAACGTTATATAAGCTACTTTTAGATTAGGAAGTTCCTTTAATCTATAAAAATCTTCAGCTTTAAGTTTCTCTAAATCTGTAATCATCAGGTATTTTAGCTGCTTCAATTCAAAAAGAGCTTCTATATTCTCAAGATTCTTTAAATGAACACATTCAAGATGAAATATATTTTCTTTATTCTTAAAAGAAGCAAGCCTTGTAATATGGGGCATATACCTCAATCGCACATCAGAAACCATAGGTAACGAAGCAATATTTTCTATACTAACATCTTTACAGTTCTGTAAAGAAATATATTCTATATCAGCAAATTTCTCAGCAATCAAATCACTATGGATAAGCTTACTATTAGCAGTAAGTTCTTTAATAGGTAAATTATTGAGTTTAGAAAAATCTATCTCTCGAGCGCTCAAGTGTTCTAGCTTTTCAAATGTATTGAGTACAGCGTATTGTTTTATAGTCAATCCAGTATATAAACTTAAAAAAGATAAGTTTTTAAACTTAGCCAAAGGCGCTAACGAAATACCCTTTTTTACATTATCATATATCGTAAATTCTTCTAAATCATTGATATGTGATAACTCAGATAAATCCTCTATAAAGCCATTGAATACAATTATTTTTAGTTTCTTTACATTGGTTAAATAACGTAATTGTTTTAAATTTTCCTGATTTATCTCTGTACTTTTATTTAAAGATAACCAAAGTTTCTTATTGTACTTCTTTAAATAGGAATTAATAGATGATAAAAGCTTTTCATCACCTAATAGGTTACTAATATACAGATGTTCAGCATTTTTTATAGCTTCCTCTAAATTGGCAGTATTATTTAGTTCATTGATATTCAATCTCTGATTGTAATGGGTTGTATTTTGCATATTTTTGTTTGTTTTGCTTTATACTATGTGCAAAATATTCTTTGTTTCAGATAGGCTCATATTCTATTGCATCTAACAAATCTGCTATTTTATTTGAGCTAACATTAATGATGCATTACCATTAAAAACAAGTATTATACTCTTCTGAGAACTCACTTACCAAATATATCTCAGGAGCATAGCAGCACTTTTCTATTTCCTCTTTTATAACTCTAGTAGGATTTTTAGGGTAAAACTCCTCTGTAATAGTTGTGTCTGTTATAATAGCAGGAACTCCTTTAGGCAATGTACTGGGTTTTGAATAAAACCATATAAACAATTCTTCCATAATACTTATTTTATGACAATTAATCGCTTATGATAAGCAAGAAATGCACCTGTGGGAGAGGCTAGAATGTATTTATTTCTTAAAAGAAACAATATCTTTTTCTAACCATATAGACTCATCATTAGTAGTTATTTCTCCTGTATTAGCATTTATCCAAATACCAAAAACGGCTACCTTTTGCATAACTAAATTCTCAAAAGAATATACATAATGATCATCAATAATTAAGGTTGGAGAAAGACGTGTTTCATCATAATCTAAATCTTTAACTTTTTTCCTATCATATAAATATTTGACATATAAATCATTAGCTTCTTTGACACTAATTTTATATTTCTTTTCTTGAACAATTTCCTCAGAATATGGAAAAACCTCATGGTTTTTTAAGTAATTCTCACTTGGATTACAACCCAATAATAAGGTAATAAGTGATATAGTAATAATGATTCTTTGTAATTTCATAAATCTTTCGTTTTTGTTTAATTGTATTATAATGTCCTGTTGATTCTTTTATATTGTATAGCTTGGGAGGTTGTGGAAGTTGTAAGAGCATATCTGATACACTACTATCCTCTATTACATAAATCGAAATATACATCTTTTATTTTTTCCACCTTATTAAATATATAAGGGATATCATCTGTTGCTAATATTAGCGGCCAACGCCCTACAACTCCTCCTACTATTAGGTCAGTTTTATAGAAAGCATTATTTTGAAGTAAATCTTCATCAAGTAGTTTTATAGGTAGGGCACATGAAACTTCAAAATACTGATTACATTTACTACATAATAATCTCCTAACTAAGTTAGGATTATTTTCATAATCATATTTCATTTCTGTGTTACATTGTAACAAATAAAATCCCTTTGACTTAGGTAATTCAAGAAACGACAAACCTTTTAATTGATATTTCATATAAATATCTACAAATCTTTGAGAAACTATAACCTCTCCTTCTAAACAAAAAGAAAAATTATATTTTTTCTTTTTTAGTACAAATTTGTCTATACTTGAGATCACAGCTTTATAACGATTGCTAATTAAGCCACATTTTGGACAATATTCTAAGAGCTCTTTATTATTCGTATAAAAAGATGAATTATTATCAGCTCCATGAATTCTATAATACTTCATAATTATTTCTTTTATTAGTTCCTTTATTTCCTTTTTCCCCCCGCTGGTGCGAGCGTGTCGCTTATACACTTATCATTAGGCTTAGACTCTTTTATATTATTTGGTAAGTTGGGTTTTAAGAGCATATCTGATACACACTACTACTATCCTTTATTACATAAATTGAAATATACATCTTTTACTTTTTCCAGTTTATTAAATATATAAGGGATATCATCTGTTGCTAATATTAGTGGCCAACGTCCTACGACTCCTCCTACTATTAGGTCAGTTTTATAGAAAGCATTATTTTGCAGTAAATCTTCATCAAGTAGTTTTATAGGCAGAACACATGAAACTTCGAAATACTGATTACACTCACTACATAACTGTCTCCTAACTAAATTAGGATTGTTTTCATAATCATATCTCATCTCTGTGTTACATTGTAACAAATAAAATCCCTTTGACTTAGGTAATTCAAGAAACGACAAACCTTTTAATTGATATTTCATATAAATATCTACAAATCTTTGAGAAACTATAACCTCTCCTTCTAAACAAAAAGAAAAATTATATTTTTTCTTTTTTAGTACAAATTTGTCTATACTTGAGATCACAGCTTTATAACGATTGCTAATTAAGCCACATTTTGGACAATATTCTAAGAGCTCTTTATTATTCGTATAAAAAGATGAATTATTATCAGCTCCATGAATTCTATAATACTTCATAGTTATTTTTTTCCTTTACAGTTATTAGTTCCTTTATTTTCCTTCTCCCTTCGCTGGCACTCTTCGTGTCGCTGAATACCTGCACGTGAGTATGTGACTTGCGACAGTGGGGAAATTAGAGTAATCTTTCCATAAAAACTGATAAAACCTTACCTCCTCAGGATCCATTATTTTCCCCGTCAGTTTGTCTATATATACTCCCCAAAAACCTGGGGCATAGCCTTCTTCTTGCAAAACAAAATCATCTGCGAAGAAAAAGAACCACATAGGGTGAGAATGGTAGTACCTCAACCCCCCATATCTATCTGGGGTATTACTTTTAACTTTTAGATACTCTCTCTCAGCAACCTCCCTTGCCTGTTCAATAGTAATCTTTGCTTTTTTATATTCAATCGGAACTACAAAGACTCCTATCTTATTCTTTTCAAATTCTTTTTTTATAAGTTTTATATTCTCTAAACTTTCCTGAAAACCCAAAAAGCACCATTCCTTTTTATACCAATCTTTTTCCAATACTGAATATGCTATGTTAGAAAAATTATTAGTGCCTTTCCCTTTAAATAAATCATATTTATTCTCCATAACATATCTTTTTATCTGATTATTTCCATTACTCCCACTGGTGCACTTCGTGTCGCTCATCTCCCCTATCAGTCTCTAATCATTACCCGTGCAGCTCGCACATATAGGAATCCATAAACTCTCCTAAAGTACTTCCTAAGCAAACTTCTTTAAGTCCATTTGGCTGAATAGGTGATTTTAATATACTCATTTTTTATCATGATAGTTATTTCCCTTTTCCCTTGATCTTTAAATATCCTTTATTCCCTTCTTTATCATATAAGGCGTTAATATTACTTATTGGTCAATATAACTATGAATCCAAACTGAATAATATTTTTTATACTCATCCTCTAATAAAATTTTTGTTTGTAAATAATCCACGACCTCTTTGTTTATATGGCTTTGCACCCAGATATCAATAGCATCAGAAACTTCATGATTAAAAGATTTACTCGCTAAAGGAAACAAATCAATCATAAGAATCAATGCCTGCGTAGGATGCGTTTCATATAACTCCTCATACGTATCCATCTTTCTTTGAACAAGTTCATAATCCTCCATAACTATTCTGTTATTGGTATATACCCCACAAAAGTACAACTTTTATGCTCGTTTGTCAAGGATTTTATCACTTTCTTTCCCAAACCTCCTTAGAAAACAACCCGAAAATTGCTATTCTATCATCCTACATAAGAAGATTATATGATTTATTGTATTTAACAGTAAAAGAAGTTGTATTTTTGCAATTATTTTCAAGAGAAGTAACTTTGCTTGATTTTATAAAAAGAAGAAAAATAAAAGCCTTTTATAGCTTTTTGAGTGTATCGATAATTTCTTGGAGACCATTGGTTTTAATTTCGAAGGTAGTGGCCAAGAGCATTCCGAGCTTTCCCTTAGGGAAGCCCTGAGAAGCAAACCACTCTAAGTAGTAGAGAGGCAAATCGGCAATCATAGTGCCCTTATACTTGCCATAAGGCATAGGAGTAGTGATAATTTCTCGAAGAATTTCGTGGTTCATAATAATTAATATTCAATGGTTAATGATTAATGGTTAATGATTAATGATTAATAACTAATAAAAAAACCGAACTATTCTGACGAATAATTCGGTTTTTGATAAGAAGGCGGCGACAT
>CAURXJ010000017.1:0-42403 GCA_963528845.1 uncultured Capnocytophaga sp. | reverse complement strand
ACTATATATCAAATATTTAAAAGAACATTTTGTATTTTTAATGGGACACTAGTGACTTTTCACTATTCATTATTCACTATTCATTATTCATTTTTCACTAAAATGTGATTCCCACACTGGTAAAGATATTTCTCCCCATGCGAGGGATATTTCCCCAGTCGGCATAGGTACTGTAATAGTTGTTGAGGATATTTTCCACGCCAACCTCCCACCTTAGGGCCTGCTTGCCTATAGGGAAACGATAGTTGGCCGAGAGATTATAGACAATATAAGCAGGAGTACGGTCTTCTCCGTATTGGGGCGAATAGGCTGTTTGTGTAAAATCTCCATTGAAAGAGAAAGTTGCCCCTAAGCTTCCTTGGTTATACTGCAAGGAAGACTGATAGCTAAGCGGACGAATAAAAGGAAGGTTTTCCCCCTCAAAGTCCGTACCCTTGGCATAGTTAAGCCCTCCTTTCCAGTGGAAGTGCTCTAGGAAATGGTAACTTAGGTTCAGCGAAGCATTGAAAATCTTGGCATGTGCCAGTGCTTCGTACTTTTTCACCCCTACCGATGCCGCATTCATAGGAAAGGCTATACGCAAGATCTTACCCAATATATAGTTCTCTATATAGAAATGATTCACTTTGGCCTCCACTATAAGGGCTTGGTTTTCATAGCTAATACTTCCATTCAGTTCGTAGGAAATTTCATTCTTAAGGTTGGGAGTACCTATATAGTCATAGCGGTCAAAGCTATTGTAGATATAGTACCCATAGGCCTCCGAAACAGAAGGTGCCCTATGTCCATAGCCTGTTCCCATGGAAAGGGTGAAAGGAGCTAATTTCAGCTGATAAGTAGCATGTAAACTGGGCAGAAAACGCACTTTGTTTTCAGGAGAATCAGCCGTATTTTGATTAAATACACGAATAAAATCCAAGTATTCTATATGGTTATGATGTACCCCCAGCGTGCCGCCTAAGGTAAATTGTTCCCTATCGGTTAGCTCCCACTGATTGGAGAACGAAAGCCCTCCATAGTTGGTCGTAACTCCAGGCCAAGTAAAAGCAAAGCCATTGACCTTGCTCCTGTCCTTTGGGTACATAGTCATTTCCGCCAGCGAATAGTTGGAATAACCATTAAGCTGAATATCAGCGGTATAGTTATCTTTCTTGAGGAGGATTTTGGAAGTAAGTCCATAGGTAGTTGTCCAGCCTGGCATGTCCATATGTACAAGGTTTTCAGGGCGCGTGGTATCGTCCATATAGTGCTCTATAGCATTGAAATAGAACTTAGAGTCCCAAACCTTGAGCATACCTTCCTCAAAGAGTTGCTTGAAGGAAAGTGAGGATATCAAGGCGCGTGCCAGCCAAGTGTCCATAGGCAGGGCAGGATAACCCACATCCTTAGCCACATCAAAGATCGCATCGGCTTTCAGGGCAGAGAGCTCACTGGTTTTGTAGGCCAAGCCTAGGGAGGTATTGTATTTCTCAAATTGGGAGTGCTTGACCTTATCTCCATGTCCGTCCTTGTAGCTCTCGGCTTTGCGATAAGCAGCAGTTCCGTCGGCTACAAATTTCTCAGAGGAATAATAGAGGTCTGCCATACCAAAGCGATGGGCATTGTTTTGTTGGAAACCCAGCTGAGCCGAGCCTCCATAAGTAGGCTCTTCAGAGAAAGCCACTCGCTTGCGCTTGAGGTCTATTCCCCCTGCGATAGTTGCCCCATGCATGCCGCCTTCCTGTCCCGAATGTACATCTATTTTAGAGAGGTTGTTCGTCTCCACATAGGAGGTTACAGGGTCCATCTTATCGGTACAAGCCCCAAAGATGTGCATGCCCTCTATGGTGATGGAGGAGCGCTCCGTATTCATATTGTTAAGCATAGGCTCCCAAGCGTAAGCCCCACGCTTGATAAAGCTAATGTTATCGGAAGTGGCCAAATATTCATCTACCGAACAAGAAAGTTTTACGTCCGATTGGATTTGTTTTTTACGAAATTTTTCGGCTACTACGACCTCCTTAAGGCGAATTATACTGTCTTTTTTGCTTATCTGTCCGTAAGTAGTTGCTATAGTCAATAAAAATAGATATGTTATATATCTTTTCATACGTTTTTTAGAATAAAATATCAATATGAAGTTCACTTTGCTCACCGAAGACTCCCATTTTCACTGTATTAGGTACTTCAGTGCCTTTGATGACTCTCTTTTGAGCATCTTTAAGAATAAAATTAAGTGTCCAATAACCTGTCATGGTATAGTTCACCTTCCCATGATAGAAGCCATCTGCCCCTTGAGTCAAGTTTTGGTTGTCTGGAGACGAATGGTTTCCCATATCCTCCCCTGGCATACGAGGATCCAGCTCCAAGAGATAATGGTTAGCCACAGCATAAGTGCTATCGGGCTGTTGTACCCATATCCCCGCGGAGAGGTCATTGAGGGCTACCTTAGGAATTTCTGGTGCCGTGAGAGCAATCATGTATTTCTTGCCATCACGACCTTGAAACTGGGTCATATTAAGATTAGGGTTACGCGTGTCCCATACTGTAATCTCCTTTTCTGCCTGATACTGCTTACCTTCTATGACATAAGTAAGGTGCAGGTGCCAAGGCGTTTTGATACCTGTATGAGTGGCGTTAAGTACCGAATATTTTTTAGGAGTATCGAACACAGCAAATCCTTTGAAGATACGGCTATCTTCGCTGTTGTCAAGTACTTGGCTATAAGGGATATAGCTGGGTTTTCCACGCTCATTGGTACGAGTTATAGAAAGGGTTACTTTTTCCACATTGAGTTTCTCAAAGGTTTGTGCCGTAGTGATTTTCACTGCCAAGGCATTATAACCACGCAAAAACTCTCCGCCAGAGGATTCAACAGAGATAAGGTGCTCATTCTCTTTTATTTGTGTTACTTCTTGCAGCTCACCACGAGAGGCAAAGTGGAGACGATTGCCAAAGGGTGTTTTCTCCACGGTACAAGAGGACAGCCCTATAGCAATAAGTATAAGGATATATATTTTTCTCATTTTTTTCTGATTTATAAATAGTAGAAACGTAAATAATGATTAATGCCAATAATGACTAATGCCAAACTTATTAATCATTAACCATTAATCATTAACCATTAATCATTAAAAAACGGGGGGTCTCAGTGTTTCCTTAACTATATTTTCCCAAGTAGAAAAATGATAATAAAAAAGAAGTGTTTGTTCTGTAGTGCAGAGGACAAGCGTTTCAAATGTAGGAATTTTTACGCAAAAAACCTCTGTTTGGTGTTTTGTAAAATCAAATTTTACATCAGTCTGTTCCTGTGTGTTTTCAGAAGATACTTTGGCTAAAAAGCACTTACCATCGCAGTGTTTTTGTGTATTGGTTTTGTTTTCACAGAAAAGAGTGATGAATTGTGTAGGATTGATTAGGTAATAAGAGAAAAAAAGCCCCCCACGTATGGCACTAAGCAGTACCATACAAGAGAGGATTACAACGAAAAAGCGTACTCTTTTTCTCATTTTTATCATAACTATTTGAAGAAAGAATCTACAAATTCGTATTTGTTGAACACTTGCAAGTCCTCAATTCCTTCCCCTACACCTATATACTTGACGGGAATCTGGAACTGATCGGAGATACCTATAACTACCCCACCCTTGGCGGTACCATCAAGCTTAGTGATAGCCAAAGCATTAACCTCTGTAGCCAAAGTGAATTGTTTGGCTTGTTCGAAGGCATTTTGACCTGTAGAGCCATCAAGTACCAAGAGTACCTCATCAGGGGCATAAGGCAAGAGCTTTTGCATCACGCGCTTTACCTTACTGAGTTCATTCATCAAATTAATTTTATTATGCAAACGTCCCGCTGTATCTATAATTACCACATCTGCCTCTTGAGAGAGTGCCGAAGAAAGCGTATCATAAGCCACCGAAGCAGGGTCACTGCCTGTCTGTTGCTTGACAAGGGGTACCCCTACCCTATCTGCCCATACTTGCAGCTGGTCTATGGCCGCCGCACGGAAAGTATCCGCAGCCCCTAAGACTACCTTGAGGCCTTTCTTTTTGAACTGATAAGCGAGCTTACCTATGGTTGTGGTCTTCCCTGCCCCATTGACACCGACCACCATGATCACATAAGGTTTGCGCTCGGTAGGGACAAAGAAATCCACCGCTTCTCCTCTTTCTGTTTGTGAGAGCAGTCCTGCTATTTCTTCCCTAAGAATCTTATTCAGTTCGCTTGTGCCCAAGTATTTATCCTCGGCTACGCGCTTCTCTATACGCTCAATGATTTTCAGAGTGGTATTCACCCCCACATCACTGCTGACCAAAACGCCCTCCAGTTCGTCCAAAATAGTGTCATCTACCTTGGATTTGCCTGCAATAGCACGAGTGAGCTTATCAAAGAATGAGGTCTTTGATTTCTCTAAGCCTTTATCCAAGGTTTCCTTTTTTTCGGAGGAGAATAATTTTTTAAAAAAATTCATAGTCTTTTCTATTTGAAGCCTATTTTAGGAGTATCAGTATCCTCTTTTAGGGCTTTGGTTTCCATGTTGGTGAGTTCGGCTAAGGAACATGGTTTGGTGATGGTAGGCTCTTTTCCTATGGAACGCAGGTAATTATTAGCCTTCTCCACCGAAAGTTCCTTGAACTTATATTCAGCGATCAAGCGCCCTTTTCTCAAAAGCGCAGAATCAATCTTAGATATATCCGAGTTAAAGGTACAGATAAGCTGACACTCAAGCACATCGGAAAGCATACCATCGGCTATGTTCAGTATGGAGGAGACCACATCGGTATTACTGTTAAGTGCAGTACGCTCAGCTATATAGTTCTCACAATCCTCCAAGACCAAAACCGAGTTCTTATGATCTATAAGCACCCCTATAAAGGACGGATCCGTAAGAGAGGCGATCATAGAGGTAGGAACAAAGATGAATTTCTTGTTAGGTATCTGGCTGGTAAGCCACTTGATGTAGTTGGTCTTACCTGAGCCTGCAATCCCATGGAAGAGGACAATCCCCTTGTTCTCATCGGTAATACTCTTTTTCACTCGGTTGTGCACTTCCAAGAAATCATCATTGTACATTCTATCAAAATCAATACGGAAAGGCTTGATTGTATGTGTTTTTACATCAAAACCATTCTGAGATTTGAGCAAAATGGAAACTTTTGCCTTTTTAGGCTGATATTTCTCTAAGTATTCAGAGAATAATGCCTTTAGTCCCTCTACTGAAGCAGATTGATTGTTGTTATAATACACATAATTGACCTTATAGAGTCCCTCTTCGAACATTTCGGAGTCATATTCGTTGGTCAGGTTGTGTGAAATAAGAATAAATACCTCCAACTTAGGGTGGAAATAACATTCCTCATCTTCATAGAGTTTGTTGTTCTTAGAAGAATAGTCCAAGGTATAGAAATCCGTGCATTTTATAAAATGTTGGAGCTTATCTCGCTGGATAATCAGGTCGTCATTCGAGAGATAGATGTCGCACATCAAGTCCGATAACAAATATCTGAAAGGGGCTTTGGAGGTAAGATAACGATTCTTGTCAAAGAGTTCAAGTTCGTCATCTCCGTTTACGCCCAGTATTTTTATTTCCCTGTAATATTTTGATTCTAAAATTTTCATTAATGTTGGTTCCTTTTTTTAAGTTAATAAGTCAGGTCGTCGCTCCTCGGTGCGCTTATAGGCCTGTTCTTCGCGCCAAGCATCTATTTGGGGGGTGTTACCACTTAAGAGTATATCAGGCACCTTCCAGCCCTTATACTCAGCAGGCCGTGTATATACGGGCGGGGCCAAGAGGTTATCCTGAAAAGAGTCCGTCAGGGCAGAAGTCTCATCGGAGAGTACCCCTGGGATGAGGCGCACAATAGCATCAGCCAATACTGCTGCGGCCAGCTCGCCTCCTGAAAGCACATAGTCTCCTATAGATATTTCTTTGGTCACGAAGTGGTCTCTCACACGCTGATCTACCCCCTTGTAGTGGCCACAGAGAATGATGATATTCTCCTTCAGAGAAAGCGCATTGGCCATAGGCTGATTGAGGGTATGTCCGTCGGGAGTAAGGTAAATGACTTCGTCATAGTTGCGTTCTGCCTTGAGTGCCGAGATACAAGCGTCAATAGGCTCTATCATCAGCACCATGCCCGCTCCCCCACCGAAACTATAATCATCTATTTGCTTGTAGTTGCCCAGACCATATTGGCGTAAATCGTGGAAATAGACACTAGCCAATCCCTTTTCTACAGCCCGTTTAAAAATAGAGTGTTGAAAAGGGCTTTGGAGTAACTCTGGAACAACCGCTATAATATCAATACGCATTTAAGAACGATGTTTGTTAATCTCATCTTGCAATTGGCGGCGTACTTTCTGTTCGCGCTCAATGGCTTTGGTACGATATTCCTCGTATTCGTTTTGCAAATCTTCCAAATCCTTCAGTGCCCCACGAGTAATGCTGTTGGAACTGGTAAAGCGAGAAATAAATACCACCAAAAATATGGCTAAAACCAAGATAATTCCCCATACAATAATGGAATATACCCCTTTTTCTATGGTAATTCCTAGGAAATCTATGCTATCATTGCGATTTTTCTCTTTATCAAGCTCACTTTGGAGGTTTTGTATATTGAGATTCAACTCTTTTATACGAGAGGATTGCGCACTGATAGTGTCCAATTTCTCACGAAGTAATGTTTTTTGTCCACTAAGACTATCAAGTAATGATTTTTTAAAGGTATATATGCTTTCTTTCTTTACGAGCTTGAACTTTTCCCAGTTTCCTGACTTATCCACCAGTTCATCAAACTGACCTTCTATGGTTGCAGGATATTGCTTTTCCTCTTGGGGTGCTTCCGCTGTTGTACGAGAGCGGGTTGGTGTAAGTTCTTGTTGTTGTTCAGTCTCACTCTGTGCTGTAGCCAGTAAAGAAGAGAGGGCAAAACCAATAATAAATAATTTTCGTGTCATTTTCAGATTTATATTTTTTATTTCTTGTGCAAAAATACTATTTTTTCTCTAATAAAATACCCTATCGTTTATTATTAACAAAAATTTGTTTACCATGAGCATTTACCACAAAGAGGAGCAAGAAAAGCCCTCACTTGGAGCATATCCTTGTTCCTCTTTTTATTGTAGCTAACCTAAAAATTGTTACGCTTCTACGGATGAGGGGGCTTAGTTCTCTTTCCAGCCTGAGAAACAGCCATTTTCCCCCTTGCTATATTGCTTTAAGCTGTCATTTACATCTTTGAAAAGTTGGAGAATATCTCTGCCTTCCTCGGTAAGGATGCTATGACCTCCTGCTTTTCCTCCCGCTTCTTTGGCTACAATTTCAAAGGAGGAATTTCGGTTCATTTCTTGAATCATGCCCCATGCGCGACGATAAGGAATATTTAACACTTTTGCAGCTTCTGAGATAGAACCCAAAACATCAATCTGCTCCAAAAGTAATGCCTTAACTGCATTAATTTGCAGCCCCGTATCGGTCTCTATCCAGATATTCCCTTTTATTTTTAGATTATTTTCCATGATGTTTCTCAGCTAAATTGGTACCTTACAGCGTATTTTAAGTTGATAATCAGAAAATTACCTATTCTCAAATCGTAATGCAAATATACACATTTATTTTGAAAAACACAATATTTTTTTCACTTTTGTCGCAACACTTTAATAATCAATATTTTGATTAGTCATTGGTCATTAGTCACTTGTCATTAGTCACTAATATGCGCGTTGTTTATTCCCTTCATAGAA
Organism: uncultured Capnocytophaga sp.; assembly: GCA_963528845.1. Classification (GTDB taxonomy): domain Bacteria; phylum Bacteroidota; class Bacteroidia; order Flavobacteriales; family Flavobacteriaceae; genus Capnocytophaga. Next base: position 34,678 of record CAURXJ010000017.1, on the reverse strand, counting down.
GTTGATAAAGGCCTGATTGACTACTCTATTACCTCCCACGGTAGGATAATCGCCTGTGAAATACCAGTCACCCAAGTTCTTAGGACAAGCCTTGTGTAGGTTTTCCACACTTTGGAAGATAATATCTAAATCGCACTGCATTGCCTCTGGTCGCAAAAGCTCTGTAATCTTTAGAGATATTTGCTCTGTGGTGAAAGGTGCATAAAGTTCTTTGACATAATTGATAATTTCCTCATCGGGCTTGTTTTTTTGAGCGAGACATTTCTTATAAATGGCCTCCACTACCCCATAGGTACCTGCGTCCTTGTGTAGAGCAAGGGTTGCCTCAAAGGCTATAAGGTCTTCCAAGCGTGCCATATCTATCCCATAGCAATCAGGGTAACGAATCTGAGGGGCTGAGGAAAGTACTGTTATTTTCTTGGGTTCTAAGCGGTTGAGGATATTGAGGATACTCTTCTTGAGCGTAGTGCCTCGTACGATACTATCGTCAATAATCACCAAGTTATCCTCATGTTTTCTTACCGAACCATAGGTAATATCATACACATGGGCAACCATATCCTCCCTACCTGCATCTTCAGTGATAAAGGTACGTAGTTTTACGTCCTTAATGGCTACCTTCTCTATACGAGGGCGTACTGAAAGGATTTCATTAAGGCATGCCTCATTCAGAGTGGCACCTTGCTGAAGGATTTGCTGCTTTTTCTTTTGGTTAAGATCTTCAGATACAGCCTCTATTAGTCCATAAAAGGATGTTTCTGCCGTATTGGGGATATAGGAAAAGACGGTGTTCTTCAGATCATTATCAATAGAGCGAAGTACCTGTGGCAGAAGCAAAGCTCCTAATTTCTTTCGCTCTAAGTAGATTTCCTGATCACTACCGCGAGAAAAGTAGATACGCTCGAACGAACATGCCTTGCGCTCTGTGGGTTCCAAGATCTGTTCTATCTGTGAGGAGCCATCTCGTTTAATAAGAATAGCGGCTCCTGCCGGTAGCTCTCCCACTTGCTCAAAAGGTGCATTAAAGGCTGTTTGTATGACGGCTCGTTCGGAAGCTACTACCACCACTTCGTCGTCCTTGTAATAATAAGCAGGACGAATAGCGGCAGGATCTCTGATTACAAAGGAAACCCCATGCCCTACAATACCTGCCATGGCATAACCTCCGTCCCAGCGTGCAGCAGCCTTCTTGAGTACTTTGACCATATCCAATTGCTCCATAATCAGCGGAGAAGCCTCTCGCTTACTGATACCCTCCTGCTTGAGGCGGCGGTAACACTCCTCTACTTCGTTGTCCAAGAAGTGACCAATACGTTCCATAACAGTAATCGTATCGGTCTTAGCAATTGGATGTTGGCCAAGCTCTACCAACTTGTTGAAGAGTTCATTAACATTGGTCAGGTTGAAGTTTCCAGCCAAGATAAGGTTGCGATAGATCCAGTTGTTCTCTCTAAGGAAAGGGTGTACATTCTCTATACTATTTTTTCCAAAAGTACCATAGCGCACATGGCCTAAATACACCTCGCCCAAATAGGGTATGAGCTTTTTAAGGGCTTGTACATCTGCTTTAGCCTCTGGGTGACTCTTGAGCAGTTCGTTGATATGAGAGTTGATTTGCTTGAAGATATCCTGAATAGGTTGGGAATCATTTGAGCGCACACGTCCTATATAGCGCTCGCCAGGTTGCATATCGAGCTTAATATTGGCGATTCCTGCCCCATCTTGCCCGCGATTGTGTTGTTTTTCCATCAGCAAGTACATCTTATGTAACCCATAGAAGGGGGTTCCGTATTTTTGCTGATAATATTCTAAAGGTTTAAGAAGGCGAAGTAGTGCAATTCCGCATTCGTGTTTGATAGCATCACTCATTTTTTAGACGACTTTTATTTCAAATTGGGTCAATTCTTTCAAGCAGAAAAGGCGTCGAAGCACTTCCTCCTTGGTTAGAGAAAGTAGTCTCTCTACTCCCATCTGTTCTACGCAGAAAGAGGCCAAGGTAGTGGCATATACCAAGGCATTTTTCATGTTTTCAAAGGAGACTTCTCCTGTTTGTGCCATATAGCCTATAAAGCCTCCTGCAAAAGTATCTCCTGCTCCCGTAGGGTCATATACCTGTGTGAGGGGCAAGGCAGGCGTGAAGAATCTTTTTTCTTCGTGGAAAAGCATAGCGCCATGCTCTCCCCTTTTGATAATGATATAAGAAGCGCCTTTTTGTTGTAACTTCTCTACAGCCCTAAGCAAAACAGTCTCTCCTGTAAGGGCAAAGGCTTCCTCATCACTTACGGTAAGCACATCGGTTTTTCGGATAAGTTCTTCTAGCAATTCAGGTGTATGATCTATCCAATAGTTCATGGTATCAGAAACCACAAGGCTTGGTCTTGAAGAGAGTTGCTCCAATACCTGAAGTTGTACTTTAGGGTGTAGGTTTCCCAGCAATACAAAGGAGGCATCGGAGAACGCTGGATTTATTTTAGGCGTATAGCCACTAAGTACATTTTCCTGAGTCTCAAGTGTCTCCCTTTTGTTCATATTGGTAAAATAACGCCCACTCCAAAAGAAGCTGCGCCCTCCTTGTACTTTTTCTATTTGGGAAATATCTATCTCACGTTCTATAAGGTAGTCCAAAAAAGATTGTGGATAGTCCTCCCCTATGACCGATACGACGGCCTGTTCTACATCAAAGATAGCACTTGCCAAAGCACTATAATTGGCGGCTCCTCCCATGGTGCGCTCCACCCTGCTTAAAGGCGTCTCTATAGTATCAAAGGCTAAAGTTCCTACTGTAAGTAGTTTGTTGTTCATCTCTATTGAAAATCTCTTTAATGAAAACGCAAAGGTACTACTAATTTTTGGATTAGCAAATATTTTATAACTTGCGTCTAGGCGCTTTTGCCTTCCTCTATCTTATTGACTATCAGAGCTACAGCTCCATCACCTGTTACATTACAAGCAGTACCAAAGCTATCCATAGCCACATAGAGGGCAATCATCAGTCCTTGTTGCTCCTCATTGAAGCCCAACATAGAACCTAAGATACCCAGTGCAGCCATAATTGCTCCGCCTGGTACCCCTGGGGCAGCTACCATAATAATGCCTAGCATCATGATAAAGCCTGAGAAGAGTTCCAAATCAAAAGGCATACCTTCCAAAAGCATCAAAGCCATAGCACAAGCGGTGATTTTCATGGTGCTTCCAGATAGGTGTATAGTGGCACATAGTGGAATCACAAAACCTGCAATACGAGGCGATACCCCCATCTTTATAGCTTGTTGTAGGGTGATTGGAATAGTCGCTGCGGAGGATTGGGTACCCAAGGCTGTAGCATAAGCTGGCAACATGGTTATAAGTGATTTGAATGGATTCTTCCCTGCAATTCCTCCTGCAATTAGGTACTGTATAATTAAAAGGAGTATGTGCATGACAAAGAGTACCACTATGAGCTTAAAGAACACCTCTATGACGGAAACTACTTTCCCTCCAAAGGTGATTTCAGCAAAGATAGCCATGATATAATAAGGCAATACAGGGATAATGGCCTTGGCAATGAGCCAGCTAACGATCTCACCAAACTCCTCTATCACTCCAGAGAGTACTGATTTTTCCTTGAGAGAGAGACCAATCCCCATGATAAAAGAAAGCACCAAGGCGGTCATCACATCGGCTATAGGGGGCATCTGGATAGAGAAGAAAGGAGTGAGTACCTGTTCATCTCCCATAGGTTTTATATGCTGATTTTCAAGTAACGAAGGAAATATCGCCTCCGAAGCAAAATAGGTAGAAAAGCCTGAAAACAAAGTAAATGAGTAAGCAATCCCTACAGTAATAAGTAGCAGGCGACCTGCACTTTTGCCCAATTTGCTAATGGAGGGCATCACAAGCCCCATAATAATCAGCGGTATTGCAAAGCCTAGAAAGCTACCAAAAAGCCCCTTGAAGGTCAGTAGTATTCTATAAATCCACTGAGGGAACCAGCCTTTGAGTACGAGCCAGCCTAAGAGAATCCCCAAGAGTATTCCACAGAATACCTTGAATAGTAGGTTTGTGTATATTTTTCTGAGTTTCATATCTTATATGTTTAACGATTATTTCTAAAAATCTATATAATAAATAAAGTAAGCACAAAACCTCCCCTCCTTGTGGGAGGGAGGTTTTAGTTATTTTACGTATGAGAGACTTAGAAAGCCTTGATACGGTACATCATACCCAAGCTTACACGATTCGTGCTTTTTGTTAGATTGGATACTTCACGACTTCTGCCTACATAGGCTAAGAAGAAGCGCAAGTCTTGTGAAGGGAAAGGTAAGTACTCTACCCCTCCATAATAACCTAAGCCAGTCATCTTATTACCTGCTAAATCACTTTCCGCAGTTTCATAGATTCCTTGAGCAAATAGGTTAAGTGAAGGTATAGGTTGGTATTCGCCCTTAAGTACAAAGGTGTTATACTTTGTATCTTTGAGAGGCTGTCCTTTTCCGTTGTTGCTCAGTGGGGTATAGTTAAGTCGGTCTAACTGTTCATCAGCTCTCATGTAGTCCAAGAAAACTTGGAACTTAGGTAAAGCCACACGAGTACCAAGCATTACCATAGTATTGTTATAACCGTCCGCTTCACTTTGTAGACCTACTCCCCAGCGGGTTTGTAGTACACCGTCAAAGAGGAAACCATTCCAGTTGAGTATATAGGTAAGTGGTACATTGCTTTGTTTTAATGTGTTTTGAGGGTCTCTTTTTGTATAGATATTTTCAAAACTATCATTACGCACATCGGTTACTTGTAAGTTGAACTCATGATTGGCATTAGGTGCATAAGTAACCATACCACCAAGCATAAAGTTGTCCATATTATCTATAAAATCTGAATATTCATAGATATTCATTGGGTTCAAATCAAACTCATAACCGCCCCATGCCTGACACATCTTACCCACAGTAAGTGCCCACTTATCATCTATATGAAAACCAGCATAGAGCATGTCTGTAGCTTTGGCCAAGTTGTCCAAATCCACTCCTGCATTAGACTTGTTCAAACGATGACGAAAACGATAGAAGATACGATCGGTAATATTACCTCTTACTTCCAAACGCAACTGACGAGCTTTGAATTTGGCTGTCATATCTGCTCCTTCTGCTTTTTCAGCATCAAGACTGGATTGGAAGTTAAAGTACATATTGAATCGCTTATCAATAGGGTTAATACCCTCTGGCGAAGTTACAGGCATAGACTGTGCTTGTTTGATTTGTTCAAGTTCAGCCTTTAGTTGATTGATTTGTCCCTGTAGGTCTTCCTGTGCAAATGCCCCCATAACGGATAGGAACATAGCTGACATAAATAGTTTTTTCATTTCTGTGTATTCTTTGTGTTTTTCTATAAGCATAAAAGGCAAAAAGTACAAAGAAATGTCTCTTTTTACTTTTTGCCTTACCTTTAAGTATTAATACTCATTAAAATATTGTTGGATCTGTTGCCAATCCTTAGTCTTAGTAAGCGCTAACATCAGTAGCACACGTGCCTTTTGAGGATTAAGGGCACCAGAGGCCACAAAGTGATATTTGGCATCATCTACTTCAGCATCCAAAGTAGTGGCTCCTGTAGGTACACGAGAAGAACGTACAATCTGGATACCACTTTGTTGTGCTTTCACAGCTAGGTCAAAGATAGTATGGTAGAAATTACCATTTCCCACCCCAGCATGCACAATACCATCGAACTTCGCATCCATGAAAGCCTTCATAGGAAGTTCAGATACATTGGAGTAGCTATATACAATTCCTACTTTAGGAAGCGCTTTTAGGTTATCCACATTGAAAATAGACTGGGCAGTATGCTTATTGTCAGGAGTACGTCCAAAGAATACTTTTCCATTGTGAATATAAGCTAAAGAGCCATAATTAGCCCCTCTAAAAGTATCTACAGAGGTAGTATTGGTTTTGATAACGTCTTTGGCATCAAGAACAATATCATTCATACATACCATAACTCCACGACCTTGCGCATTTTTATCAGCAGCCACAGCTACTGCATTGTACAAGTTCAAAGGACCATCGGCACTCATTCCTGTAGCAGGTCGCATAGCTCCTACTAATACCACAGGTTTGTTACTATGTACTGTAAGGTTTAGAAAGTAAGCGGTTTCCTCCATCGTATCGGTACCATGAGTGATTACCACTCCATCGTACCCTTCCTTATTAAGGAGTTCATTGATACGCTTAGCGAGTTTTAGCCATACATCATCATTCATATCTTGAGAGCCAATTTTTACAATTTGCTCTCCAGAGACATCAGCTAAGTCTCTCACTTGGGGTACTGCTTGTAGGAGTTGGTTAATACCTAGTTCTCCCGCTTTGTAATTAGTTTCAGTAGCGGACTTGCTCACTCCTGCAATAGTACCACCTGTTGCAAGAATACGTACTTTCGGTTTCTGTGCGAAAGCTACCACGGACACTATTAATAATAGTGTAAGGGCAATTTTTTTAATTGTTTTTTGCATCTTGTATATTAATTTATTACTTTGCGATAGAAATTTTTACGAGCACAAATATACGATTTTTGTTGCAAAATAACAAGAAAAAAATACGTTTTTTAATAAATAATATCAGACAATTAGGTAGGCTTCTCCTCTTCTAATTTTGTCAGCAAAATATTCTATATCATGCTTTTCCAATTCTCTAAGAAACTCTTCCTTAAAAGGTTTTACAGCATAGTGCATAGGACAAGGCGTTTCCTCAGAGCAAGCTCTAATTCCCAAGAAGCAAACGGAGAACTTATCCACCCCATCTATATGATGAACAATAGTAGCCAAAGGTGCTTTCATTTTCTCTTCTGTAAGATAAAAGCCTCCTCCTGGCCCCTTAGCCGAACAGATAGCGTTTTTCTTAGCCAATATCTGTAAGAGTTTGGCCAAAAAAGCGGTAGGAATATGTAAGGCCTCGGATATTTCTTTCACTCCTTTTTTGTTTTCTATGGAGGAATGCAGTGCTAAATAGAGTACTGCATTGATTGCATATTTGCTTGAATTTGATAACATTTCTCAGTGTTTAGATTAATCTTTTTAGTGGGCATGCTCAAGTCTTACCTTATAGCCCTTTGTGGACTAAGGCAGTACCTTATAAGTGTCTCCACCATTGGAACCTTCTATTACCGAAATGAGGGATTCCTTGGAGAGCTTGTGAGCGTCGTAGGATATGGTAGCCGTCTTGGCATCAAAATCCACAGAGGCTTTAGCTACTCCATCGGTTTTGTTGAGATTTTTCTCTATAGTAGCAGCACAACCATGAGCACAGGTCATACCTTCTATCTTGAGAGTAACCTCTTGTAATTGTGCATCGTCAGTAGCTGCTTTTTGTTCTTGTTGAGCAGCTTCTTGGGGAGTCTTTGCTGTGTTGTTAGCACAGCCCATAAGTGCTAATAATAGAACTGATAAGGTTAGATATTTCATGATTCTAATTAATAATTATAAGATAATACACAAAAAGCCCTTCAGTAGAAGAGCATTTTTGCATATTATGGTTTCATATTTATTATTTTAGAAGAACAATCTTCTTCTTACTGTTTGTTGTTCTTCGGCAGTAGGTACATAGCTGTCTTCCACTGCTTTGAAGAACTTGTTATGCAACATCTTGGTAATTGCAATATTTTGTTTAGCTTCATCCAAAATTAGGTGTACCAAGAACTGACGATTACTTGATGAGAAGAGTACGTGCAATTGTTCTTTAAGAGCGATTTCAATACGATCTATATTCTTATCGTTAAGCCCTTCCACATATCCCATTGCTTTAGTAGCCTGACGTAAGATTTCTACTTGGAAAGCACTTGATAAACGGTTATCCACGTTAGAAGCTGCTTCATAAGCAATAGTATTACCATCATTTGTACTTACCACAGTGATTGAAATAAATCCTGGCACCTCTTGGCGCATAGCCTTTACATAGGTTTCAAATAGATTTGTATCCATAAAATTACTATTTATTTACTTGTTCAAATTTTGCACAAAGGTATAAACTTTTTTCTTATTTAAAAATATTTTGCGACTTTTTTTTTGCTTTTTTTCTCAACATGGTTTTCAACATATTTTTCAACCATACAAATGTTAAGAAGAAGAAAGTTTAAATTGTTATTATTTATTAATATATAATTCTAAATCAGCTATTTTATCCGATAAATTACAATAATAAATCAATAAAAAGTTAATTACTTTTTAAATGCTTTTTTATTGAAAATAATCAACAATCCCACCGCTACGGAGATAGCTGTATCGGCAATGTTGAAAATTGGGTCAAAAAAAGTGAATCTTTGTCCTCCATAAAAGGGAATCCAGTCGGGAAGTTGCGCATCTATGAGCGGAAAATAGAGCATATCCACTACCTTACCATGGAAAAGTGTGCCATAAGGTTCCTTACTCATAAAGGTCGCTACATTATTTACACTATGGTCAAAAATGACTCCATAGAATACTGAATCAATGATATTGCCCAAGGCACCTGCAAAGATGAGTGCTATAGAGATAATCAGCACTTTAGGGGCTTTCTTTTTCACTGATTGCCATAACCAGTAGCCAATCCCTATGATGGCTACAATCCTGAAAATACTCAATATAAGTTTGCCATATTTCCCGGGAATTCCTACTCCCCAAGCAGCTCCTGGATTTTCAATAAAATGTATATGAAACCAATCAAATACATGAATAGACTGGTCTATCATGAAATGGGTTTTGATATATATTTTACTGGCTTGGTCTAACAATAACACCAAGAATATAATAAGGCCTGCGTGGGATAACTTCATAACACGGGTGTAAAAGTGCGGCAAAGATACAACTTTTAATGGTTTAAAATTACAGATTTATCATATTTTTTTTGATTTTCATCCAGTGGGTAGAAATTGGGTAGTTCTCGCAAGAATATATAGGCTTTCCTTTCATAGTCTATCTGGTAGAAAATATGTTGTAATCCATTGGTTACCATGAGGTTTTCAGCCTTTAGGGTAAGGTTATAGCGAGCTATTTGGTCAAAGACCTCTTGGGTGATCCCCACCTGTGGGGCCTTGCACTCCACCACCAAGAAAATACTTCCATCGGGGCGATAGATAACAATGTCGTAGCGCTTGGTTAAGTGATTGATTTGTATGCGTTTTTCCACATTCATGAGCGACTGGGGGTAGCCCCTGTCCTGTAAGAGAAAGCGTACCGCATGTTGCCGTACCCATTCTTCAGGAGTAAGCACCACAAATTTTTTTCGGATTATATCAAAAATATATCGTTTATTTTCATTACTTTTGAACCGAAATTCGTACGTAGGGAAATTCAATGTTTGCATGGGTGCAAATATACAAAAAGAAAATTAGAAACGTATAGCATGAACGAAGTAGAAAAAATTTTAGCTGAGTTAAAAAAACAAAATTATAGTCCCATCTACTATCTATGTGGGGAAGAGCCTTATTTTATTGACATAATCAGTAACTATATAGAACAAAATGTACTCCGTGATGATGAAAAGGCTTTCAACCAGCAAGTGGTTTATGGCAAAGATATCACTATAGATGCCCTTATTCACTATGCACGCGAGTATCCCATGATGGCCGAACGCCGAGTGATCATCGTCAAAGAAGCCCAAGAGCTTAGCCGCACCATAGGTCAGCTACTTCCCTACGTGGAAAAACCGTCTCCAACTACTATTTTGGTACTTTGTTACAAATATGGCAAAATAGACGGAAAAACCAAACTAGCCAAGGAACTCAAGAAATACACCACTCTTGAGAGTAAAAAACTCTATGAGAGTGACACTGTTAAGTGGGTAAATAGTTTTTTGAAAGAAAACGGATATAGCATCAACCAAGTGGCTTGTCAGCTATTGGTAAGTTTCTTGGGTACCGATCTGAGTCGTATAGCCAACGAACTGAACAAACTCAAGATTATCCTCAAGCTAGGTACTGAAATCACCCCTACCCATATAGAGGAAAATATAGGTATCAGCAAGGATTTCAACGTGTTTGAATTGCAAAATGCCATTGGCAGGAAAGACCTTCCTAAGGCTATGCAGATCATCAAGTACTTCAATGAAAACCAGAAGGATAACCCCATGCCCATGATTACAGAGAACCTGTACCGCTATTTTAAGAGCCTTTTTATCTTCTCTAGCCTTACAGGCCGTACCGATGCTGAACTGGCTAGAGAAATGGGAGTAAACCCTTATTTCTTAAAAGATTACCGACAAGCTGCCTCCCTCTATCCATTGAAGAAAATCAGCTTTTGTATGGAAGTTATCAAACAAGCTGACCTCAAGAGCAAAGGGGTTGAAAGTGGGTCTATCTCTTACTATGATATACTGAAAGAAACAATTATTTCAGTGATTAGTGGTTAGTGAACAGTGATTAGTGAACAGTGATTAGTGGTTAGTTTCTAGAGACTAACAACTGACAACTAACAACCAACTACTGACAACTTACTACTGACCTCTAACTCGGTTAAATGCTTGTACTACTTCGCTATGAGAGACGGTTTTATCCTTGAAATAGTCCATCAGTTGTTGTTTTTCCTCTGGGGTAGCCCCTAATTGGTTTAGTATATTGACTAAGTGCATTTTCATATGCCCCTTTTGGATACCATGGGTTACCAAGGAACTCACTGCGGCAAAGTTCTGTGCCAGTCCTACACAAGCAATAATCCTCATCAGAGCTTCTGCAGAAGGGTTTTCAAGTATTTTTAGGGCTGTTCTTACCATAGGGTGTAGTTTGGTAAGTCCCCCTACAGTACCTATAGCCAAAGGTATCTCTATACTATAATGGAAGATACCATCTGTAAGGGAGGCTTGGGTAAGACTCTTATACCTACCCTCCTTGGCGGCATAGGCATGAGCGGCTGCCTCCACGGCTCGAAAGTCATTTCCTGTGGCAATAACCACGGCATCTATACCATTCATGACCCCTTTGTTATGAGTTACCGCACGATATACATCGGCATTGGCTACTGCGATGGCACGGACAAAGTCAATGGCAAACTCCTCCCCTGTAATGTCATTATAGGACATTTGGCTAGTAGGTGCAGAGACCTCAGCCCTTACTAAGCACTGAGGAGTATAATTGGAGAGAATACTCATGAGTACTTCGAGATTTCCATGGGTGATATGTGTGAGAGCTTCGCGCTCAATGGTTTGAGTCATCTGCTCCAAACATGAATTGATAAAGTTAGCCCCCATGGCATCTCCTGTGAGAAAAGTAACAAATACCTGATAATAATGCTCCAAGGAATCCGTCATATCCTTGAGCATAATGGAAGAGATCCCCCCTCCCCTTTTGCGCATGTTTTCAGTAAGCGCACTTGTGTCTTCGTATAAAAGCGCGTCTATTTGGTTAAAGAATTGGAAGAGTTCCTGTTTGTTTCCGTCAAAGAACAGATGAATATGGCCTACCTTTTCCATGCTACGTACCTGACAGTGGAAACCTCCATGTTCAGACCAGAATTTGGCCGCTTTGCTTACGGCAGCCACCACTGAACTTTCCTCTACCACCATAGGCACTGTATAATTGCGACCATCAATTAAGAAATTAGGCGCTACGGCAAAGGGTAGGACATAGTTACCTATAGCATTTTCTATAAAATCATCATGTAACTTTTGCAAGTTACTATCGGCCAAATCATAAGTTGCAAAAACCTGCTCTGCAGAAGGCTCCTTGTCAAGATAGGTTTGGCATATCCATTGACGTTTTTCCTCCTTAGTGAGTTTAGAAAAACCTTTAACCATGTTAGTATTCATATATCTAAACTGTAAATCTTATTCTGTATAAAAGCGTATCATTCTCTCAATAGCACGGGTACATACAGGGCAGAAATCATTACTATCAATAGAATTCATTCTGCAATCCTGCATAGGACTATACATACCCTTAGATAAGTAGCCGCCACCCTCGAAGGCTCCCACTTTCTGTTGGTACTTGGTTATACGTGGTGTAGGAATAGGGGTGCGTTTCTGTACCATATCCTTCCACTTACTCCCAAAATCCACCAAAGAGGTAATATTGGGTTCCCAAGGCTCTATTTTAAGGTTGTAGCGGCTTCCCATTCCCTCTTCGTAACTGTACTCATCGGCAAGGCCTACAAAACCATGGCCAAACTCATGTACAAAGGTTTTTTCAGCTAAAAAATTATCCGACACATTGAGATTCAACAGATTATAAAAAGCACCACCCCCATACTCTTTGGTATTGACTACCACAAAGAGTTGATCATAAGGCACAGCCGCTGCTACATCAGCCACCTTAAAGAATGAGGGACAAGTGAGGTATCTGTCCATGCCGAAGGAATAAAAATGGCTATCAAACAACGTATTTTTATAGGCCAACACCCCAGCCAAGTCGGTACCACTCTCTTGAGAAGGCGCCAACACTGCGCAAATATTGAAGTCCGCTTTGTGTTTGCTATAAGGAGCAATAGAGAACAAATAATCAAATAAGCGCTGGGTATCGGCGACAAACTTGTCCATTTCCTCTTGTGTATATCCTTCAGGAAGTACTACTATATCCACTTTCCGCTGAGGTGCTCCATTGCTAAGCAGCTGTTTGATAGGGAACTTCAGTGGAGTATCTTTGACAATCCTATAATCGGTAGGGTCTATGGAAGTAGAGAAAAGAGTTTCGAAATTTCCATCAGTCTTCCTATGGTCGAAATTCACCCTAACCTGTGCTTTAGGATAAGGTACTTGAAGAGGAACCTCAAAAAACTCCGTTTTAGCCTCATCGGTTTCTAAGCTTTGCCATTCTTCCAAGAGTGTAATAAACCCCTTGGAATACAACACCTTACCAGATGCAGGCTCTAATACTTGTATGCGGTATTCCCCTTGATTGGGGTGTATCAAGTTCGTATGAGAACCTCCAAAAAGCGGTTCCTGCTTGAGTCCTTTGAGAGCTACCTGAGTAGTACGCTTAGTCCCAAAAAGAAAAAAATCCAATCGGAGTGCCTCCTTAGTGAAATAAGTATCATAGGACTGAGCCACCGTTATTTGTAAGTATAAAAACGAAATAAAAAATAATATGTTTCTCATATACAACTCATTTGTTAAGACGTAATATTTATTCGTTAAGATGCAAAAAATAGCATCTCTATTCTATATTGTATTGTTTTATTTTCCGATAAAGGGTTCGCTCGGAGATCCCCAGTTCCTTAGCCGCTTCTTTTCTCTTACCCCTATGCCGTTCCAAGGATTTCTGTATCAGCTCCACCTCTTTGTCCTGCAAAGAAATGGGTTCTTCCTCTTGTATTTCCTCAGCAAAATCATAGTTACCATGCTTCCCCACATGCGAAGGCGCTTTGTCATGAGAGAGGAACATCATAGCAGGTTCATTCATATCAGTAGGATAGGTTACCTCAGAGCCATAGATCTTATGGATAAGCGTCTGGTTCTCCTCCTGTACTTTGGGGGTATTTCCCTCTTGTATAAGCTTAAATGTAAGCTGTTTGAGATCATTGAGATCATTACGCATATCAAAAAGCACCTTGTAAAGGATTTCTCTTTCGGAAGCAAAATCACTCTCGGCTTTGCTCTGAGAGACCGTAACAGGCAAGTGACTTACCTTATCCTCAGGAAGATAAGAAAGCAGTGTTTCAGCAGAGATTTCCCTTTTCTGTTCTACTACAGATATTTGCTCGGCTATGTTTCTCAACTGTCTTATATTACCAGGCCAACGATAGCGTAAGAGTTCCTTGACCGCCTCTGGAGAAAGTTGGATAGTAGGCATACGATATTTTTGAGCAAAATCTGAGGCAAATTTTCTAAATAGCAGATGGATATCCTCTTTGCGTTCTCTAAGAGGCGGGAGGAAGATCTCCACCGTATTGAGCCTATAGTACAAGTCCTCACGGAAACGCCCCTTCTTGAGAGCCTCCTGCATCTTTACATTGGTAGCAGCCACAATACGCACATCGGTTTTGCGAGGAGTGGAGTCCCCTACGCGTATAAACTCCCCATTTTCCAAGACCCTCAAGAGTCGTACCTGTGCTGAAAGAGGTAATTCGCCCACCTCATCAAGGAAAATCGTGCCCCCATTGGCCTCCTCAAAGTAGCCTTTCTTATCCTCCTTGCCAGAGTGTGTAAAGCTACCCGCCTTAAAACCAAATAGTTCTGAATCAATCGTACCTTCGGGGATTGCCCCACAGTTAATAGCTATATATTTTGCATGCTTACGAGCTGAAAGCGTGTGAATAATCCGAGCAAAAGCCTCTTTACCCACGCCACTTTCCCCTGTGATGAGCACAGAGACATCGGTAGGGGCTATACGAACGGCTTTTTCTATGGCTAGATTCAGCTTAGAATCGTTGCCAATAATACCAAAACGTTGTTTTACAGATTGAATATCCATGTTATGGAGTACCTTTAGTTTAAGATATGAAAAACTCTGCAAATGTACAAAATTAATTTACAATATACAATTTAAGTAAGATATTTACGCGATTTAAGCAATATTTTTAGTACCTTTGCACTCATCAAAGCATACAACCATGATACAATCCATGACAGGCTTTGGCAAGAGCCTATTGCAACTTGCTGATAAGAAAATCATTATAGAGATAAAGTCCCTCAATAGCAAGGCCATAGACCTCAACACCCGTATTGCACAAGCCTATAAGGAAAAAGAATTAACTCTTAGGAAACTGATTTCCGACACCCTAGAGCGCGGAAAGATTGATTTTACCCTTACAGTAGAAAACACCTCTGCCTCAAGTACTTCCACGCTCAATGCCCCCGTTGTTCGCGGCTATATAGAGCAGATGCGATCCATTTCGCCCAATGGGCCTGATGTAGAATTTCTCAAGATGGCCGTACGCATGCCCGATGCGCTGACTACGCCTGTGGAAGAAGTAGATGAGCGGGAGTTTGCCCAAATAGAGGAGCATTTAGTCTTAGCCCTCAAGCAATTACAAGCGTTTCGCAGTAGTGAGGGCGCTATTTTACAGAAAGATTTTGAGCTACGTATCAGGAACATACAACAACTCCTAACCCAAGTAGAAGCGCTTGACAAAGAGCGACTTGCTGCCATTCGTAGTCGTATGGAGCGCGCTGTGGAAGAAATTAGAGACCGAGTAGATGAAAATCGTTTCGAGCAAGAGCTTATCTTTTATCTTGAGAAATTGGACATCACCGAGGAGAAAGTTCGGCTTGCCAATCACCTAAATTACTTTCTTACCACGCTGGAAGAACCCCAGTCCAATGGGCGCAAATTGGGCTTTATCGCTCAGGAGATAGGGCGCGAAATCAACACCCTAGGTTCCAAAGCCAACCACGCTCAAATGCAACAAATCGTCGTGCTGATGAAAAATGAATTGGAGAAGATAAAGGAGCAAGTGCTCAACATTCTTTGATAGTGACAAGTGATGAGTGACGAGTGACTAATTCCTATTGTGGTATTTGTCACTCGTCACTTGTCATTAGTCATTAAAAGATGTCTCCTTCTTTGAGTTTTTCGGTGTTTTCGGCCAGTTGGAGTTCGTCAATCAGGCGCTGGATGTCTCCATTCATAATATTGCCTAAATCGTAGAGGGTCAGCCCGATACGGTGATCTGTTACACGTCCTTGTGGATAGTTATAAGTACGTATCTTGGCACTTCTGTCACCACTGGAGACCATACTTTTACGACGTGCAGAGTCGGCCTCCATTTTCTTAGCCAATTCCATTTCGTAAAGACGAGAGCGGAGCACCTTTAAAGCCTTATCCAAATTCTTATGTTGGGATTTCTCATCTTGGCAACGCACCTCTATCCCTGTGGGAATGTGTTGTAGCTGAATAGCCGAGTAAGTTGTATTAACCGACTGACCACCAGGCCCTGTGGAAGTAGTACGAATGATCTTGACATCCTCCATATTGAGTTCCACATCAAACTCTTCCGCTTCGGGGAGCACCATTACGGTTGCGGCAGAAGTATGTACACGCCCCTGTGTCTCGGTTTGTGGCACGCGCTGTACACGATGTACGCCCGCTTCAAACTTGAGCGTACCATATACATCTTCCCCATTGATTTCCAAGATAATCTCCTTGAACCCGCCAGAGGTACCCTCGTTCATATCCATCACAGAGACACTCCAGCCTCTGTCCTGGCAGTACTTATTGTACATACGATAGAGATCTCCTGCAAAGATAGACGCCTCGTCCCCACCTGTACCTGCACGGATTTCCATAACTGCATTTTTGCTGTCTTCGGGATCCTTAGGAATGAGTAAGAACTTGATTTCTTCCTCCAGCTGAGGGAGCCTTTCCTTAGCTTCTTCCAACTGAAGACGAGCCATTTCGGTCATTTCCTCATCGCTTCCGTCCTTGATAATCTCCTCGGCCTCAGCGATATTGGCTGTTACAATTATATATTCTTGGCGCTTGTCCATGAGCTGTTTCAGCTCCTTGTATTCCTTAGTAAGTTGTACATAGCGCTTTTGGTCGGCTATGATATTGGGTTGTATAATAAGGTCGGAAACCTCGTCAAATCGTTGCTTTACAATATCTAATCTCGCTAACATATCATTTCTTTTTGCGGGTGCAAAAATACAAAAAAGTTTTTAGTTTTCAGTAGTTAGTTTTTAGTTCTGATCATTTTTTTGTACAACTAAAAACGCTCCTTTTCAATCTTGTGCTTAATGTATTAAGAAACCTGTCTAAAAAGCTGACATTCAGAGGCAGAGCTTAAATTTTCTGCTGTTAGAGCTAAACTAAGCGCCTCTAAATCAAATATTTTTAGGTTCTTTCTTTGGTAAGGTAGAGATTTATTTCCAAAGAGATTTGATAATACTTCAAGATTTTTTTGTAACTTTGCTTCAAGTTGTTCATTACATTTAATTATTTGAAAATCAATCAAATGAACAACTTTTTATTTTTTTATAGTCAATCATATTAGAATGCGAATAAATAAGGCAAGGGATTCATTCCTAATTTACTCTCTTTCAAGGGTTAATTGCCATTAGCCCCTACGCCTGCTCATGCATTAGGGTACGAGCTGCAAGCTCGCACCAGCGGGGGGCCTTTGACTCTTTATGGGAGCTATAAGCTCTTAGTATGATAGGCACGAGCTGCAAGCTCGCGCCAGCGGAGGAAAATCCGTGAGGGAAATGTAATTTTGCTTACGTCGAACTCACGTTAAATTATATCTGATTAGTTAAGACGCAATAAATTGCGTCTCTACGGAGGACTATGCAAGGTGAGGAATTGTCTTAGCTAAGGTCTGGGTAGAGACGCAATAAATTGTTTATTAGAAAGTTAGCAAATTGTATTTATTTTTTTACTTCTACAATGCTGTCATTGACCGCCTTATAGATACCACGAGGATATAGATTACCACGCTTCATGGTAGGGAATTTGGTGAATTTGGCCATTTTCCCTTGGGGAAGGAAGAGCTTGAGATATACCCTTTGCATACGATAAGGATTGCCTTTCTTTAGAAGAAAACCATTGGGGAGGTTTAGCGTATCCCCTACCATCTCTATGGGGTATTCTATCTTTTGGGCATTCTCTATGGCCTCATCGGTGTCTCCTCCTTGAGAAGTCGTTTTTATTAGTAAATAAGGGGCTTGCTGTTGGGTTGTGCCTAAGCCTAAGAAGTGTACATTCCCACTTCGCCCTACTCCTTTGCTATCAACTAAGAGACTATAAGAGGAAGGGGTTATTGTTTTTTCGCGAATAAAAAGTGTATCGGAAGTCAAGGCTATAGGATGCTTTTCTTCTACTGCATTGTAAGAGATAAAACTCCTTGAAGCACTCGTTACCAAGGCAAATACCCCCAAGAAGCTCACCAAGGTAATCAGGATATTTGTTGCAAACCACCAGCGAGGTGTTTGGTAACCCTTGGCAGAAAACACCTTCATTATCAAAAGCGTAAAGATAGAGATAAAAAGCACTATCAAGAGGGTAGTAGAGAGGTAAAACAACACCTGTTGCCAGCTTTTGGTTAGGACAAAATCTAAATAATCATGCAAGAGTACCAAGGAAGCACCACTGAAAATTCCTATTCCTAAAAGGGCAGAGAGCACCATCAAGAGCAAGATAAAGACGATAAAGATGAATATCATCACTAAGAAATAGCTTGCCCCCTTGAACATGATATGGAAAAACTGCCCTAAAATAGAGCGAGAATGCCTTTGCGGTGCTGTATTATCCACCAATGGCATGGGACTACTATCTTGTTGCTTATCCTGCTCGCTATCAGACTCGTTATCCTTTTTAAGACCATAAGCCAAGAACCCATAGAGGAGCACAAAAAGTAGTGCGCGTCCGTGGGTAGAGATAAGAGCCGCTATCATACAACAGATAACCCCTATTCTCAGCCAGATAGATGGGATAGAAAAGTACTTAGCCAATCCGCCCAAGACCCCCATGAGCCACTTATCGGAAGTGCTTCTAAGCCACTGACGTTTTTTGGGGGCTTCTTCTTCGTCTTTGTGAGAGGAAATCGTATCAATATTCACCTCTAACCCCTTCATTTCCAATTTTTCAGCAGTTGTTTTTGCAGGCGGAATCACCAGCCAAAGCACTACATAAAGGAGTATAGAGAAGGTAGAGAGCGACATGGCAGACCCGTTGAAAGTGAAGGATAAAATTCCGATATTCAAGAGGATCGGCAGCATATAGATAATTCTAAGGAGGGTTACATCTATCTGGAAATAGTAGCTTAGGCCAGAGAGTACTCCGCCTATACTTCCTTTGCTTATATCACGATAGAGTTTCCTGCTTCTTAGTGGGAGTACTGGAGCAGATTTTTCAAAAGTAAGTTCCTCATCGTCCTGTACATATTGTTCAGGCTTACCCATTACTTGTATTAAGTAATCTATATCAGAAGAAGTAACTACTTCCGTATTTTGCATACGTGCTTTGAGGAGTTCGGCCATACGCTGTTCTACATCGGTGAGTATTTCGTCCGTATCAGCAGATTGACCTAAGTATTGGCGCACCTTGGTAAGGTAAGCGGAGAGCTGGGAAGCGGCACCATTTTCTATGATGAAGGAAAAGCCGCCTAAACTGATGTTATGTGTTTTGTCCATGATTAAATAAGTTTGGTTATCATTGTTTGTAATTCGTTCCAGGAGGCAAGGGCTTCGTTAAGGAAAGAAAGCCCCTTGTCGGTAAGGGTGTAATACTTTCTCGGCGGCCCTTCGGTAGACTCACGCCAAGAATAGTTAAGTAAGGAGGCATTTTTCAGTCGGGTCATCAGCGGGTAGAGCGTTCCCTCTACCACGATCATATCCGCCTCCTTAAGCGCTTCCATGATGTCCGATGCGTAGGCTTCCTTCTTCTTATTGATGATAGAAAGAATACACATCTCCAAGACCCCTTTTCGCATCTGGGTTTTGATCTTCTCTAAATTAATTGTTTCCATAAACATCTGATTTGACCCTGCAAAATTACAAATAATTTCAGTACTATGCAAAACAAAGTAGCTTTTTTTAATTGTTAATTGTTAATGATCTAAATTAACAATTGACAATTAACAATTAACAATTATAATTCGTATATTTGTGGTTTGAAAAAATGATTTTGATGCAGACTTTAGAACAGAGAATACAAGGGGTAGCTGCCTTAGGTGCTATGCTTAGGGACTATTTCCTCTATGGAAAGGAAGCTCCTATATATGCCGAAGTGGAAGCCGCTGTTGAAAAAGCGGAGCAGCAGAACGCATGGTTTGACAGGGAGAACTGCCTTTTTGCACTGAAACACTGGGCAGGTCTTTTGAAAGAAGATGGCTTACGGACGTGGCTTTCCCCTTATACTATAGCAGAAAAAACACCCAAACAAGTAGCTCTTGTCTTGGCTGGGAATATTCCTATGGTAGGCTTCCATGACCTACTCTGCGCATTGCTCCCAGGGCATAAAGCCTTGGTGAAACTCTCCTCTAATGACAAAGTATTACTCCCCTTTTTAGTTAAGAAACTTGAGGAAATAGCTCCTGAATTTCAGGGAAAGGTACAATTTACTGAAGAGAAACTCCATGATTTCGACGCTGTGATTGCCACAGGAAGTAATAATACCGCCCGCTATTTTGAGTATTACTTTGGGCAAAAGCCACATATCATTCGTCGCAATCGCAATTCGGTAGCAGTGCTTACAGGAGAAGAGACTCCAGAGGAGTTGTTCCTATTAGGAGAAGACATCTTTAGGTATTTTGGATTGGGCTGTCGGAGTATTTCTAAGCTATTTGTCCCTGAAGACTATGATTTTGTTGCTTTTTTTGAGGCCATCTATCCTTATCATACCCTTTTAGACCATCAGAAATACGTCAATAACTACGATTATAACAAGGCGGTATACCTTATGAGTCTGTTCCAACTCTTAGAAAACGGGTTTTTACTCCTAAAGGAAGATGAGAAATACGCCTCCCCTATCGCCACGCTTTTCTATGAACGTTATAAAAATATACCCAGTCTCTTACAACGTTTGGAAACGGATAAAGAACAGATCCAGTGTATAGTAGGGGGAGCAGCTATTCCCCAGGCCGTTGGATTCGGACAGAGTCAAGTGCCGTCACTTGCTGATTATGCCGATGGCGTAGATACTATGGCTTTCTTAAATAGTATTAATTAATTTGGTTGGCATATTTTTTAGTTCTAATTTTGCCGCCTACCTAATATATAGAAAAAAGATATGAAAAAACATAATTTTAGTGCAGGACCCTCTATTCTCCCTACAGAGGTATTTGAGAAAGCCTCCCAAGCAGTTATAGAGTTGGAAAACACAGGGCTTTCCATCTTGGAGATGTCCCACCGCAGCAAAGAGTTTGTTGCTATCATGGAGCGCGCCAGAGCTTTGGCGTTGGAACTGGCAGGTCTTACAAGTAAGGGCTACCAAGCCTTATTCCTACAAGGCGGTGCAAGTTTGCACTTCTATGCCTCCGCTCTGAACCTATTGGAACGCAAGGGCGCTTATATAGACACCGGTACTTGGGCACACAAGGCCGAGGTAGAAGCCCAGTTTGTAGGTGCTACAGAAGTAATAGCCTCTTCCAAAGAAAATGGCTATCGCAATATACCTAAGGAATATGTCCTCCCCAAGGATGCCGATTACCTACATATTACGACCAACAACACCATCTATGGTACGGAGTACTTTGAGTACCCCAAGGTATCAGTTCCCTTGGTAGCTGATATGAGTTCAGATATTTTTTCTAAGGAAATGCCTTTTGAGGACTTTGGCCTTATCTATGCAGGGGCTCAGAAGAACATAGGCGCCGTAGGTACTACCTTGATTATCGTACGTGAGGATATATTAGGCAAGGTAAGCCATAAGATTCCTACCCACCTGGACTATCAGGTACATATCAAGAACGAGAGTATGACCAATACACCTCCTACCTTTGCTGTATACACCTGTCTGCTTACCATGGAATGGCTTAAAAAGCAAGGCGGTGTTGCAGCTATAGAAGTTAAGAATAAGGAAAAGGCACGTCTGCTCTATGAAGAAGTTGATCGTAATCCCCTATTCAAAGGCTATGCCGATGTAAAAGACCGTTCGCGTATGAATGTTGTCTTTAATTTGGTAGATGAATCCCTTAGTGATCGCTTCAATGCCCTATGGACAGAAGCTGGTATTAGCGGCATCAAGGGTCATAGAATTGTAGGAGGGTATCGTGCCTCTATCTATAATGCACTCCCTATAGAAAGTGTACAATTGCTTATAGAGGTGATGCAACATTTTGAAAAAACAGTGTAAATACCTATTTATGAAGATATTAGCCAACGATGGCCTTAGCGAAAAAGCTATAAAAACCCTTGAAGGAGCAGGTTTTGAAGTACTCACCACCAAGGTTGCTCAAAACCAATTAGCGCCTTTCATCAATGAAGAGCAGATAGACATTCTATTGGTACGCTCAGCCACCCAAGCCAAGAGAGACCTTATAGATGCTTGTCCAGCTCTAAAGCTCATCGGTCGTGGAGGGGTAGGCATGGACAATATAGATGTCGTCTATGCCCAAGAGAAAGGCATTAAGGTTATCAATACCCCCAATGCCTCCTCCCATTCGGTAGCGGAGCTTACTTTTGCCCATCTCTTTTCAGGAGTTCGTTTTCTCTATGATGCCAACCGCAACATGCCTCTGGAGGGAGACACCCGCTTCAATGAACTTAAAAAAGACTATGCCAATGGGCATGAACTCAGGGGAAAGACCCTAGGTATCATAGGATTGGGACGTATAGGGAGGGCGGTAGCTACCATCGCCTTAGGGCTAGGTATGAAGGTCATCGCTTATGATCCTGAGCAACAAGAAGCCACCATTACACTTTCCTTCTTTGACGGGCGTAGTCTTGACTTTGTGATCAAGACTATTAGTAAGAAAGAAGTTCTTGAAGAAGCCGATTTTATCACCTTACACATTCCTGCACAGAAGGAAGCTGTCATAGGAGAGAAAGAGTTTCAACAGATGAAAGATGGTGTAGGCATCGTCAATGTAGCGCGTGGAGGCGTAATAGACGAAGAAGCTCTACTACATGCTTTGGAACATGAGAAGGTCGCCTTTGCGGGCTTAGATGTATTTGAGGGAGAGCCTACCCCCTCTATCCGTATTCTTATGCACCCGAGAGTATCTCTCTCCCCGCATATAGGAGCCGCCACTCTTGAGGCACAAGAGCGGGTAGGTGATGAACTGGCGGAGCAGATAATAAAAATGATGAGTGAAAAGTGATAAGTAAAAATATAGGGACGAATTTCTATTCGTCCCTACTTTTTTGTTTTAGTGTTTGCGTTTTTTCTTTCTACCAATAGGTGTTTGATCCAGTATTCTCTGTATTCTCTGTTTGTTTCTACGTACTGCGAAGCTACGATTGTAGTAAAAGACAAGGAGCGTTGTGGCAATAACAAATAACACCAATATTACAAATAGCGAAATCGTAGATATATAAAGGTTTGCCATATAGAAAAAGACAAAAGCCAAGAGATTAAACAAAGCCAAAAGCAAACTTGCTTGTATATGAGAGAGTCCCATATAATCAATCATAATGTGGTGAATATGATTCCTATCAGCAAAGAAAGGACTTCTATGCTTGAGAACACGTATGAGAAATACGCGCATAGTATCCACAAAAGGGATGAAGAGGATGATAAATATAAGTACAAACTTATTAAAATACTTGATATTAGCTGCTTCAAGGCGCTCCACAGGAAGATTCAAGAAACGAAGCGCACATACCCCTATGATGAAACCTATCAATAAAGAGCCCGTATCACCCATGAAGATCCCCATTTTCTTTGAAATATTATATCTGAGGAAAGCTAATAAGCAACCTATAACACTCAGAGAAAGTAATACAAAGTAATAATCCTTCGTTTGGTAAAATATAAAGGAGAATATACTGAAAATCATGATTCCCACCATGGAGGCAGAACCATTAATTCCATCAATGAGGTTATAAGCATTGACAATAGAAATGATTATGAATACTCCTAAAGAGTAAGAAAACCAAAGCGGCAGATCATAAATTCCCAAAAAGCCGTTGAATGTATCAATAGACAATTCACTGCTATCCATGACAAATACAAAAGCGAGTATCTGCCCTATAATCTTAGTTTTAGGAGTTACTCCCACCAAGTCATCTTTTATACCTATGTAAAAAAGGATCAGTAGGCCAATAACTAATGAGAGGCTTAATCCCTGAGTGTCATGCCCTTGCAAGAAATACAAACTACTGAGCAGACTCGCAAAGAAAGCCACTCCTCCCATAGTAGGCGTTTTCTCCTTATGAGAGCTTCGTTGGTTAGGATTATCCATTAAGTTTTTAATCCTGACAATTGCTATAATTCGCGGTATTACTAAGTAGGAAACTACAAAAGACTGTAGCACAATGAATATAGCTAATAACTCCAACGAAAGACTACTATATAAATGTTGCATAACCCATAATTAGTTTTTCAACTGCAAAGATAAAAAATAACTTAGAAATTTAAAAATTTTTTTAGAAAAATATTTCATTTAGCTAAACACATGAATATCAGATAATTAAAATATAGAGGGAAAATTTTTAGCAAAAAAATTTTCTCTATCAAAAATAAAATTCGTAATTTCGTGCCGTTTTTCAGAACATAAAATATTTTACAATGAATAAATACGATGTTATAGTGTTAGGTAGCGGTCCTGGAGGATACGTAACCGCTATTAGAGCCTCACAATTGGGCTTCAAAACTGCTGTTATTGAGAAAGAAAACCTCGGAGGGGTGTGCCTTAACTGGGGTTGTATCCCTACCAAAGCCCTGCTGAAGTCTGCTCAGGTGTTTGAATACCTAAAGCATGCTGAAAGCTACGGAATAAAAGTGAGTGACAAAGGATTTGATAAGGATTTTTCTGCTATAGTAAAGCGTAGCCGCGATGTAGCTGGTACCATGAGCAAAGGGGTGCAATTCCTTATGAAAAAGAATAAAATAGATGTAATCAATGGCTATGGTACTCTAAAACCAGGTAAGAAAGTAGAAGTGAAAGATAAAGATGGTAAAGTAACTGAATACAGTGCTGACCACATCATTATCGCCACTGGTGCACGCTCACGCGAATTGCCTGCTCTTCCACAAGATGGTAAGAAAATCATTGGCTATCGCCAAGCCCTCACTCTTGCTGAACAGCCTAAGAAAATGATTATTGTAGGTAGTGGTGCTATAGGCATTGAGTTTGCTTACTTCTACCACTCTATGGGTACTGAAGTTACTATAGTTGAGTTCATGCCAAACATAGTGCCTGTAGAGGATGAGGAAATCTCTAAACAACTTGAAAAGAGCTTCAAGAAGCTTGGTATCAATGTAATGACTTCTTCTGAAGTAACTAAGGTAGATACCTCTGGCAAAGGAGTGAAAGCCTATGTGAAAACAGCCAAAGGAGAAGAAGTGCTTGAAGCAGATATCTTACTCTCTGCCGTAGGTATCAAGACTAACATAGAAAACATAGGCTTAGAAGCGGTAGGTATCAAGACCGAACGTGATAAAATCCAAGTAAATGAGTTCTACCAAACCAATGTACCTGGGTACTATGCTATTGGAGACGTGGTACCTGGACAGGCTTTGGCACACGTAGCTTCTGCAGAAGGAATCCTCTGCGTAGAGAAAATCAAAGGCTTGCATGTAGAACCTATCAACTATGGCAATATCCCAGGATGTACTTACTGTACTCCAGAGATTGCCTCTGTTGGGCTTACAGAAAAACAAGCTAAAGAGAAAGGTTATGAAATCAAAGTAGGTAAGTTCCCATTCACTGCCTCTGGTAAGGCCAATGCAGCAGGAACTACTGACGGATTTATCAAAGTCATCTTTGATGCTAAATATGGCGAATGGCTTGGTTGCCACATGATCGGTGCTGGTGTTACCGATATGATCGCTGAGGCTGTGGTAGCTCGTAAATTGGAAACTACAGCTCATGAAATCCTCAAAGCAGTACACCCTCACCCAACTATGAGCGAAGGGGTAAAAGAAGCTGTAGCAGCTGCTTATGGAGAGGCTATTGATATTTAATATTTTTATGGTTTAAAATTTATTCATAATGGTAGGAGCGAACACTATTCTATTCGCTCCTACTCTTTTATAGTGAAGAGTGATTAACAATTAAAATTAAAGAGATGAAATTATTAGACGGAAAAAAGACGGCTGCTTTGGTGCAAGAGGCTATAGCTGAAGAGGTTCGCCAGATCGTAGCCAAAGGTCATAGACCCCCGCACTTAGTGGCTATTCTGGTAGGTAATAATGGAGCTAGTATGACCTATGTCAATAACAAAGTTACAGCCTGTGAGCGTGTAGGCTTTGCCTCCTCAGTGGTAAATCTGCCTGAAGATATATCGCAAGAGGCGCTGCTGGAAGAAATAGAAAAACTCAACAATGACAAGTCCATAGATGGCTTTATCGTACAACTGCCTCTGCCTAAGCATATCAACGAGCAAGAAGTGCTATTGACTGTAAATCCAGACAAAGATGCTGATGGCTTCCACCCTACCAACTTTGGACGTATGGCTTTAGGCTTAGATGCCTTTATCCCTGCTACTCCTTATGGTATTTTGGAACTGCTTACTCAATACAAAATCCCCACTGATGGAAAACATGTAGTGGTCATTGGTCGTTCAGACATCGTAGGGCGTCCCATTAGTATCCTCCTTTCTCAAAAGCCATGGAATGCGACAGTTACCCTTACTCATAGCCGTACCCAAAACCTCTCAAAACTCACCCAAGAAGCCGATATTATCATCGCTGCTTTGGGGATTCCCAACTTCCTAAAGGCTGAAATGGTTAAGGAAGGCGCTGTAATTATAGATGTAGGTATTACCCGCGTTGCTGATGCTTCGGCTAAGAAAGGATTCCGTATCGTAGGTGATGTAGATTTTGAACAAGTAAAACAGAAAGCCAGCTATATCACCCCTGTACCAGGAGGTGTGGGGCCAATGACCATTGCGATGCTGATGAAAAACACTCTAAATGCCTATAAAAGAACTCATAAAATAGGATAAAGCATGACGAAAATCCGTATTACAAAGAAGTTCGAATTCGAAGCAGGGCATGCCCTCTATGGGTATGATGGCAAGTGCAAGAATATACATGGGCATAGTTATAAGCTATGGGTAACCGTCATCGGGAGTCCTATAGAAGATGCCTCACATGTGAAAAATGGCATGGTGATAGACTTTGGAGATATCAAAGAAATTGTCAATGAATACATAGTCAAAGAAGCCGATCACACCATTTTCTTCAATGGAAATAGTCCTCACAAGGCCTTGGCTGAGAAGCTCCAAGCGGAGGGACACAGAGTAGTACTACTCCCCTACCAGCCTACCAGTGAGATGCTTATTGTAGATTTTGCACACCGCCTACAGAAACACCTACCCGCACATATCTCCCTATATAGCCTCCGCTTACAGGAAACTGAAAGCTCCTATGCTGAGTGGTATGCCTCTGATAATCTTTAACTTACTAAACTAATTATGTTATTAGCCGTTAATATAGGTAATTCTAATATTCGTTTTGCAGTGGTAGAAGGCCAAGAGGTACACCTGTCCTGGACAATTGCCACCAAGCCCTATCGTACCGCTGGAGAGTTCTATATGAGTTTCCAGACCTATAAGGAACAGTATAAAAATGCTTTTAGAAAAATCAGCAAGATTGTGGTTGGTTCAGTCGTACCCCAACAGACACAAGTCATCGCGAAGATGCTCCAAAAGACTTTCTCTATAAAACCCTTTATTGTCAATCGTGATACCCCCAGTGAGGTCACCCATCATTCGAATCAAATGGGTACTGACCTATATGCCAATGCGGTAGCGGCACATTATCTCTACCCTGGGCAAAAGAAGATCATTATAGACTTTGGTACCGCCCTGACTCTTACAGGAGTTGCAGAAACAGGAGAGATGCTGGGGGTTATCATAGCTCCAGGGGTAGTAACCTCTCTACAATCGTTGGTCAACAATACTGCTCAACTCCCTTATGTGGAACTTAATGAACCCAAATCTGTCTTGGGCATGGATACCGAGACCTGTATGCAGAGTGGAATCATCTATGGCTATACCGCTATGGTTGAGGGACTTATAGAACGTATCAAGCAGACCTACCAGAGCGACTTCTTGGTCATCTCTACCGGAGGGGTAGGACATGTGTTCAGCAAGCTCACGAAGAAGATCCAAATAGACGATAAGTATCACACCATCAAAGGCTTAGCTTTGTTGTATGATCTACACAGGAAATAACATTTCTCTCCCTAACCCCTCTGCGAAGGAGGGGGGCTATTGGGACGAATTGCTCTCTGGGGGCAAATTGTCGTTTGCCCCTATAGTTGGGTGAAAATAATCCCAAACCTTTTGGGCTCTTGACTGGCCTATAGCGGCGATGATTTCCTCTTTGGAAGCCTCCTTGAGGCGCTTTACCGATTTGAATTGCTTGAGTAGGGTCTCTTGGGTTTGCTTACCAACGCCAGAGATTTGCTCCAACTCCGAATGAATGGCACTAGCGCTGCGCTTCTGCCTATGAAAAGTAATTCCGAAACGGTGTGCCTCATTGCGTAGGTGCTGGATCACCTTGAGCGTTTCCGACTTCTTATCCAAATACAAAGGAATAGAGTCCCCAGGGTAGAAGATTTCCTCCAAACGCTTGGCTATACCCACTATAGCTATTTTTCCACGTAATCCTAGGAGTTCCAAAGACTTGAGGGCAGCTCCTAATTGGCCTTTTCCTCCGTCTATGATAATGAGTTGAGGTAGCGGTTCCTCCTCGTCCAAAAGACGTCGATAACGACGATAAACCACCTCCTCCATAGAGGCAAAGTCATTGGGGCCTTCCACTGTTTTTATATTGAAATGGCGGTAATCCTTTTTGCTAGGCTTGGCATTTTTGAACACCACACAAGCCGCCACAGGATTGGTACCCTGAATATTGGAGTTATCAAAACACTCAATATGAGCAGGAGGCTCTGAAAGATGCAAATCACGCTGCATTTGAGTCAGTAGGCGGTTGGTATGTCGTTCTGGGTCTGTGATTTTCACCTGCTTGAATTTCTCTTGGCGATATGCCTGTGCATTGCGCTCGGAGAGTTGCAGAAGCTGGAACTTCTCCCCTGCTTTGGGCACTGTAAGTTGCTCGGAAAACTCCATACTCAGTGGGAAAGGCACAATAAGCTCTTTAGAATTGGATTTGAAGCGTTCCCTGAGTTCCACTATACCCAATTCGAGTAGTTCTTGATCGGTTTCCTCTAATTTTTTCTTCACTTCCAAGGTATGTCCCCGTACAATCGCCCCATGAGCCACCTGTAGGAAGTTGATATACGCATATTCCTCATCTGAAACGATAGAAAACACATCTACATTATGAATTTTAGCGCTTACAATGGTAGATTTAGCCTGATAGTTCTCTAAGCTCTCCAACTTGAGCTTGATCTCTTGTGCCTCCTCAAAACGCAAAGCAGCCGCATGTTCGCTCATCTCTTTTTTGAAATAAGCTATAACCTCCTTTAGGTTTCCTTTGAGTATCTCTTTGATTTGCTGTATATTGTGATTATATTCCTCCTCAGTCTGCAAGCCCTCACAAGGCCCTTTACAGTTTTTAATATGGTATTCGAGGCACACCTTGTACTTTCCTTTGTCTATATTCTCTTGAGAAAGGTCTAACCTACAGTTGCGCAAGGGGTAGAGATCCTTGATAAGGTCTAAGAGCGTACGTACTACCTTGATATTAGTATAAGGCCCAAAGTAAGTACTTCCGTCCTTTTCTACCTTTCGGGTAAAGAACACCCGAGGAAAGCGCTCATTGGAGATACAGATCCACGGATAACTCTTTCCGTCCTTTAGTAGGATATTATAACGCGGTTGGTACTTCTTTATCAGGTTATTCTCCAGTAGCAAGGCATCGTTTTCGGTAGCTACCACTATATGTTCTATACGAACAATCTTGCTGACCAATACCCGTGTTTTAGCAGATTCATGCTCCTTGTTGAAGTAAGAAGAGACCCTTTTTTTAAGGTTTTTCGCCTTACCTACATAGATAATTGTATCAGAGCTATCAAAGAATTGATACACCCCAGGGCTATCAGGGAGGGTTTGTAATTGAAGAGAAAGCATTTTATTAATGATTAATGACTAATGATTAAAGACCGATGGTTAGTCTTTGTCTTTAATCATTTGCATTATTTAAGAATTTATTGATCAAAGGGGTTATTTCATGGGCTTTATTGACTATCATAGAGTGGCCACCTCCTGTTATACAAAAAGTATCTTTTACATTTTTATATGGGAGAATGCGATCTTTGTCACCATGAATGTGGAGTATGTGCGTAGAAATTTCTGTATTCTTCCATGTTAGAATCGCATTTATTGCCCATTTGAGAAAAGTCGTAGGTGTTTTTCTGAATATCTCTTTCAAAAGCGCTTTTTCATGAGCTGAAGTAGCCCCAAAAAGCCAATAAGTAAACCCATTGGTACGCTTGATAAGTGTATAAGGAAGAATTTTCTGTAGTTTCAGCTTTGCTGAAAAGCGATAGAACCAAGGGAGTTCCTTTCGCTCTTTAGCAGAAGAAATCAGTACGACTTTCTTAACTGGAATTTGTTTAGCTATTTCCATAGCCACCATTCCTCCGAATGACAATCCTACCAAAATAGGATGAGGGGTCGTTATTTTCTGTGTCATTCTTTTGGCATAGGCAGGGAGTGTTTCCTTAGACAAAGGAGACAACCACTCCATATATTCTACCTCTACACCCTCAAAGTCAAGATATTGGAATACAGTTCCATCGGCACCTAAGCCACTAAGTAAATAACATTTGTCGGTCATGATTGTCTTTTATTAGGACAAAGGTATAAATTATTTTTTACATACCAAAAAATTATTTATCAACGTTACTTTACCCATAGATACATCTTAACATTAATTTTTTCAAATAATTTGGTGGTATAAAAAAGATATTTTTTGTAATTTTGTGGCGGAAAAAATGACTCAAAAAACGACCATGAATCACACCTATTTTATTACAGGTATCTCTACCGAAGTAGGTAAAACCATCACCTCGGCTATAGTAGTGGAGGCACTTGAGGCTGATTATTGGAAACCCATACAGTCGGGAGATAAGCATGCTTCGGATACCATGAAGGTACAATCATTAATTTCTAATTCGAGAACTCGTTTTTTCCCTTCTAGCTATGCTTTTGATTACCCTGCCAGTCCACATCTGTCAGCACAAATGGAGGGCGTTACTATAGAAAAGGACAAGATTATACGTCCTGTAACCGATCGTCCCTTGGTAATAGAGGCCGCAGGAGGGCTTTTTGTACCCCTGAATGACCATGATATCATGATGGATCTGATCCTTCCTACCGATAGGGTGATCTTGGTCTCACGCCACTACTTAGGCAGTATCAATCATACCATGCTTTCCATAGAGGCCTTACGACACCGAGGACTCTCTATCTATGGGATTATCTTTAGCGGAGCAGAAAACCCTGCTACCGAATCCTGGATTGCAGCCTACTCTAAAGTACCTATCTTAGGCCGTATAGAGGAAGAACCTTTCTTTGATAAGGAAGTGGTAAAGAAATATACGAAGATAATGACTAATGACTAATGATGAGTGACTAATGACGGGTGATGAGTGATGAGTGACTAATGACGAGTGATGAGTGATGAGTGATGAGTGACTAATAATTGTAAATAATGTTATTTATTACTAAATAAATAATAATATCCATATATTTGCACAATTTTTGTGGCTTTATTTTCTTTAGACTACAACAAACAACACTAAACCATGAAAAAAAAGACATCTGTACTAAGGTTTACTGCCTTATCTATGGCTTTGATTACCTCTATGTTACTCTATGCTAAGATGAAACATATTCCTTTTCCTCCTCCTGGGGGAGAAGTCTCATCTAATAATGCAGAGGGAGAGATTCCTATGGTATATGAGAACCTCTACAATGCTAAGGCCTTGACCCCTTTCTTTGAGAAACTCAAAGCCTTGGACACCTTAAAGGATAGGAAACTCAACATCGTCCATATAGGAGACTCTCATATACAAGGTGATGCGATGACCAGCCAAATACGCCAACGCTTCCAATCCCAATTTGGCAATGCTGGTTTGGGTTTTGTCTTTCCTTATTCGCTAATACACACCAATGGAGAGCGCTATGTACGCTTTTCCTCCAATATCACTTGGGATAGTCAAAAGAATACCAGCCTAGACAATACAGGTACTATTGGTATTGCAGGATACTCGCTGCTTACCAATAATAAAAATTTTGTAATAGAACTCAATATAAAAAACAAAGATTATTCATTCAACACCCTACGTATACTCACCCCTAATAATCAACATTTATTCGATTTAGCTATCAGCAAAACAGGCATTCCCCTTAGGCCAGCTCCTGCTGTTAGGCGAACTGCTTATAAAAACCTCTTTCACAAGGTACAGAAAGGTGAGACACTCTATGCTTTGTCTAAAAAATACAAAACCACAGAGCGTAAGATACAACAAGCCAATAATCTCAAAGGCAATACCATACGAGAGGGAGCGATGCTAAAAATCCCTACCGAAGAGCGTGTAGTCTCTACAGCTGCTTCTGTGGGAAGTTCAGTGGCTATGAATAATTTTGAACCTCTGCCAGGTGATAATATCTCCTCTCTGGGCTATACCTATAACAACCTAAACGGACTGGATCGAATCTATCTTACGCCCAATAGCGAACGATCTAACTTTGCCCTCAATGGCATAGTACTTGAGAATGATCAAAATGGAATCATATACCATGCCATTGGAGTCAATGGAGCTCGCTTTTCGGACTATAACAAGTGTAGCCTCTTCTTTGACCAAATACAAGCCCTACAGCCCGACCTTATCATCGTTTCCTTAGGTACTAATGAGGCTTTTGGGAGGTTATCGGCGGAAAATTACGACAAACAAGTGGAGAATTTCATCGCACAGATTCGTGAGCACTATGGCAATTGTCCTATACTGCTAACCTCTCCCCCTCCTTCCTTATTCAAAAAGAAGCTACCCAACCCCTATTGTGAGCAATATACTCATGTGCTTATAGACAATTCTATAAAGAAAAATTATGGTGTCTTTGACTTGTACAATGTATTGGGCGGTAGTGAAGGTATGTCCAAGCTCATAGCCGAAAATCTTATCTCTCATGATAGGGTACACTATACCCATTCAGGTTATGAAGAACAAGGAGGCAGGCTCTATAACGCTCTTATGAGCAACTATTTACAATATAAAAATCAGCAAAAATAATCTATTCTTTTGAAAATAAACGATTGGCAACAGTGGCTTTCTGACCACTGTAGTGTGGAACAGCTCAAGAGTTGGTTTGCCTACAATGCTGAGGCGCCCTTACTCTTTAACAGTAGTCTCTTTTTAGGACTTTTTCTTGTATTTTACTTTGTATATATTCTTACTCGCAAGCATACCTACTTCCGTACGGTATATGTAGTGCTATTTTCCCTCTTCTTTTATTATAAGGCAGGAGGGAATTACTTTGTACTACTGCTACTCTCCTCAGGAATTAATTACTTTCTTGCCCAGCAAATCCATGAGAACTGGGGTAACAAGCGATTGCAACGCTTTTTCTTAGCGCTGAGTTGTATAGTAAACTTGGGTATTTTAGGCTATTATAAGTATACTAACTTTCTAATAGACAGCCTAAACCAACTTTTCCATAGTCATTTTGCCCTTCAAGATATCATCTTGCCTATAGGTATCTCCTTCTATACCTTTCAAACGATGAGCTATACCATAGACATCTATAGGCGAGAGATCGCCCCTGCCAGATCGTTTTTGGATTTCACTTTCTTTGTGAGCTTTTTCCCTCAATTAGTAGCAGGTCCTATTGTGCGAGCAAAGGATTTTATCCCACAGATATATAAGAAGGTCAGCCTCACAAAAGAGGAAACCGCTCAAGCCCTATTCCTTATTATAGGTGGACTACTGAAGAAAGCTGTTATCTCAGACTACATCTCTATCAACTTTGTAGATAGGGTCTTTGATGCTCCTAGTAGCTATACTTCTTTTGAGAACCTTTTGGCAGTATATGGGTATGCCTTACAGATATATTGTGATTTCTCAGGGTATTCAGATATAGCCATAGGGTTGGCACTACTTATGGGCTTCACACTACCTGAGAACTTCCGTACCCCTTATCAGTCAAGAAACATCACCGAGTTCTGGCATCGCTGGCATATATCACTATCCACTTGGCTAAAAGACTATCTATATATCCCCTTGGGAGGCAATCGTCAGGGGTCTTTTTGGGGCTATTTCTTTCCTACATTATTTTTTATAGCTACCCTATCTTGGGCATTTATGCAAGGAGGAGAAAGTCTTGTCCCCCTATTTATTACCTTAGGAGTGATTATCCTCTTTGAGGTGTCCATACTACTATCCCCAGACAAGGCAAAGGCGCTCAGAAGTCATTTTAACCAACTAACTACTATGCTATTAGGAGGGCTTTGGCACGGAGCCAATCTCCGATTTATCATATGGGGAGCCCTGCATGGTTTGGCCTTGTCTTTTCACAAGTCTTTCAAAGAGATTTTCCCTGACAAAACCCCTACTAAGCGTTCCTTCCTCAGAGGTATTGTTGCTCTTATCTCTGTTGTGGTAACCTTCCACTTTGTTGCCTTTTGTTGGATTTTCTTCCGCTCAAGGGATTTTTCTACGGCAATGACCCTTATAGAGAATATAGGCCAACTTAGTTATGATCCACACCAGTGGTGGGTAATTATAGAAGGTTATCAGAATGTCATGATTCTATTGGTCATAGGCTTTATTTGGCACTTTTTCCCCTATAAATGGAATGAAGCCCTCAAGCTATTTTTCCAAAGAATCCCTCTGGTGGGCAAAGCTATTATCGTGGCGGCTGTCTTTTGGTTGGTCTATGCCACTGCTACCGCAGGACCACAGCCTTTCATTTATTTCCAGTTTTAACGATTAGTTTTTCAAACTACAAAACACTGAAAATCAATACAAAAGAAAAAAGTTGAGAAAAAACACAAAAAAATTTCATCAAAAGGCTTGCAGGTTCAAAAAAAAGTTGTACCTTTGCACTCGCAATTGAGAAACATATTTACAGACTCAATGGTCCGTTCGTCTAGGGGTTAGGACGCAAGGTTTTCATCCTTGTAACAGGGGTTCGATTCCCCTACGGACTACTAAATAATGTTTTCATTTGCATGGTCCGTTCGTCTAGGGGTTAGGACGCAAGGTTTTCATCCTTGTAACAGGGGT
>CAURXJ010000016.1:0-43124 GCA_963528845.1 uncultured Capnocytophaga sp. | reverse complement strand
TATAGGGCGATTTGCAAATCGCCCCTACAACAGGACGCAACAACCCTCATACCAAATATAGAGAACCTCTGCTCACTCTTCACTCTTCGCTCT
The DNA here is from genome assembly GCA_963528845.1 of uncultured Capnocytophaga sp. Taxonomy (GTDB): domain Bacteria; phylum Bacteroidota; class Bacteroidia; order Flavobacteriales; family Flavobacteriaceae; genus Capnocytophaga. The sequence continues at coordinate 43,031 of CAURXJ010000016.1, read as the reverse complement.
TCGCTTTTCACTGCTCTTCTCCCTTGTGAAAAACTTATTTCTTAAAAAAGACTAAAAAACACGTGAAAGTAAAAAGAAAAAATGTATCTTTGTCCCTGCAAAATAAGGCAAACACAATACAAATTATAATTACTAAAAAATGATACAAAAAATCATTAGTAAGTGGCTGTTTTTAAGCATTCTAATTCTTCCATGCACTTCTCTTTGGGCTTCTGAACAAGCCCCTAAAGAGGAGGTAGATTTCACTCAAGTGATTCAGCACCATATAGCAGACTCGCACGAATATCATTTGTTGGACTGGGGGGGCACTTCCATTACCCTTCCCTTACCTATTATCCTATGGACAGACAATGGTTTGGTGACTTTCCTTTCCAGTGAGTTTCATCACGATGATAAAGGGGAGGTAATCGTAGAGAAAGCAGGGCAATACTTCGCTCGTGTACATGGACAAATCTACTATACTGATGCGACAGGTAATATTTCTTATAGTGAAGACCACAAGGTGACTAATGCGCGTCCGTTGGATTTCTCTATTACTAAGAATGTAGTATTGCTTTTCCTTATTGCACTACTTATGATCTTAGCTTTTGTCTCTGTAGCACGTTCTTATAAGAAGAATCCTAAAGCGCCTAAGGGATTTGCTAACCTTTTAGAAACACTTATCGTTTTTATACGTGATGAGGTTGCCAAGCCTAATATAGGAGACAAAAAGTACCAACGCTACATGCCTTATTTGCTTACTGTTTTCTTTTTTATTCTCATAGGAAACCTTTTGGGCTTGGTGCCTATTATTTCAGGAACCTTGACCAATGACATTATCTTCACAGGAACTTTGGCTGTAGTGACTTTCCTTATTACTACTTTTAGTGGAAATTCTCATTATTGGAAACATATATTTGCTACTCCAGGCGTACCATTATGGCTTTCTCCTATTATGATCCCTGTGGAGGTGATCGGGATGCTTACCAAGCCATTCTCTTTGATGATACGTTTGTTTGCCAATATTACAGCAGGGCACATCATTATCCTGAGCTTATTGGGGCTTATCTTTACGTTTAAGACAGTGCTTATTTCTCCTGTGTCGGTTGCTTTCTCTTTGTTTATTAGTATCTTAGAGCTTTTAGTAGCCTTTATCCAAGCCTATGTATTTACTTTACTTTCAGCTTTGTTCATAGGAGGAGCGGTAGCTGAGGAGCATCATGCTGAGGAACATCATTAGGAGAGTATTGTTTTTCAAAATTGTATCTATTAACACTTTTAAATAATTTAAAATTATGGTATTAGCAGGAATTGGAGCTGGTATTGCAGCTCTTGCAGCAGGAATTGGTATTGGTAGAATTGGTTCTTCCGCTATGGAAGGAATTGCACGCCAGCCAGAAGCAGCTTCTAAAATACAAGGAGCGATGATTATTGCTGCCGCACTTATCGAAGGGGTAGCCCTCTTTGCTGTGGTTGTTGCCTTGGTAGCAAAATAAGTTGCGAAAAAAGTATACCGTTCTGTAACGGTTGGTTGCAGAACGGTTCTTATCTTAAAAAACTCAAAAAAGTCATTACAACAGAAAAATAAAAATACATGAATTTCATCCATCCCGAAAGTCTTAGTTTTTGGACACTGATTGTCTTTGTTTGCTTATTACTTTTGCTTCGTGCTTTTGCATGGAAGCCTATTCTCAAAGCCCTGAAAGAACGTGAGGATTCTATCAATCATGCCTTGGAAGCAGCCGATGAGGCTAAGAAAGAAATGGCAAACCTGAAGGCCGATAACGAAAAACTCTTAACTGAGGCTCGCCAAGAGCGTGAGGCTATTCTTAAGGAAGCCCGCGAGATAAAAGAGCGTTTGATTTCTCAAGCTAAGGAAGAAGCACATGCAGAAGGGCTTAAGATTATTTCTCAAGCAAAGGCAACAATAGAAGGAGAAAAGAAAATGGCTATCGCTGAAATGAAGGAACAAATAGCCTCTCTCTCTTTGGATATTGCTAAGAAAGTTCTTACTAAAGAGCTTGCTTCGGAAGTAAGACAAGAAAAACTTGTGGAAGATTTGTTGAACGAAATTACTATCAAATGATACACTCTACCAAAGTAGCCAAACGATATGCTAAAGCACTCTTGGACTATGCCATAGAGAACCAAAAAGAAGAAATTCTCTTCGGAGAAATCTCTTCTGTGGTGGAGGTGATTCATGAAAATCCTGACCTGAAAGCACTATTGCATTCGCCGATTGTCAAAACAGAAGTCAAACAGCGGGTATTACAAGAAATCTTCGCTGAGCATATCTCTGAATTGCAGGTACTCTTTACTATTCTTTTTCAAAATAAAAGAATATCGGATTTGTATGCTATCGCTCGTGAATTTGTAGAGCAATATAACGAATATAAAGAAAAGATAGTCATTCACCTTACCACTGCTGTGGAGGCTTCTGATAAGCTCAAAGAAGAGTTTGTAGCCAAAGCAGTTGCACTGAGTGGAAAGCGAAACATCTCATTGGAGAACAAGATAGATCCTTCTATCATAGGAGGCTTCATTCTTCGTATTAATGACTTGCAATACAATGCGAGTATCTCTTATAAGCTACAGGCTATACAAGAGCAATTCAAGGAGAATGTTTTTTAACATAGTTTATTGATATACAAGGAGATTATTCTTTTTGAGTAATCTCCTTATTTTTTTCTTGTATTTCTCACAAAATTTGTACTTTTGCACCCTCTTAAAAAATTCGATATTATGAATATGAAAATGATACGACAGCTTTTCCCTTTGGCTATAGGAGGGGTTGCCTTAGGAAGTACAGAATTTATCCCTATGGGACTGATGCGAACCATGGGAGGAGATCTGCACCTTTCGGATGATCAAGTAGGGAATTTCATTGCTGCTTATGCAATAGGGGTCGTGGTAGGGGCTCCTACCTTGGTAGGACTTAGTACTCGTTTTCAGCCAAAGAAGGTACTGATTGCCTTTATGCTGCTTTTTACCCTTTTCAATGGGCTTTTTTCTTTGATGCCTACCTACGAGACTTTGTTGGTCAGTCGTTTTTGTTCAGGATTACCCCATGGAGCCTTCTTTGGAGTAGGAGCTATTGTAGCCAAGCAATTGGCTCCGAGGGAGAAAGAAGCGATGGCTATCTCGGTCATGTTTGGCGGACTTACCATTGCCAATCTGCTGGTGATACCGCTCTTTACACATTTAGGAGGAGTGATAGGATGGCGCCCAGTGGTGGGTATGATTGCTGCTTTGGGGCTAGTCACAGCTCTATGTGTGTTCTTCTTCTTGCCTAAGGTCGATTCCCAGCGAGATATGACCCTATGGAAAGAATTGCAACACTTCTTTTCGGTACCCTCTATGTTGCTATTGGTCATTACAGCCTTGGGTTGTGGCGGACTTTTCTCTTGGCTTAGTTATATAGAGCCCTTAATGCTTGATTATGCACACCTGCCTCGTGAACAGATGCCTACAGTAATGATTGTGGTGGGGATAGGTATGGTCGTAGGTAATTTTTTTGGAGGATGGCTTACCGATAAGCTCCATTTGGTTCGGGCGAGCATCATTGTTTTTACCTCTACAATCTGTGTACTTTTGATTATCTTTTTCTTCTCGGATCAGCTTTGGCTCTCCTGGGTTTTGACCTTTGTATGTGCTATAGCGGCTATGTCCGTTGGGGCACCGCTGAATATCATGATGTTCCGTGTATCCCCACAAGCACAGATGATGGGGGCTGCCTTTATGCAAGCGGCCTTCAATCTGGCCAATACCTTAGGCGCCTATCTGGGAGGAAAACCCCTTAAGTATGGCTATACAAGCAATTATCCTGCTCTGGTAGGAGCCACAATGGCCTTGGCAGGCTTTCTTTGTGCTTTGTTCCTTTACAGGAAATACGCAAGACTTTTCAAGTGAGAGGTGAAGAAAGAAAAGTAAAAAACATATGTAATAGAAATAGTTAAGAAGGGATAGTTATAGATAATTTCTATAGCTATCCCTTACACTATTATTTTTATCTTTACAAAGTAAAAATAAAAACCCTAAAAAAGATTTGTATTTCTTTTTTTCGTATATTTGTGGCAATGAAAAAAGCAATACGTGGCATAGCTATCTTGATGAGTTTTGTTTTTCTACTCAACACCTTGCTTAGTGGGATCTACCTCTCATATTTCTTAGTAAGCAAGCGAGACTTTGTTACTGTCTATTGTCAAAACCAAGCCCAACCTGAGCGCCATTGTGAGGGCGCTTGTAAGTTTGCTCAAGTAACCAAAGAGACTTCTGACACCCCTCTCACAGAGAAAAAAACAATATTTCTGCCTGAGAGTTTCTTTCAAGAAATACCTATACTTATTTATAGCAAAACCTTTCTGCAAAAAGTAGTTCATAGCTACTTCTATCTTTTTTCCTTATCCCAAGGGGTAGGGAATACCTTGCTCAGACCACCACAAGAATAATGAAGCGAGGAGAGTGACGCTAAGTAGTGTCATCACTCGTAGGGACGAATCGCAATTCGCTCCCCCCTGTGGGGCATGTCCCCTTTTAATTACTATCAAAAAATAAATTCAACGATCAAAACTAAAGAAAAATGAAAAGATTCAAATATATTACCATGGCTGCCTTAGCCATAGTCTCTGTATTGTCTTGTTCTAAAAAAGATGATGACAAGCCAACCCCACCTGTTCCACCGACTCCACCCACACAGCTTAAAACAGTAGCAGAGACGAAGGTGGATACTTATACTGTACGCCTACAGAATACCTCAGGTACTTTTGTGATGGGATACAATGATGTTACCCTCTCTGTAACCGATGCCTCAGGCAAGGAAGTAGACCTGCAAGCAGCTACCTTTACTCCTTGGATGGATATGTATAAGGGAGATGGTAAAGGAGGTTTCTCTAAAGAAATTATGCATACCCATACTTGCCCTCATACCGCTTTGGCTAAGGAAGGCAATGTATGGAAATCTCAAGTCCTATTCCAAATGATGACAGCTCCATCAGGGGTATGGTTTGGTACCATTACCTTTAAGGTAGCAGGTAAAGACTACGAATACAAGCGCTTGGACTTTGAGGTAAAACCACAGACCAATAAGGCTTTAGGAAAAGTCGGTCGCTTTAAACTTTTCTCAGAGGCTATCCCTAAGGGACAGACACACCTTTATGCTTTAGTGGCTCCTGAAAGCCCCAAAGTAGGGGAGAACGAGATTGCTTTAGGTATCTGGAAAATGGAAAACATGCAGAACTTCCCCGGAGTAACTGATTGGACAGTAGAAGTAAGTGTAAAGTCTAAGGAGGGTACAGTGGTGCTTTCTACGGCTACACTTCGTTACGAACGTGATTTCTATCGAGGTAAAGTCTTCTATCCTAAAGCCGGCGAATATACGCTTTCCTATGCCCTAAAGGATGCTCAAGGAAAGACTATACAGCCACAGGATAATGATAAAAAAGATGTTTCTATAGCTACAACAATTCAATTCTGATTTGTCAATTAGCCAATTAAGCAGTTTGCCAATGTGTCAATGGATAATTGACTCATTGGCAAATTTGTTTATAGTCTTCATTAGGTTATGGTTTTTGAGCAATAATCGCTACCGCGTCTAAGTTGTCCCGATACTTGCGGAAGCAGGCTTTCATCTTTTTTACTCGTTTTCTTATCTCGGGGAAACGTAGTAGGTTGAAGGTGATCAAGAGCATTCTAAGCCAGCCTTCATCCTGAATGATGCGACTACGCTCCAAGAGCAACATAGGGTTATGTTCTACCCTAATGATCTTAAAGCCTTGTTCTTCCAAAAGGGCTGTCCACTCGAGAGCTGTCATAGGGCGGGCATGTACACGAATGGTTTCACTTAGCTCCCTATAGATGTCTTCCTTGATTTCTTCACTGACACCATCAGGCTCTATACCCAGTTCGTGTATTCCATAGTAGCCTCCACTCTTAAGGATACGAAAAGCCTCGGCTATGATGGCCTTCTTTTGCTCGAGGGGTTGCATGGTTAGCATAGCCTCGCCATATACCTTATCGGCATAAGCATCGGGGAGGGTGCTTTGAGCTGCATTGGCATTGATAATCTTTGCCTTGTCATACTTGATACGCTTGCGAGCTACAGAGGCGGCCTCTTGATTTAGATCTACTCCTGTATAGCTTTTGGGGCGATAACCACAGGCAATATTGGCTGTAAATCCCAATCCTGGAGCGAATTCTACTATGTCATCTTCCGGAGTAATCTGAAGTTCTTTGATAAGGAACTCGGTGAGTTCTCTTCCTCCTGGGCGCAATACCCGTTTGCCCAATTTAGCAAGCATCCAGTGTCCTTGGTGCTCATTCAGTGTATTTTCTGTATTCATAAAAGTAATATTTTTTGTGGCTACAAAGATACAAAAAAGAGTTAATAATCTTTATTTATTTTGAATAAAATTTAAATTAGAATTATAGGGATAAAGTATTAAAAGAGGGATAGCTATAATTCTTCAATGTTTGACAACTAAAATATTCTATTTTTTCAACAATTAAAATAAAAATATATTTTCATTTTGTAGTTTCATAAAAAAATTGTACTTTTGCACCAGCTTTTTATAAAAAACATTTATTTAAAAAAATTGCTATCGTATGAAATTTGAAACCACCGCTATACATGGGATTCGCAATACGGAAGATCCTTCACAGAAGTGGAGCAGCTGTATCAATATGGCCTCTACCTTTCCGCTTAATGAGTTCGGAGTAACTCAAGAGTTTGAGTACAGTCGTGTCTCTAATCCTACTCGTAAGGAGTTCGAAACATTGATTGCCAAATTGGAGAGTGGTCGACATGGTTTTGGCTTCTCCTCAGGAATGGCAGCTACAACCTCACTTTTTACTATTTTTGAAAAGGGGGATCACTTCGTTTTTGGATTAGATATCTACGGGGGAACTTTTCGTATCATGAAGGATGTCTTTGCCAAATTCGGTTTGGAAGCGACCTATGTGGATACAACCAACTTGGACAATATTCGTAAGGCGATACGCCCCAATACCAAAGGAATCTTTATAGAAACTCCCTCCAATCCACTCCTGGATGTGACCGATATACGGGGTACGGTAGCCATCGCCAAAGAGCATGGGCTGCTGACTATAGTGGATAATACCTTCCTCTCTCCCTACTTGCAACGCCCCTTGGAGTTGGGCGCTGATATAGTAGTGCACAGTGCCACCAAATACCTCAGTGGGCATAACGATATTATTGCGGGAGCTGTGGTAGTCAATGATGATACCTTGGCTGAGAAAATTAGTTTTGCTCAGGTGGCCATAGGAGCATTGATCTCTCCCTTCGATAGTTGGTTACTTATACGTAGTATCAAGACCCTCAAGGTACGTATGGATTATGCACAGTCCAATGCCCTCAAGCTTATAGAATTCTTACAAGGACATCCAGCTGTGGAGAAGGTCTATTACCCAACCTTGCCAAGCAATAAAGGTAAGGCTATCCAAGAGAGTCAAGCCTCGGGAGCAGGAGCTGTATTTTCTTTTGTGATGAAGGATGAGAAGAAGGTAAAGACTTTCTTCGAGGCGCTTCGTGTAGCCCTTTTTGCGGTGAGCTTAGGCGGGGTAGAGACCCTCGTTACTCACCCCAGTACCCATACTCATACTGAATTCCCAGAAGAGGAGAAAGTAGCCCGTGGGGTTACCCAAACCCTTGTACGGGTAGCAGTAGGTTTAGAGAATATAGAGGACTTAATAGCTGATTTCAACCAGGCGCTTGATAAATGATTAATGCCAACAAGGATCAATGATTAATGCTACTGATAAACATTAATCATTAGATATTAAATATTAATCATTAGATATTAAATATTAATCATTATTTTTCTTACCTTTGCCCCTGAAAACAATAAGAAATGCAAGCATACAAAGATCTTCTCAATCATATACTTACCTATGGGCATAGTAAGGACGACCGCACAGGCACAGGTACCATTAGTGTGTTTGGTTACCAACTCCGACATAACCTCCAAGAGGGTTTTCCCTTGCTCACCACCAAGAAGATACACCTCAAATCGGTGATTTATGAGCTCCTATGGTTCCTTCGGGGAGATACCAATATCCACTACCTCACCGAGCATGGGGTGCGTATCTGGAACGAGTGGGCAGATGAGCGAGGTGATCTTGGTCCTGTATATGGGGCACAATGGCGCAACTGGAATGGAGAGGGGATTGATCAGATTGCTGAAGTACTCCATACCCTCAAGACCAATCCTGATAGCCGCCGTATGGTGGTTTCAGCTTGGAACCCTTCGGTGATGCCCGATACCTCGGTGTCCTTTGCTGAGAATGTAGCAAATAACAAGGCCGCACTGCCTCCTTGTCATGCTCTTTTCCAGTTCTATGTCATGGAGGGGCGCCTCTCCTGTCAGCTCTACCAGCGCAGTGCCGATGCTTTCTTAGGAGTGCCGTTCAATATTGCCTCCTATGCCCTGCTTACCCAGATGATGGCGCATGTGACGGGGCTGCAATTAGGGGATTTTGTGCATTCCTTTGGAGACTTGCACATCTATAAAAATCATTTGGAGCAGGTCGAACTCCAGCTCAGCCGTGAACCACGTCCGCTGCCTACCATGAAGCTCAACGAAAAGGTGACAGACCTCTTCGCTTTTGATTACTCAGATTTTATTCTTGAGGGTTATGATCCCTATCCAACCATAAAGGGGAAAGTCTCTGTGTAGCGAAAAATGAAAGGTGAAGAATGAAAATAGCAGAAAAGAAGAAATGTAAAGAAGCCCGAAAGGCGTTGGCTCAAAAAAAGTTAAACGACTTTAGGGCTTCTTTGCCTATGGAAGAAAAGTACTTCTCGGAGCTTTTTCACTATTTAGAAAAGACTCTACAGAAGACAGTCTGTGACCATTCTCTAAGAGGTACTACACATTTTCTTGCAGGAAAAAAGGTATCTGATCCAGAAAAAGTAATCACCTGGCTCGCTTCTCATGGTGGTTATTGTGATTGTGAGGTACTTTACAATGTAGAGGAGCAGTTTGACTATCTGGAGGACATCTCTTACAAAGCACCTCTTGAGCTCAATACCATAGAGAAAAATATTTTAGAGAAGAAAAAGAAAATCAATGAACTTCCACTTGAGTTTGATTTTCCGTTTTCCTCAGTTCCTGCCCCGTGGAAATTGTCTCAAAAAGAAGTACAGGGAAAACCAGAGTATTTGCTCCAGTTAGGGAAAGGATTCAATGCTTGTATAGCAATGCTAAAGTTGGATTTTCCTAAGGAAAAACTCTTAGAGGAGGGTTATTTCCTCTCTCAGTGGAAAACCTTTACAGGAATGAAATCTCCTAAACAATTGGAGCAGGAAATTTTGGAAGTAGAAGCATGTCAGTATATCATTGTAAAATCTAAAGAATATACCCCTGTTATTATTTTTGTACTTTCTAAAGAAAATAAGCGAGGATACTTACTGGTACAGACAGCGCTCACTCGCTATAAAAATGACCTAAAGGAGATAGAGCGGTTGCTTAGGGGGTAAAAAATAAAAGAGAGCTTGCGCCCTCTTTTACCAATTCTAACCACAAAATCTAATATATGAAAAACAATTTATTTCCCCTTTGTTTTCGGGTGCAAAATTACGACATTTTTCGCTCACAGCAATAGTTTTGTATCGTATTTTTCTATAAGATAATAGATAAAAACTATATTAGAAAGAATGTTCTTTATTGCTTATTTACCATTACAAACATTTTCCCAGGCAGGGGTCTTACTATGCCTTTCATTTCCATTTGGAAGAGCAGGTTGGAGAGTTTGTATACAGGGAGGGAGCATTCTCGAGCTAAGTCGTCCAAGGTCTGCTTGCCATTTTCTCTTAGGTAGGCAGCTACTTTCTCTTCTTCAGGGGTGAGCTCTACGAAGAGTTCAGGGGTGATCACCTTAGGGGTTTTCTTTTCTACTTCCCAACCCATGTAATAGACCAAGTCGGCAGCCGAGGTGATAAGTCGTGCTTTGTCTGTCTTGATGAGCTTGTTGCATCCTTGACTATAGGTGTCATCGGCACGACCAGGAATGGCAAAGACCTCTCGGTCATAGGAGAAGGCCATATCGGCAGTGACCAGACTACCTCCCTTCAGGGCAGATTCTATCACAACAGTAGCATCGGAAAGACCTGCTATGATACGATTTCTTCCAATAAAATTCTTCCTATCGAAGGAGCTTTGGTGCCAAAATTCGGTAATGAAGCCTCCATAGGCTTCTACCTCTTTTGTATACTTCTTATGAGAGGCAGGATAGATGATGTCCAATCCATGAGCTAAACAAGCGATAGTCTGTAACCCATTGTCCATAGCAGCCTTATGAGCAGCAATATCTACTCCATAGGCAAAACCACTGATGATAACCAAGTCCTCCAAGGGAGAGAGCTCCTCGACAAACTTCTCACAGAAGGCCTTTCCGTAAGTGGTTATCTGTCGTGTGCCTACGATACTGAGTGTTTTCTTGTTCTTCAGGTCAATATTCCCTCTGGAAAAGAAAATAATAGGGGCATCAATGATTTGTTTGAGATTGGCAGGATAATCGGCATCAAAGAATGTGTGATAGCTCAAGTGATTATCCTGAATATATTGCCATTCCTTTTCGGCAGCTACGCGGTGTATAGGGTCGAAAAGGTGTTGTAGGATAGTGCTTCCTATACGTTCTATATGGGCGATTTTGTGTTTTTTCTCCTTGTAGATAGCTGCAGGACTTCCGCAGTGAGCAATGAGTTTTTTGGCGGTAATATCACCTATATTAGGGGTGTGCTGTAGCGCCAGTAGGGCGAGAATATCTTCTTCGGTCATGGCAGATTAGTAATCAAGATAATCACCGCCGGTATAGTTCTCTGGAGTAATCGCCTTGAGCGTTGCCTTGAGCGAATCACTTATAGCGAGGGTATCTACAAAATCGTGGAGGGTCTGCTCGTTGATTTTCTGGTTGGTACGAGTGAGTCCCTTTAGAGCTTCATACGGATTGGGGTATCCCTCACGGCGCAGTATAGTCTGTATAGCCTCGGCTACTACTGCCCAGTTGTCCTGAAGGTCAGCGTGGAGCTTGTCTGGATTGAGAATAAGCTTATCCAACCCCTTGAGCGTGGAACTTGTCGCGATGAGGGTATGGGCAAAGGGAACGCCTATATTGCGCAATACAGTGCTATCGGTAAGGTCGCGCTGTAGGCGGGAGATAGGGAGCTTGGCGGAAAGGTGTTCCAAGAGGGCATTGGCAATCCCCAAGTTGCCTTCTGAGTTCTCAAAGTCGATCGGATTTACCTTATGGGGCATAGCGGAAGAGCCTACTTCACCTTCTTTGATACGCTGTTTGAAGTAATCCATGGAGATATAAGTCCATATATCTCGGTTAAAGTCTATCAGTATGGTATTGATACGCTTTACAAGGTCAAAGAGAGCCGCTAAGTGGTCATAGTGCTCTATCTGGGTAGTAGGGAAGGAGTGGTGTAGGCCTAAGATATCCTCCACAAAGTGCTTTCCGAAACTTCTCCACTGGATCTGAGGATAGGCTACTTTGTGAGCGTTGTAGTTGCCTGTAGCTCCGCCAAACTTGGCCGCATGCTTGAGTGTGGAGAAGTACTGTAGCTGCTCCATAAGGCGCACTGCGAAAACCTTCATTTCCTTGCCCAAGCGAGTAGGGGAGGCAGGCTGCCCATGGGTACGTGCCAGCATGGGGATATCCTTCCATTCCCGAGCAAGGGTTTCTATCTTCTGGATAAGGATTTTTATTTCAGGGAGATATACATTCTCGATAGCTTCTTTCAGAGAGAGGGGGATAGCAGTGTTGTTGATATCCTGTGAGGTAAGGCCAAAATGGATAAACTCCTTATAGGGATGAAGGCCTAAGCGGTCGAACTGTTGCTTTAGGAAGTACTCTACAGCCTTTACATCATGGTTGGTGATACGCTCTATCTCCTTGATAGCAAGGGCATCTGCTTGAGAAAACTCTCTATAGATAGCTCGTAGGGAGGGGAAGATACTCTTGTCAACACCCATAAGCTGTGGTAGAGGTAGTTCACACAAGGCAATAAAGTATTCTATTTCCACTCGTAGGCGGTACTGGATTAGGGCTTGTTCGGAGAAATAAGCCTGTAGGGCGGTAGTTTTTGAGGCATAGCGCCCATCAATAGGGGAGATGGCTGTCAAAGACATAGGTTGCGTTTTAGAAAACGCAAATATACCATTTTTTTTCCATAGAGGAAAGCCTTTTTTACTTTTTCTATCCCAAGGCTACATCCATGACCATCATCACTACAAAGCCTATAAGAAAGCCAATGGTGGAAATATCTGTATTGCGGCTTTGTTGGGATTCGGGAATGGTCTCTTCCACCACTACATAGATCATAGCACCAGCGGCAAAGGCCAAAGCATAGGGGAGTATAGGGGTAAAGAAAACCACAGCAAAAGCACCCAATACCCCAGCAATGGGTTCTACTATGGCCGAAAGCTGTCCATAAAAAAAGCTTTTCCAGCGGTTGAGCCCCATACGGCGCAAAGGCATGGATACAGCCACTCCCTCAGGGAAATTCTGCAAGCCTATCCCTATAGCCAAGGTCACCGCTCCTGCGATGGAGGCTTCAGGAATCCCCGCAGCTACCCCTCCAAAGAGTACCCCAACGGCCAGTCCCTCAGGAATGTTGTGTAGGGTGATAGCCAATACCAATAGTGTAGTGCGTTGCCAAGAGGATTTTACACCTTCTGTTTGTTTGAAATTAGGATGGAAGTGGGGAAGAATCCTGTCTAAAGCATAGATAAAGAGAGAGCCGCCTAAGAAGCCTATCACCGCAGGGAGTACTTTTTCAAAGCGTTCTCCCTTACTCATATCAATAGCAGGAATCAGTAAGCTCCATACACTAGCAGCAACCATCACTCCTCCAGTGAAGCCCAGCATACCATCCATCACCAACTTATTGCTGCTCTTGAAGAAAAAGACTAAAGCCGCCCCCAAGGCGGTAACCCCCCAAGTAAAGAGGGTCGCATACAAAGCCGCTAATACGGGATTGATGCTGCTCAAATATTCTATAATTGAAGAAACCATTTTTAGTTTTGAATTTTGAATTGTTAGTTTTGAGTTATTTAGGATAAAGGATTTTTAGTGATCTTTCCTTCTTCCTTTTTAGGCTGCAAAATTACATATAAAATTTCAAAAACAAAAATATTTTTTTAGAGAAATCTAAATTCAAAAGAAGGCATGAGGGAAAATGGTTAGAATGATCCCTCTTGAGGGGAGATATTAATCATTGGTCATTGACCATTAAGTCGTTGTCTTACCACTTCATATAGGAAAGCGCCACAAGCCACCGATACATTGAGGGAGGAAATCTCTCCTTGTATAGGCAGTTTGGCTCTTTCATTCAAGACCTTAAGTACTCCCTTGCTGATGCCTGTATCCTCTGCTCCCATGACAATAGCCAAAGGTTCGGTAAGGTTCAGCTGGTAGAGTAGGGAAGAAGCCTTCTCGGTAGCCCCTATGACCTTGATACCACTACCCTGTAAGTAGTAGATGGTATCGATCAGGTTGTCCACCTTACACAGAGGGATATTGAAGATAGCTCCTGCGGAGGTCTTTACCATATCCTCTCCTATGGAGGCACTTCCCTGTTTGGGAAGGATAATACCACTGACTCCAGTACACTCTGCTGTGCGGATAATAGCTCCTATATTGCGCACATCGCTCAGATGGTCAAGAATAAGCAATAGGGGAACCTTCCCGCTCTCTATGGTAGAGAGAACGAGTTCTTCCAAAGGAACAAACTCCACTGGGGAGAGTAGCGCTACCACCCCTTGGTGATTTCCTCGTGTAAGCCGTTGGAGCTTCTCCACAGGTACATAAGAACAAGGGAGCTTCTGCTGGCTTATCAGGGTGTTGAGCTCGGTGAAAAGAGTGCCGGAGAGACCTTTTTGGATAAAAATCTTATCAATGGTCTTGCCGGCTTCTATGGCCTCTATGACAGGGCGTAGGCCGAAAATCTGTGTGTTCTTCATAGGTCGATTAGTCTCGCATATTGACAATGCTATCCACTATATATACAGTATTCCCTCTCCATGGCAATGCATTGTGGTATTCTCTGTAATGAAGTTCAAAGTGCTTGCCACTATTTACTTCTAACTGCTGAAAAATTTTCTTACTTTCTATAGAAAACTCAAACTCATTGCTCTGCATGCCACCCCCTGTTTTGGTCTTGGCAAAACCTTCCTGAATGAGCTTACCTTCGTAGGTCTTGAACAGATCCCCTTTGTATACGGCATAGTTGAGGTATCCGGACTTCACACCTTCGGCAAAGACAAAGTAATAACGCATATAGATCCACCCTCCCAGCATAAGTAGTAAGAGAGGAAGACCAATTAGTAAAGTTTTTTTCATTTTATTCATAATGCTAAAGACTAAGATTTTTTAAATTGATAATCTCTTGTGCAGTAAGGGTTCTCCAGTGTCCACGAGGGAGATCTTTTTTGGTAAGTCCAGCGAAGACTACACGGTCGAGCTTCTCTACCACATAGCCCAAGGATTCGAAGATACGGCGCACGATACGATTGCGACCACTGTGAATCTTTACCCCAATCTCATTGTGAGGAGCTCCATCTACGAAGTTGATATCATCCACTTGGATAAAGCCATCCTCAAGGGTAAGTCCTTCTTGAATCTTGTGGAAGTCTGCCAGAGCGAGCTTTTTGTCCAAGATCACATGGTATATCTTGCGCACTCCATGGGAAGGGTGGGTGAGCTTTTTCATTAGATCACCATCATTGGTTAGCAGGAGCAATCCTGTGGTGAGTCTGTCGAGCCTACCCACTGGTTTTATATTTCCCTCGGCAGCACCTGCAACTAAGTCCATTACAGTCTTGCGACCTTTCTCGTCCTGAGTTGTGGTGATAAAGCCTTTAGGCTTGTTCAGTAGGATGTACTCCTTCTTCTCGGCAGAGATATTCTTTCCGTCGAACTTAACCACATCGGTAGGCTGTACCCTATACCCCAGCTCAGTCATTGGCTTGCCATTGACTTCTACATTGCCAGCGGCTATGTAGCGATCGGCTTCTCGGCGGGCACAGATTCCCGCATTGGCAATATACTTATTCAGCCTAATACCTTTGCTCTGGTCGGTGGCATTGGGTTTAGGCGTATTTCTCTTATAGGGAGCACGAGTAGTGGGGCTGTATTCTGCAGATTTCTCCTTATTATAGGAAGTTTTTTCTTTTTTGTAAGGAGCCTTTTCCCTACCAGTAGTAGCCTTTTTCTTATCAGAAGAAAAATTCTCCTTACCAGAAGAAGTCTTCCTTCTTTGATTGGTGGTATTTTCTTTGCTGTCAAAGCGCTTCCCTTTGGCAGAGGAGTGTTTTCCTTGGGGTTTTTTAGGTGATGATTGCATCAGGTGAAAATTTTGTGCAAAAGTAAGAAATATTTGCCACCCTACCAAACATTTACCTCCATTTCCAACTGGATACCAAAACGATTCAGGACACGCTTTTGGATATGGCGAGCCAAAGCAAGTACTTCTTCTCCAGTAGCCCCACCAAAATTGACTAAGACTAAGGGTTGTCTGTGGTGAACCCCTACTTTATCTATTCTGAAGCCCTTCAGCTCACAAGTCTCAATAAGGAAGGCCGCAGGAACTTTGACTTCCTCGGCAGATATCTCAAAATGAGGCATAGTAGGGTAACGTTCTTGTAAGGAGAGGAATTGTTCTCTTGGGATGACAGGATTCTTAAAAAAACTTCCACTATTGCCCAGTTCTGTAGGGTTAGGGAGCTTGCTCAGGCGAATCTCTTTGATAACCTTCGAGATGAGTTCAGGAGTTTCTCCCCAGCCTTTTTCTTGTAAAAGTGCGCGAATATCTCCATAGTGTGTTTTGAAAAGATGGTCGCGCTTTGTCTGGCAAAAGGTTGCAGAGAGGATGATATACCTTCCTTTTTGCTGTTTGAAGAGTGAATCACGGTAGCCAAAGTGGCAGTTTTCCTTCAAGAGGGTCATGGTTTGACCACTTTCTCGATCAAGCACCTCGCAGGAGGAAAGCACATCCTTGAGCTCTACCCCATAGGCACCTATATTCTGTACAGGAGCGGCACCTACTGTGCCATAGATTAGGGAGAGGTTCTCCAGACCGCCATATCCTCTTGCTACACAGGAGTCTACAAAGTCACTCCAGACTTCTCCAGCTTGTGCTTTGATCCATACATGTGAGTCTGTCTCTTTTTCTACAGAGATCCCCTTTTGCATGATTTTCAGTATGGGGGTCTGTATCTCTTGGGTAAGTAAGATATTGCTACCTCCCCCCAGTACGATTAGGTTCGGATAAGAGCGCAGTGCCTCAAGGATATCTTTTGTATCATAGGCTTCTATAAGTAAAGCTGCTTTTTGTTCTATGCCAAAGGTGTTATAAGCTTGTAGTGAAATGTTCTTGTGTATGTTCATAGGGTTCAGTTGTTAGTGTTTTATTGTCAGTTGTTAGTGTTCCATTGTTAGTTGTAGTTAATCATTAATCGTTAATCATTGATCATTAGTTATTAATCATTAATCGTTGATTATTGTAGCCTACTTTCCAGTTCGTTAGAGGATAGTTCTGTATATATTTTTTTGCCGAAGGGGCTTATCAGACTATCCTTACAGGAGAAGAGGTTATAGACCAGCTGTTCCTGTTCCTCAGCACTAAGTGTTTGTCCGGCCTTAACAGCAAGGCTCTTGGATAGATTCTTGACCAAGGCCTCCTTCTGAGAGAGTTCATCTTGAGGGATATCCTCCATTTCCTTCTCTAATAGCTGGTGCAGGATATCCTCCACTTGGCTCTCCTTGACCATGGGGGGGAGTCCGGTAAAACAGATTTTGTTCCCCTGAATCTCCAAGAGAAAACCAGCTCTATTAAGTGAAGGAATCAACCCCTGTAGGGAGATGATTTCCGTAGGGGAAAATTCGAACTCCAGAGGAAATAACAACGATTGGCTTACGCTCACCCCTTGGGTAATACTTTTGTGAAACCGTTCGTATAGAATGCGCTGGTGGGCACGTGATACATGGATAAAAAGTACCTTATCCTTCAAGTAAGTGATGATGTATTTTTTCTGGAAGTATAAGAGTGTCTGAACCTTGACCTCTGTAGGGTGTTCTATCAGAGTGGGGGCGACTTGTTCTTTCTCAAAAGGATCGTTTACTCGAGAAGGAATCCCCGCATAGAGCGACTCCCACTGAGGAGATGGAGTATTTCTATGAGAAGAGAAAGTTCCTCCTAAGGTGGAGGGGTTGTCCATCTTGAAGGGGTTGAAATTGCGATCCACCTGATAGGTAGGGGTCTGAGCTTCCTTATCCTTATAGGAATAGGGAACCTCCTGACTCTCATCCAAAGAAAAATCAATGGTAGGGAGCACATGGAACTGCCCTAAGCTATGCTTGATGGCCGATCGCAAAAGAGCATAGATAGTTTGGTCGTTGTCGAACTTTATTTCAGTCTTGGTAGGATGTATGTTGATGTCAATATGTTTGGGATCTATCTCCAAATAAAGGAAATACTCAGGCTGTTCCCCCTCCCTGAGCAGTCCCTCGAAGGCACTTAGTACGGCATGGTGCAAATAGCGATTTTTGACAAAACGATGATTGACCATGAAGAATTGAAGAGACTTATTGCGCTTGAAACTGTTGCGGCTGATAAATCCATGTATATTGACTACCTCTGTTTTTTCTTCTACAGGAACTAACTGTTCGTTCAGGCGGTTGCCGAATACCTGTACGATACGCTTTTTCAGAGAAGTAGGAGGGAGGTTGAACTGTTCGACCCCATTGTGAATCAGAGAGAATTGTATATCAGGGTGAGCCAAGACTACACGATGGAATTCGTCCAAGATATGACGGAGTTCCACATTGTCGGACTTGAGGAAATTGCGCCGAGCAGGCACATTGAAGAAAAGATTCTTCATCGCGATAGAGGTTCCCTTCTGGGTTACAGTAGGATATTGATCTGTAATCTTATTCCCTTCTATGGTAATAGCAGTGCCAATCTCCTCCCCCTCCTGGCAGGTGGTCATTTCTACCTGAGCAATAGCAGCAATGGAAGCCAGAGCTTCTCCACGGAAGCCCTTAGTCTGTAGGGAGAAAAGGTCATCAGCTACACGGATTTTCGAAGTAGCATGTCGCTCAAAAGCTAAGCGAGCATCGGTAGGAGACATACCTATACCATTGTCCACCACCTGCACCAAGGTACGTCCTGCATCCTTGAGGATGAGCTTTATCTGAGTAGCCTTGGCATCAATAGCATTCTCCAAGAGCTCCTTTACGGCGGAGGCAGGTCGCTGGATGACTTCACCGGCGGCTATCTGATTGGCTACATTGTCAGGAAGTAATCGTATAATGTCGGACATCTAAAAAAATCTATTTGTGTTAGGAAAAAGAAAGATACTCAAAAACAATTATTTATTCAGGAAAAAAGACAGATTAAAATCGAAAAAATAGAAGAGAATGAGTATCAGTACCAGTACAATAACCCATACCAACCGATTGGAGTGGCTTCGAATACTGGCAGGCTGGCGCATCTCTTTCCATTGGCGGCGAAACGAAGACGCCCTACTCTGGTGCTTTACAATGGAAAATCCACCCCGCTCCTCAGTCTCCTGATAATAACGAGGTTGGTAGGAAAATTGCCTGATTTTTTGAGTTTTAAAAAAATTGATTTTCACTTTCCTTGTGTTTTTAATGGGTGCGAAAATACAATTTTTTTAGTGAAAAATCAGAAAAATTTATCAACAGTATTTTTTTCTAAGAATGATTAAAGAATGAGAATTAAAATAATTTTGCAAGAAGTGTTGTTTTTTTATTTAAAAAGTGTTATATTTGCCAAATCAATACATCTTGTATTTTTGCAGAGAAAGAAAGGATTATGGTATTGATAATCAGAAAATTAAAAAAGATAACCCCTAATAATATATAAAAATGAAAAATTTATTTTTAGTAACTTTTGCTTGGTTGATGATGATAGCCATTATAGGAAGTATCATCTATTCAATGTTGTTTTTAGGGCAGATGTATGTTCCTCATGATGAGACTTTTCAGTATTTCTGGTGCTGTTTTACGGCGGCAGTGCTAATCCCTGCATACAAGGGGATCTATTATATTCACAGCTTATGGCTGAAGATGCTTAAGGAATATCGAGAATCTTCCTACAGAGAAGAAGAGGTGAAGGAGATACCTTTCTTTCAGGATGTGGCTAATAAAGTAGATGAGGTGCATCCATTTATGCAGAAGAAAGAAGGGAGAATACCTCCACGAGAGGAACTCAGCGAGACTCTTCGCAAGATACGTTCTGAGGCCAATTCAAAACTATCTCAACTAAGAACAGAGGATATTGCCAATACCAAGAAAGACAGTCACTACTTTGTTAGCAAATATACTTCAGAGAAAAACATTTTGGTAGATACTATCTTCGAAGGAGAGCAAGAGGCTGCCCCTGAGAGAGCCGTGGCGGAGAAATCAGAAGAAGTCCTCCAGCCAGTATTCTCGACTCCTATTTCAGACAAAGAGGTACAAGAAGAGGCGTATCCTATGGAAGAAAAACCTTCTAAAGCTCAGAACCTAAAAGCTGTGATGGATACAGAAGGAAAGAAAGCACCTGCACGTAAACCTCGTAAGCAGACAGGTAAAAAAGCGGGCAAGGGAGGTCCCCAAACAAGCAAAGGAGGCACTCATAAGAAGAAGGAATAATGCAAAGAAAAATAAGCCAACTCTTGACCTATCCCTTTATCCTTTTGGTGCGCTTCTACCAAGTGGCTATTTCCCCTTTGAAGCCGCCCACCTGCCGCTTTAGCCCTACTTGTTCCACCTATGCTTTAGAAGCCCTCAAGAAGTATGGACTTCTTAAGGGCGGTAGGCTTGCCCTCAGGCGTATCATGCGTTGTCATCCGTGGGGAGGGAGTGGGTATGACCCAGTGCCTTGATCTTGTCCACAATCACTTGAGATAGAAGCGTTTTACTTTCTATCGTCCACCCTGCGATATGGGGGGTGAGAATTACATTGTTTGCATGAGTCAGGTAAGAAAAAGCCTCGGGGAGTGTCCCTTTGAAGAAATTCTCAAAAGAAGATTGTTCGTACTCTAAGACATCCAACCCAGCACCTAAGATCTTACCTTTTTGTAAAGCTGAGACCAAGTCCTCAGTAATGACACTCTTACCTCTGGCTGTATTGATAAGCCAGAAATTCTTAGCAAACCCTTCTATAAAAGTAGTATTAACCATTCCAAGAGTCAGTGGAGTTTCTGGTGTGTGTAGGCTTACCACATCTACTTCCTTTTGGAATACCTCCAAGGGCACTTGTGTAGCACAGATATCTCCGACACCTTCCTTGATATCATAGCAGAGTACTCGACAATCGAACCCGCGTAACTTCTTAGCGAAAGCCTTCCCCATATTGCCATAACCGATGATTCCTACTGTAAGAGAATCCAGCTCATAGCCACGGTTTTCTTCCCTGAGCCATAGTCCCTGGGCTATCTCTTGATCCGCCTTCTTGAGCTTATTGAGCAAGGCAAGCAGAAGAGCCAAAGTATGGTTTCCCACCGCATTGCGATTCCCTTCAGGAGAAGAGATCAAGGCGATACCCTTCTGCTGGGCATAGGCTGTATCGATATTTTCCATACCTGCCCCCACCCGAGCGATAAACTTCAGGCGAGAAGCCTTGTCAATAAATCCTTTATCTATACGGAAGCGGCTACGAATCACGATGCCATCATAGGCTGAGATCTTGTCCTCTATCTCAGCCTTGCTGCTGAGGTAGTCTGTATCATTTTCAAAACCTGCTTCTTGGAGCTGGGCTATCATCAAGGGATGATTGCTGTCAATATGTAGTATTTTCATTGGCTTACCATTAGCTATTTTTTCTTACATACGAAGATACTATGTCCCTTTCCTAAGTGGTCATGAATCTGGGTAACCTCTAATCCAGCAGCTTCCACACAGCGTATCATGTCCTGAGAATAGTACATCTTGCTATTACCATTGGCCATCACCGAGAAATAAAGGCTGATCTGGGTAAGGCAGTAAGCCCCTGTCTCATACTGCTGTCTGTCCCAATAGCTCTCCAATATATATAGTAGGGTATGTGCATCCATTGCCTGAGCAGCCCGCCTGAGGATACTGATGACCTCCTCTTGGGAGAAACAATCCAAGAATTGGCTCATCCAAATCACATCGAACCCTTTGGGGAATGTTCCCTTTGGATCGAGCAAGTTGGCAGGATATTCCTTGATACGATCTGCGCCCTCCTTTCCTCGGGTAGCCTCTCGCATGAGGCCTAACTGTTGGGGAAGATCCATGATGGTAACCTCTACCTCAGGGTTATAGCCTATGCACTGCATTGCCCATCGCCCAGTATTGCCCCCTACATCCAAGAGCTTCTTTACAGGAGAAGAGAAGACAATCTCCAAAGCCTCCTGAAAGGAGTTATCCGAGTAATGATGGTCAAAAGCAAACCATTTCTTTTGAGCTTCCCTGGGTAGCTGGGAGAGTCCTTCGTAGATAGTAGGCCACTGTCCGAAGACCTCAAGTCCTGCCGGACGCCCTTCCCGAAGGGTTTCTTCCATATAGAAAAGCCCTTGGTAGCATACCTCATGGATAAAATCCATATTGATTCTTACCGATTCGTCATTGAGAAGAAACCACCCCGCTTTGGTAAGTACAAAGCGATCCTCACTTACTCGAACCGTTCCTATAGAGAGAGAAGCCTCTAAAAGCACTTGCACAGCATACTCACTCACAGAAGTGTGCTCGGCAATTTGTTTCTGGGTCAATCCCTTATTGTGATCCGAGAGGAGCTGAAGGATGCCAAACTTTATCATCAAGCGCGATACCTGAAACACCACAGGGGCAAAGGCTATTTCGTGAGCCAAGCGCTGTGCCTGAAGGGCTGAAAGGTGCTCTTGTGTATACTGTTGCGCTACAGAAGGAGACATTTTCATAACAATATCCTTAAAAAAGTGTAATAATTCCTCGCAAAAGTACATTTTTTTTCAGAAGTTACCAAATAAATATCCATCAATACAGAAAATAAAGAGAGAACAAAGTTTCCTTGATTTGCAACAGTTTGTTTTTCATTGTATTGCAAGAAAAGAGACAACAAGGTAAAAAGTTTTTAAAAAAAGTAGATTTGTCTTTCATTATTAAAAATAAATCTGTATCTTTGCACTTTATTTCATCCCTTTCTAGTCAAAGGGATTTTAGGTGTTTTGAAGGGGGATGAAAAAAGTTATCAACAGAAATAAGGTCTTTTTAGGAAGATTTTTAAGCTTAAAAACACATAACAAACATTATTAATATGTTAATTTTTTTTCGAGTACTGAAAAATTTTTGTGTAGGAGAAAAAAAAATTGTACTTTAGCGGCGAGTTTTAAACAATTACAAATATTAAATTAAATTTCAAACGTATGAAAAGAATTAAAATTTCATTAGCGTCTTTAGCATTGGTAGCTACAGTAGGCTCTGTGCAAGCGCAGGATGAAAACAGCAAATGGGCGATAGGGTTCGGAATCAATGCTGTTGATATCCGTACACCTCATCAGTTTGGAGATTTCCTCAAAGATTGGGGAGGAACTAAAGACTTGAACATTCTTCCTGCTGTGACTAAGCTCTCTGTAGCTCGTTACATAGGTGCTGGTTTCTCTGCTGAAATCGAAGGATCCTTGAACAAAATCAAAGAAGGATTCGATGGATACAGCGAAGATAAATCATTCTGGAGTGCTAACCTACAAGCTAAGTATGCTCTTAGAAGATTGTTTACTACAGAATCAGGCTGGTTCGATCCTTATATCAAAGTAGGGGGAGGATATACTGCTTACGAAAGCCGCTTCGATGACAAAGAAGGAGGATTCAAAGCTCTTGCTGGTGGTGGTATCAACTTCTGGTTCACTGACCACCTTGGTGTAAACCTTCAGACAGGTTACCACCATGGTTTCCAAAAGAATGGAACTGACTACTTCCAACACTCTGCTGGTATCGTAATCAAATTCGGTGCTAAAGATACTGACAAAGATGGTATCCCTGATAATAAGGATGCTTGTCCAGAAGTACCTGGTCTAAAAGAATTCAACGGATGTCCTGACACTGATGGAGATGGTATTCCTGACAAAGACGATGCTTGTCCACAAGTAAAAGGTCCAAAAGAATTTAACGGATGTCCTGATACTGATGGAGATGGTATTGCTGACAAAGACGATGCTTGTCCTGAAATAGCTGGTCCAAAAGAATTCAACGGATGTCCTGATACTGACGGTGATGGTATTGCTGACAAAGATGACAAATGTCCAGATGTAGCTGGTCCTGCTGAAAACGGTGGATGTCCTTGGCCTGATACAGATGGTGATGGTGTTCTTGACAAAGATGACCTTTGCCCTGAAGTAGCTGGTCCTGCAAGCAACAAAGGTTGTCCAGAACCTGATGAAAAAGAACAAAAACAGTTGAACCAATATGCTAAGACTATCTTGTTCGATACAGGTAAGGCTACTATTAAGTTCCAATCTGCTGAAGTATTGAACCAAATCATTAATGTTCTTAAGAAATATCCTAACAGCCGCTTCCGTATCGAAGGTCACACTGATAGCACTGGTAAGAAAGCTAAAAACATGATCCTTTCTCAAAACAGAGCTGATGCTGTGAAAGTATACCTCATCCAAGGTGGTATCGATGCAGGCCGCTTAGAATCTCAAGGTTTCGGTCCTGAAAAACCAATCGCTTCTAACAAGAACAAGAAAGGTAGAGAACTTAACCGTCGTGTAGAAATCAACCTAATAAAATAATTATTTAGGATTTAATACCTTCAAAAAGGTTACCCCGTGTGGGTAACCTTTTTTTATTCTTATAAAGGTAAGTTTTTCCTAAAATATTTCTTTATCTCAGGAAAAAAACCTAACTTTGCCGTAATGTTTTTATCACTTTCATTTATGAAAAAATATATTTTAACGCTCAATGCTTTGCTACTCTCCACTGGGGTAGCTATGGCACAAAAAATCAACTTTGAAGAGTATGACCTCCCTAATGGATTGCATGTGATCCTACATCAGGACAATTCTGCACCTGTAGTCACTACTACAGTTATGTATCATGTAGGAGCCAAAGATGATCTTCCAGGGAAGTCCGGTTTTGCTCACTTTTTTGAACATCTACTCTTCGAAGGAACCAAGAATATCCCCAGAAGTCGTTGGTTCGATATTGTCTCTGCTCATGGTGGGGATAACAACGCTTTCACCGATGTGGACAAGACTTATTACTATGAGACCGTTCCCTCTAATAACTTACAACTGGCCTTGTGGATGGAGTCCGAACGATTGCTTCACCCTGTAATCAATCAGATAGGTGTGGATACACAGAAGGAAGTAGTCAAAGAAGAAAAACGCGAAGGAACGGATAATGTACCTTATGGAAAAATTATCTATATGCCTGTGGTGCAAAATCACCTCTTCGATAAGCACCCTTACAAACACCCTACCATCGGTAGTATGGACGACCTGAACTCCGCCAAGCTCGAAGACTTTATCCGTTACAACCACCGTTACTACAACCCTAACAATGCAGTCTTGGTCGTAGCTGGAGATTTCCAGAAAGATCAGGCAAAAAGCTGGATAGAAACCTATTTTGCTCCTATCAAAAATCGTCAGGCTAAGCCAGTTCGTAATTATCCTATGGATGCCCCCATCACACAGACTAAAAAAGTAACTGACTATGATGCCAATATCACAGCTCCAGCCAAAGTATTGGCTTGGCGTACTCCTAAGATGACCGAACAAGATGCACGTGTGATGGACTTCATCCAAGCTCTTTTGGCCAATGGAGAGAGTGCCCGCCTCTACAAAAAAATGGTAGAAGAAAAGAAAGAAGTACTCCAATTCATCTCTTACACTTGTAACTATGAGGATATAGGAATCCTCATGATTGCTGCTGTGGCTCAGGATGCACCTTTGGAACAGCTTACTCGCGATATGGACAGTGAAATTAAGCGCTTACAGACAGAACTTATCTCTGAAAAAGAATATGAAAAGCTTCTTAACTCCTTTGAAACCGGTTTTATAGCTAATAATTCAGATGTAAGAGGAATAGCCTACTCCTTGGCTGTGGACTATACTTTCTACAAGGATACCAACCTTATTAACAAAGAATTAGATCTCTATCGTAAGGTAACTCGTGAGGATATTCGCCGTGTAGCTAAGCAATATCTCAATGCAAACCAACGCTTAGAAATAGATTATCTACCTGAAAAAAAATCCAACTAAAAAAGCATCTCCATGAAAAAAATATTATTAGCAAGCATTTCATTGCTTACCCCTTTTCTCTTGTCTGCCCAGATAGATCGAGACAAGATGCCTGAGCCTACCCAAATGCCTTCCTTTACTTTGGGAGAA
Source organism: uncultured Capnocytophaga sp. (assembly GCA_963528845.1). Classification (GTDB taxonomy): domain Bacteria; phylum Bacteroidota; class Bacteroidia; order Flavobacteriales; family Flavobacteriaceae; genus Capnocytophaga. Next base: position 17,694 of record CAURXJ010000016.1, on the reverse strand, counting down.
CCTCATGTGAAAAAACTCCCTAATGGGCTTACCCTTATGGTCGTGGAAAACCATAAGCTACCTCATGTCTCTGTTAGCCTTACCTTGGACAGACCTCCTATCGATGAAACTCAGAAGCCAGGGATGTACTATCTCACCTCTGAGCTTATGGGAGGTGGATCCAAAAATATCTCCAAAGAGGCATTCGTAGAGGAAACTGATCGTATGGGAGCTACGGTATACCTTACTATCGATGGAGGAAATACCTATTCCTTGACTCGCTATTTTCCACGTGTATTGGAGCTATTTGCAGAGGCTGCCCTACACCCAAACTTCACCCAAGCAGAATTGGACAAGGCACGTGACAAAGCCATTGCTTCACTCAAAGCAGAAGAGAATAGTGCTCAGAGCATTATCTACCGTCTCAATAGTGCTCTTACCTATGGTAAAAAACACCCTTATGGAAGTTTCTATACCGAAGAATCCCTCAAGAGTATTACCCTTAGTGATGTCTCCAACTTCTATAAGACTTATTTTTCTCCAGCCAATGCTTATATGGTAGTGGTGGGCGATGTCAATACCGCTCAGGTGGAGGAATTAGTATCCAAATATTTCCATGAATGGTGGCCTGCCAAATCGCTACAGATGACCACTCCTACTCCTCAGGATGTACAGTATACTCAGGTGAACTTAGTAGATGTGCCTACCGCAGTACAGACAGAAATTAGTGCCTTCAACCTCTATCCACTTAAGATGAGTGATAAGGACTATTTTGCTGTAAGAGTACTCAACCAAATACTTGGAGGAGACTATGGTAGCTATATCAATATCAACCTACGTGAACAGCACGGATACACCTATGGAGCTCGCTCTTACATGGGTACCAACCGTTTTACTTTGGCTAACTTCTTTGTATCAGTGAGAGTACGTAACGAAGTAGCAGCTAAGTCTGTTGTAGAAATTCTTAAAGAGATCAAGCGTATCCAGACAGAAAATGTTAGTGAACAGAAGCTCAAAGAGGTAAAGGGACAGCTGGTCGGACGCTTTGTCATGTCTACCCAATATCCTGCTACCATTGCCAACCTTGCTGTAACCAGAGAGACACAGAAGCTCCCTATGGATTTCTACAGTAATTATATCAAGAATATAGAAGCAGTAACTGTAGCAGATGTAAAGCGTGTAGCTAACAAATATATAAAGTATAACAATTTGCGCTTTATCATCGTAGGAAAATCTAGTGATTTTATCAAAGAATTGGAATCCCTTAAGCATAATGGAAAACCATTACCTATTTTCTACTATGACAAATATGCTAATAAAATCAAATAAATAATCAATGATTAGAGGTTAATGGTTAATGAGATTTCTTATTAACCATTAACTTTTGATATTGTATAGAATTTTAAAAGGAAATTCTTACACCCCTGCTCACTGTTCCCCATTCATTATTTTTGGTATATTTTTTGATAGGTATATTTTTAATCAAAAAATTGTGTTTATGAAACCATTCATTACCCTCGCAATAGTTGCCACTGTTTTGACCTCTTGTGCAGGCATACAAGTAAGCTCAGATTATGACAGTAAGGCACCTTTTGCTCAGTATAAGACCTTTGCATTCCTCAAGGAAGGAATAGATAAGGCAGAAGTCTCCGACTTAGACAAGAAGCGTATTCTCAGAAGCATTGAGAGCCGAATGTTAGAGAAAGGCTATACCCTTTCGGAGACTCCCGATATTTTTGTTAATTTCTTTACTCGAGAGAGAGAAAGACAGGATTTGTACCAGACTGTAGGAGTCGGTTGGGGCTGGGGCCCCGTATGGGGGAGCACAGTACAAGTGACCCCTACCCAGACAGAAGGAATCCTCTTCATTGATATTATTGATGGCAAGGGGAAAGACCTTATCTGGCAAGGGAAAGGAGCTGGAATGCTCTCCGAAAGAGCCAACAAGGACGAGCAGATAGATAAGTTTGTCAGTGAGATCCTCAAACAATATCCTCCACAACAGGTAAAAAAGCCGTAATTTTCTATCTAAAAAATATAATTTAACCTATCAAAATGACAAACTAAGTGTTAATTTTAGCTAATGTTTTTATGAGTGTTTAAAAGTTTTTTGTCTTGTGAACTTCGTAACCCCTTGTTTTTAAAGGAAAAACAGTGTTAAAAAAGAAGTTATCAACATATGAAAAAAAAAACAAAAAATGCTTTTTGTATCGAAAAAAAGTAGTAACTTGCGCCAAAATTGAACAATTAGAAAATTTTATTTAGAAATGGATATGCAAAGTTTAAAAAAACCTATGTTGGCCTCTCTCTTAGTGGCAGCATTTCTAGTAGGCTGTGGAAAGAAAGGATCTGATAAGAATACCTCCAGTGCCACAGGGTGGAAAATAAACGCTAAAGAAGGTGGATTCCAATACAATACGAACTTCAAGGAACAAGTAACCGGTCCTGGATTGGTATTTGTAGAAGGAGGTACTTTCACTATGGGTAAAGTACAAGACGACGTGATGCATGACTGGAATAATACTCCAAGCCAACAACACGTACAATCCTTCTATATGGATGAAACTGAGGTAACTAACAAAATGTATATGGAGTACCTCGATTGGCTTAAGCAAGTTTTCCCTCCAGAAGATAAGGACGGTCACTATAAGAACATTTACTTAGGAGCGCTTCCAGATACTCTCGTATGGAGAAGCCCACTAAGTGCTAATGAAACAATGGTAAGCGAATACCTTCGTCACCCTGCCTATGCAGAATATCCTGTAGTAGGGGTGAACTGGGTACAAGCAACCCAATTCAGCTCTTGGCGTACCAACCGTGTAAATGAGTCTATCCTTGAAAAAGATGGCTATATACAACAAGGTTCTCGCTATCAAGTAGATGCTGAAAGTACTTTCAGTACTGATACTTACCTAAACACCCCTGAAAATTCTTATGGTAGAAAAGTATCCGAATTTGCAGGTAAGAAAGCTACTAATAAGGATGGTAATGTGACCTATGCTAAGCAGACAGAAGGTATCCTCCTTCCTGAATACCGCCTCCCTACTGAAGTAGAATGGGAATATGCTGCTAAGTCCCTTAATGGTATCCGTGAATACAACAGTATCCGTGGGCGAAAGAAATACCCTTGGGCAGGTCGCTATACTCGTAATGGAAAACGTGCTGAGATGGGTAACCAAATGGCCAATTTCAAACAAGGACAAGGGGACTATGGTGGACTTGCAGGATGGTCTGAAGACAAGGGAGATATCACAACTAAGGTGAAAACATTTGCTCCTAACGACTTTGGTCTCTATGATATGGCTGGTAATGTAGCTGAATGGGTAGCCGACGTATATCGTCCTCGTGTAGATGATGAACTTAGTGACTTCAACTACTATCGTGGTAATGTGTATACTAAAAACAAAATCGGTGAAGATGGTAAGCTTGTAGTAGTAGATGCTCAATCTATCACTTATGATACCCTAAGTAACGGACGTATCATAGCAAGAAACCTTCCTGGTCAGTTGGCTAAGGTAGCTGTGGATGATAACGAAACTTACCTCCGTTATAACTTTACTACTGCAGATAACCGTAACTACCGTGATGGGGATAGAGTATCAAGCAAGGAATATGCAAAACTTACTATGGACAGACATTCTGAAAACATAGATTCTCTTACAGCAAGCCAGAGAGCTAATGTGTCTCGTACCATGTATAACTCTCCTAACCAAAAAATCCTTAGCGATGGTCAAGGAGGTATCATAAAAGTATATGACCGTTCTAACGACCGTACTACCCTTATAGACGACGAAGCTCGTGTAATCAAAGGAGGTTCTTGGAGAGATCGTGCTTATTGGATAGATCCAGCACAGCGCAGATATCTCCCTCAGTATAGTGCTACTGACTATATCGGTTTCCGATGTGCTATGAGCCGTGTAGGTTCTAAAGCCAAAAAAGGAAAATCTTCTAGAGGATAAATAAAATTTTCAATTCCATGATAAAGAAAGCTGCCCCCAAAAGGCAGCTTTTTTATTAAAAAATTTCACCTATTATTTATTACCTATTACCTAAAAAAATCGTACCTTTGTGGTTTAGAAGAAATATTAAAAAAATAGAACGATAATGAACACATCTGACGCAACGCCTGATACCTCCAAGAAGTTCCAAAATTACATGGTAGAAACGGCTAAGAAACTTCAAAAACGCATTGTTCTTCCCGAAGGAGAAGATAAGAGAATCCTCTCTGCAGCAGCTAAACTTGCTGAAGATGAATTGGCTTATTTGACTATCTTAGGAGAAGAAAAAGAAGTCCTCGCTCGTGTAGATGAGTTAGGCCTTACTTGGAACCCTGAGCGTATCCAAATTGTCTCTCCTAAGAAGAGCCCTAACTATGAGGCTTATTGGAAGAAATTGTATGAAATACGCAAAGAAAAAGGCATGACTGAAGCACAAGCTCAAGAGCTGATGCTTGATGTCTCTTACTATGGTACTATGATGGTATTCATGGGAGAGGCTGACGGGATGGTATCTGGAGCAGTGAACTCCACAGCACACACCATACGCCCCTCTTTGCAGTTTGTCAAAACTAAGAAAGGCGTGAAAACAGTCTCTTCAGTCTTCTTTATGATCTTACCTGATCGTGTATTGGTATATGGAGACTGTGCGGTAGTGCCTAAGCCTACAGCAGAACAATTGGCTGAAATTGCTATCACCTCTGCCGAGTCAGCCAAAGCCTTTGGCATAGAACCTAAAGTAGCCCTTCTTTCTTACTCTTCAGGTACTTCAGGAAGTGGAGAAGATGTAGACAAAGTGCGTGAAGCCACTGAGATAGTAAAAGCACAACGCCCTGATCTACTTGTAGAAGGCCCTATCCAATACGATGCCGCAGTGGATGCCACTGTAGCCAAACAGAAGATGCCAGATTCTCCTGTGGCTGGTAAGGCCAATGTACTTATTTTCCCAGACCTCAATGCAGGAAATATCACTTACAAAGCCGTACAGAGAGAAACGCACTCTATCGCTATAGGACCTATGTTACAAGGCTTGCGCAAGCCTGTGAACGATCTTAGTCGTGGGGCTACAGTACCTGATATTTACAATACAGTGCTTATCACCGCTATCCAAGCAGGAATGCAAGAATAATTTGTTTTTCTATCATATTACATAAAGAGAGGCTGCCCACACGGGCAGCCTCTCTTTTAAACTAAAAAATAAGAAAGACTACAAATAGCTATATTCCTACTTCTTTTAATTTAACCTTATAAGTAGGCTCTGTTATAAGAGCTTCATATGCAGATTTAGTTCCTTGAGGAACAAAAATATATTGTAAGGTTGTATTTTCCCTTCCGAATTGTAAAGGTCTAATAGCAAAAGCAGTTCTATTTTCTAAGATAATAGAATGTAGATTAGGACAATTATTGAATGTATTATTCCCTATATTATTGACATTCTTAGGTAGAACAATAGTAGAAAGCTTTAAACAATTAGCAAAGGATCCATTTCCTACTTTTGTAAGAGTTTCAGGAAGATGTACAGAGATCAAACTATGACAATTAGCAAAAGTACCACTATCAATTTGGGTAATTCCTTCAGGTATTTCTACTTCTTTTAACTTTTTACATTTGTTAAAGGCGTATGCACCTATCTCTCTTACATGGTCTCCTATAATAATATTTGTTAAATTATAAATTATATTAGTGTCATCTGTATTAAAAGCGTTTCTTTTTATTACTTCCACAAGTTTTAGCTTGGGATCCACATTCATATCTATATAACGAGTTTTCCCGTTAAGCCATTTTACTAAGGTTTTCCCGTCAGGGCTCAACTCATAATCAGTAGTAATAATTTGATGAGCTACCAAGGAAATTCCTGTAGTAGGCCATCCTGAGGCTGTTTTAGGGCCATAGAATATTTTGGCTGCTTTGTCTATAAAGTAGTCTCCTATCGCGCCATCTGAGGCTTGTGGAGTCCCATCACCGGCTAAGATCTTAGAGCCATCAGCACCAGGTTGCCCATCACGGCCAGGGTTTCCTTGGGCTCCTTGTTGTCCGGGATTTCCTTGAGGACCCTGAGCTCCACGAGCGGGCTTCCCTGTATCATGATTATCTACCCACCAGTTGCCATTAGGGCCTATATAGGGAGTAAATCCATTTTGACCATCACGACCATTGGATCCTGGAGTACCTTGCTCACCACGAGCGGGTTTTCCTGTGTCTTGATTCCCAATCCACCAATTGCCATTGTCACCAATACGAGGGGTTTCTCCATTTTGTCCATCACGACCAGGCTGTCCGTTTTGTCCATTAGTTCCAGGGTTTCCTTGTGCTCTTACACCCAAGTCTGTATTGCCTACCCACCAGTTGCCATTATCGCCAATACGAGGAGTAAGCCCGTTTTGTCCATCGCGGCCGGGTTGTCCGTTTTGTCCATTGGTGCCATTATCTCCCTTGTCTCCCTTATCTCCTTTTAATCCCTTGAGATTCAATACGCTATTACCCCAACCGTCCTTCGTTTTAGGGCCATAGAGAGCTGAAGAACTCAAGTCCAGGTAATAATCACCTGTTTGTCCTTTTTCGGCACTGGGTACGCCCTCACCTGAGAGGATCATACTGCCTTGCGTTACTTTCTCTTGTACAACGATTTTCTCATTCTCTTTTGTACAATGTATAGCGGAGAAAGACAGCGCTAACAATGGTAACAAATACTTCTTCATTGGTTACAAAATTTGTATATAATCTACAGAGTGCAAAATTACGATTATATAATTTATTAAAAAAATTAACTTATTAACAGCAGTCAGGGGTCGGTGAACTCTCGCGGATTTTCCCTATTACTTGTTATCTAAAAGATCGCTACAGCACGTACAGGAGATCCTGTCGCTCCTCTCCAGTGGGGGTAGGCAATGGAAATGATAGCGCCTGTTGCAGGGCATTGGTCAAGATTGGCCATTACTTCTATCTGGTAGATATCCTGAGAGAGGAGATAATACTCTTCTACTAATCCTTTTGCAGCGGCAGGCACTCCTGCATCGGTATCCAAGGTCTCATGGCCTACAGCCTTGACCTTGCGCTCATGAATGAGAAACTCCAAGGCTTCGCGACTCCAACCTGGCGTGTGTTGTACCCCTTTGTCGTCCAAGTTACGCATCTGCTCATACGAAGGCCAGCGCTTGTGCCAATCGCTACGAAAAGCTACAAAAGCCCCTGAAACTATTTGTCCATGTTGTGCTTCGAAGGCCAAAATATCTTCGCGAGTGAGTATATAATCGTTGTTTTGGGAGACCTCTTGGGACTTGTCTATTACATAGAGCGGCAAGAGTAGGTCTTTTAAGGGTATATCATCGAGCCAGCGTCCTTGTTCTACAAAATGGATAGGAGCATCGATATGGGTACCATATTGGCCTACCACAGAGAATTGTTGTACATGGAAACCATCCTTGAGCGTGAAGAGATCTTTTTGCTCTAAGGCAGGTAAAGCGGGAAATTTAGGTGAATATTCGTCAATCTGATGGGTAAGGTCTACCCATTGTTTTTCTTGTAAAATCTGGTATAAATTCATAATATAAGGGTTTTAGGATTATAGAATGAAAGGGTTTTAGAAATGGTCAATGAGGGTGAATGGTCATTCACTCCCCTACAGCCAACTCAAAACTAAAAACTAAAAAGTCAAGGCTACTCCATATAGAGGTGTGCCATCCCAAGCGGTGGAGCTGGAGAGATTCCAATGGTATTTCTGGGCAGTCTTGACTCGATAGTCGGAGGTTTCAATACGCGATTTGGCAATATTTTTTCCGATGAGGTAACCCATAAAGAGGGCTATAGGGTAATCCGATGCCCAGTGTACTTTGCTCTGCATCATCTCGAAGGACATCAGAGCCAAAGCAGTATAGCTCACAGGCTTGATCCACTTATAATCCTTATAGTTCTCAGCCAGTACCGTAACCGCAGCCATAGCTGTGGTTAGGTGTCCAGAAGGCATGGCATCATAGTTAGAGGTATGCTTCTGGTAAGCAGCGAAGCTTGGAGCAAATGTCCAAGAACTGTGCCAATTTCCATTTTCTGCAGTGATAAAGGGACTTTCCCTTCCGGTAAGGCGCTTGAGAGGTTGTACGAATACTCCTGTGATGAGGATACTCTCGATCAGTTGCATAGCGGTACTTTTCGCCCTATAATCATCGGTGATCAGGCCATAGGTAGCCAGCCCTCCACTGATGAGGATAAAGGTAGTGCCATTGCCTATAAAGTACAGCGCCGAGTTCACATCGGCAGGGACAATCTTGAGGAATCCCAATTTCTTATAGGTATGTGCTTCATTCAGTCCCATGCTCTCCCCTAAGCTACGACTCTCTCGAATCAGCCAAGGATCGGCGGGAATCAGGGCAGCCGTAGCGCCCAAAGCAGCGATACCGTATGGATAATAGGGTTTGGAGACGAAGTCCTTGAGGGTATTAAGGGCATTGCGGGGTGCCTTATTGATCAAATCCCAAAATTTTGGCTTCTGATAGGTGAAATACAGATCAGGCTCTATTTGGTAATGAGCACCTTCTATTTCCTTAGGAATCCAATTTTCATCTACAGGGATGGTATCGGACAAAGTGCCCACCACTACCTCCTGTGCCCTTGCGGTATTGATACAGAAAAAAAAGGGGAGTAAAAGAAAGATATGTTTCATAGATTGAATCATAGAGGATGAAAAACAAGAACAAAATAAAGGCGAAAAGTAAGGGCGAATAGCTATTCGCCCTTACAGAATATTACTCATTATTTAAGATTAGGGAAGTATTACTTGAGGATTCCTTTTTTAATAAGAGCCTCGGCAATCTGGATAGTATTGGTAGCAGCTCCTTTGCGGAGGTTATCTGCTACCACCCATAGGTTGAGGGTCTTAGGTTGGGATTCATCACGACGTACACGTCCTACGAATACCTCATCCTTACCATGAGCATAGATAGGCATAGGGTAAGTGTTGGTATCGGTATTGTCCTGTAGGATTACCCCTGGAGCGTGGCTAAGGAGCTTACGTACTTCAGCAAGATCATATTCTTGTTCGAACTCTACATTGACCGCTTCACTATGTCCCCCTACCACAGGGATACGGACAGCAGTGGCTGTTACTTGGATAGAATCGTCCCCGAAAATTTTCTTAGTTTCTCTGACCAATTTCATTTCCTCCTTGGTATATCCATTTTCTTCAAACACATCACAGTGAGGGATGGCATTGCGGTGGATAGGGTAGTGGTAAGCCATAGGCCCTTGTATTCCTTTGTACTCGTTTTCCAGCTGAGTCACAGCCTTCACTCCTGTTCCAGTGATAGACTGATAAGTGGAAACCACAATACGCTTGATGCCGTACTTGCGCAAAGGCGCCAAGGCTACCAGCATCTGAATGGTAGAGCAGTTCGGGTTGGCTATAATCTTGTCCTCAGCGGTGAGTACTTCGGCATTGATCTCAGGGATGACCAATTTCTTGGTAGGATCCATACGCCAAGCGGAGGAATTGTCCACTACGACAGTTCCCACCTGAGCAAACTTAGGAGCCCATTCCTTGGAGGTATCCCCTCCAGCAGAAAATAAAGCAACATCAGGCTTAAGCGAGATGGCTTGGTTCATACCCACTACTTTATACTCCTTTCCCTTGAAGGATATGGTCTTTCCTACTGATTTTTCTGAAGCTACGGGAATCAGCTCCGTTACTGGAAAATTGCGCTCAGCCAAGACTTCCAGCATCACATTGCCTACCAATCCGGTGGCTCCTACTACGGCTACTTTCATATAAATTATTTTTTATGTACAAACACGCAAAAGTAGGAATTTTTTTTCTGACAAACAAAAATTTCTTTTATTCTTTTAAAAAACGTAATTTTGCACCCTCAAACAAGCAACAACATCATGAGGACAAAATCCATCAAACAGAATAAAATCAATGTAGTAACCTTAGGCTGTTCTAAGAATGTATATGATAGTGAGGTGCTTATGGGACAACTCAAGGCCAGTGGCAAGGAGGTAGTACATGAGGACAAGGGGAACATTGTGGTTATTAATACTTGTGGCTTTATTAATAATGCCAAGGAAGAAAGTATCAACACCATTTTGGAATATATCCAGAAAAAAGAAGAAGGATTGGTAGATAAGGTCTTCGTTATGGGCTGTCTTTCGGAGCGCTATAAGCCTGATTTACAGAAAGAAATCCCCGATGTGGATCAGTACTTTGGTACTACTGAACTCCCTGCTTTGCTCAAAGTATTGGGAGCCGACTATAAGCATGAACTTATAGGCGAACGCCTCACGACCACCCCCAAGAATTACGCTTACTTAAAGGTATCCGAAGGTTGCGATCGCCCTTGTAGCTTCTGTGCTATTCCGATCATGCGTGGTAGCCATAAGAGTACCTCTATCGAAAACTTAGTGATAGAGGCTGAAAAATTGGCTAAGAAGGGAGTAAAGGAACTGATTCTCATTGCTCAGGATGTAACTTACTATGGCTTAGACTTATACGGCGAACGCAAGTTGGCAGACCTACTCCGTGCCTTGGTCAAGGTAGAGGGGATAGAGTGGATCCGTATTCACTATGCTTTCCCTACAGGTTTCCCTAAGGATGTACTTACAGTGATGAAAGAGGAACCTAAGATATGCAAATACTTAGATATTCCCCTTCAGCATATTGCCGACCCTATCCTCAAGAGTATGAAGCGAGGGACAACTAAGGCTAAGACCACACAGCTTTTGGAGGATTTCCGCAAGGCCATGCCAGAGATAGCCATTCGTACCACTCTTATTGTGGGTTATCCCAACGAGACAGAGGAAGATTTCGAGGAGCTCAAAGAGTTTGTGAGACAAATGCGTTTTGAGCGTTTGGGCTGTTTCACCTATAGCCATGAGGAGAATACCGCTGCCTATGAGCTGGAGGACAATATTCCTGAAGAAGTGAAGCAACGCCGTGCTGCTGAGATTATGGAGATACAATCCCAAATCTCTTGGGAGCTGAACCAAGCCAAGGTAGGGAAGACCTTCCGCTGCCTGATTGACCGCAAAGAGGGGCAATACTTTGTAGGCCGTACCGAGTACGACTCCCCCGATGTGGATAACGAAGTCCTTATAGATGCTGCCAAGCACTATGTAAAGATAGGTGACTTTGCCGACATCCTAATTACAGAGGCTACTGATTTTGACCTATACGGGGAGCCAGTGAGCAGTAAACAGTAAGCAGTGAGCAGTAAACAGTAAGCAGTGAGCAGTGAACGGGGAACAGAAAGCAGTGAGCAGTGAACAGAGAGCAGTGAATAGTGAAAAACTTGTATAGTTCCATATTATTACTACTTGTACTTTTAAGTAGTTGTAGCCCTAAAAGGAAGGTGCCTGTCAATGAGGAGCCTACTCTTTTTAGCAGGCTGGGGGATCGTGAGTATTGGAGAGAGCGCTACTTAGAGGCCTTTTGGAAAGAGGAAAAGGCAAAGTTTTTGGAATCCTTTTACGAAGCTCCCTTAATTGATGAGCAGGATATAGCTCTTTTGCAATCCTTCATCAAGCCATGGTTGGACTTTTATCATATTGACCTTCATCAGGCACGCCTTACTCGTACAGAAGAGCATGCCTCTATCAATGCAGGAGAAGATAAGGAGAGTCTCTATTACCACCCTTTTGAGGCAGCAGATGATGTAGGTGATGATCTCTGTAATCTCTATTCTCCTGATAAGATGCGCTATGTCAATGAGTACAAAGGGTGTGAGATCTCCGATGGTAAACTTTCTTTTAACATGGACGACAGTCAGAACATCAACCTTACTGACCGAAGGCTACGACATCATACCATGATCCTCTTTTTAGGTTCTCTTGAGGTATCTCATGATGTGTTTTGGAAGGATAACGATATCTTTTCTATTGTTGGCTATTCAGAGGCTACACTTAGCGAATATTATATCTACCTTTTTGATATAAAAAATAGCCTTATCAAGCGATATGAGATCCTTGACAATGGCTATACGCCTACTACTTACTACCCTTCCAATACTATCAAAAAAGCAATAGCTAAGGGCTATAAATATAAGTGAATAGTGAAAAGTTTGTATAACCTCTATACTAACTGCTCATACTTTTAAGCAGTTGTAGGCCTGAAAGAGAAGTGACAAGTAACTAACGTTACTTGTCACTGGTTATTTCACTATTCGTAGTCTACTGTTTTGATACGATTGCCTTTTTCATAGATCACTTCTGCAGAGAGCTTCCCAGAGGCATCGTAGTACTTCCAAGTGCCATCTTTTTGGTCGTCCTTGTAGTTGCCTTCTTGACGTACTTTTCCACTGGCATAAAACTCTTTATAGGCACCTTGTAGGTTGCCAGCCACATAGGTACTTTGCTCATGGAGTACTCCCTTGTCGGTATATTCTTTCCAAACTCCCTCTTTGAAGTTGTTTTTATAATTTCCTTCTTCTTTTATAGTACCATTTTCATTGTTTTCTATGTACTTACCCTCCTTGCCATCATTTTTATAATTGAGTTCTTCCCTGAGTTTTCCATTGTTACCAAAGAAATATTTTCTATTGGTTAGCTTGTCTTCGTCATAAGTATCCTGACGGACAAGGATTCCCGCATCATTATATTTTTTTCTAAGACCATGTAACTTAAAATCCTTATAGGATACTTCACTTTCCATCTTTCCATTGCGGAAGAACTCTCTTTCAGTATAAGTACCTTTGTCCTTATATTCTTTTTCAGAGAGGACAAGCCCATTTTCCCATATTTCTTGCCATTTTCCGGTAGGTTTGTCATTGTCATAGTACTCAGTAGCAGTATATTCTCCACGATTACTGGTCATTTTTTGCCACTGTTTGCCATGTAGCTTACCCTCTTTATAGCTTTCGATTTTGCGTACTTTTCCCTCATTGTCATAGTATTTCCACTCTCCATTGGGTTTTCCCCCTTTGTAGCTAAGCTCAGTGCTTAGCTTTCCATTACTACTATATTCCTTGCTGATTCCCTCTAACTTTCCATCTTTATAGGTGCGGAGGTCTTTCTCCTTACCTTCATCATTGTAGGAGACTGATTTACCATCAAGAATGCCCTTTTTGAAGTTCTTTTCAGTTCTTAGGTTTCCCTGAGCATCATAGCTTTTGTAAGTGCCATTCATACGACCATTCTCGAAGGTTACTTCATAGTAAGCCCCTTCTCCCTGAGCCACCTTATAGTGACCATCCAAGGGGTCTCCACTTTTTCTGAACTTATATAGCTTCTCAGTGCCGAAAACCTGTTCGGTAATCTCATGATCTGAAGCAAATTTCTGTGCATAACTTCCTACAGAAGCCATTATAGCAAGAGTGAAAAGTAATTTTCTCATAACTGTAAATTATTAATTGTCAAATATTAATGATGTGTCACTAGTCATTATTAAAGTCTTCCGCTGTATAATCTAAAAAATAGTCCAATCCTATAACTGTTTGGTACTCTTCGGGGAGCTTAGTCAGGCGTATTTCTTTTTCCTTGGTAAAGCCATAAAGATTCCTACCCTTTAGAAATGTTTTTCCTTTAGTGGCTACATCGGGTAGGATATACTCCAAGGTATCCAACTCCTCTCCATGCCAACGATATTTGTACAGCTCCACATGTCCTGGCCGGCCATAACCTATCCCACGAATAAGATGCTCCTTAGGATAAAAGGTTGGGTTTATGAGTTCTATATAGGAAAGTTGTCCCTCCTTTTTCTCTGGGGAAAGGTAGAGGTAATAAATATCTCTTCTGCAACATCCCGAAGAAGGGTAGAACATCAGTGCAAAATCTTTGACCTTATCTCCATTGGCATCAAAAATAGTATCAGAGGGAACTGTCATCCAAGGAAAATACTCAGAGAGTTTCTCCTGTATAGCATCATGATCAATTCTATATAACCTTACCAAAGTATTGACATAATCAGACGCATAGATAACTGCATAATAAGTTTCTTTAAAGTATTTTTGCACCTTAATATCAACCCTGATATGAGGTGTATCACCCTCTCCCTTATCAAAATCATAGGTATATTCCCAATCCTCTCCATGAAAAGAATCCGCTATTTTCTGGAGCGCATCTACCATAGCCTTCCCCAAGAGGAGCTCATTTTCTACATTCTTAGAAAAATAGCGCTGCTCCTTAGCCTCAACAAGTGTATCTGAAACCTTCTCAGAGGAAGGTTCCTTCTGCTGTTTTGGGGATGAGAGGCAGCCTATGAACATAAGAAAAGAAAGGAAGATGCAGTGTCTCATAAAGAGATAGTTATAGATAACCAAGCAGCAAATATACAAAAAATTTTGTTACAATGTTATTCATTCGTTATTTTTTTATATCTTTGCGCCATATGTATTACTTATATGAATAAAAAGAAATTTTTGACACTTACCACTACAGGGTTTGCCCTTTTTGCAATGTTCTTTGGAGCAGGAAATTTAGTTATCCCACCCTATATAGGGCTGAAGATGGGAGCGGCCAGTGGAGCTGCCTTTGTGGGTTTTTTTCTTTCAGGGATTCTTATTCCCTTTTTAGCGGTACTAATGGTTAGTTCCATAGGTACTTCTTTTACCGATTTGGGCAAACGATTTCCAGCGCCCTTTGTCAATAGTTTAGTGGTGCTTATTATTGTGGTTTTTGGGCCTCTGGTATGTGTCCCGCGCTCAGGATCTACTACTTATGAGGTCGCTATAGAGCCTTTCTTCCCGATGGTGGGAAAAGTCACCTTTGGAGTTATCTTTTTTACAATTACCTTATTTTTAGCCTTATCTCGTTCGAAATTAGTAGATATCATAGGCCGTTGGCTCACCCCTATACTCTTTCTTTCACTGATAGTACTCATTGTGGAAGGAACTATTAATGCTCCTAAGGGGCTTACAGATAATGGGTTGAGTTTCAAGGAGGCATTTACTTTTGGTTTTTCCAAAGGATATCTTACCTTGGATGTGCTCTCAGGGGTTATCTTCTCTGGGCTGATTATTTCAGCTATCATACAAAAGGGGTATAGTTCAGAGCGGCAGAAGCGTGAGATTACCATCCTCTCAGGGATGATCGCTGCTGGATGCTTGGTTTTTATCTATGGAGGTTTGTTATATTTAGGAGCTACCTCCGATGTAGTGACAACAGAAGAGGTTAAGTATATAGATATCCTCAAGCATATTGCTCATAAGGGCTTGGGAAATAATGGAGCTATAGTGATTTCTGTGGCAGTAGCTTTTGCTTGTCTTACTACAGCGGTAGCTATTGTTTCGGCTATGGGAGGGATCTTTGAGACCCTCAGTCATGGACGTATTCCTTACCGCTGGGGAGTGTGGGGGTGTACACTGGTTTCCTTTGTGCTCTCTATCCAAAGTGTAGATCAGATTATTCTCTATGCAGGCTATATCTTGGATTTCGTGTATCCTATTACTATTGCTCTAACACTCTTTATACTATTATTTGGCAAACGTGTACAGAAGAAAACACCCTATATCATAGGGGTAAGTTTTACGGCTGTCTTTTCAGCTATATTTGTCATAGGAAATCTTATGGAGAGTCAGACTATAAAAGGGATACAAGATAGTCTTCCCTTAGCACAATACCATATAGAATGGTTACTTCCAGCCTTTGCTGCCTTTGGAGTAGGTGCAATTATTAATAATAAATAATCGGCTATACGCTACCGCCAGTTTATAGTTCGTACTGTTATCATGATTTTTTAGAGAGCTTTTACAGCAAAATAAAAAACCGAACTTAAAACAGTTCGGTTTTTTTATTAAGACTATAATGGTTATTTTATAGAAGCTTCATAGATACCCTCTATGGATTCGGCTAAAGTCTTGTTGAACTCAGCATCAGACTGTCCAGCAGAGAGACCTTCAGAGAGTGCACGAGAGAAGCTAGCGATTA
This sequence comes from uncultured Capnocytophaga sp., assembly GCA_963528845.1. Classification (GTDB taxonomy): domain Bacteria; phylum Bacteroidota; class Bacteroidia; order Flavobacteriales; family Flavobacteriaceae; genus Capnocytophaga. Next base: position 1,873 of record CAURXJ010000016.1, on the reverse strand, counting down.
CGCCATGGTTTTTGGCGAGGATTTCGTTTGCTTTTTCTCGGGAATAACCACCTGAAAGCGCTACTACACGTACTACTCTTGGGTGATCTACCAAAGGCTTATAGAAGTCAGCTACGGTAGGAAGGGTAAGCTTAAGCATCACATCCGAGGTGGCAGGGAGCTTATCCAAGTGTTTGAGAATCTCCTCACGAAGAATAGCTTCTGCTTCTGCCTTGTCAGGAATATTGATATCCACTTCTGGCTCTATGATAGGAACGAGACCAGCGGCGATGATTTGTGCAGCTATTTCGAATTGTTGGTCTACGATTCTAGCAATACCCGCTTTAGAGGCTTTCTTGACTACCGAACGCATCTTAGTGCCGAACACATGGTGTTCATTAGCTCTTTTGAGAAGGTCAGCGAGATTGGAAATGGGTTTCATCAGTTGTACTCCATCAGCATCCAAGTCAAGTAGTCCTTTATCTACTTTTAGGAAAGGGAGAATATGTTTTTCTTCCCATAGATATTCGGCTGTATACTTGCCATCAATCTTATTATCCATGGTTTGTTCGAAGAGAATAGCTCCAAGAATTTTATTTTCATTGAAAGCTGGACTCTTGATAATGCGGGTACGCATCTGATGGATAAGGTCGAACATTTCAGCATCATTCTTGTAAGCACTTTCTTCTATTCCATAGAGTTTTAGCGCTTTAGGAGTACTACCCCCACTTTGGTCAAGAGCAGCAATAAATCCCTTGCCACTTCTCATTTTTTCTATTTTTTCTTTCATAACAAGTAAATATTTATGTAACATATTGGAAAATTTCCAATAAACTTTTTTACGATGAGACAAAGATACGAATTAATTGACAATAATTCAATACGAATAACAGAAAATCTTAGCGAGTCCATTTGATATTGTCAATGACAAACTGCTTGCTACCACTATTTCCTTTGATAGTGATTTTTACATTGCCTGTTTTGTTAAGGGTCTTAGTATAGGTTTGTTTGTCTGTTCCTACAGATATAGTATCTTCTATTCCCCCTCCAGATACAAGAATTTCACGCTTTTTATTACCTGCAAGAAATGCCTTATAATCGAAAGAGATAGTCTTGACTCCCTCAGGGAAAGTGATGGTTATGAGTCCTCTTCTTCCATCGAGCACCAAACCTTTTCCTTGGATAGCATAGTCTTGATTTTGTTCTTTCGTATCAGTACGTGCTGTTGCGTCCAATGTTACTCCATTGAGAGTCTTTGTGACATGGTTGGCATAACCATTATTAGCTTTCTCAATCCATTCAAAATCAAATACACCAGAAGAGGGCTGTGGTTGTGGATTTGGTTTAGGATCAGGATTTGGTTTAGGATCCGGTTGTGGTTTGGGCTGAGGCTTAGGATCTGGTTGTGGTTGTGGATTTGGTTGTGGATTTGGTTGTGGATTTGGCTTGGTCTCAGGTGTTTTACCAAAGATTAAGTCAGCTTCTGTTTCATATACAATTTCCCTGATAGACTTTCCATCCTTAGTAGTATGGTTTTTGAAAACACCCGTTACAGTAAGCTCTTGATCTGTAATCTTGAGTTTATCTTTTATTTCATTAGGAAGATTCTTATAATTTTTTCCATAGATTTGTATCTCTGTACCATCCTTGAAGATAAAGTAAGAGAAATTTCCTTTGATGGTAATCTTACCATGTATCTTAGCCTTCTTTCCTTCTTGATAGTCAGCAATAGTGGCATTGCTTGCCTCAAGATTCACAATCTCATTAGGATCAGGAGATGGTTTGGGTTGTGGTTTGGGATCCGGTTGTGGTTTGGGCTGAGGCTTAGGATCTGGTTGAGGTTGTGGATTTGGTTGTGGATTTGGCTTGGTCTCAGGTGTTTTACCAAAGATTA
>CAURXJ010000015.1:0-44656 GCA_963528845.1 uncultured Capnocytophaga sp. | reverse complement strand
GTAATTCCTGTATCTTCTTTATTTTGAATAGATTATAAAAGTAGTTTCAATTTTTGTCAAAAATGATAATTTAGAAATAATTACAATTGCAATAAGTGAGGAGGAGTTTGCTCAAATGGCGCAGCAATACCCTGATAGTTTTATGGCCATCTATGAGCGATACCAGAGAGGAGGAAGTTTCTTGCTCAATCCTTATGGCTGTTATTGTACTCCTGTTCAAATGCAAACTATCTTGCAACAACTCAATAATACAGAACTTTTGGGCAATGCCGCAGGGGTATATGCCGACTTGAAAGTGCTGGAATTATTCCTATTGCAGTTCCACTTGTTGAACACTCAGAAGTACCAAAACTACCAATATTGTAAGACCCACACCGATATAGATAAGATACATGAGGTAAGCGAGCTGATTATTCACGATTTGCAGCATACTCCCTCTATCTCAGAACTGGCAAAAGGAGTAGGTATGAATGAGAAGAAATTGTGCTATGGATTTAAGGAGGTTTTTGGCAATACCATCTTCGGCTATCTCTATGATTATAAGATGAATCTTGCCCAGCAGTTGCTACTACATACCGATAAGCCCATTAGCGAAATAGCCTATCAGTGTGGCTATGAGCATCTGTCACACTTTTCTAGTGCTTTCAAGCGTAAGTTTGGTCGTAGCCCGCAGGGGGTAAGGGGGAACTAAATTACCAAGGAGCTTTGGCTAAGAAAGTAAGTCGGATAAAGGTGATAACCGTCTCAGGGGTAATGGTAAGGGGAGCGTCCAAGGCTTTGACTTCCTCGTCATCTACAAAGACAGCAAAGAGTCCATCGGTAAAGGCAAGAAAAGCGGTGTCCAAGGCCACGGAGAGGTCGGCCAAGGTTCTATTTTCCTTATCCCCGAAGGTGATTTTTCCCTCTTGGGCTTGCTCTCCTATTTCTTGGGCAGAGAGGAAAGGAATCAGAGAGGTATCCTCTCTCGAATCATTGAAGCGTTTTACTTCGCTCTTGACACACTCCGAGATCAGTTCTCGGAGCGTTTCAGGCTGCTTTTCTAAGGTTACCTCAATGATTTTGATTTTTTTCTTGCCTAATTTTTTGAGTTGTATCTGCATGAGCTAGGGATTTAGAATTGTCGTATGCCCTTTAAGAAAATCCAGCGCATAAGCAATACCTCCTTACCCTCATCCTCATAAGCAGCAAAGCGAGGCGAGAGCACTATGGCCAACACTCCCGTAATGGCAAAGATAATAAGATAAGGAAGATTAGGAAAAAAACAGATAATTCCTAAGCGAATCAAGATAAACAACGCTCCAAAACAGAGGAAGTTGAATAGAAAAGCACGTACTTTGGCCGACATAGATAGGGTTTTAGGTTAGCATCTTCTGCCATGAGGGCAAGCAAAGCCCTGAAAGGCCCCACAACTACTAGCCAAAAGACCTAAAGAGAGGGCAATACATACGATTTTAAACCAATTTTTCATTCTTATAACTATTTATACACACCATAGCTGGTGTATTTTTCCATTCTTTTTTCAATGAGTTTCTCTACAGAGAGTTTGGAAAGTTTCTTGTAGGTATCTTCAATTGCTTTTTTAACACTTTCAAAAACAGCTTCTCTGTTTCGGTGAGCACCTCCAAGGGGTTCTGGGATAATTTCGTCAATAAGGCCATTGGCTTTCATATCCTTAGCGGTGAGTTTAAGGGCATCGGCAGCACGTTCCTTGTACTCCCAAGTACGCCAAAGGATGGAGGAGCAAGACTCTGGAGAAATTACAGAATACCAAGTATTCTCTAGCATAAATACCTTATCACCCACTCCTATACCGAGGGCACCTCCTGAGGCGCCTTCTCCTATGATAAAGACAATGATAGGCACTTGCAGCCGAGACATTTCCAATAGGTTACGGGCGATAGCTTCTCCCTGACCTCTTTCCTCTGCTTCAATACCAGGGTAAGCACCTGGGGTGTCAATAAAGGTAACTACAGGTAGGTTGAACTTCTCAGCCGACTTCATCAGGCGCAAGGCCTTGCGATAGCCTTCGGGGTTAGGCATCCCAAAGTTACGGTACTGGCGGCTCTTGGTATTGTTACCTTTCTGCTGTCCGATAAACATATAAGATTGATCGCCTATTTTTCCCAATCCTCCGATCATAGCCTTATCATCCCCCACGGTACGGTCACCATGGAGTTCTATAAAGGTATTACCACAGAGAGCATTGATATAGTCAAGCGCATAGGGGCGGTCAATATGTCGGGATACCTGTACACGTTGCCAAGGAGTAAGGTTCTCATAGATGTCCTTTTTTACTTGTTCCAAGCGTTTGTTAAGTTTTTTACAAGTATCAGAGACATCTACATTAGTTTCATTTCCAAGGGCAACACATTTATCTAATTGTTCTTCAAGTTCCTTGATAGGTAGCTCAAAATCTAAATATTCCATATCTTTAAGTTTGATTTAAAGTGGTTGCAAAAATCACTTAATTAGCGCCGCAAAAGTACGGATTTTTTCCGAAAAAAGCAACAATTAAGTTTTAAGTTTTAAGTTCTGAGTTTTAAGTTAGTCATTAGTCGTTAGTCACTATTCACTAACTAATGAGGTTCCATATCCCTTTATTCCTCTTGAGCATATTGAGTGTATGGGCAACATGCTGGTGAGCGGGGTCGGCCAGTTCAGGGTCTATACGGATGAGGTCAGTGGCATAGTCGCGGGCTATTTTGAGTAGCCCCCCGTCCTTGACCAAGTCAGCTATTTTCAGAGCAAGTACTCCGCTCTGTTGTTTTCCCATAAGGTCGCCAGGGCCTCGGAGTTTTAGATCCACTTCGGCGATTTGGAAACCATCACAAGTGGCGACCATGGTCTCCATACGGGTACGGGAGTCATGGCTAAGCTTTACATCGGTCATTAGGATACAATAGCTCTGCTCGGCACTGCGCCCCACACGGCCACGCAATTGGTGTAGTTGGGAAAGGCCAAAGCGCTCGGCACTCTCTATGAGCATCACCGATGCATTAGGCACATTGACCCCGACCTCTATTACGGTGGTAGCTACCATTATTTGTGCTTTGCCTTCTGAGAAAAGGCGCATTTGGACATCCTTCTCTTCAGGCTTGAGCTGACCATGTACCATGGCTATGGTGTATTTCGGTGGAGGAAAGGTGGTGTAAAGCTGGTTATAACCTTCGGTAAGGTTCTTGAAAGCCAATGCTTCAGACTCTTCAATCAGTGGATATACTACATATACTTGTCGTCCTTTGGCGATTTCATCATGGAGGAACTGATACACCCTCGCTCTATGGGTTTCATATTGGTGGATTGTCTTGATAGGTTTTCTTCCAGGAGGAAGTTCATCAATTACCGAGACGTCCAGATCCCCATAGAGACTCATAGCCAAGGTACGTGGAATAGGAGTAGCCGACATGATCAGCACATGAGGCGGCAGTTGGTTCTTATGCCAGAGCTTAGAGCGTTGTTCCACTCCGAAGCGATGCTGTTCGTCAATAATGGCTAAGCCCAAATTCTGAAACTTGACCTTGTCCTCCAGCAGTGCGTGAGTGCCCACAACAATCTGTAATTGGCCACTTTCCAAGCCCTCATGAATCTCTCGGCGTTCCTTCGTCTTAGTACTTCCTGTAAGCAGAGCAATGCGTATATCCATAGGCGCGAGTAGTGAGGCGATACTCTCATAATGCTGCTGAGCGAGAATTTCGGTAGGTGCCATAAGACAGGCTTGGAACTGATTGTCAAGGGCTAAGAGCATAGCAAATAGTGCAACTATGGTCTTACCTGCCCCCACATCTCCCTGCAGGAGTCGGTTCATCTGGGCACCAGTGGCTACATCGTTACGAATTTCCTTGATAACCCGCTTTTGGGCATTGGTCAAAGGGAAAGGAAGATACTGGTGGTAAAAAGTATTGAAATAATCACCTACCTTTGGGAAAACATACCCTTGGAGTTTTTTGTTTAGGTAATTCTTCTGTATGAGTTGTAGTTGTATATAAAAAAGCTCTTCCAGCTTGAGTCTGAATTGTGCCTTAGCCAAGAGTTCTTGGGACTGAGGAAAATGAATTTGGAAGAGTGCCTCTCCCTTGGGCAGTAGCCGTAGGGGTTGTATCATCTCATGGGGGAGTGTCTCCTGAAAGTGCTTACCCACTTCGGTGAAAAGGTTCTCAAGGAGCTTGCGCATAACCCGTTGGCTGATGCCCTTTTTGGTGAGTTTTTCAGTAGAAGGATACACGGCTTGTATATTTCCTTGCAGCGTATTTTGGTGTTCCTCAAGGGTTTCCATCTCAGGGTGAGCCATGGAGAAGACTCCAGCAAAGAGGGCACATTTGCCGAAAATCACATAAGGCACATTGATTAGCAAATGATCTTTGAGCCACTGTGAAGGGCGAAACCACACCAGTTCCATACTACCTGTATCATCAACAAAGGTAGCCACGAGCCGCTGTTGAGCTTTGCTTTTACCCTCTACAGTTTTCAGGTGAATGATACGCCCGATGATCTGAACCTCGGCCGAAGAATCCTGTAGGTCTTGGATTTTATAGTATTGTGTGCGGTCAATATAGCGCGTAGGAAACAAGTGTAGCAAATCCTGAAAATTGGCTACTTGAAGCTCATTCTTGAGTAGGGTAGCCCGCTGGGGGCCTACTCCTTTTAAGTATTCAATAGGAGTTTCCAAAACGCTCATATCTCTCAAGGGTTTATAAGATCCACTGTAACAATCCCATCTGCATCTATTTTCTTGAGTACCACAGGCTGTAGGGTATTGATCAGCTCAGGGTTGAAAGGCGTTTTTACTTTTACGTAATTCTCTGTAAATCCGTGCATAAATCCGTCTTTGTTATCACTTTCAAAAAGCACTTCGCGGGTAGTACCGAGTTGTTTTTCATAGAAATGATGTCGCTTTTTAGCCGAAAGCCCGCGAAGCATACGGCTACGCTTGGCACGTACCTCGCTTGGCACGACTCCCTCCATCTCTACCGCTTCGGTATTGGCGCGTTCGGAGTAGGTAAAGACGTGTAAGTAAGAGATATCCAGCTCATTAAGGAAGTGGTAAGTCTCTAAGAAATGTTCGTCCGTCTCCCCAGGGAAGCCCACGATTACATCAACTCCTATACAAGCATCGGGCATCAGCTCACGGATTTTGGCCACACGATTCTGGTAGAGTTCCCTAAGGTAGCGGCGCTTCATCTTCTTGAGGATATCATTGCTACCACTCTGCAAAGGAATATGAAAGTGAGGGACAAAGGTACGGCTCTGGGAGACAAAAGCGATGGTCTCGTCCTTGAGTAAGTTTGGCTCAATGGAAGAGATACGCAAGCGCTCTATACCCTCTACCGTGTCTAAGGCTTGGATTAGTTCCAAGAAGGTGTGTTCGTGCTTTTTGTTGCCAAACTCCCCCTTGCCATAGTCTCCTATATTGACACCAGTAAGGACAATTTCCTTGATGTTGTTCTCAGATATTTTCTTAGCATTCCTAAGGATATTCTCTATAGTATCACTACGGGAGATACCACGCGCCATCGGAATGGTACAATAAGTACACTTGTAGTCGCAACCGTCCTGAATCTTGAGAAAAGCACGGGTACGGTCGCCTATGGAGTAGCTCCCTACATAGAAATCAGCTTCGTTGATGTCACAGGAGTGAATCTGCCCCTTGTTAAGCTTGGTTAGGTCGTCTATATACTGGGTGATATTGAATTTCTCTTTGGCACCCAATACCAAATCCACTCCATCTACAGCGATGAGGTCTTCGGGCTTGAGCTGGGCATAGCAGCCTATGGCGGCGATAAAAGCATTTTCGTTGTGCTTTAGGGCTTTACGTACAATTTGCTTGAACTGCTTGTCCGCATTCTCGGTAACAGAGCAGGTATTAATCACATAAATATCAGCAGGTTCCTCAAAATCTACCTTGTCATAACCCTCGTTCTCAAAGCTACGGGCAATAGTGGCTGTCTCAGCAAAATTTAGCTTGCAACCCAAGGTATAAAAGGCAACACGTTTTTTCATAAGGGTAAAAGAAATTTGGGGCAAAGATACAAAAAAATAATAACAAATGATTAATGACAAGTGAATAGTGACAAGCGAATAGTGAATAGTGAAAAGAGATAAAAAATGTAGGAAAGACCATTTTCTGAATAAAAACGAGTATCTTTGTACGCTGAAAGGAGGGTTATTATGGAGCAAGAACATGCTTTTTTAGATACTACAAATGGTGATTTCCTCTTGATAAAGGAAGTGGTGATTACCAGAGAGACTACCTATTCAAGTCTTCGGGTTCAGTTTCCTACTCATAAGATATGGGAGGTAGGGACAGGCTACTATTGGATCTATTTTGACAAATGTCCTTTTGAAGGGAAGCTATTCCATGTGGCAGTTTGTTTTGAAGGAGAACGCTTATTTTCTATAGAATTTTTCATGAATGAACGACAAACCTCTTGGGAGGATTGGAGTGAAGCGTATGAGCTACAAACAGAGAAGTATTACAAGCAATGGCTTACCTCCCAAATAGGAGAGATACATTCCTTTGATTGGGGAAGGGTAGGGGCTTATTACGACCGCAAAGGAGGGAGTACTTTTATGTGGATTACTTATAAAAAGTAAAAAGTAAAGGGTAAAGCCAGCGAATATTGGAGCTAGATATCTGAGTAGAAGTAGAAAGATAATAAATAAAAAACAAGAAACTCCAACTTAAGAAGCGCAAAATACTTGTATAGCAGAGGAGTTATTTCTTAGGTTTTTTCTTGTAAAGGTGTGTTTTGAGTTCTTCGGTACTAATAAAAAAGTTGCCATAACCTTTTTCTGTAAGTCCATTTACAAGTATTTTGTCAGAAGTCCAGATTTTATGATTTACTTGCAAATGTAAAGCTATAAAAGGGTAGTCATCATAATCAACGTCTCCTGTGATAAGTTCCGCCTTTTGAATATTACTTTTTTGCACTTCCTTTTTTATATTGACAATAGTAATTCCCTCTAATAATTCTTTGAAATCAGCCAAGAGCTGTTTTTTAGTTTTTTGATTTTTAAGGCGTTTTACTATATCAGGAATATGTTCTGTAACTTCTGTAATCAGATAATCAGGCACTATATATTGGATCTTTTTTCTTTCTGCTAAAATGGAAGCCGTTTCTCCATTAGGAGAAATTAAGGCACTCATAAAGATGTTACTATCTGCAATGATAATCATACCTATTTCTTTTTATAGGGAATATTAAAATCCTCACATACACGCTTGGCTATGTTGTGATTTATCTTTTTAGAAAGCAACATTGTAAAAGCATAGTCTTCAGGCGACATTTCTTCTCTCTTGGCAGCTTCTACAATTTCTGCGGGTGTCCATTTTAGTTTTTCAGCAGCTTCCAAAACCTCCTGAGAAAATGCAGGCTCTTTAAGCCCTGTTTTGGCCTTAGCTTTAGTAGGGGCTTTTTCTTTAGTTCCTGTTTCTGTAAATTTCACAAAACTAAGTGTTTTCAGATATTCAATAATAGCTAATGCTTGTTTGCTACTGTTGTCAATAGTAAAAGTGTAAGCCATAAGATTCTTATTTTGAGTACAAAGATACAAATTATTTTTGTACAGCGCACAAAAATTGTACCAAATAAAAAATCTGCCTATAATCCTAAATATTTATTTTTTACCTTTTACTTTTTACCTAAATTTTGTACCTTTGTAGGCTAAAAATAGCACTCATGGATATAGCCCAGTATGTATTGGATTTTGTCAATCAGACCCATCGTTCTATTTTCCTAACGGGGAAAGCGGGGACAGGGAAAACAACCCTATTACATCAGATCATAGCTACTACTTATAAGAATGTCATGGTAGCTGCTCCCACAGGGATAGCCGCGCTCAATGCCAAAGGTGTGACGCTGCACTCCCTCTTTCAGTTGCCAATAGCTACCTTTGTGCCTTCTACAGCAGTGGATATGTCCCTTGCAGAGAATGTAAATGTGGTCACACCCAAAACTCTTATACAACGGCAGCAAATGAATAGCTATAAGCGGAAGACGCTCAGGAAATTGGAGCTACTGATTATAGATGAGGTCAGTATGCTCCGTGCCGATACCTTGGACATGATCAACACTGTACTGAAATCGGTTAGGGGGTCTTCGGCACCTTTTGGGGGCGTACAGGTGCTTTTTATAGGGGACTTATTACAGCTCCCTCCTGTGGTCAAGCCCCAAGAATGGGAACTCTTACAACAGTATTATAAGGGCATCTTCTTCTTTCATTCCAAGGTAATAGAGGAAAATCCTCCCTTGTATTTGGAACTGGAAAAGGTATACAGGCAGTCCGATGCGGATTTCGTACAGATACTCAATCACTTGCGTACCAATGAGATCACACAGCGAGATATACAGACCCTACAACAGTATATACAGCCCTCTTTTAAGCCTTCTTATAATGATGGTTATATCACCCTAACAACCCATAATTATAAGGCGGATCAGATCAATGCAGCTGCCTTTAGTGCTATTAAGGCGCCTGTATTTACCTATCAAGCAGAGGTCAAAGATGAGTTTCCTGAATACCTCTATCCCTTGGATACTCAATTATCCTTGAAGGTAGGTGCTCAAGTCATGTTTGTCAAGAATGATTCAGAAACACCTAAGCGCTATTACAATGGAAAGATAGGCGAAGTAGTATACCTCTCCGAGGAAGAGATACGAGTGAAACTCTCCGATGAGGATACTGTTATAGAGGTAGGTAAATACATATGGGAGCATATTCGCTATAAGAGCAAGGCCAATTCGGACGAGATAGAACAAGAAGTATTGGGTACTTTCACCCAATATCCTTTGCGACTTGCTTGGGCTATTACTGTACATAAGAGCCAAGGGCTTACCTTTGACAAGGCGGTTATTGATTTAGCAGATGCTTTTGCCTCTGGACAGACTTATGTAGCGCTTTCCCGTCTTAGAAGTCTTGATGGGCTTATACTGCTTTCCTCTCTCAATGCTAAAGAGTTCTTTACGGCTACAGATGTGATAGACTACGCCTCTCAAAAAGCAGCCCCTGAGACCTTGGCCGATACTTTTTCTTCAGAAAGAAAGGCATTTTTGGAGAAAGAAGTACTCAAAACTTTTTCTTGGCTAGACTTAGCGGTACAATGGGGCGCACATGTCAGTTCGTATAAGCAGGAGAATGCACGAAGCCTCAAAAGCCAGTTTCGCCAATGGGCACAGGAGCAAAGTCGTACGTATGATACGATTGTCCAGCATTCGGAAAAGTTCCTCAATCAGCTAAGAAGTATCTTCTCAGATCCACATTATGACAAATATTACCTATATGAGCGCTTTCAGAAGGCTTATGACTATTTCTATCCACAGTTGGATAGGCTTGCTTTAGAGACTTTCTACACCCATCTGCAAGTGAATGGTAAAAAACAAGTAAAAGCCTTCACCGAAGAGCTTACTCAATTGGAAGATATGCAGATAGATGCTATTGTGCAGCTACTTAAGACTAAAATTATTTTAGAATCCATCATAGACCCCCTTTCAGAACAAGAGGAAAGGAAATCCTTTGAGAAAGCTAAGAACTATAGGGAACGCTTGCTGGGGCGTGCCATAGAAAAATGGAGAGAAGACTCACTCAATGGCAAACTCTCCACGGAAGCACCAGAGCTTGTCAAGAAAAAGGAGAAAAAGGAAAAGATATCTACCTATGCTCTTACACTTGAGCTCTGGAAGCAGAAAAAAAACGTGGCAGAGATCGCAGCAGAACGCAAACTAACCGAATCCACTGTCTATGGACACTTAACCAAATATATAGGAGAAGGAGCTATTTCCATAGAAGAGGTGCTCTCTGCTGAAAAGTTACAACACTTTCAGCAGGCATTACCTACTATAACTCAAGAAGAAACCCTCAATGAACTGAGAGCACGAGTAGGAGAGGAATATAGCTTTGGAGAAATAAAGCTCTTTAGAGCCTATTGGTTCTATAAAAATAAAGATAAAGAAGAATAAGAAGATAAAAGAGGCTATTGTAAAGGGAATAGCCTCTTTCTATTGTTAGAATCTCTTATTCTTCCTCTATGGGTATACTTTTTATATTACTTACAATAAAGGTAAGCTTCTCTTCGTTATTGGTATAATCTACCGAGATGGTATCACCCTTTCTTACTTCGCCAAGGACAATCTTTTCAGCGATTTCATCTTCTATATAGCGCTGAATGGTACGCTTGAGCGGACGAGCACCATACTGCTTGTCGTAACCCTTTTCGGCGATAAATTCCTTAGCCTTATCAGTAAGATAAAGGGAGTAGCCGAGTGCTTTCATGCGTTCCAATAGTTTCTCAAGCTCTACCTCTACGATGCCTTTGATATTCTCTTTGTCAAGGGAGTTGAACATTACAATATCGTCAATACGGTTAAGGAACTCAGGGGCAAAGACCTTCTTGAGTGCACCTTCTACTATGGAGCGTTCATGCTCATCGGCTTGTGAGATCTTGGCAGCAGTGGAGAAACCTACGCCTTGTCCAAACTCTTTCACCTGACGTGCTCCTATGTTGGAGGTCATGATGATAATCGTATTGCGAAAATCTACTTTTCTATTGAGGCTGTCGGTTAGGAATCCATCATCGAGCACCTGCAAGAGCATATTGAAAATATCGGGGTGTGCTTTTTCTATCTCATCGAGCAAGACTACGGAATAAGGTTTGCGACGTACTCGCTCGGTAAGCTGTCCCCCCTCCTCATGACCTACATAGCCAGGAGGGGCACCAATAAGGCGAGAGACGGTGAATTTTTCCATATATTCGCTCATATCTAAGCGGATTAGCGCATCCTCGGAGTCGAAAAGCTCACGGGCTAAAATCTTGGCTAACTGCGTTTTCCCAACCCCTGTTTGTCCGATAAAGATAAAGGAACCAATAGGACGGTTCGGGTCTTTCAATCCTGTACGGTTACGCTTGATAGCCTTGACAATCTTCTGTACAGCTTCCTCTTGTCCTATAACTTTCTGCTGGATAATTTTCTCCAACGAAGAGAGTTTAGTCATTTCGGATTGTTCCATACGCGTAATAGGCACGCCACTCATCATGGAGACCACTTGGGCAATATCATCAAAGCCTACTTCGCTGCGATTTCGCAAAGATTCTTTTTCCCACAACTGTTTTTCGGCTTCCAATTGTTCTTTGAGCCTACGTTCTATATCACGGTAGTTAGCTGCTTCTTCATAGCGCATTCCTCTTACAGCATCGTTCTTGAGTGTTTGTATTTTCTCAATCTCTTCCTCTAAGTTCTCCACTTGTTTGGATACCTTTATTTGTGAGATATACACACGGGCACCCGCTTCGTCCATAGCGTCCAAGGCCTTATCGGGAAGGAATCGGTCAGTGATATATCGGGTGGTGAGTTTCACACAAGCCTCAATAGCTTCAGGGGTGTATTTTACATGATGGTGGTCTTCGTATTTACCCTTTACATTGTTGAGGATTTCGATGGTTTCCTCATAGGAGGTAGGTTCTATGATGACCTTTTGGAAACGACGCTCTAGAGCACCATCCTTCTCTATAGATTCACGGTACTCATTCATGGTGGTAGCCCCTATACATTGGATTTCTCCACGTGCTAGTGCTGGCTTGAACATATTGGAAGCATCAAGACTCCCAGAGGCACTCCCAGCGCCTACGAGGGTATGTATTTCATCAATGAATAGGATCACGTCCTTGTTCTGTTCCAGTTCGTTCATAATCGCTTTCATACGCTCCTCGAACTGCCCGCGGTACTTGGTACCAGCCACAAGCGAGCCTAAGTCCAGTGTTACCACACGCTTATTGAACAAGGCACGTGATACCTTGCGCTCAATGATACGCATAGCAAGCCCTTCGGCCACAGCACTCTTTCCTACCCCAGGCTCTCCGATGAGTAAAGGGTTGTTCTTTTTCCTACGGCTGAGAATCTGGGAGACACGCTCTATTTCCTTAAAGCGGCCTACCACAGGGTCAAGCTTGCCTTGGCGAGCCATAAGGGTTAAATCCTTCCCAAAGTTATCTAAAACAGGTGTATTAGTTTTCTGGTTTGAGTTATTTTTTTGAGGGGTAGAGGGTGACAAAATGTCAGATTTTTCGTCTTCATCGTCATCCTCGTAGGCGTACGAACTCATAAAAGTGCGTTCGTCTTGTTTTTTCTCATTATTAATCATCTCAAACTGTTGTCTCACATTCTCGTAATTAATCTTTTCCTGATTAAGGAGCTTAGTGGTTGGATCACTGTTATTTCTAAGGATACACAAGAGCAGATGAGCGGTCTTGATTTGGTCATTTTTGAAACTTTTTTGTTCAAGAACAGTGGCCTTCATCGCATTTTCTGCCTGTAGGGTAAGGGGGATACTCTTCTCAAGCTGAGAGGCAGCCGTATCTGAATAGGAATTGATAGAATTGGCAAGTGATTCCGTTTTTCTCTGCAAGGTAGGTATGTTAGCATTCAGGGCAGCGAGCACTTCAAAAGCACTTCCATCTGTTTCTTTAAGGATACCCAATAGCAAATGCTCTGTCCCTACCACACTATGTTTCATACGGATAGCTTCGAGCTTTCCCGTATTGACTACATTTTTTACTCTTGGTGAAAAGTTATCGTTCATAAATAGGGTTGTCCTTTATTGTGGGGCTAAGTTATGATTTTTACTTCATACGGCAAAAATAATGCCATTATTTTTTTGTCAGTTCCCCCCACTTTAACAAGCATAGACTGGGTTTGTTAAAGTAATTAGTGATTGGGGGGTTATTTTAAGTTTTGCAAACTCTTCTCTAGCGTCTCAATTTTGGCCAAGGCATCGGCTTCTTTCTTACGCTCTGTTTCTATTACTTGTGCAGGAGCGGAAGAGACGAACCTCTCGTTGGAGAGCTTAGCACGTACCGATTTTAGGAATCCTTGTACATGAGCAAGTTCCTTTTCCATTTTTTTGATCTCTTCCTCTACATTGATCTTGTCCAAAATAGGAACAAAGTATTCATTGGCCTTTACACGGAAAGAGACAGCGCCTTCTACGGCGGAATCTGTATAGGAAATGGCGGGGATATTGCCCAATTTCTGAATAATACTATCCCAATGAGTAGGTAGTTGTTCACTATTAATCACTGATAGGCTGATTTCGTCCTTGAAAGCAATGTTTTTCTCTTTACGAATGGTACGCACACCAGAGATGACCTCCTGAACAAACTCAAACTCGGCTAAGATACCTTCGTCAAAAGCCTTTTGCTCAGGGTAGGAGGCCACTATAAGCGCTTCTTGAGGGGTTCTTGGAGCTATTTGCTGCCAAATTTCTTCGGTAACAAATGGCATGAAAGGGTGTAAGAGCTTTAGGTTATCCTCAAATAGCGAAATTACCTCTGTAAGGGTTTGGTTATCAATAGGTGCTCCATAAGCAGGCTTGATAATCTCCAAGAGCCATGAGCAGAAATCGTCCCATACAAGTTTGTATATCTTCATCAGCGCATCAGAGATACGGTATTTGCTAAAGTCATCTTCGGTTTCACTCAGTACCTTTTGGAATCGGGCATTGAACCACGCAATAGCCCTTTTGGAATGGTCAGGCTGAGGAATATCGGCTGTTTGCCAACCTTTGACTAGGCGGAAAGCATTCCATATCTTATTGGCAAAGCCACTGCCTTGTTGGCATAAGGCTTCATCAAAAAGCAAGTCATTCCCCGCTGAAGAAGATAGGAGCAAGCCCACACGTACCCCATCGGCACCGAAGTCCTTGATCAGTTGTAAGGCGTCGGGGGAGTTGCCCAAGGACTTGGACATCTTGCGACGGAGCTTATCCCTTACCAGTCCTGTGAGATATACATTGGTAAAAGGCTTGTCACCAGCAAACTCATAGCCTGCAATGATCATTCTAGCTACCCAGAAGAAGAGAATATCGGGTCCTGTAACTAAATCTTGGGTAGGGTAGTAGTATTTGAAATCCTCGTTATCAGGCTCTAAAATACCATTGAATACACTCATAGGCCAAAGCCATGAGGAGAACCAAGTATCCAGTGCATCTTCGTCTTGGCGTAGGTCGTCCAAGGTAAGGGCAGGATTATGGCTTTTTTCTTTAGCTAAAGCCAAAGCCTCTTCTTTGGTTTCTGCCACGACAAAGTCTTCTTTGCCAGTGCCATAGTAGTAAGCAGGAATCTGTTGTCCCCACCAGAGTTGGCGAGAGATATTCCAGTCGCGAACATTCTCCAACCAGTGGCGGTAAGTATTGTCAAAACGCTTAGGATAGAGCTTGATTTCCTCGGTTTCCACCACTGCCTTAAGTGCAGGCTTTACTAGCTCTTCCATCTTGAGAAACCACTGGTCTAAGGGGCGCTGTTCCACTACTGCACCTGTACGTTCGGAGGTGCCTATATTATTGGTATAGTCTTCTGTTTTGGAAAGGAGGGCGTTGGCTTCCAATTCTTTAACAATTTCCTTGCGTACTACAAAGCGGTCTTTGCCCTTGTAATGCTTACCGTGTTCGTTAAGCTTACCTTCGTCGGTGAAAGTATCTAAGATAGGCAACTGGTGTCTTAGCCCTATTTCATAGTCATTGATATCATGGGCAGGGGTAATTTTCAAAGCCCCTGTACCGAACTCCATATCTACGTAGTCATCTTGGATAATAGGCACGGCACGTCCTACCACAGGGACAATCACTTTTTTTCCATGTAAGTGCTTGTAGCGCTCATCATTAGGATTGACACACACGGCCACGTCCCCAAAAATCGTTTCAGGACGAGTGGTAGCCACTGTAAGAAATTCTTCAGAATCCTCTACCTTATATATAAGGTAATAAAGCTTTCCATTTTGTTCCTTGTAGATCACCTCCTCATCGGAAAGGGTTGTCTTGGCCTCTGGATCCCAATTGACCATGCGATAGCCACGATATATATACCCCTTATTATACAGCTCCACAAATACCTTAATTACAGAGCGATATAGCTCATCGTCCATAGTAAATTTGGTGCGATTCCAGTCACAAGAGCAGCCCAATTTCTTGAGTTGTTCGAGGATGACACCCCCATACTGGTGCGTCCATTCCCAAGCGTGCTTGAGAAACTCCTCACGCGTAAGATCACTCTTTTGGATTCCCTGCTCCTTGAGCTTGGCTACAACTTTCGCTTCAGTAGCGATAGAGGCATGGTCGGTACCAGGTACCCAACAAGCATTGAAGCCCTTGAGGCGTGCACGACGGATGAGTACATCCTGTATGGTATTGTTCAGCATATGCCCCATGTGTAACACTCCTGTCACGTTGGGAGGAGGGATCACAATGGTGTAAGGTACTCGTTTGTCGGGAGTTGAGCTAAAAAATCCGTGCTCCATCCAGTAAGCATACCACTTAGTTTCGAAGTTCTCAGGTGAATATTTTGTCGTAATTTCCATTTTTGGCATGATATTTGTTAGTGTATAAATGTCTTATGATTTAATGAGGGGACAAAATTAAAAAAAAAAAATTACATTATATATTTGTTTTTAAAAAAAGTATTGTAATTTTGCACCCAGTTAAAGCGAAGAAACTAAATAGTAATTATAAATTAAATTTTTAAAACAATGAAAAAAATCTTATTTTTTCTACTTGCTGTAACATTCGGATTTGTTGCACAAGCGCAAAACAAAGCAGAAATCAAGTTTGTTACCGAAGAAATTGACTACGGAACAATCAAACAAGGAGCTGACGGAGTTCGTGTATTTGAGTTCAAGAATACAGGTAAAGCTCCACTGGTAATCTCAGGTGCAAGCTCAAGCTGCGGATGTACAGTACCTTCTTATCCTAAAGATCCTATTGCACCAGGTGCAACAGGAAAAATAGAAGTAAAATATGATACACAACGTGTGGGTGCTATCGCCAAAACAATCATGGTTACTTCTAATGCTACAGATACCCCTAACATTGCCCTTAGAATCAAAGGTAAAGTAGAGGCTAATAACTAAGGATTAGATTTTTAATTAGTTAATAATGTTATAAAAGCTGTCTCTTCACAGAAGAGACAGCTTTTCTTACAAAAAGAGAAGATATGAAGCGAAATGAAAATATCGTATTGCTCTCTCGCGATCACCATTTCGGCCTACTGCATGTGTGGAAGATCAAGCAAGGTCTCAGCAGAGGAATCGCCCCAGAGCGTATTGCTGCCTATATAGCCTTTCATTGGCAACATAACCAGCAGGCACATTTCTTAGAAGAAGAGCAATACCTTTTTCCCTATATCAAGAACGAACTGATAGACCAAGCCCTAAGGGAGCATGAGCAAATCCGACAGCTCATAGCCCAGTGCTCAATTGCCCCTACAGAGGCACTGCTGACCCAATATATGGAGCTACTCACCGCACATATTCGCTATGAAGAGCGCGTACTCTTTCCCTATATGGAGCAAAATCTCTCCGATGAGACCTTGGCCGAAATAGGGCGGAACCTCAGCGCTGAACATCATACTGAGGTAGAAGAATACCCAGATGCTTTTTGGCAATGATTTGCTAAAAAATAGAATTATTTCAAAGAAAATAGTTACCTTTGCACCCTTAAAAATAAGCTTATGATATTACCTATTGTAGCCTATGGAGACCCCGTCCTTAGAAAAGTATGTGATACAATACCAGAAGATTATCCTGCGCTTGACAAGCTCATAGAGGATATGTTCCAAACCATGTATCATAGCAATGGCGTAGGGTTGGCTGCACCCCAAGTAGGACAGGCTATCCGTCTCTTTGTAGTAGATACGGTAGGCTTCTCTGAAAATGAAGATCTTACCCCAGAGGAACAAGCCTATCTCAAGACCTTTAAGAAAGCTTTTATCAACGCTAAAATCCTCCAAGAGGAAGGCGAACCTTGGGCTTTTAACGAAGGTTGCCTAAGTATTCCTGGGATAACAGAAGACGTTCGCCGCAAACCTACCCTTGTGATAGAATACCAAGATGAGCACTTTGTAAAACATACTGAAATCTTCTCAGGCCTTGTAGCACGTGTTATACAACACGAGTATGACCATATAGAGGGAATCCTATTTACCGATCACCTTTCCTCCTTCAAAAAGCAACTACTTAAAAATAAGCTCAATAATATAAGTAATGGCAAGATAAAGGTAGGTTATAAAATGAGATTTTTTGAAACCAATAAGAAAAGAACCCGTTAAAAATATACTATAAATGAAATTAAATCAAATATTGACTATTTCAGGGAAGCCAGGTCTCTACCAGCTACAATCCCGCACACGTACAGGATTCTTAGCACTTTCACTCCTTGATGACAAACGTATCAGTATTGGTCTGAGAAGCAATGTAAGCTTACTTTCAGAAATTGCGATTTATACTTTGGAGGGAGAAAAACCCCTAGAGGAGATATTTACAGCCATTAAAGAAAAGGAAGAAAATAACAAAACCAAGATTTCTCACAAGGCACCCGATGCTGAATTGGAGGCTTATTTCTTCTCAGTGGTACCTAACTATGATGAAGATAGAGTGTACCCAAGCGATATAAAAAAAATTATCCAGTGGTATAACCTACTGATAGATAAAGGATTCTTAGATAATGACGAATGACTAGTGACAAACGACTAGTGACAAGTGACAAATGACTAGTGACAAGTGACTAACGACTATTAGGATTAGTCACTCGTCATTAGTCACTAAAAAAAGGGGGCACTTTGTAAGGGCGGAAAAAACGCTTTTACAAGGTGCATTTTTTGTAAACAAAAAGATGAAAAAAACTTTAATTTTCTTTGTTTTTTTGAAAATAAAACCTTAATTTTGCGACAATGAAAGCGAATGGACATTTTTTCTCAAAGCACACTATAGGAATGCTCTTTTGTATAGGCTTGGCAGCCCTTACATGGCTGGTAGGAAACCTATCTAAGCAAGCTACTCAGCTCTATACAGTGAAGCTGAGTTATAAGGAAATACCCTCTCGTGAGTTCATAGACCCTCAGACACCTTTTTCTGTAAAAGTGGAGTTGGAGGGAGAGGGGTTCGCCCTATTTAAGTATGCTTTTTCCATGCCTACTCTTTCGGTCAATATTAGCGAACTTAGAAAGGCAGGGAAGGATAAGTATGTATTTACTCCAAGCATGCTCAGTCAAATCAACAAAAAGTATTTCCCTGAGGTAAAGCTACTGAGTATCCAGCCCGACACCCTGAGTATTCATTATCAGAAAATGAAACAAAAGAAAGTACCTGTGAAGTTACAGTTCTTGTTTCCCTTGCAGGAGGATCATCGCATAGATACCTATCAAGTCTTCCCTGATTCGGTGCAGGTGAGCGGTTTGGAACAGGACTTAGATACTCTTACGGGACTTTACCTAAAGCTAAGACGAAAAAAGAATGTAACCAATTCTTTCTCAGGGGAAATTCCTCTGAAAAGTACCTCAAAGATACACTATGATACCGATAAGGTGAGCTATTCCTTACAGATTATTCGTGTAACAGAGCAATCCATGGAAGTGCCTATACAGCTACTTCACCAGCCACTGACCGCTCAGGTGGAGTTACTTCCGGAGAAAACCACGGTGCTCTTATCTGGAAATATGGAAACCATACGAAACCTTAAACCCTCCGATATTGTAGTGGTGGCGAACTATAACAAGCGCAAGGAACAGACCATTCCTCTTGAGGTATACAAGAAACCCCTTTCTGTGTCGGTTACCCTCAAGCAGGAGACACAGGTAGAATATCTTATAATACACCCATGATGACAACCGTAGGACTTACAGGCGGCATAGGTAGTGGTAAGACTACCATAGCCAATCTCTTTGCCACAGAGTTTGCCATACCTATCTATATAGCCGATACCAAGGCCAAAGAACTTATCGCTCAGGAAACCCACTTGCAGCAGGAGATAAAAGCCCTTTTGGGAGAAGAAGCCTTTGTGGAGGGAAAGTACAACACGGCTTTTGTGGCAAGTATTGTCTTTTCCACTCCCGAAAAGCTCCAAGCCCTGAATCAACTGATACACCCTTATGTACAGCAGGACTTTGCAAGATGGAGAGAAGAGCAGCATAGCCCCTATGTCATCAAAGAGTCAGCCATACTCTTTGAGAGTGGTTCCTATAAGGATTGCGATTATATCATCACTGTAACGGCTCCCTTAGAAGAGCGTATTCGCAGGGTTATGCTCCGTGATAAGATTGATAGAAAAACTGTTGAAAAAAGAATAAAAAATCAATGGAATGATGAAAATAGAATAAAATTATCAACATTTGTTGTGGATAATAGAGATTTCGGTAGAAATTTAGATAAAATCCAAACAATCCATTGTAAAATAATGGAAATGATAGATGAAAATGCAGAAAATTAACCAAAAAGTTAAACATTGTTAAAAACTAAATATATCAAAAAAATAATTATAATTTTGCCTGATGAATAAGAGAAGTTATATTATTGCTCTAATATTGATGCCTATAGCGCTTATAGGTCTGATATCTATTCAGTTTTATTGGGTAAAGAGTTCTATTGATAATAAAGAAGAAGCCTTTACACATTCGGTACAACAGGCACTGAACTCGGTGGCAGAATCGGTAGAACTGAAAGAAATTAACAAGTATATTACCCGATTTATAGAGTTAAAAGGAAAAGATAGTTTAGGTTCTTTGAAATCTTCACAGATTCGTGATTTGGTTTTTGTACAAGAGAATAAGAATACCAAGGAGACATTCACTTACAAACATCAAGTATTGGAGGAGGGGTATACAGTGCCCTCGGAACTGTTCAACCTACCCAAAGGAGATACTACCCAGATACGTAATTATGTAAGCAAACAGACTTCACGAACCTTTGGCCCCAGTCAGGGATTGGACGGACAGCGCTTTAATAGTACTACTATTAAGGAAAAGACAGGTCGTATCACTTCCTTTGACAAGGCTATGTTCGAGGAGTTGTTCCGTGAGGTATCGGCCAAGCTCTCTATAGAGAATAGGATTACAGCACCTCAGTTGGACGTTCTTTTGGAAAGAGAACTCAGAAACAGAGGCTTGAACTTGGATTTTGAGTTTGCTATCTATGATAGGTCGCTCCCCAAGGACAAACAAATGACCAGTGTTGTCTCTGCGCGGTTTGACCCCAATGCAAAGAATATGTACACTATTGCTTTGCTGAGAAATCAGGCGGGGGATTCGCATTATGAGTTACAGGTACATTTCCCTGATAGGCAGCGCTACCTGCTCTCCTCGGTGATTATGTTGGCTGTATGGGTGTTCATATTTACAGCGATAATTATTTGGGCTTTTGCTAAGACCTTTATCCAGATGCGTACTCAAAAGCAAATCAATGAAATCAAAACCGATTTCATTAACAACATGACCCATGAGTTCAAAACACCTATTGCTACCATCAACTTAGCTCTCGATGCAATGAAGAACCCACAGGTGATGAGCGATCCAGAGAAGATGTCTTTCTACCTTAAGATGCTGCGCGATGAAAACAAACGTATGCATGCCCATGTAGAGAATGTGTTGCAGATTTCAAAATTGGACAAAAACCAAGTGGAGATAGAAAAAGAACCACTTGATGCACATGAACTGATAGAGAATGCCATAGCCCATGTACAACTTTTGATAGACGATCGTAAAGGTAAGATAAAGAAGCATTTGCAAGCGGAAAACTCTGATATACTGGCTAACGAAATGCACTTTACCAATGTGATTGTCAATATATTGGAGAATGCTATTAAGTACTCACCCGAAGCCCCTGATATAGATATATATACCGAAGTGGCTCATAACAAATTGGTTATCCGTATTCAAGATAAGGGACAAGGGATGAGTAAGGCGGTACTGAAAAAGATTTTTGAAAAATTCTATCGCGAACATACAGGCGACTTGCATAATGTGAAGGGACATGGATTGGGATTGGCTTATGTAAAGCGCATCATAAAATACCACGATGGAGAGGTATATGCTGAGAGTGAAAAAGGAAAGGGAAGTACATTTGTGATAAAGGTGCCCCTAATTATCTGATAGACCTTTGTTGCGCTTGGTTTTTAATTAAGTTAGAAAAAATATATAAACGTAAAAAAATAGTATTAATTTAAATGTTGAAATAATGGAAGCAGTTAATAAAAAAATTCTTCTTGTAGAAGATGATCCAAATTTTGGAACTGTACTAAAAGACTATTTGTCTATGAGTGGCTTTGATGTTACCTTGGCTAAGAATGGAATGGAAGGCTTTGACAAGTTTCGTAAAGACCCATACGATATGTGTATTTTGGACGTAATGATGCCATATAAGGATGGTTTTACTCTTGCCAAAGAAATCCGTGAAAAGAACGAAAAAGTGCCTATCATCTTCCTTACGGCAAGAACCATGCGTGAGGACGTGATTAAGGGGTATAAATCAGGAGCTGATGACTACCTCAATAAGCCTTTTGACTCAGAGGTGCTACTGATGAAAATCCGTGCAATGCTCCAAAGAAAATCTATCGATACAGTGATAGATAGCAAGAAGTTTGAGTTCCAAATAGGAGATTTCTTCCTTAACTCTAAGCTTCGTTTCCTTCGTTACAAGGACGAAGAGCCGCTAAAACTCTCTCCAAAAGAAAATGAGCTTTTGCGCTTGTTGGCCTTGCATGAGAATGACCTAATGCCTCGAGAACTTGCCCTTAACAAAATCTGGAAAGACGACAACTACTTCACCTCTCGTAGTATGGACGTGTATATTGCTAAACTTCGCAAATACCTCAAGAAAGACGAAAATGTAGAGATTGTCAATATACATGGTGAAGGTTTCCGTCTCCTTACTGGTAAGGAAGAGGAAGAAGAGGAAAACGCTTAATAGAGGTAAAAAATAAGTAAGGTAATAGGTAAAAGGTATTTGCTACTTTTTACCTTTTACTTTATACTCACATATCTAAGATTTAGGCATTCACTTAGCTTTACTTTTCATTATTCATTTTTTACTTTTATGATATGAATGATTTTCCAAAGACTGAAAGATTATGTAATTATCATAGCATACAAGCGCTTTTCAAAGAAGGCAAAAGCATCAAGAAATACCCCTTGAAGCTCATTTATCTTCCCTTAGATAAGGCGCTTACTCCCTCGCAAGTGCTTATAAGTGTCCCTAAGAAGAAGCTTAAAAGGGCTGTAGATAGGAACCGTATCAAGCGCTTGATAAGGGAGAGTTATCGCAAGCAAAAGCATCAGCTATCTTCCCTGGATAGGTCTTATTCCTTAGCACTCATTTACATGAGTGATGAGTTGGCTTCCTATGAACAAATATACGCTCTTGTAGGTACCTTGTTAAAACAACTCTCTTTATCTGCATAAGAGCTGTTTTTCAAGGGGATTTTCCGTGTAAAAAAATAAGAGAAAAACATAGGTTATGTCATTATTTTTTTGTAAATTTGCAACTAGAAATAAAGTTATATTATGAATTTACACGAATATCAAGCGAAGGAAATCCTCTCAGGGTTCGGAGTGCGCATACAGCGTGGTGTAGTAGCTACCACAGCTGATGAGGCTGTGAAAGCTGCTGAAAAACTAACTCAAGATACAGGTACCCAATGGTATGTAGTGAAAGCACAAATTCATGCTGGGGGACGTGGTAAAGGCGGTGGCGTAAAGCTAGCTAAGAACTTAGATCAGGTCAAAGAAATCTCTTCTCAGATCATAGGCATGAACCTTGTAACTCCTCAGACTCCTAAGGAAGGTAAAAAGGTACATCAGGTGCTAATTGCTGAGGACGTTTTCTACCCAGGTGAGAGCGAGCCTAAGGAATATTATATGTCCGTACTGCTCAATCGTGCCAAAGGAAAGAATATGATTATGTATTCTACCGAAGGAGGTATGGATATAGAAGCTGTAGCTGAGAAGACTCCTCATCTTATCTTCACCGAAGAAATAGATCCAGAATTGGGATTGTTGCCTTTCCAAGCGAGAAATGTAGCTTTTAACTTGGGATTAGAGGGTGAAGCCTTTAAGGAAATGGTGAAGTTTGTAACAGCTTTGTACAAGGCCTATATCGCTTCCGATGCGAATCTTTTTGAAATAAACCCTGTGCTAAAGACTTCCGATAACAAAATACTTGCTGTAGATGCCAAAGTAACTATTGATGACAATGCGCTCTATCGTCATAAGGATTATGCCGAATTGCGTGATACTCGTGAAGAGCGTCCTATAGAAGTAGAAGCCAAGGCTGCTGGTCTTAACTATGTAGATTTGGACGGAAACGTAGGCTGTATGGTCAATGGTGCAGGACTTGCCATGGCTACCATGGACCTTATCAAGCAAGCAGGTGGAGAGCCAGCCAACTTCTTGGACGTAGGTGGGACAGCCGATGCAGCACGTGTGGAAACTGCTTTCCGTATTATTCTAAAAGACCCTAATGTAAAGGCTATTTTGGTAAATATCTTCGGAGGTATCGTACGTTGTGATCGTGTAGCTCAGGGTATTGTAGATGCTTATAAGAATATGGGAGCTGATATTAAAGTGCCTATTATTGTACGCCTACAAGGAACCAATGCTGAGATTGCTAAAGAAATCATTGACAAATCTGGTCTTGCAGTACATTCTGCTATTCAGTTCCAAGAAGCAGCGGACAAAGTGAAAGAAGTATTGAAATAAAATTACATTTTATAGTTGGAAAGCCTTGCATGTCAAGGCTTTCTTTTTAATATAATAGCTTATGTATAATTCTATTATCACAGGTACAGGATATTATGTGCCGGAGAATATAGTAACCAATGATGACCTTTCTAAGCTCATGGATACTTCTGATGCTTGGATACAAGAGCGAACAGGGATTCAGCAGCGTTGTTTTGCTACTCGTGGAAAGGATACTACAACCTCTATGGGGGTATGTGCCGCCCAAATGGCTATGGAAAAGGCCAAGATAAGTAAGGAGGATATTGATTTTCTTATTTTTGCAACTCTTAGTCCTGATTATTATTTCCCAGGCTGTGGTGTATTAGCTCAAAAGGAATTGGGACTTCATACGGTAGGGGCTTTGGATATTCGCAACCAGTGTTCAGGCTTTATCTATGCACTATCGGTTGCTGACCAATTTATTAAGACGGGAATGTATAAAAATATCTTGGTGATAGCCTCCGAGATGCAGTCACCTGCATTGGATCTTACCACTCGTGGGCGTAATATGGCAGTACTTTTCGGAGATGGAGCAGGGGCAGCAGTGCTTTCTCGCTCTCAGGAGAGTGGAAAGGGTATACTCTCCTCTCACCTACATAGCGAAGGAGCGCATGCCGAGGAATTAGCTATTCTTACCCCAGGGGTAGGGAAGAAGTGGGTTACTGATCTTTTAAAGGAAAATGACCCAGAGGACACCTCTTATTTCCCTTATATGAATGGGCAGTTTGTTTTTAAAAATGCGGTGGTACGTTTCTCTGAAGTGATTATAGAGGGACTCAAGGCTAATAAGCTTACCGAAAGTGATATAGACCTATTCATACCTCACCAAGCCAACTTGCGTATCTCCCAGTTTATCCAACAGAAATTTAAACTCTCTGACGCCCAGGTGTTTAACAATATCCAGAAATATGGAAATACCACTGCGGCCTCTATTGCTATAGCCTTGGCTGAAGCTGTGGAACAAGGCCGTGTCAAAGAGAATGATATTCTTCTGTTAGCTGCTTTTGGTAGTGGCTTCACTTGGGGAAGTGTAGTGATTAAGTGGTAAGGTTAATTCACCTAAATCTAACATAGCATTGATAAGCCCTATATATCCAAAGGACGGTATGTCTTTTTGGAATATGGGGCGTTCTTCTATTTTTCCCTCTTTCAATAGCCGTTGCCTACAAGTGCCATTGAGCAGAAAGGAAGTAGGGGTATACCACTTAACCCCGTCAGAGAATACGAGATTAGCATAACTACTATCGGTAACCATTCCTTTTTTGATAAAGATCACCTCATCGGTAGGCGCTTCTTTCTTGAGACGGTTAAGTTGTTCTCTATCAGAGAATTTATAGGAATATTCCAAATCTCCTACATCTATACAACTTATTGACTTAATAGGAGTTATTTGATAAGGGATAACTTCTAATGTATAATCATAGGCACTATATACAAAACGGATTTTGTATTTTCCTTTTTCGGGAAAGTCTTGTTTGCTTAGAATATTTTCTAAAGAAAAAACTTTTTCACTAGGAAAAAAGTGTGAAAAAGTTTTTTTTATACGCTCTTGGTGATATTCTATATGGAAGATATGACTATCCAATAGCTTTATAGTCTCAATAAACTTATTTCTTTGCATATTCTTAGTTAGGAATATATATTTTTTCTAATATTTCCTTGTATTCGCTCTCAGGATTGCTGTGAGCAGTAATTCCTGCCCCACTTTTATAATAGAATTTTTCTCCTATACGTTCGATAAATCGGATAAGCACACATGTATTGAGAGAATACCCATCAAATATACCTGCAATTCCCGTATAGTAACCTCTATCATAGGTTTCTGCCTCTTGAATGATTTCCATAGTTTTCTCTCTTGGTGCCCCACAGATAGAGCCAGCAGGAAGGAGCTTAACCAAAATATCACCTAAGTGGTCATACCAGTTAGCAGAGAGCGTTCCCACAATTTCGGAGCTAGTTTGTAGTAGGTTTCCTGTAGATTTTTCTATCACATCCACATAGCGAAATTTACTTACTTGTACCTCGGAGGCAACTTGTTCTAAATCTTTTGATAGTAGAGCAACAACCTTATGATGTTCGTCTATTTCCTTCTGATTATTTAGTAGCAGCTCTTCAGCATTGGGAATGGTAGCACTGATAGTTCCCTTCATGGGATAGGTTTTTATCTTATTAGCTTCTATTTTTATGAAAATTTCAGGAGAAAAACATACCCATTCGTCTTTGTAAAGGATTTTGTATTTGGCTTTGGCATTGTGGTATACTTTTTCTAAAGGAATAGGTGCTATTTCGGTAGCAAAAGTAAGATTGATAAGCTCTGTATCCCCTTTTTTTAAGTGAGAAAATACTTTTTTAAAGGATTCCTCAAAAGTTTTGTAAGGAATGGGGTATTTTTCTATTGTAATAGGATCGGAAATAGGTGTTTTTTCTTCAGAAAAGGAAAAATGAATGTCCTGTGGTAATTCTGATAGGGGAAATACCTGTCCTTGGGTTCCTTCATAATTGACAACAAAGAAGCAAGGAGTCTGTTTTTCTCCTAGTTGATTGAGCATTTCTGCCCATTTGGGAAGTATTTTCATTAGCTTTTTTTCTCTTCGTTAAAGTAAATAAGGTAGTAGAACATACCGCGTTCTTCGTCCCAACCTTTTTCTACAAATTTTTCAGCAGATTCAGGGTTGATGAAGTCCATACGGATTTGTACATTGGTATCAAGGTCTATGATATTCTTGATTTTTTTACGCATATCCGATACCGCTTTATTGACAATGGGGAAAGAAGAAACGTCTTCTATATAGTATTTCTTTCCTTTGGTCTCTTTGAAGTTGTGAAATTCAGGAATCAGATCCATATATCCCTCCTTAGGGCTTTGGTCTTCATCGTCCTCATGGGCATCAAATTCCTTCTTGAACACCTTATCGCCCAAGACCTCATTGAGGAAGTGGGTTTCTTCAAACTCATCGTTTTTGGCAAAGTGATTCACTGCACGATTCATAAATAGGATTTCTTCCTGCTTCCCCTCAGTAGGGAGAACTACTTCTTTGGCAAAATCCTGACACATCTTGAGGTACTTTTTGGTAAAAAAAGCATCATCGGCAAGCACATCAATCCCTAAGAACTGTTCTGTCCAGTACTTGGTATCATAGCGATTGCTATCCACAGAAAGTATTTTGTATCCGCCTTCTTCATTGACATTGAAGATAAGGCAACCCTTGTCCAAGCGATTGACATTCACTCCTTCTTCCAAGAGGATCTCTAATTGGCTTTGCCCTTGCTCGAATTGGAGAAAATTCTGTTTCATCTCGGATTTAAAAATCCCAATAGCTTCCACCTTGGTATTGTCTAGGGTGATATGAGTGAGATAGGCTACATAGAGTTCGCCTGACTTTATGTGTGGATGGTTGGACTGCTCATATAACAGCTGAGCGATTCGTAGCGAATGGGTATGTATGGTAGAGGGATTGGTGAAAACCTCATAGGCGATGCCAAACATCTCGTTGAATTCCAAGGAAGTTTCATTGACAAAACGCATATAGTTTTCTTCCTTTTCCCTAAAGGGTTTTAGAAAATATTCCTTGAGCACGCTGGTGATTTGGTCATTTAGGGCATAGGGCTGCTGAGAGAGAAAGAGGTTTTCTCCCTTCTGCATATTCCCTACCTGATGTATAGAAAGGGACTCAATCTGGGTGTTAAAGAGGTCTAACATTTTTTTTAAGGATTAAAGTGGGCGCAAAGATAGGAAAAATTATTTTTGTAGCAATCGGTACCCCATATACCCTAGCGGTAGCGCCATGATGCCTAAGTAAAGCGCATTCTCTGCTACAAGTAGGGGCTGCAAAAGGGCAATAACAACGATCCCAAAGATAGCCCCTCCTAAGTGAGCTGCATGCCCTACATTGTCCCCCTCACGAGGGTTGAGCATTTGGTATACCGAATAACCAAAATAAATGGTCCCAAAGAGCCAACCAGGGATGAAATTCACCCTTAGCTGTGGCACGAGAGCTATGGCCGCAAAGATAATACCAGAGACGCCTCCTGAGGCACCAATGGCAGAGTAATAGGGCTGATGCCTATAGATGTATAGGCAGAAAAGATTACCCAAGACGATGGCTCCTAAATAGATGAGCATAAAGATCCCTGCTCCCATTTCTTCGATGATAATCTTGTGGAAGAAGAACAGAGAGATCATGTTGAATATCAGGTGTTCCCACCCAGCATGCAAAAAGCCAGAGGAGATCAGTCGCAAGTAGTCTCCCCCTTGTACAGCCTTGACATTGAACATATAGCGACGAAAGAAAGCCTCGTGGGTGAAGCCATAGTAGCTCATACCTATAGTAACTATAAGAATACTATAGAAGAGAATATCGGTAATCATACTTTTTAAGAATAATATTCGTCCTCACTATAGCCGTGATATTCGTCAAATTCATCTTGGTCAAACTCAAAATCGTTGAACTCTGAGTCAAACTCATCAAAATCCTCTGCCACAAAGTTCTTCTCTGGGGCATCTTCGGGGACAAACCCATGAGTGGTTAGGATATGGGGATAGCTAACTCCTTCTACCTCATGACCTATTTCCTTCAGATCTACGAAGAATGTCCACATATTGTAGAAGTCATATACATAGAGGAAGTGTCGGTTGTCCTCATCCATGACCGATTCCAAGATGGTGTCGGCCATCACTGGGGTATCTCCCTCTGTGTCAAAGAGGCTGAACTCTTCTCCTTGGTTCCAATCCTCATCACTCTTATAGAAAGAGGCCATTTCTTCCCCATTGAAGCCAAAGGAAGTGGAGATACATTTGTGGAAATCCTCCAAGCTAATGTGACTTTCCACTTCTATATCACGGAATACATCGGTATCCACGTCTAAAATTACTCTAAAACGATATATCATAATGAATGTTTTCTAAGATTCTTTGTTGTAAAAAGTATTGTACATATCCTTGTATTTTTCAAGAATGATGCGGCGCTTGAGCTTTAGGGTAGGGGTGAGGTGTCCTGCATCTATACTCCACTCATCGGGGGTAAGGTCAAAGACTTTCACCTGTTCCCACTTACCTAATCGCTTATTGATGCGTTCTATTTCTTGACCTATACGCTCACGCACGCGTGTATCCTTGACAAGGGCTTCATTGCTTAGGGTGCCTGCTTCTCCATGTCGCTTGAGCCACTCACGCACGAAAACAAAATTGGGTTGTACCAAGGCAGCAGGCATCTTTTCTCCTTCGCCTACGACCATGGCTTGTTCTATAAAGCGGGATTGCTTGAGCTTGTTTTCTATATATTGGGGGGCTATATACTTCCCGCCAGAGGTCTTGAACATCTCTTTTTTACGATCAGTGATAGTCAGAAAGCCCTCTTCGTCCAAGATGCCTATATCTCCTGTATGGAAGAACCCATCTTTGTCAATGGCTTCATGGGTTTGCTCTTCATTCTTGTAGTAACCTAGCATGACATTAGCCCCCTTGCAGAGGATTTCTCCATCTTCGGCTATCTTTACCTCAATATTATCAATAGGCTTGCCTATAGTGCCCACTTTCCAAAGATGTCCCTTCTTACAATTAACGGAGATCACAGGTGAAGTTTCTGTAAGGCCATACCCTTCCCAAATAGGGATTCCTGCGGCAGAGAAGACTCTCACTAGCCGTGGTTGTAGTGCTGCACTTCCACAAATCATCTGTAAGTGTCCTCCTAATGCCTTTTTCCATTTGGAGAAGATAAGTTTGCGAGCTATCTTGAGTTTCATATCGTACCACCATCCGTTTTTGCCGTAAGGCTCATATCTGTACCCTAATCGCAATGCCCAAAAGAATAGGCTCTTAGCAATGCCAGAGAGCGAGATGCCCTTGCTGTAGATGCTATCAAATACCTTCTCAACCACACGAGGTACAACCGTAATCAGTCGTGGCTTTACCTCGGCTATATTTGTGGCTACCTTTTCAAAAGATTCGGCAAAGTATAGGCGGATACCATTATATTGGTATAAGTAGGTGAGCATGCGCTCAAAGATATGGCAGACAGGCAAGAAACTCAGGCAAGTATCACCCGCTTTTATAGGTACGCGAGAATGGCAGTTCTTGATATTGCTCAGGATATTATCATGGGAGAGCATCACCCCTTTGGGTTTTCCTGTGGTGCCCGATGTATAGATAATAGTGGCCATATCGGTAGGCTGTATCTGTGCCTTGAGGGCTTCCACTTGGGCTTGGTTCTCTGGATCTTCTCCCAAGGAAAGTATCTGTTGCCAGCCGCGTATATTTTCTATAGGGTCAAAAGAGAGGATTTCCTCCATAGTGGGTATTTCTGAGGCTATGCTTGAGACCTTCTCCCATAAGTCTTTGTCCGAAACAAAGCAATATTTTATCTCGGCATGGTTGAAGATATATATATAATCTTCCTTAGGAATAGTGGGGTAGATAGGTACATTGTGGGCGCCAATCTGCATGATGGCCATATCTAAGATATGCCATTCGGTACGATTGTTCGAGGAAACCATCGCAATCTTATCCTTAGGTTTTACCCCTAAGCGTAGCAGAGCGCGGCTTACTTGGTTGATTTTCTCTACATATTCCTTGGAAGAGAGGGGTACCCATTTTTGATTATATTTTGTAACTAACGCATTTTCAATAGGATATTGTTCTAGCTGATAAGCAGGAATATCAAACAAACGAGTTACATCTTTCATTGAACTGTATTTTTTAGTGTATTTATTCTTTGTGCAAAGATACAAAAAATATTTATTAAATGAAGAATGAAGAAAGAAAAGTGAAACTCGAATCATTGACCATTAACCATTAACTATTGTCTTTGTTTTGTTGAAAAATAAAAATTTTATCCTCTAGAGTAGCACAAAGTGTTACCAAAGTGCGAGAAATCAGTCTGTTACTGATGTGTATTTATACATTATTATATAGGAAGAGGTAGAGTAAAACCTACAAAGGGAAGGGGGGGCTTTCTTGAATCAAAAAAAGCGTGTATTTTTGCCGAGGATTTAAGGTAGGTATTACAAAAATCTAAGTACTTAAAAATTAAAGATATGGAAAATATTTCTCCACAAACTATGGAAACAATATCGGCATCACGAGCTATTCCTTCTCTTGAGAAGGGCAAGATTCCTCCCCAAAATTTGGAGCTGGAGGAGGCTGTACTCGGGGGTATGCTTATAGATAAGCGTGGGGTAGATGAGGTAATTGATATTCTTTCCGATGAGGCTTTCTATGTG
Organism: uncultured Capnocytophaga sp.; assembly: GCA_963528845.1. Taxonomy (GTDB): domain Bacteria; phylum Bacteroidota; class Bacteroidia; order Flavobacteriales; family Flavobacteriaceae; genus Capnocytophaga. The sequence goes on along the minus strand of CAURXJ010000015.1, from coordinate 13,914 downwards.
CCTGCACACCAGAAGATCTATACGGCTATAGATAGGCTCTTCAAGGACTCAAAACCTATAGATATGCTCACGGTACGTGAGCAATTACTCAAGGACGGTACTCTAAAAGAGATAGGAGGGGCTGCTTATCTGGTCTATCTGACAGAAAAGGTATCTTCTTCGGCCAATATAGAGTATCATGCGCGTATTCTTATGCAGAAGTATATCCAGCGCAGGCTCATCAAGATGTCCAATGAGGTTATAGAAGAGGCTTATAACGATGAGACAGATGTCTTTCATCTGTTAGACAGCGCCGAAGAAAAGCTCTTTTCTATCACTCAAGGGAACATTACCCGTACTTCGGAGTCGGCACATAACTTGGTTTTGCAGGCAATTAGGAAGATAGAAGAGCTACACAATAGGAAGGAGGAGTTCAGTGGGGTACCATCGGGCTTTACCAAGGTAGATGAACTTACCGCTGGTTGGCAACCTACCGACCTTATCATCGTGGCAGCACGTCCGGCGATGGGGAAAACAGCCTTTACCCTGAGTATGGCGCGCAATATTGCGGTTGATAGCAAGATTCCAGTGGCTTTCTTCTCCTTGGAGATGTCCTCCATTCAGCTCATCACAAGGCTTATTTCATCTGAGACAGGAATTAGCTCCGATAAGCTGCGTACAGGAAAGCTCACCGAAGAGGATTTTGAGCGTCTTACCCACAAGACCCAGAGCCTCTTGGAAGCTCCCTTGTATATAGATGATACCCCTTCGCTTTCTATCTTTGACCTCAGGGCTAAGGCGCGTAAGATGGTCTCTCAGCACGATGTCAAAATCATCTTTATAGATTACCTCCAGCTGATGACTGCCAACGCATCGGGTAAGGGAGTTGGGAACCGCGAACAGGAAATCTCCACGATCTCTCGTAACCTCAAGGCCTTGGCCAAGGAATTAGACCTGCCTATTATCGCCCTTTCTCAGCTTTCGCGTAATGTGGAAAGCCGTTTAGGACACAAGCGTCCCCAACTCTCCGATTTGCGTGAATCGGGAGCCATAGAGCAGGATGCGGATATTGTTACCTTCCTCTATCGTCCTGAGTATTACAAACTCGATACATGGGACGATCCCGATGCTTCTTCCACGGCCAATCAGGCAGAGTTTATCGTAGCCAAGCACCGTAATGGGGGATTGGACAATATTCGTTTGCAGTTTATTAATGGGGTTTTCAGCAATCTCAATACGCTCTTCTCTGGTACAGCCACAGGACAAGGCGTGCAATCCTTCTCGTCCAAATTTAATAACCAAGAGGAGGATACTAAATCAGGAACTCCCGTACCCAAAGGGGATGTCAATAGTGCTTTCAGTGGGCGGAATGATGACCCCTCTGAGGGTGTGGTAGAATTCTAATTTACTTGATAAGCCTTGCGATTTCTCGGAATTTCTCATGGGTAGAGCGCTTCAGTAAGGCAAAGAGGGCAGCCTCTACGCTGGTGATTTTTCCTTGCCCTTCTCGGATCATCTCAAGGCCTATTTTTTTGTTTTCTTCTGTGCGAGAGGAGACCGCATCGGCCACGACAAAGACTTCATAGCCTGCCGCTATCAGATCCATTGCAGTTTGGTAGATACAGATGTGGGTCTCTATCCCAATAAGCAATACTTGCTTACGGGCATTGGCCTTGACTGCCTCTACAAAAGCAGAAGTACCATAAGCCGAGAAGGTAGCTTTAGCAATAGGGGATTGGCCTGTGAGGTGCTGGGCAATAAGCGCAGAGGTAGCACCCAATTTTTCAGGGGTTTGTTCCACCCATATTATAGGTATATCCAGTAGCTGGCAGCCCTGCACAAGGCTGCTGCTATGCTTTAGTACCTCTTCGGATTGATAGACGATTTGTGATAATTTTCCTTGGATGTCAAGGATAACTAATTGAGTATCATTGATAGATAACATATATTGGCTTTTTCAAATTCAGCAGAACAAAGATAATAAAAATAACGCAAATAAGCCGCGATTCTTGGATGAAAAATAAAATTTGCCGAATAGTTGTTTATAACCTCAAAAAGTATTATCTTTGCACACCAAAAGTAAGGGTTATTATCTCTCAAGGAAATGGAAGAATGGATTGAAAAAATAGAGAGGTTACTTCCTCTAGTGCAGCAGTATGTACTTTCATTGGAAGAGAGAAATAGGGCGCTGATTCTTCAAGTAGAGATGCTACAAGGCCAGTTGCAGGAGCTTATTAAGCAGAGCCAAGAGCAACAACAGAAGTATCAGGCTCTGAAGGTAGCCCAAGCTCTTTTAGGCAGTGATGAAACTAAAACGGAAGCCAAGCTCAAAATAAGTAGGCTCATTCGTGAAATAGAGCAATGTATTGTACAACTTTCACAAGATAAGTAATAATATGCTAAGCAATGAGTGAGAAGCTACGAATTACCTTGAAAATAGCCGATAGGGTATACCCTCTGAAAATATTTCCAGAGCAGGAGGAGGCCTATCGCCAAGCGGCCGAAAGGATTAACAAACAAATTACATATTTTGAGCAGAACTTTCCTGTGAAAGACCGCCAAGATTCCTTGGCTATGTGTGCCATTTCCTTGGCTACACCGCTCTTTCAAGAGAGCCTTGCTGATGAAAATCAAAAGGAAAAAAATATAGAAAGATTAGAAAAAATACATCAGACTTTAGTAGAAATCAGTAATATATAGATAAAGATTACTGCCTGCAAGAATAGTTTTTTTGGTAAACTCAACAGAAAATAATTCAGAAGGGTGAGTCAAACCACCAAAGCGTGCCGCCTTCACTTGGCGGATACTTGAAGGGTTTGGTAGCTCTAAATATGCTTTTTAGGAGTTTATTCATATATCCTTCTTGCAGGCTTTTTTGTATAATTATATTTTATTTTATGGACGTAACAATGTTAGTAGTAGGTAGTGCCATTGTAGGAATATTTGTAGGGGGCATCTTAGTTTGGTATTCTTTGAAAAAAAAGCAAGAGAAATATGCTTTTAAGGTAGTCAAAGATGCTCAAGAGGAATCTCAGAATATTCTAAAACAGGCAAAAGTAGAAGCCGAAAACATTAAGAAAGAAAAAATCTACCAAGCAAAAGAAAAATTCTTAGAACTCAAGGCTGAGCATGAGAAACTCATCTTGGCTAAAGAAAAGAAAATCTCTGAGACAGAAAAACGTATCAAGGACAAGGAATCACAAGTCTCCAACGAACTGGCTCAGAACAAGAAGCTCAACGATGAGCTGCTCCAAAAGACCGAGGAGTGCAACCACCGTATGTTGCTTGTGGATAAGAAACAGGAGGAAGTGGATAAGCTCCACAAGAGCCAAGTAAAACAATTAGAAGTGATCTCTGGACTGACTGCCGAAGAGGCTAAAACCCAGCTGATTGACTCCCTTAAGAACGAGGCCAAAACCGATGCTATGGCCTATATACAGACCACCATCGAGGAGGCAAAACTCACTGCTCGCCAAGAGGCACGAAAGATTATCATCAATACCATACAACGTATAGGAACTGAAGAGGCTATAGATAACTGTGTATCAGTATTTAACCTCGAATCCGATGACGTAAAGGGGCGTATCATAGGCCGCGAAGGGCGTAATATCCGCGCCTTGGAAGCTGCCACAGGAGTGGAAATTATAGTAGATGATACTCCAGAGGCTATTATCCTCTCTTGCTTTGACTCTGTACGTAGGGAGATAGCGCGCCTTTCTCTCCATAAGTTGGTTACCGATGGCCGTATCCACCCTGCCCGTATTGAGGAAGTAGTCGAAAAAACGACCAAACAGGTAGAAGACGAAATAGCCGAGATAGGTAAGCGTACCATCATTGATTTAGGAATCCATGGCCTTCACCCAGAGCTGATCAAGGCAGTGGGGCGTATGAAATACCGCTCTTCCTATGGGCAAAACCTCTTGCAACACTCTCGTGAGGTAGCACGCCTTTGTGGACTGATGGCGGCCGAACTGGGGCTGAATGTGAAACTGGCCAAGCGTGCGGGACTTTTGCATGATATAGGTAAAGTGCCTGAGACTGATACCGAGACACCACACGCACTACTGGGTATGGAATGGGCTCAAAAGTATGGTGAAAAACCTGAAGTATGCAACGCTATCGGAGCGCACCATGACGAAATAGAAATGACTTCTCTACTCTCTCCTATAGTACAGGTGTGCGATGCCATCTCTGGAGCAAGACCAGGAGCACGCCGTCAGGTATTGGATTCTTATATCCAGCGCCTTAAGGAATTGGAAGATACGGCCTTCTCTTTCCAAGGAGTCAAGAAAGCCTACGCTATACAAGCAGGTCGTGAACTACGTGTGATTGTAGAGAGTGAAAAAGTATCCGACGAAAAAGCAGCAGAACTCTCCTTTAACCTTTCTCAAAAGATACAAACCGATATGACCTACCCAGGACAAGTAAAAGTAACGGTGATCCGTGAAACAAGAGCCGTTAATATAGCTAAATAGTGGTTAGTTATTAGTTCTTAATGGTTAGTCGTTGGTTTTAAAGAAAAATATTTCTAAAAAAATATTTTGATTAGGAAAAAAAACGTATCTTTGCACCGCAAATAAATAGAAAGTGAAGTCTGCTTATTATCTCTTATGTTTGTCTTTAGTGGCTTGTTCTCAGATGGTTCCTTCTCCTAAGAAATTATTATCGGAGGGAGAAATGGAACAGCTCTTCTATGACCTAGCAGTACTGAATGCTGCCAAGAGTATAGATGCTTCTTTCTATGAAAAGCAAGGCGCTGATATTTCATCTCTTATTTATAAGAAGTATGGGGTAGATAGCCTGCTGCTGGCACAGAATATATCTTATTATGCTGCCCAACCTGAAAAGTGTAAACAGATACTCTCCCATGTAGAGACACGCCTAAAGCAGGAAGATAGCTTATCCAAAAAGCAACAAACACCTATATTGCCACCTGAGGGTATGCAGCCTTTGGACTCTTTATAATGGTATTTTATGGAATGGACACGGGTTACAGCTTCTCATAAGGATTGGATTTCCCTAATATTTGTCCTAATATTAGGGATTATGGCTTTCATAAAGGCCTACCATGCCTTCCGCTTTAGGGAGTTTCTTAATTTGCTTACCAATAATAAGTATATCATCATCTTTAATAAGCGGGAGCGTAGTGGTGTATTCTTTACCACTTCTCTGCTGGTAGTACAATGGGCAATTTTGAGTATTGCCATTTGGCGAATCTTGAGTTTTTTTCATATAGAAATCTCTTTTTATGCCATTGCTCAGCAGTATATAGTGATGGTCGGTGTGGCGCTTTTCATCTTGCTCAAAATAGCTTTTCAGCGATTGGTGAGCTATGTGCTGGATATGGATAACTTCTCACGTTCTTATTTGTTTGTACGTCTGAGTTATTCGAACTATGCTGCTTTGATTTTGGTATTGCTGCTCTTTGTCAATAGTTATGCAGCAGCGTACAATATATATTTGTTTGCTTTTTCATTAATGGTATTCTTGTATATACAAGTACTTGGACTTATCTCATTTGTCAAATTGTACAAAAGTGAATTAAGAGCTTATTGGTATTATTTTATTTTGTACCTTTGCGCCTTTGAAATAACCCCCTATATTTTTATTAACTCAATAATATCTACAATAAATTAAAAGATTATGAAAGTGAAAACAATCTTGGTTTCCCAACCCGAGCAATCAGAGAATTCGCCTTATCACCAGATTATAGAAAAGTATAAGGTAAAAATAGACTTTCGCCCTTTTACAGAAGTACAAGGGGTAACAGGAAAGGACTTGAGAGCTCAAAAGATTGAACTTCAGAATCATACAGCCATTATCCTCACCAGCAGAAATGCCGTGGATCATTTCTTCAGAGTAGCTGAAGAGATGCGCTTTAAAGTACCTGATACCATGCGTTATTTTTGCCTTTCGGAGGCTGTTGCTTTCTATTTGCAAAAATATATCACTTACAGAAAAAGGAAAATATATGTGGGCAAAAAGGATTTTGCAGACCTGCTTCCTTTTCTGAAAAAGCACAAGGAAGAGAAATTCTTTTTTCCTACCTCCGAGGTACTCAGCCCTGCTATAGAGAAATCATTGGACGATCTGAAACTCAACTGGAAACGAGGTATTTTGTTCAAGACCGCCCATGCCGACATCTCCGATCTGAAAGATGTCAAGTATGATGTTATTGCTTTCTTTAGCCCTGCAGGAGTAGAATCGCTCTTTAAGAACTTTTCTGACTTCAAGCAAGGAACCACACGTATAGCGGTTTTTGGTGCTTCTACGCTGAAATCGGCGGAGGAAGCGGGACTTAGAATAGATATTCAAGCACCACTGCCAGAGACTCCGTCCATGACAATGGCCTTAGATAAGTACTTGGAAAAGACCAATAAAAGATAATAAAAAAGGGTGCCATGCACCCTTTTTTACTCACTTATGAAAAAGGAAAGAAGGCATCTTCTATATGTTCTAAGTGGTATTCGGCATCGTTCTTTATAATGGAGATGATGTCAAAACGCACTTCCAAATCCAAATTATGTGTCTTGATATAGTGGTTGGTAGCTTTGGCCAAGAGTTGCATCTTATGTGGACTGACGAAGGAATAAGGCTCCCCATAATAGGCAGATCGTCTGGATTTTACCTCTACAATGACCAGCATATCCTCATATTGTGCAATGATGTCAATCTCAGCACTTTGCCAATAATAATTGCGTTCGAGAATCGTATAACCCAAACCAACTAAGTATTGTACAGCTTCCTCTTCGGATTGCTTTCCAAAATCATTATGTTCAGCCATAAGTATAATTGTTAATTATCAATTGTTAATTGTCAATTCAAGTATAATAGTATGAACATAAGTCATTAATTTAAGTTTCGCAAGTTGTTTTTAGATTATAATTAGGTTTATAATTGATTAATAATTAATATATTGCAAAAAAAACCTCCCCCTTGCCCCCTCCGAGAGGGGGAATAAATTCGTTGAAAAAGATAAAAATTGTCTATCAATCTGGAAAATGTCCTCTCTCTAACTCCTTGAGAATCAAAAACTATCTCATTCCCCCTTTGGAGGGGGTAGGGGGAGGTTTTTGAATATCAATAAGTTACAGAACTTGCGAAATTTAAATCATTAATCATTAATCATTATTGACATTAACCATTAATCATTAACAAATGACAATTAACAAAGACGAATATTTTATGCAAAAAGCCCTGCAAGAGGCAGAAAAAGCCTTTGAAGCAGGCGAGATACCCGTAGGGGCTATTATCACTGTAAATGACAAGATTATAGCCAAGGCGCACAATCTCACAGAGCTACTCCACGATGTTACTGCTCATGCCGAAATACAAGCCATCACCTCAGCTAGTGAATACCTTGGGGGGAAGTACCTCAAAGACTGTACGCTCTATGTAACCCTTGAGCCTTGTGTGATGTGTGCAGGGGCGCTCTATTGGAGCCAAATAGGCCGTGTGGTCTATGGGGCTTCCGATACCAAGCGGGGTTATCACCTCCATGGGGAACTATTGCATCCTCGCACCGAGGTTGTTAAAGGAGTCTTGCAGGACGAATCTAGTCAATTGGTCAAAGCCTTTTTCGACCAAAAACGACTTTAATCTTCTTCCCTCTCCTCTTTCTCGGCGCGGGTATAAGCATTGATAATCTCCTTGACCAAGGGATGGCGTACCACATCCTTGTCATCAAGCCATAGCGTACCTATGCCCTTGATTCCCTTGATGATATGTAGGGCTTCCGAAAGCCCACTAGCGGTTTTTCTCGGTAGATCTATCTGTCCTGGGTCTCCTGTGATGATGAACTTAGCATTTTTCCCCATACGTGTGAGAAACATCTTCATCTGTACATAAGTGGTGTTCTGTGCCTCGTCCAGGATGACAAAGGCGTTGTCCAAGGTACGCCCTCGCATAAAGGCCAAAGGAGCAATTTGGATGGTACCATTTTCAATAAACGAATTGAGCTTATCAAAGGGGATCATATCCATCAGTGCATCATAGAGGGGTTGCATATAAGGATCCAGCTTGTCCTTGAGATCCCCAGGGAGGAAACCGAGGTTTTCCCCTGCCTCCACTGCAGGACGGGTGAGGATGATACGCTTTACCTGCTTATCTTTCAGGGCTCTGACGGCTAGCGCTACACTCGTATAGGTCTTACCTGTACCCGCTGGGCCTATGGCAAAGACCATATCGTTCTTGCCAATAAGATCCAATAACTTCTGTTGGTTGGGCGTTTGGGCACGAATGATTTTCCCTTTTACTCCATGTACGATAAAGTCCTTATCCAGTAGGGTAGAGGGGAGCAAACCCGTATCCGAGAAGAGAATACGCTCTATAGTATTTTTGTCTAAGTGATTGTATTTCTCAAAATGCTGGATGAGCTGTCCCAATCGTTTTTCAAACTCGTCAAGCAGCGCCTCTTCTCCGAAAATATGTATCTCATTGCCACGGGCAACAATCTTTATTTTTGGGAAATAGGTCTTTAGCAGTTCAATTGTACTGTTTTGCTCTCCGAAGAAAGCCTGCGGATTTACGTCTAAAACAAGGGTTCTTTGGTTCAAAAGTCTAAGTCTTATAATTTAGGTCAAAAGTACGTATTTTTTTTGATATAGGAGTGTGTTTGCTGAAAAATAATTGTTATTGCTTTATGGTTATAAAAAAAAGTTATACCTTTGCCCTTTGTTTCAGCGACCTTATAATTGTATCATACATGAAAGAATTTAATAAAAATGAAACTAACGAAACCGTTGTGGCACAGCCCTATTCGCTTAAGCGACAGAAACGGAATCGCTTATTTTTGTTTTTAACCTTTTTCCTTTTATTGACCATTACCCTTTATACTATATATACAGCCGAGACCTTTGTCCCTTTGAGAAACTATTTAGCTCAAGATAACTATTTGTTTTACTGGATGATATTGGCAGGCTGTGGAGCGGAGATTGTAGCAGGCTCCATGGGTATGGGCTATGGGGTGATCTGTGCAACTGTTTTGCTGATGATGAATGTAGACCCACGCGCTATCAGTGGGAGTATTCATGCTTCCGAAACCATTACCTCAGCGGCTGGGAGTATCAGCCATTTTAAGCTCAAGAATATGGATAAGGAGCTGATCAAAAGACTCTTAGTACCTGCTATCGCGGGGACTATATTGGGTGCCTTATTGCTGCTATATCTCGGTGATGAGGGGAGCCGCTGGGCTAAGTTCACCAAGCCATTTATTGCCATTTATACCATTATCTTAGGGGTGAAGATCCTTTACAATGGGGTTCGTGGGAAAGTCGAGAATAAGCAAGTGAGAACTATACCTTTGGGCTTATTTGCAGGTTTCGTGGATGCTTTCACCGGAGGAGGCTGGGGGCCATTGGTTACCAGTGCTTTTATCAAGAATGGGCATACACCTCGCTATGTGATAGGGGTTTCTACCTTTACCAATTTTGCCATTACAGTGGTCAGTACTCTTATCTTTATCACCGTGCCAGAAGCGATTAACTGGCGTATTGCCTTGGGGCTTATCATAGGAGGGGTGCTCACAGCACCTGTTTCGGCCTTGGTTACCTCCAAGCTCCACACAAGGAAGATTTTCTTTATTATAGGTGCCCTGATTATCTTCATGGGGCTTACTACTATTTACAAAGCTATTTTTTAAAATATTTGTCTTATGGATATAAACAAATTAGAGAACGGGATTTATGCACAAATCCATACGGCTAAGGGAGATATACTCCTTCGCCTGACTTATGAGAAAACCCCTGCTACAGTGGCTAATTTTGTAGCTCTAGCAGAAGGGAAAATGAAGAACAACGCCAAGGCAGCCGGCGTGCCTTTCTACGATGGACTCAAGTTCCACCGTGTCATTGCCGACTTTATGATACAAGGGGGCTGCCCCTTAGGAATAGGTACAGGTACCCCTGGTTACCGCTTTGACGATGAGTTCCACCCTGACCTCAAGCATGACCGTGCGGGTATTCTCTCCATGGCCAATGCAGGGCCTGGTACCAACGGAAGTCAGTTCTTTATTACTCACCGAGCTACACCTCACTTGGACAACAAACATACAGTATTCGGCTATGTAGTAGAGGGGCAAAATGTGGTAGATAGCATCGCTCAAAACGACAAAATAGAGTCAGTGAAGATTATCCGAGTAGGCAAAGAGGCTCAGCAGTGGGATGCGCTTGCTGCTTTCGAGAAGTTTAACGCTGAGAAACAACAACGTATAGAGGCTGAAAAACGCAAACAGCAGGAGGCTTTGGCCAAACATACGGAAGGTTTTGACAAAACTCCTTCCGGTCTTTTCTATAAAATTACCGAAAAAGGAAATGGCAAGAAGGCTAAAAAGGGTGATCAAGTGGCCGTACATTACACAGGAATGCTCTTGGATGGTAAGGTGTTTGACTCCTCTCTCTATCGTGGCCAGCCGCTCAACTTTACCGTAGGGGTAGGCCAGGTGATAGAAGGTTGGGACGAAGGTATCCTTCTGCTTAGTGAGGGTGATAAGGCACGCCTTGTGATTCCTTCAGATTTGGCCTACGGCTCACAAGGAGCAGGGGGTGTGATCCCTCCCAATGCTGCTTTAATCTTTGACGTAGAACTCGTCAGAATAAAGTAAAAGATAAAAGGAAAAAAGCGAATCAATAGTTAAAATATTATTCACTGACTTTCTAAGACGCAATAAATTGCGTCTCTACCCTAACGCTGGCTAAGACAATTCCTGATTAGCGTAGTCATCCGTAGAGACGCAATTTATTGCGTCTTAACGAATTAGATTATACAGATATTTTTTAACTATTGATTCAAATTATAGTCAAACAGAAATGGTTTGCGAAAAATTAGCATGAGCAGGTGTAGGGGCTAATGGCAATTAGCCCTTGAAAGAGAGCGAATTAGGAATGAACCCCTTGCCTTATTTATTCGCATTTTATTCGCATTCTAAATATGATTGACTATAAGAGTACATTCTTTACTTTTTACCTTTTATTTTTTATTTTTATAATGGGTATGCCAGTGCAAATCCCAGTACAATCACACCTAGTTTTAGGTAGTTGAAATGGTGATTCTCGGAGGTTTCAAAGAGGATTACTGAGGAGATATGTAGAAAAATACCTATGACAATGGCACTCATTTGCGTATGATAGGCCACTAATTGGGGTACTGTATTGGCTAAGAAAGCGCCAAAAGGAGTCATTAGAGAGAAAAGGAAGAGGAAAATAAGTGTTTTCTTCGTACCTATACCCGAATCTAAAAAGAAAATAGTCAGCACCATGGCAATAGGCAGATGGTGAATAAAGATACCATACACCATATTGCTGTGGGCATGCAGGGGAAAGCCCTCTAGAATAGAGTGAATACTTAGGCTGATGAAAAGCCCCCAAGGGAATTGGGTTCTTAGCCCCTTGGCAGGGGAGTGAAAGTGGCCATGTTCGGCACCATGAGAGAAAAACTCTAAGACAATCTGCAAGAGAATCCCTATAATAATCCATATACCTATTGTCTTTCCAACGTCATGGGTGTGTACCTCATCCAAATCGGCTGTATGTAGGGGAGAATCACTCTCAAATACTGCATGATAGATCTCTGGAATAAGCGTAAAGACTGTCATACCCAAAAGAAAAGCCCCACTAAAGGCCAAAAGTAGCTTGATACGACTCTTATTATTGGGTTTTATCCATAGAACCAAGCAAACTCCTATGATAATGGAGAGGAAAGGAAGTAGATAATTTTTCATAGCTTGTAGCTTAGTATAAGTATTTGTTTCAAGGGGGCAAAGTTACTGCTTTTTTCCCAAGAAAAAAAGTAGAAAAGTAGGTAAAAATCCAGTAAAAAATTGTATATTTGCAATAAAAATCACCATGTATAAGCGTATTATTCGCCCCTTATTATTTCTCTTTGACCCAGAGAAGGTGCATCATTTTACTTTTTCTTGGCTTAAGTTTGTCAATCGAATTCCACTAGTTCCTGCCCTTTTAAGGGCGCGTTATCAGGTAAAAGACAAGCGATTGGAGCGAGAGGTATTCGGAATTAAGTTTCCCAATCCTGTAGGTCTAGCAGCAGGATTGGATAAGAATGCAGAGCTTTTCTCAGAACTTTCTTCCCTTGGTTTTGGCTTTATAGAGATAGGTACCGTAACACCTAAGCCCCAACCAGGGAATCCTCCTAAGCGCTTATTTCGCTTGGTAGAGGATCAAGGGATTATCAACCGTATGGGCTTTAATAACGACGGAGTAGAGGCTATTATTGCCCGACTAAAGAAGAACAAGCAGGTGATCATAGGGGGGAATATAGGAAAGAACAAATGGACAGAGAACGAGAAGGCTCATGAGGATTATCTCTATTGTTTTGGACAATTGGCTCCTTATGTGGATTATTTTGTCGTAAATGTCAGCTCTCCCAATACGCCTAATCTACGTTCTCTACAAGAAAAAGAACCACTACAGAAGCTACTGACACTCTTGCAAGAGGCTAACGGAAAACTCCCCAAGCCCAAACCTATATTACTGAAAATAGCTCCAGACCTTACGGACGAACAGCTATTGGATATTATAGATATAGTAAAACAAACCTCCATAGCAGGGGTCATAGCGACCAATACTACCATAAGCAGAGACGGATTGGCATCGCCTAACAGGGTAGAAACAGGAGGCCTCAGTGGCAAACCCTTAACCAAGCGCTCTACCGAGGTGATACGCTTTCTATCCGAGAAAAGTGGCCATAGCTTCCCTATCATAGGGGTCGGAGGCATACACTCTCCAGAAGATGCCCTAGAGAAACTCCATGCAGGGGCGATCTTAGTACAACTCTTTACAGGCTTTATCTACGAAGGCCCCGCACTAATTAAGCGTATCAACAAAGCGATTTTAAGCAAAAATCATTTTGGGTAGCACCTCAATACAAAAAAAGAAAAATGTTTTAGATGGATTGAAAAAAAGCATTTTTTACTTATGAAAAGAATTATTATCATATTTATTTTAATAGCTTTTATTAGTTGTAGAGATAAGAAGAACGCTAATAACGCAGCTGCTGAATCTACAGATACAGAAGTTGCTATAGCAACTCTAAAAGCTTTTTATTCATCTGTTTATAATGGTTCGTTAGATAACCGAGAAGTACTTTTCAAGCAATATGTTTCCAAGCAATTGTTGGAAAAGATTGATGAACTATCTGCTGATATGACATTAGATTACGACCCTTTTATAGATGGGCAAGATTTTTTTGCTGATGTTCTCAATAGTACATTAAAAATAACACCTTTAGAAAACAAAAATGAATACAGATGTTATTTTTTACTATTTGGAAACACTTATGAAAAAGAAACTTGTGTAGAATTTTTATTAGAAAAAGATAAGGACGGGCATTTTGTAATTTCTAAAATATTAAATGATGATATTTTAGCGGGGAAAAGAGATGTAATGCCTAGTGATGACGATAGTGATTTAGGAAAGATTCTTTTTAGGAAAAAAATAGATATAAACAAAGATGGCATTGAGGATAGGTTTATTGTTTATGATTCAGGAGATGATCTTTTTTTAACCATAAAGATAGTTTTAAGTGATAAAGGTAGAGAAAAACTATTTTTCAACAGTAAGATGCTTAGTAACAACATTACAAGTGGAGAAGGATTTAGAAATATTTCTTTTGAAAATCGTTTTTTTACTATTGAAGAAAACACTTCTACAGATCCAGTACAAATAAAATACACTACTTTTTCAATAGATTATAAAACAAATGAAATTTTTCTTTACAAAGTAGAGGTTTCAAATATTTTCAACAATGCATCTGATGATTTTGATATAATTCGAACTCAAAAAGACTTTGGAAAAGTCTCTTTTGAAAATTATGACCCTGAAACACTAAATTTATTTTAACTTTTGATAGGTAAGCAATTAAAATTCCTCTATCCGCCCCATCCGACTTGTCTACCTCGTCTAATGGCTCCTAAAAATAAAT
>CAURXJ010000014.1:0-46459 GCA_963528845.1 uncultured Capnocytophaga sp. | reverse complement strand
CAACAAGTTTTTTAATTGACCAAATGTTTTTTGAAATATTTTTAAATTATTTTTTAAATGGTTGATTATCAGTGCATTAATTACACTCTAATCTACGAAAAAATAACTTTTATCGTTGTTTATTTCCGTAATCAGCGGGGATCTCTCCCCAGATTTTTGTTTCCCATTTGAGAATAGGAGCGGTATAGGTATGGGTATGTAGCCATTTTTCGGCACGTTCTATCAGCGAAAAAACCTTTTTATTAGCCTGAGAAGGGGGGAGTTTGGTCTTACATTTTTTTTGTTTGACCCATGAAATCGCTATTTTACTATCAGAATAAATAGTGCGCGGCTCTCCTGTTTGCTCCATGAGTGCCAAGGCATGTACTATAGCCAAGAACTCACCTATATTATTAGTAGCTTGCATAAAAGGACCTTGAGAGAAGATAATTTCCCCAGTCGAGAGGTCTACCCCGCGGTAGTGCATAGTCCCAGGATTACCACTACAAGCAGCATCTACAGCTATACTATTGGTATCATAATCTGCTGAAAGAGGAACAGTTGTAGTTGCTTTCTTTCCCCAATAAAGGCGATAGTCCTCTCTAAAAGCTTTCTCTGCTTGTTCCTTAGTAGGGAACGACTTATACTTAGCTGTAGGATATCCTGAAGTGTACTTTTTGCACTCTTCCCATGAGGAAAACACTCCCACCTCATACCCTTCCCATATAACATAGTACTTTTTTGCCATGCTTATTGTAAAGATTCATAACGAGATAAGACATCCGTGAGACTACGTATGGAGTTTTTTGTCCATTGTAAGCGCAGTAGCAATTCCTCCTGAGGGGAGAGCTGCCAAGGAATAGAAGAAGCTCGTAGCTTGGCTGTGACATATTGTAGGATAATAGCTACACTCACAGATATATTGAGACTTTCGGTAAAGCCCACCATAGGAATTGTCAAGCACTCATCAGCTTGGGAGATAACCTCTTGAGAGAGGCCATCGCGCTCAGTACCAAAGAAAAAAGCACTCTTGGGGGTAATATCAAACTCCTGCAGAGGAGTAGCCCCGGGTGCAGGTACGGTGGCAACAATCCTATATCCCTGACCTCGAAGAGCTTCTATACAGGGCTGGGTATGAGGGTAACGTATAGTAGTCACCCATTTTTCAGCCCCCATGGCTATCTTTGAATCCAAGCGTTTTCCGTATTTTTCTTCTATAATATGTGCAGTCTGGACTCCAAAAACTTCGCAAGTACGCACTACCGCACTGGTATTGTGTACTTGGAAGAGATCTTCTATGGCTACGGTAAAGTGCTCTGTACGCTGGGAAAGGATTTGTGTAAATCGCTCCTTGCGTTCCTGAGTGATAAACTCTTCTAAATAAGCGAGCAAATGTGCTTCTTTACTAATCATAATCTCTGTTTTTCGATACTCCCTTTAGGAGAAGAAACGCTTTATTGTATTTTTTATACTATCAAAACCACAACCTATCCCCTGCCCTATCTTCGCCTTGATCTCATCAATTCTTTGATCAATAATAGCTTCCTTATTCAGATAAGCAAAGGTAACCAGAAGAGTCCCTACCACAAACAACACTGCTCCAATGACCGCCTCATAAGGGTTGAGCTTATCGTGAAAAAAGCGGTATAGCCCCAATCCTGTGAAACTCCCATAAAGTATGATATAGTGTACTACATATATGGTAAGGGTATTCTGCCCTATTTTTTGTAATAATGTGGAAGTAATTACCTTTCTCAAGAGCATAAATAGTGCAAAGAACAACAATACATTGCCTATACGCTTGATCAGGTAATCCCCTCCCGCTATGAGTTCTAAAGTATAGTAATGGGTCTCTTTCCCTATTTTTCCTGCCCAATAGGGGAAAGTAAGAAAGAAAATCCCTAAAACGATATATAATAATATTGCATTGCGGTATAGGTGTGGATGTTCTCTGTACTTGTAGAACATATATCCCATAAATCCTCCCAAGGAAGCATAGCCAAACCAAGGAAAAAGAGTAAACACCGAGCCATTGACTTTGGTAAAATAGTTAGCTAAGAAAATAGGCAAATACTCATAAGTCAGGTGGCTATAGATGGGTTCAAAGAAAAACAATACAAAGGTAATCATCAGAAGGAATACCGGCAGCAGGTAGTGGCTTTTTCTCTTGTAAGAAGCCAGATAGAAGGCTATAAGAAAGAGCAAAGAGAATCCTATACAGTGAAGTACATCTACCTTGCGGACATTCATATCGGTCATATCCGAAAAAAGGTTGAAAATATTTGCCCTAAGCAAGTAAGCGATGATTACCAAGGAAATTCCCCTTCGTACTCCCTTCTGTACGCGTATATGGTTCCAACCCATCTTCTCTGGATTCTGCTCCCTGATGAGCAAGTAAGTGAAGATAAAGCCTGACACAGTGAAGAACACGGGCGCTGTCATCCCTCTGATATAGAGCCATGTAGAGAAAATTAGATTATTTTCATCGCGATATTCGGGTGCCAATAAGCCATCTATAAAATGCCCTTCGAGCATCATACAGATCGCAAAAGCCCGTATAATATCTATGAAAATTAATCTTGAGGTAGTTGGTTTCATTTTACTGTAAAAAAGGATTGTGCTGTTTTTCTTCTCCTATGGAAGTAGGCAGTCCATGTCCGGAATATACTTTTGTCTGTTCAGGTAGGGTAAGTAATTGGGAATGAATGCTACTGAGTAGCTGCTCTGTATTTCCCTTATATAGGTCGGTACGCCCTATACTTCTTCTAAAAAGAGCATCCCCTGAGATGATAAACGCCTCTCTCTCCACATAAAAGGCGAGACTCCCTGGAGAATGTCCTGGTACAAAGCGTAGGGTAATGGGAGTATCATCTATATATAATATGGTATCGGTATCTATCTCCACCATTTGTCCATCAAACTCAGGAAAGGTAAAGCCAAAAAGACGTGCATCCGAAGGATTTCTCTCCAAGACTTCCTTTTCATAAGGATGCAAATGCACTGGCAGGGCATAGGTATCACAAGCCCATTGCAAGCCAAAAACATGGTCTATATGAGCATGCGTAAGGAGGATTTTCTCTATCGTGAGCCCCTTCTCTGCAATGAATGTTCTAAGCTGTTGCTCCTCACTATGAGTGCTGCAACCTGGGTCTATCAGAAAGGCATTGCCCTTATCTGAGTAAAGAATATAAGTATTTTCCGAAAAAGGATTAAATGTAAATTGTTGTAATGTAAGCATTTTAATATCTCAGATTATATCCGTGAATGGGCGTGCAAAGATACTACATTTAGAAATACTTGCAAAATCTTATTCTTTAAAAAAATTTTTGTAATTTTGCCGCTGATTAGTTTTTTGAATAAGATGCAATTAGAATTTGAACATACCCAATCGGCACATTGTGAGAACGGGGTAGCTTCTAATTTACTGAAATACAACGGTTTATCCCTTAGTGAACCTATGGTTTTTGGGATTGGTTCCGGTCTTTTGTTTTTTTATTTCCCATGGATAAAGGTCAATCAAGCTCCAGCTATAAGCTATCGTACCATGCCTGGGCATATTTTCTCAAAAGTAGCTAAGCGCTTGGGATTCAAGGTTTTTCGAAAGAAATTTTCTTCTGAGAAAGAAGCCCAACAGGTATTAGACCAGACCCTTTCCAAGGGGATTCCCGTAGGATTACAGGTGGGAGTCTACCATCTTCCTTATTTCCCTGAACAATATCGTTTTCACTTCAATGCACACAATCTTGTAGTGTATGGCAAGCAGGGGGATTCATACCTTATCAGCGACCCTGTGATGGAGTTCACCACAGAGCTAAGTGCAACAGAGCTTGAGCGAGTACGCTTTGCCAAAGGCGCTTTGGCTCCTAAGGGGCATATCTATTATCCTACTGATTTGCCTAAGTCATTCTCTTTGGAAAAGGCAATTTGCAAAGGAATCAAAAATACTTGTGACTGGATGCTTTCTCCTGTACCTATCATTGGGTATCGAGCGATAATACGTGTAAGTCGCGATATACTGAAGTGGCAGAAGAAATTGGGGAATAAAATCACCAACCACTACTTGGCCAACATGCTTCGTATGCAGGAGGAAATAGGCACTGGAGGAGGGGGATTCCGCTTTATCTATGGGGCTTTCCTACAAGAAGCTGCCGAGGTATTACAAGAGGATAGGCTCAAGACGCTTTCTCAAGAGATTACGGAGATAGGCGATCGCTGGCGTGATTTTGCCGTAGCGGTAGCTCGTCTGTACAAGGAACGCAATAGCACCCCCAATGCTTATGAGGCACTTTCCAAAACCTTGTATGACATTGCTCAATCTGAGAAAAACTTCTTTAAAAAACTCAAAGCAGTAATCAGTGAGCGCTGATCAGTAAACTGTAAGCAGTGATATCCTCTTTATGGACGCTGTCCGAAAAAATATTGTTTTCAGTGGGCAAATCACCTCTTACAATGATTAATGATTAATGATCAATGACTATAATTCTTTTAACTCTATATTCCTAAATAACTCATAACTTATAACTTATAACTCATAACTTATAACTCATAACTTATAACTTATAACTCATAACTTATAACTTATAACTCATAACTTATAAAGATGCCTAACAAATTAAAAAAATTCCATAGTGTCCAAGAAGTGTTTGACTTTCATATAAAAGAAGACATACTTTTAGGACATACCAACCTATACCTACTATATGATATCGTTCGCTACTTTCGTCCGAAAAAAGCGAGCTACAAAATCTCTCTGTTGGAGCTTATCGGCTATTTGCAAGAGCATCCTATACATTGTCAGTTGTTTTCTACCTATATCAAGGAGTTACTTTCGAATCGTCGTTTTGGGCGTATGATCTCGGAGGTGGGTATCCTACAGGATTCCAGCTTTTTCTATGAGGTGAAAAAGCGCCTTTCAGAAAAGATACTGCCCTACCAACCGGAGAAGGATACCTTGCAGTATGTACTTAACCAAGTATTCTACCTTTCCTCTGACTATAAGTGGCTTGAGAAGATAGAACACCATGAGTATAGAACACTCTTTGGATTATTAGGGTTTGACAACATTTTCACCTGCGAGGGGGCTCCCTCCTATGGGCTTAACCAGCTCTGTGATGCCATTGGGCTAATTACCCAGCGCATGAGTGGACGCACTATGGAGTCGGATATTATCCGTATGGTACCCCAATATGGCTACTTGGAGAGTCCCTTTCTGAGTTTCGAGAGAGAGTTCGAGACTGTGCGCGAGGGTATCCTACGCGGAGAATCCCTTACCGAAGAGAACCTTAACTACAAACAGCTGATGGTACTCTTCCAACAGTGTGAGGACTTTGTACAACAAGCCTATAAGAATTCGTCCAAGTATGGTATCACTATGCGTGTAAACCAAGGGCTCTTGCGTATCAACCAGCAGCTGACACGTGTAAAAACCCTTTTGAACTTATTGGTACTCCACCCCGAGAAAGACAAGATAGACAACACTATCTGTATAGCACTCAAACTCATAGAGTACAACTGTTATAAGAACAACCTACGTTCTTTTATCCGAGAGAGTACCCAAACAGTCACTTATGAGATTACCCAGTTCAATGCCTCTACTGGTGAGAAATATATCACCGACACACCCCGAGAATACTTCAAAATGCTCAAGGCCAGCCTTGGTGCAGGATTTATTGTAGGCTTTCTGTGTATATTCAAGGCTCTCTTACATGAGGTACATGCGAGTGCTTTTGGGCATGCTTTTCTCTATAGTATGAACTATGCCTTTGGGTTTATTCTAATCTACCTCACCGGTTCTGCCTTGGCCACCAAACAGCCTTCGATGACGGCTACTACCGTTGCCCGTATGGTAGAAGAAGGAATGAAGAAACAAGGAAAGGAAAGTGAGAAACACAACGAATTCGCTGAGTTCTTTGCTCGCCTATGGCGCTCACAGTTTATTGCCTTTGT
The DNA here is from genome assembly GCA_963528845.1 of uncultured Capnocytophaga sp. Taxonomy (GTDB): domain Bacteria; phylum Bacteroidota; class Bacteroidia; order Flavobacteriales; family Flavobacteriaceae; genus Capnocytophaga. The sequence goes on along the minus strand of CAURXJ010000014.1, from coordinate 40,534 downwards.
AGGGAATGTGATTATGGCTTTTGGGGTAGCTCTGCTGCTTGTATGGGGTATCGAGGCCGCTTGGGGACAGAATATCGTTTCCCATAGTTGGGAAAAGTTCCTCTCGGATGCTTCCCCTATACACTCCAAACTGATATTCCATGCTGCTATTGCGGGGGTATTCCTTTTCATTTCGGGAATCATTGCTGGAGATGTCTCCAACAAGCAGAAATACAACCAATTCGCCTATCGTATCATGGAACACCCTCTCCTCAAGCGTACCTTAGGGGTAAAGCGTACTCGACGATTGGCTCATTGGCTCGATCATAAGCGCCCTGGAATTCTTTCCAATTTTTGGTTCGGTGTATTCATGGGAAGTACTGCTTCTATAGGGTCTTTCTTCGATCTTGATTTAGATATACGCCACATTACTTTTGTCAGTGGGAATATAGCTATGGGGCTCTATGGAGCTGCCTTCCACTTAGTATGGAGTATGTGGGTGTGGATCTTTGTCGGACTGGTTTTGGTTGGTTTTATCAATTTTATTGTAAGTTTCGGACTTTCCTTGTGGATTGCCTTTCGCTCCAGAAATATCCCTTCTTCGGAGGTTTTCGCCCTTATCAAGGCCGTATGGAGACATTTTAAGAAGGCACCTTTTAGCTTTGTCCTCCCCTCTCATAGAGTGAAGAACGAAAAATAAAGTAGGAGGTAAGGTAGGTTACTGGAACCTAAAACTCAAAATTAAAAACTCAAAACTAACCATGCGTTTTCTATTATTACCCTTTGCGATTCTTTATGGTTTAGGAGTACGCTTACGACACTTTCTCTATGATAGAGGTTGGCTTTCTTCCAAGCGCTACCCCTTCCCTATTCTATGTGTAGGCAATTTGGCTGTAGGGGGTACTGGCAAGACTCCTATGGTAGAGTATCTTGTACGCCTACTGGGGCAAGAGCAAGTGGCGATTCTCAGCCGTGGGTATCGCCGTAAGACAAGAGGATTTGTCCTTGCCGATGACTCAGCTACAGCGATGACTCTGGGCGATGAGCCCTATCAGTACCATCGTAAGTTCCCTCGAGCTACCGTCGCTGTATGTGAGAGCCGGCAGGAAGGAATAGAGCGGTTGCTTGAGAATCCTCATTTTAAGTATATTATCTTGGACGATGCCTTCCAGCACCGCAAAGTACAAGCAGGGACAAACCTACTGCTGACCTCCTATGACAAGCTCTACACACAGGATTTTCTCCTTCCTGTAGGCTCGCTTCGGGATATTCGCAGCCGTGCTCGCAAAGCACAAATCATTATTGTGACCAAGTGTCCTGAACTTACTCAGACAGAGCAAGAAAAAATTATACAACAACTCAAGCCCCTCCCTTCACAGAAGGTATACTTTACCACTATTGCCTATAGCGACAGGGTGTATAGTCATGAGGATAGCCAAGCATTGAAGGATTTTATTGCCACTCCTTTTACTTTGGTAACAGGTATCGCCAACCCTACTCCTCTGGTGGATTTTTTAGAAAAACAAGGAGCTTCCTTTGAGCACTTAGCCTATAGCGACCACCACCATTTTTCGAACAGAGAATTAGAACTCCTACGCCAGAAGGGGCGTATTCTCACCACTGAAAAAGATTATGTTCGCTTAGAAGGAGCTCTCCCCACGCTCTATTACCTCCCTATAGAAACACAGTTTCTTAATGATCAACGATTAATTTTCAATGATTAATGATCCTCATGCCTACTATGGTAGAGCTTGCAGCTCGTGTTAGTGAAAAGAATTGCATCATGTGTTGGGAAGGGCGAAATACTTCATGTGTTAGTGGATGAATTGTTCTCGCTTTTTGGTGAGCGATTTGCGTGACATGTTGGAAGGACGATTTGCAAATCGCCCCTACAGGTGTGCCACAACACTGATATTAAGTATTCGCTGGCTACACTCTTCACCTTCTCTTATCCTCTATTTTCATAACGCATAGCGGCTACAGGTTCTATTTTGGAGGCTTTGCGGGCAGGGAAGGTACCAGCAAAGATACCTGAAAGCACCATGATAAATACAGCTAAGGAGGCAATACCCATATCTATTTCTGTAGTTTTGAGCAAGCCTAAACCACCTGTAGCAGTAAGAAACATATTGACAAGTTTCAGCACCCCTATCCCTAAGAACATCCCCATCAGTCCTGAAGCTAACGTGATAATTAGGGCTTCCAAAAGTACCTGAATAATAATATGGCGAGGAGTCGCTCCTATGGCCATACGCAAGCCAAACTCATTAGTACGTTCCTTGACTACAATAAAAAGAATATTGGTCACACTCACAATACCACTGATAAGGAAACATAGTCCCACTATCCAAATAAAAACACTGATACCGGTAAAAATACTATTAACATTAGATATTTCTTCCTCGAAAGCGCGTACATAGACCGCATTAGGATCATTTTCATCAAAACGCAGGGTACGTGCCAAGTAATTGGTTATTTTTTTCTTAAAATCGGAAATGGAGATTTGTGCATCATCCCTTAAGTAGAGAGCAAAAGTAGAAATATCGGGAGCATCTTGAATATTGCAAGTAAAACTCGGAAAAGGCACAAATATGTCTGATTCAACTCTTTGACTCATCATATCATCATTTTTCATCACCCCTATCACACGGTAATACACTCCCCCCACATTGATAAGTTTGTCCAAAGGATTGTCATTAAGAAAAAGCTTAGTGGCCACCTTCTTTCCTATAATTGTTACATTACGTACTTTTTTGTCATCCATAAGGTTGAAAGGACGGCTTCCCTCTATCATTCTGAAGTTAGAGAACATCCAATAATCATGTGTAATTCCTGTTACAGAGGTATAGTAGTTCCTCTTTCCAAAAATAACATTTTTAGAAACAGATGTTCTTGGTGAAAGTCCCTCTATTTCGGGAAATCTCCGCTTGATATCTTCCAAGAGGTATTTGTTGAAGAAAATTCGCCTACCTTCTTGCATATTCTTATATTTCATAGAGGTTTCTCCACCCCAAACAAATATTGATTTGGAGGCAAAGCTTTTAAGCTGATTTTGCACCCCATATTCTACTCCCTTCCCTACTCCTAAGAGCAGTACCAAGATGAAAATACCCCACATAATCCCAAAGCCAGACATAAAGCTACGGACTTTATTCTGCCGTATAGAGTGAATAATTTCTCGTAATGTTTCCACGATATTGTAGTTATTAGGATATTGTAGTTATTAGTTTGGTTTATCCTTTTCTTGCGCCAAACTCAATATTATTTGATAAGGCAAAGTCACTATTTTTTGAGAAAATATCCAAATAAAAATAAGATTTTCCCCCCTTTCACCTATTCTTCACTCCTTCTTATCCTCTATTTTCATAACGCATAGCGGCTACAGGTTCTATTTTGGAGGCTTTTCGGGCAGGGAAGGTACCAGCAAAAATACCTGAAAGCACCATGATAAAGACAGCTAAGTAAGCAATACCCATATCTATTTCTGTGGTTTTGAGCAAGCCCATGCCGCCAGTGGCTTCCAAGAGTATATTCAAAAGCTTAAGTACTCCTACACCTAAGAACATGCCTAAGAGCCCTGAAGCTAAGGTAATAATCAGTGCTTCCAAGAGTACCTGAGTGATAATATGGCGTGGCGTCGCCCCTATGGCCATACGCAAGCCAAACTCATTAGTACGTTCCTTGACTACAATAAAAAGGATATTAGTGACACTTACCATCCCACTGATAAGAAAACAAAGCCCTACAATCCAGATAAAAACACTAATCCCCGTAAAGATACTATTGATACTGGAGAGTTGTTCCTCCAATGCTTGTACATAGATCGCATTAGGATCGTTTTCATCAAAACGGAGGGTACGTGCCAAATAGTTGATTATTTTTTTCTTAAAATCTAAAACAGAGATCTGTGCATCATCACGCAAATAGAAGCCAAAGGAAGAAATATCGGGGGTATCTTGGATATTACGGGTAAAACTGGGATAGGGTACGAAGATTTCCGACTCTGCTTGCTGACTAATCATATCATCATTTTTCATCACTCCTATTACGCGGTAATACACTCCCCCGACATTGATAAGTTTGTCCAAAGGATTGTCATCAAGGAATAGCTTAGTGGCCACTTTCTTTCCTATAATCGCTACATTACGTGCTCTTTTGTCATCCATAAGGTTGAAAGGGCGGCTTCCCTCTATCATCTTATAACTGGAGAAAGACCAATAATCATGTGTAATTCCTGTTACAGAGGTATAGTAATTTTTCTTTCCAAAAATAGCATTTTTAGAAATAGTTGTTCGTGGAGAAAGTCCTTCTATCTCGGGGAACTTGCGCTTGATATCTTCTAAGAGGTATTTGTTGAAGAAAATTTGCCTACCCTCTTGCATATTCTTATATTTCATGGAGGTTTCTCCACTCCAAATAAATATTGATTTGGCCGCAAACCTCTTTAGTAGATCTTGTACTCCATATTCTACCCCTTTACCTACCCCTAAGAGGAGTACCAAGATAAAAATTCCCCACATGATTCCAAAGCCTGACATGAAGCTACGGACTTTGTTTTGCTGTATAGAGTGAATGATTTCTCGTAATGTTTCCATGATATTGCTGTTATTAGTTGGTTTATTCTTTTCTTGTGCCAAACACAATATTATTTGGTAGGGCAAAGTTACCACTTTTTGAGAAAATATCCGAATAAAAGTAAGATTTTTTTCAACTCTTTGTGTCATATAATTTTTAATCTATCTTAAAAATCTTTTGTAGAAAAAGCATCCCTATGTCCCAAATCTTCACTATTTTTGCACTTTAATTAGTATTCAAATATTATTCATCTTATGAAAAAGAAAAAATATCATTGGCCTTTTAGTTACTATTGCTGTATTTGCAGTAGTTCTTGTGCTCTCTATCTACTTTTTTAGCAATCGTGAACCTGTGTATTTGCAGGGGCAAGTAGAAGCCAAGCAAATCAACGTAGCCCCCAAAGTACCTGGTAGAGTGAAAGCTATCTACAAGCAGGAAGGTGACCAAGTACACAAAGGCGATCTCCTTTTGGAACTGGAAAGCACCGAACTCGACGCCAAGCTCTCTCAAGCTGAAGCTGCCCGCTTAGCTGCACAAGCCCAATCGGACAAAGCCCAACGTGGTGCCCGCACAGAACAGATACAAGGAGCATACAATGTATGGCAACAAGCACAAGCAGCTGCCGAGCTTGCTGAAAAAACCTATCAGCGTGTAAGTAACCTATACAACGACAAGGTACTCCCTGCTCAAAAGAAAGACGAGGCTTATACTCAAATGGTTGCTCTACAAAAACAAGCCGAAGCAGCCAAATCACAATACGAAATGGCAAAAAACGGAGCTCGTGTAGAGGATAAAACTGCTGCCCAAGCGCTTGTAGCTCAAGCACAAGGCGTGATTACTGAGGTAAATGCCTATAAAGACGGTGCTAAAGTGTTCGCTCCTGCCGATGCCGAGATACAGACGATTATTCCCAACGAAGGAGAAATCGTCAATGCAGGCTACCCTGTCATGAACCTCATCGATACCCAAGATGAATGGGTAGTGTTCAACATACGCGAGGACAAAATGGCTGACTTCAAGATAGGTACTAAGTTCAAAGGTATCGTACCTGCTCTGGGCAATCAGGAGATAGAAATGGAAGTAAAACACATAGCCGTACAAGCTGATTTTGCTACTTGGACAGCTACCAAAAGTAAAGGTGATTTCGACAAGAAAACTTTTGCTATCAAAGCTTACCCTACCCAAAAAGTAAAGGATCTAAGACCGGGAATGTCAGTCTTGGTGAGTGAAAAGTAAAGGGTAATTTCGGCTATTATCCAATCGACTCATTAATAAATTATCACTATGAAAATAGACCATATTGCTTTGTATGTAAAAGACTTAGATACCTCTAAGTCTTTTTATGAAACTTATTTTGGAGCGAAATCAAATGAGCTATACCACAACCCTAAAACAGGGTTGCACACTTATTTTCTAACCTTTGAAAGTGGTGCTCGCTTGGAAATTATGTGGCGTCCCAATCTTAGTGAACGTTTGGACAAGGTCATGAATGAAGGATTTATACATTTTGCCTTCAGTGTAGGAAGCAAAGAAGCTGTCGATGCACTTACTCAGAAAATCATAGATGAAGGCTACATATGTTTTAGTGCTCCACGCACTACAGGCGATGGGTATTATGAAAGTGTGATACTTGATCCTGATGGTAATATGATAGAAATAACCATCTGATTAGATAATATTAAGAAGTAAGTTTAGCAAAAAAATGAGAATTACTGAAGGATTATTGCCTGAAGATAAAGAGGCTATTATACATTGGACCAATAGTAAAGGAGCTGATTTCTTGCAACAATGGGCGGGAGATGCTTTGCTCTATCCTCTTACCATAGAAGCACTCAATGCTTTGCCTCATTGTTTTCGTATTGAGACAGAAGGGAGTTTTATAGGAATGATTCAGCAAATAAGAGTAGAAGGGAGCAACGTACATATTGGTAGATTTCTTATCAATCCTTCGCTTACAAGAAAAGGATTAGGCACCTCAGCAATGCAGTTATTTATTGCAATGCTTTTTGAAGATAAAAGTGTTCATTCTATTAGCCTAAATGTATTTGATGACAACCCCATAGCTAAAGGTCTTTATACAAAACTCGGTTTTGAAGTAGTGGCTACTATTGAAGGAGAAAGGAAGAAATACAAAATGATGAAAAGTAATTCGGTAATTAACTAATTGGCAAATTTAATACTATGGACATAAAACGAGATGAATCTCATTGTTATGCTGCTGTCATCACCGAAGATGGTCAGTGGCAAAAAGGCGAAGAATACTTCTTAGAAGACTATACTGAAACCCTCATTTACAACGAGCAAGGTAAACTTGTAGAGGCTTCTTATGGCGAGGAATACCACTTCCTCTTTACCTACGACTCTCACAGTAATTGCTTGAGTTCTCGCCTCTACGACCCTGAAGATGAAGAACTAACCGACTGCTGGGAGGAAAAACAATACCGCTATAATGACCTACATCAGCAAGTAGAGTGTATTACCTACGAAGATGGCAAATGGAAAAAAACTGTTACTTTCGAATACGATGCGCACGGTAATAACATAAGTCAGCACTCCCGCACAGCCGATGCCGAATATCTCTTACAACTCCAATATGATACCCAAGGCAGGTGTATAGATCGTTGTCATACAAACATATCTACGGGAGAAAAGATTCTTCACGACTCTATTGAATTTCGTAGCGATACCGAAAAAGTCGATACCAATCTTTCAGCCAATGGCAAGCCTTTTATGTTTACCATAACTCGTTTTGATGAAAAAGGCAATGTAATTTATGTTGCCCATCAGGATATAGGCGACCCCGAACCTTATTCAATAACTGAAACCACTTTCGATGAGCATAACAACGAAATTTTCGAGCGAATTAGCAACAAAGAAGGCGAAGTCTATACTCGCAAATACACCTATCGCTATGATAATCACGGCAATTGGATAGAGAAACGCATCGAATACTCTAAACGTTATACCAACCTGATTGTAGAACGAACCATTGAATACGCTAATGAATAAGAAACACCCATTTGCTAATTATCTCTATGACCTACGACGAATTTTACAACTGTATAGAACAGCTTCCTAAAGAAGTAACCAACAGAGATTTAGAAGCCTATCTCTCAGCTTTATATAGGATTGTAACTCCACACGAAAACACACCCTTCTCCCCTACTCTTTGCCTTGAACTGCTTAAGGAGGCATTTAGTGCAAAGACTGCTACTTATGAGGAGCAGTGGACAAGCATTCGCTCAATGCCCGAAGAGACTGAACATCTTTCCGCCTTTGCTTATACTCAAGCAGTTATTCTCTTTCAGATAGCTGAACTCCACCGTATGAAAGACAAAGAACTTCATAACGAAATGCGTTCCTTTGGCATCACCTCCGAAACGGGCTATGATTGGTACAATTTCAATCCTTTAGACCTCTTGGAGTGTGGCGCACGAGGCTTATGTGATTATATAGGCGAAGATGAAACCATCCCCAATGATTGGCATTTTTTAGGACATTTGTTAGATTTAGGAAGGTATTATGAATAAAAAAACATCCAATATGAACCTATTACAACAAATAGAACAAACTTATAACTTTCAGTACCCCAAGCTATATCACCAGCTTTATGAGGATGGTATGCTCAATTGGGGACAATTTGGTCCTCGTTGGCGCGAACTTGAGTACCCTAAAATCAAAGATAATCCACCATTACTTTTAGAAGGGCGTATGGATTTTGAAATTTTAGAACTCTCTGAAATATCAGAAGAAATAGAATACTTACATGGTGCCGAAAGTTTTTATAAAATTAAGCCTGAGTACCTCTTCATCCCTTTTGGGAAGAATGGAGCAGGCGACTATTATTGTTTATTTTACAATAAAGAAAACCCTCTCCCTGAACCTTGGGTGGTACTATTTGCTCACGATTTTAACGAAGCAGAAGTTCTAGCCGATAACTTTCAGAATTTTATTTTTTACGGATTGTTAGAATGTGTGTTATATATGGATGAACTCCTTGCTGATGACGATTCTTTTTATACCGAAATAGCCAATATGTTCCGTACGCACCGTCCTTATTTAAGTGAGGAGCAAGCAAAAATAGTAGAAGATATTTATAAAAGAAAAACTTTTGCCTCTACCTACACCTATACATTTAATGATAGGGAATACACCGAAAAATATATAGGATTACTTTCGCGAGAAGAGTTTGATACTTTGTGTAACAAGTTTATTCCCATTCCAAAAGAAGAAAAACAATTTGAATATAGCAATGACTAAAACGAAATCTAATATAATAGAAGAAAGCAACATTTTTGAACAAATCCGTACGCTCTTTGGTTTAGAGGAAGATTGTGGTTTTACCGATGAAGAGATGCAACCTTTCTTCAAGGTGATAGAGAAAATGCCTACACTGCTATACAACTATTACACTACTTTGGGAAAACATCAAGCTCTGAATCAAACACAAGATAACTTGGTAACCCCAAAGGATAACCTTACTCTTTTCAGCGACCCAAACTATTTTGTTTTTTATACAGAAAATCAAAATTGCTGTCTGTGGGCTATCGCAAAGGAAGATTTAGAGACCGCCAATCCTAAGGTGTATATGAGTACCGACTTTACTCACCAACATTGGCAAGTAGAATGTGATACATTAGCTGAATTTTTGTTGGCTATAGCTCACTTGCAAGCTGTATTTGCGCTTCCTTATGCTTATGAAGGCTTTAAATATATCACTCCTGAAGAATTGACAGCTATAAAAGAGCGTTTCCCCAAAAAACCTTTTGCCCTCCATCATTGGTTAGAAGGAGCCGACTTTTATGGGGATGCTACCGATAGTATTGCTATATTAGACAAGGGCAGTCAATTAATATATGCTTCTTCTTCTAAAAGTTCTTTTGAGGCAATAGATAGCTTCTTAAAAGATATAGGGGAAGATATGTGAGAAATTAACATCAAACCTCAGCAATATGAACCCATTACAAAAAATAGAACAGACTTATAACTTTCAGTACCCCAAACTATATCACCGGCTTTGGGAAGATAGGATGCTGGATGTTCGTTGGCAAAAAGAAATATGGTGGGAAGAAGTATTTCCAGAGCTAAAAAAGAATCCTCCGTTACTTTTATTTAGGGATCAGTTTATGGCATTGGATGATGCAGAAGAGATTGTAAATTTAATAGAAGATTATAAATCTCAACGAGGAATTAAAGCTGAATATCTTTTAGTGCCTTTTGCTTCAGAATGTGAAGGAGATATTTGTTTTTTCTATAATAGAGAAAAAACAGAGCTACCTCCTGTTATCGTAAAGGACTGGTACGATTTTAATTCTGCTGAAATTATAGCTGATAACTTGCAGAATTTTATTTTTTATGGGTTATTGCAGTTAGTACATACAATCTATCCAAATACACCTATTCTTTTGGGTGATTTCTATGAGAATATTGCCAATATATACCGCACCCATCGTCCTTACCTAAGTGAGGAACAAGCTCAGGTAATTAAAGAAATTTACAATAGAAAACTTACAAACTTTCCTTGTTCCGCAAACAAAGAAGAAAATAGATATTCACCCTATCTTATAGCAAAACATCGCAGTGATTATACTGCCTTACTCTCTGATGAAGAGTATTTTGATTTATTAAATAAATACAATCCTATCTCTACCCCAGAGGATGATAGAGAATTTTTTATAAGCTAAAGCATACAAACAAATTATAATATGGAAGAAAGAAACATCTTTGCCCAGAAAAAAGCACCTTTTAAATGCCCCGAAATCGTAACTCTCTTACGTGAGGAAGATTTTCCTGCCTTGGAAGCTGAACTTGCCAAAGGCTGGGATATCAACCAAGAAGTCCGTGTACACGAACGTTATTCTCAAACACCTTTTGACTTTGCCTTGTCCAGTCGCAAAAAGAAACTATTAGAGTTTTTAGTTGATAAGGGGGCTCATATAAACAAAACAGCGCTTATTAATGTTTGTATGAGTGAGAATAGCGACCCTGAGTTGGTAAAATGGTTGATTAAACAAGGTGCCGATGTGAATGCCCGTACCCACCTCACTACTTTGCAGGCTGCTATCTATAGCAAAAATGAAGAAATAGCTTTTCTGCTGATAGAAAACGGCTACCGCCTTACTCCTGACGGTACGACCTTGCGACACGCTGCCGAAGCTGGATTTACCCATCTATGTGAATACCTTATCACTCACGGATTTGATGTAAACTATTCTGAGCCTGATATGGTATATCCTTACAACGCCTCGCCCTTACAAGTAGCTGCCTCGGATGGTCACCTTGCCTTAGTAAAACGACTTATTGAGCTGGGTGCCGACCTTTCCTACAAAGATAAATACGGCGAACGTGCCTATCATTACGCTCTGCGCAACAAGCAGAAAGCAGTTGCCGAGTATATCAAATCGGTAGAGCCTGCCCAGTGGCACGACGAGGAAGAGCGTTTGCGAGCCTTAAAAGCCTACAAACTTCCCGAAGGACTCATCGCCCTAATGCGCGCCACCGATAGGTGTATTCCCTTGCCTGAATGCGAATATACCAGTTTTGTAGAGTTTGCCCCGCTGAGTGATGTCAAGGAAGTAAAGTGGAAAAACAAAAAGTTCCTCGACCTCCTTTCCGATGCCGATAGGTATGGCGCTGAAGGCTTCTTGGTATGGTATCCTAAGAACAAAAAACTCGCCTTCGCCGATTACGAACACGAAACTTTCACCGAACTCTGTACCTTTGAAGAGTTTATGACAAACCCTTCCGCACAAATTAATAAGATTTTTGAATAAAAATTTGGCACACGTGTGTGCTGAATTGATAATGAGGAATGAGCCCCCTCTTACCTCTTATCTCTTATCTCTTACCTAAACAAAATGAACTTAGAAGAACTTAGAGAATATTGCCTTTCCTTGCCCCACGTTACTGAGGATATGCCTTTTGGCGAGGATATTTTAGTATTTCGGATTTGTAATCGTATTTTTGTGCTTACAAGTTTAGAATCAGTACCTTTGCGGGTGAGTCTCAAGTGCGACCCCGAGCGTGCGATAGAACTCCGCGAGCAATACCCCGACAAGATTATAGCGGGCTACCACCTCAACAAAAAACATTGGAATACTGTGCTTTTAGAAGGCTTACCCCCTGCCCTTATCAAGGAGATGATACAGCACTCTTACGACCAAGTACTTGCCAAAGTCCCCAAGAAGGAAAGAGAAATGTTAATTAGTTAATTCAAGATTATGTTCTCAAAACTCAAAGATTTCTTTTGTAAATCCTATCCAGTTTTTGGGTATGAATTCTTTATTCCTGTAGCTCTCTACAAGCGTATAGAGGCAGTAGAAGGAGAGGTCAGCCCAAAAAGTATCAGGCTTTTCTTTAGCAAAGCGCCTTATGCCCTTAGTAAAGCACAGCTACAGATAATCCAAGAAGCCGACAAACTCTTTTTTGTACAAATAGCATTCTATGAAGAAGGAAAAAGAGAGCATTTTCAGAAAGAAATGGAGGATTATAAAGAAGTATTTCCTTTTTGGACAGTCTTTCCTCATAGTTTCTATGGGGCTCCTCGCTGGAATCAGGGATACCAAGAGCATTATAGAGATACTTTTTTAAAATATTGGCACTCCTTATCCCCCGAAACTCGGCAGGAATATATGGATAAATACCATTGTCCTGAAGATTGGCGCCTTTGGCTTGAAGAATACCGCCAAAGGAGCAAAGAAAAAGAAACCTTTTAATAAAATAAATATGTTGAACCAAAAAATCTTAACTCGTATACAAGCTCTTGGAGGCGATACCAGCCAAGTGAAAGGCACTTCCCTTGCTGATGACCTATTGGCTATTACTTTTGATACCGTACTCTATCCAAAGCCTCAGGACACTCCTTGGGCAAAGGCCGAAGATACCGAGCCTATTTATGGCATAGGAGCGTGGGTAGATGATCATAGGGAACTTTACCAAACGGATAAAAAGGATTTTTATGACCAGATGATTGCTCAGTTCTATCGACTTACGGAAGAACCTTATGGGCAACACTTTTGGACAGTCAGCCTCTTTACCCCTTTCAAAGAAGGTACTGATGACTATGAAGAATGGTATGACGATTTCTCCGATGAGGAATTTACAGACCTCACTGAAATTATAAAAGTTACAGGAGACAAGACACCTGATCTTATACAATTGTTCTATACCTCTGGCTATCCTGACCATATATACATAGCCCTAAGCGACCCCAATGAAGAAAACCCAACGCTCTTTGGTACTGATCACGAGGTATTCTTTGGAGAAATCGATAATATGGGAACCTTAGAGAACTATCTCAATACCCTAATGACCCCTGAGGAGCTTATAGAAATAGTAGAAAAAGCATTAACCAAATGAGACAGAAATTTACACTTATCACTTTAGGTGTCCGCAACTTTAAGAAAGCTCTTGCCTTTTATGAGAACTTGGGCTGGCAGAAGTCGGACAAAAGTATGGAAGAGTATGCTCTTTTTCCCTTTGGGAGGAATGGTATTAGGATTATATCCTTTACAAGAACTCTCTGAAGATACTACACTACCTTATCAGTCAAGTGCATTTGCAGGAATAACAATTAGTTATAATGCCAAATCGGAAGCAGAAGTAGATGCTGTTTTATCCAAGATCAGTGAATTAGGAGCTACTATTGTCAAACCTGCTCAAAAAGTATTTTGGGGTGGATATAGTGGCTATTTCAAGGACTTGGACGGCTACCTCTTTGAAGTTGCTTATAATCCTTTTTGGGAGTTTGACGAAAATGACAATTTAAAATTATAATTCAAAATGACAGAAACAGAACAAACCCTACGCCAGCGTTTCACTGCTTTCTTGCAAGCGATGTACGACTGGGAAACAGAAGCTAACAGAGTAGATGAAGAAGAAGTGGAGAAAAAGAAAACCCTCTCTTGGGAAGACTTTTGCAAAAAGCAAACCGAGCTTCGTATCCCTATTTATAAGGAATACATCACCGAACGTGAACGCAAATATGGCGGCGCTCAGTACACCAGTCACATCTTTCCTCCTAACTACGACCCTTCTAAAGAAACCATTACCGAAGTGCAAATCACGGGTAAAAAAGCCTCTATATTTACCGATAGGGTCTATGCAGGAATGAATTACAAGCGCGAGTACAAGTACAAACTTGTAGAAGAACGTTGGCTATTAGACACTATCAAAGAACAGTATTTGCCAGAAAACAGAGACCCTGAAAAATGGAAGAGTGTGATTATATAAGTATTTATTTTATTATCAAGAGCTTACAAAAAGCCACCAAGTTGGTGGCTTTTTAGAGATACCGCTGAGCATCGCCTCTTATGTTACTACACTTTGCCAAAGTTTTAATTACTCGTCGTGCTACGACCTTTGGCAAAGTTGATTTCTCTAAAATAATTGATTTACTCGCAATCTATTTTTGTTTGACTATAATATTCAAAATGACAAGAATTAAATTAACTTTTATCGTTTATGGCGATATGTTTGATATAGATGAGTTTTCTAAAATCATAAATATATCCCCTACCGAATTTGCTTACAAAGGTGATAAACTAAAATTTAGGATAAGTACAGATACTTTTTGGAAATATTCATTTAAAGATATTATATCTCTTTTTGTAGAAGATAGTTTAAAGCCTCTTAAAAAAATTGTAATCCCAAGAATTGAGGAGATATCTTCATTTATACAGAAAAACAATTTAAAATCTATAATGCGTTTCAAAGTAGAAACAAATAAAGAACCTGCTCCAGCAATAGCTTTTGAAAACAATACTATCAATTTGCTAAGCAAACTAAATAGCTCTATTGATTTAGATTTGTATATCTATGATTGATATAAGTCACCAATTACAGAAAATGAACACATCAAGTTATAACACCAAGTTTGGCGCCCTCACTTTCTCACAAAAAGTGGGAGACGAGTATTTTTGGGAAGCTTCATATCAGTGGAAAAGTGATTTCTACAAAGAAACTTTACAGCTGCCTTTTTCTGTGTTTAGCAATAGTGAAACCCTCACGCCTGATACTATTGCTTTTATTGAACAGACCCTTACCAGTGCAGATAAGTTGGTTGCCAAAGCACTTTCTTATTTTCAAGAACAACTGCTGATAGGCTCAGAAGGCTTTCATCTTTTGGAAGAAGAAAAACAATTGCTAAGTGTTCCCTTGCAGGAAGTTCCTTTTGAAAGTCCGCAGTTCCTGTTCTATGACAACAAAGAATGGATATTGCATTTTGCTGGAGGAGGTTTCAGCTTTTGCGAACCTTATGGCGTTTCTTTTCATTTTAAAGACAAAGAACCTATCCTAATAGAAAACTTAGAAGACGCTGAAGAAATATAATTAACTTACAATTAACGACTTACAAAAAGCCACCAACTTGGTGACTTTTTAGAAAAGCAAAGAAATTTATAAATATGCAACGATTCAAAAACAAAACAATACTTATTACAGGAGCAAGCAGTGGTATCGGTTTAGCAGGAGCCGAACAACTTGTAAAGGAAGGTGCTAAGCTTGTTATCACAGGACGCACCCATAACCGATTAGAAAAAGCCTTAGATTATTTAGGAAAGAATACTATTGGCATATTAGATGATGTCTCTGATGGTAAAACCATAGACCGCCTATTACCTATTGTAAAAGAAATAGGTGCTTTAGACGGGCTATGGCTCAACGCTGCCTATGCAGTAGGAGGCGCCATAGAGACAATGGATAAAGATAGTATAGCTCAAATGTTTCAAGTAAATGTTTTTGCCCCAATGTTGCAAATGGGAGCACTTTCTCCTTACCTAAAAGAAGGAGCTTCAGTGGTGGTAACCTCCTCTTCTGCTGTATACGAAGGACAACCCAATGTATCTCTCTATTCAGCAAGTAAAGCCGCTATCCTTTCAGCCGCTCGCTGTTGGGCTGCTGAACTTGCACCCCGACATATCCGTGTAAATACCTTAGTACCAGGTCCCATTAAAAGCAATTTGCGTGCTGTACTCCCCGATGAATTACGCCAACAATTTGAAGAAGACCTTGCTAAAGTAGTATTACTTAAGCGTGTAGGTGAACCTAATGAAGCATCGGCAGTTGCCCTCTTTTTACTATCTGACGAAGCAAGCTATGTTACAGGAAGCTCTTTTACAGTAGATGGTGGCTTACTAATGCAGTAACTTATAAAGAACTAACTTACCTCTTACAGCTACCTTAGAGCAACCTTGGAGCTACTAATTTGATAATTTACTAATTGTATTATGAAATATTTTAAAACCGAATGCAAGAACCTTTTCCTATCACCCAAACGACTGTTTTACGTTTTGGTGTTCCCCTTGGTTATCTTTGGGTTCTTTGCGGCTATTTTCTACAAAGGCGTGCCTCGCGACCTGCCTATGGCGTATATCAATTACGACCAAAGTCAGCTGTCCGAAAACCTTTTGCGTATGCTCGATGCTACCCCAAACATCGACCTGAAAATCAAACTCACCGATGAAAAAGAAGCCCAACGTCTTATCCAACAACAGCAGATTATGGGCTTTATCGTTATCCCTGCCGATTTTCAGCAAAAACTATTCAAAGGCGAAAACCAATCGGTGATCTGTTATACCAATAACCAGTTTATGCTCGGTGCAGGTCTTATCCAAAAGGATTTTCAAACCACCATAGGCATGTTCTCGGCTGGTCTTGTGATGAAAAAGAAAATGCAAAAAGGACAACAGACAGAGAAGGTACGCGCTGAGGCTCAAACCGTAAAGGTAGACGACCACGGATTGTTTAACCCTTATGCTAACTATGCCTATTACCTGCTCACAGCACTCTTGCCGATGATGCTCCAAATGATTGTGATGATGGTAACGGTATATGTATTAGGAATAGAATTCCGTTACCGCCAAGGCAAACACTGGCTCGCCCAAGCAGGAGGCAACCCGCTAAAAGCCTTGGTGGGCAAACTCTTACCCTACACTTTAGTACTCTTTTTTGTAGCGTGGTGGATGAACTATCTCCTCTTCGAGCTTATAGGTGCTCCCCTCCACATCCCAATGTTCAATGTAGTGCTTATCACCTTTGCTTTAGTCATCATTTATCAGATTATCGCGATTACACTTGTCTCTCTCCTGCCTAATTTTAGGTCAGCACTCACCATCGGTAGTGGTTTCACAGCGATAGCTTTCTCATTTGCCGCTTATACTTTTCCGATGGAAGGATTGCCAAAGAGTATGCAGTATTTAGCGCAAATCTTCCCCTATGCTCATTTTATGAAATACTACGTAAATCGTGCGATCAAAGGGATACCTGTAGAAATGACGTGGCAACCCCTTTTAGCCTTATTGCTCTTCGGCTTATTGCTGATAGTTGCCTACCCTATGTTTGTAAAGAAAATAAAATCAGGAGGATATGAAAGCATTTAGAAAATATATTTATCAAAGTTCAGCTGACTTCACCCGTGCAATGCTCTGGGAAGCCAAATACATATTCCGCGACAAAGCGGTGTTCTTCTCGTTTGTGATAGTAGCGGTGGTAGTCTCTTTCTTGTACACCTACCTCTATTCCGAAGAAACGCTACAAAAACTCCCTATAGGAGTGGTTGATGAGGATAATACAGCGCAAAGTCGTCAGCTATTGCGTATGATAGATGCCAATAGCGGTGTGGCTATCTACAGCAGTTATCTCAACCTCAGCGAAGCAGAAAAGGCTTTTCAGCGCGAGCAAATACGCGGTATCGTAACCATCCCTAACGGTTTTGCACGCGACCTACAACGCGGGGAACAACCCTCTATATCTGTCTATGCTGATGCTTCGTATATGCTCTATTACAAGCAAGTACTTACTGCTGCCAAACTTGCAGCGACTTATCTCAATGCAGGTGTAGAGATGAAACGCTCGTCGGCACAAGGCAAGCTCCCTACCCAAGCACGCGAGGAAGCAATGCCTGTAAGTGCTAAAGTAGTAAGTTTGTACAACTCTTCGTCGGGCTATGCTACCTTTTTGATCCCCGTGGTTTTGGTGATTATTTTCCAAACCACCATTCTCACAGCAGTAGGTATCTTGGGCGGTACGATGCGCGAGGGTAACAAGCTGCGCAAGATATACCCCAATTCGGGAAACTTTTTTGGGGCTTTGCCTATTGTAATGGGTAAAGCAACCACCTACTTAGCCCTTGCAATGGTCATTTTGCTCATTATTTTAGGAATAGTGATGCCTCTTTTTGGTATCCCTGTACGTAGCAGTATACTTACCACTATGGTATTTATGATACCCTTTATCCTTTCGATAGTCTTTATGGGGCTTTGTCTGCTGAACTTTCTGCGCCGTCGCGAAGATGCGATTATGCTCATTATGTACACCTCGTTGCCTTCGGTAATGCTCACCGGCTTTTCGTGGCCCTCAGTAGCAATGCCACAGTGGCTAAATGTCTTTTCGTATATCGTGCCTACCACCTTAGGGGCAAAAGGGTTCGTATCGATTACCCAAATGGGTGCCTCACTACCTATCATTATGCCTTATTGGCTGGGAATGTGGGGATTGTGCTTGGTCTACTTGGTCTTAGCAGGGTTCTCTATCAAAAAAATCATAAATAAGGATCAATGATTAATAAAATAACAACCCCCCTTGTAATCAAATAGTTGCAATAAATATTTTATTTTTACAAAAAAATTTCATTTTTTCTTTGTCAGTTTTAAAAAAAGTAGTACCTTTGCGCTGTCTTAGAAATAGATGAAATGCGAAAATAGCTCAGTTGGTAGAGCGCAACCTTGCCAAGGTTGAGGTCGCGGGTTCGAACCCCGTTTTTCGCTCTTTTTTTATGTCTATCATAAAGGCTCGGATGGTGGAATCGGTAGACACGCTGGACTTAAAATCCAGTGGGCAGCAATGCCTGTGCGGGTTCAAGTCCCGCTCCGAGTACAACCTTGACTTGTAACCTCTTGTTTTTCAAGAGGTTTTTTCTTTTTAATACCTGATTTAGCCAAAATTTAAAAGCTATTTTCAAAAAAGTCATTTTTACGAACAACTAATAATTAAATTACAAAATCACTACTTAATCAAAATCTCCGTAAATACCAATCAAAAATAGAGCAAATATCGATAATAAAAGAACAAGAGGCTTTCTAAACGAAATTTAGAAAGTCTCTGGCTTTTTAGCAATCCTACTTTTTCTTATTCAGTAGCTTCAACAAACTTTTTTCGGTGAAGGATTGAGGATTATAAGACAACTTTTCTAATTTTTCCTTTCCTGTATGATATTGATAAACAGCGTTTTTATCTTTGAAGAAATAGTTATATTCTATCACAATAGGTATTTGCCCTTGCCCTCCATCACAGGGAGAAATGACATCTACA
Organism: uncultured Capnocytophaga sp.; assembly: GCA_963528845.1. Lineage (GTDB taxonomy): Bacteria > Bacteroidota > Bacteroidia > Flavobacteriales > Flavobacteriaceae > Capnocytophaga. The sequence goes on along the minus strand of CAURXJ010000014.1, from coordinate 21,673 downwards.
GTAGAGCCGACAAAGCTCATGGTCTCAAAATCACAACTATTTTCTATTACCTTCTCTTCAATCAGTAGTTTGTCCTTGGTCGCAAAACACAACTTTAAATCCTTTATTTCAGAGGTAGCGGGAAGCTGCCCTATAACAATATAGTTGCCACTGTTGTCCCTTTGGTAACGAATAATCTTATGATCCCAAACCACAAAAGGCACCAATGAATGCTGATAGGAATAAGGCGCCCTATAATTTTTGTTTTGCATTATTGCCTTAGTTAGTGGATCCATAGCAATAACACTCAATCTCTCAGGATCATAGTACATGCGGTAGTAGTTTATGCCATCATAGTAATACTCTTTATCTTCTATATATTTCAGGTGGGTTATATCCTTCACTGCCGACATATCTACTGCTTTTTGCTTCCATGCTATTGTCTTATAATCGGTAAAATACTCATCGGTTCCTCTTCTTACCAAATTCAGCTGTGGCAGATATACAAAATTCTCATGTGGGTAGAAATAAACTTTTTGACCATTTATGGAAGTTATCCCTTGCCACCAATAAAACCATATTCTTCCATCGTGAAAATCCAAGAGCTCTTCCCATAGTCCATAGCTGCCAAAAGTAGCCTCTGTAAATTTGTTTCCCCCTATATTCAGCATTTGAAAACTCTTAGAATGATCTTTTAGATTAAAGGCATCGTCTGTTGTATAAAAAGTATCTTCATCATAGAGAAAATTAACATCCCTCCTCTCCTTGAATTGTACTGTTTGGGGATCCAAGCCCTCTATCTTTTGTAGGTACTTATCTACACTGTTATGTAACTCCTCCTTATAGAGAAATACCCCTGTATTCCCTTTTACTAAGAACCACTTGTTCCTAAAACTGGAAATCACAGTTACCTCGTTAGGCAGTCCTTCTACAAGCTCCTTTTTGAACTTATTTTGCTTGTCATACGGATCAAATGTCACTCTATACCACTGTCCCCCTATACGAAAAGTACGCTGTCCAAAATGTGCTACACCCTTAGCCGAAAAAGCCCTTATAGGCATTTTCTCTTTTTCATCCAAAGCGTAATTATTGATAAAGTAATACCAATCTTTATCAGCAATTACCATATAACGCATTTGGTCATCCATAGTTACAAAGCGTGCCTTTTCCCCTACATTGGGGAGCAATTTCTTACCATAACTCACCAGACTGATACCATTAGGATCTCGAACGAAGGTTACCCAATAAGCCTTCCCCCCTTCATTTATTATCTCATAGGTTGTAGGTGTATGGTAATGATAACATTCGCTTGCTTGTAAAAAACTAATATTCAGAAAGAATAAGATGAGTAGTATTTTTATTCCTCCATTCATAAGATACTATTTTAAAGAGGTAACGACAAGAAATGTGCCAAGATAAAATATAACTGTAAAAAAATCACTACCTTTGTCCCTGTGGAACGCAAGATTATTCATATCGACATGGATGCTTTCTTTGCCTCGGTGGAGCAGCATGACAACCCTTCTCTTAGGGGACTTCCTATTGCTGTAGGAGGAGGGGAAGCCCGTGGGGTGGTTGCAGCGGCAAGCTATGAAGCACGTAGGTACGGGGTGCGCAGTGCTATGGCTGGGGCTATGGCACGGCAGCTATGCCCACAACTTATCTTTGTCAAGCCCCGTTTCGATCGCTATCGGGAGGTCTCTATGCAGATTCGGGCTATCTTTCATGAATATACCGATCTGGTAGAGCCGCTTTCCTTGGACGAGGCTTATCTTGATGTAACCACCAACAAGAAAAACCTCCCCTCGGCTACACTCATAGCCCAACAAATTCGTGCTAAAATCTTTGAACAAACAGGGCTTACCGCCTCGGCAGGTATTTCGGTGAATAAGTTTATCGCCAAGATAGCCAGCGACTACAACAAGCCTAATGGCCAAAAGACCGTTCCCCCACAGGAGATTTTGGACTTCTTAGCTCCCTTAGATATTAAGAAATTCTATGGTATAGGAAAAGTAACCGCACAGAAAATGTACCAGAAGGGGATCTTCACAGGGGCTGACCTGCGGGCTAAGAGCCTTGAGGAGCTACAAACTTATTTTGGCAACAATGGGGAATATTTCTACCAGATAGCCCGAGGCATCCACCTAAGTCCTGTACAGCCTTTCCGTGTGAGAAAATCGATAGGAGTAGAACATACTTTTGAGACCAATATCACTAGTGAGCTTTTCTTAGAAGAACCTATCAAACAGCTCTGTGAGGAAGTAGCTCTACGACTAAAAGAAAAGAAGCTATTGGCTAAAACCGTTACACTCAAGCTCAAGTACAGCGATTTCAAACAGCAAACTCGCAGTCGTTCTATCCCTGAGTTCATAGGAAATAGTACCGATATCTATGCAGTGGTAGAAGAACTGCTTTACCAAGAAAAACTTTATGAATCTGTTCGTCTGGTAGGAGTGTCTCTAAGCCACTTCAACTACCCTACCCCAGAGAGCAAGCAACCCCAGTGGGTGCAGTTGCGTTTTGATTTCCCCGAATGGGAAGAATATCCTAAAAGATAATTTATTTTTCAAAAAACATAGAACCTAAGATATTTTTTAGTATTTTTGCACTTGCTTAAAATCAGAACTATGGCAAATCAAGAAGACATTTTCAAGAAAGTAATTTCCCATGCCAAGGAATACGGTTATATATTCCCCTCCAGTGAAATCTATGACGGGCTCAGTGCTGTATATGACTACGCACAGAACGGGGTAGAACTCAAGAAAAACCTCCGCGAATATTGGTGGAAAGCGATGGTACAGCTCCATGAGAACATCGTAGGGATAGATGCTGCTATCTTCATGCACCCTACCACCTGGAAAGCTTCCGGACATGTGGATGCCTTCAATGACCCCCTTATAGACAATAAAGACTCCAAGAAGCGCTACCGTGCCGATACTCTGGTAGAGGACTATGTAGCCAAAATAGAGGACAAGATAGAGAAGGAGGTTGCCAAAGCCCAAAAACGCTTTGGAGAAGCCTTTGACAAAGAACAATTCCTTTCGACTAACCCTAAGGTGATCGAATATAAGGAAAGAGCAGAAGCCATACTACACCGCTTGGGTAAATCCCTTGAGCGAGAAGACTTGGCTGATGTGAAAGCCCTTATCGAGGAATTAGAAATCGTCTGCCCTATCTCTGGTACCAAAAACTGGACAGAGGTAAAGCAGTTCAACCTCATGTTCGGCACCAAGCTCGGTGCTACCTCGGAGGGAGCTATGGACTTATACCTACGCCCAGAGACCGCACAAGGAATTTTTGTAAACTTCTCCAATGTACAGAAAACAGGGCGTATGAAAATTCCTTTTGGGATTGCTCAAACAGGAAAAGCCTTCCGCAACGAGATTGTAGCGCGCCAGTTTATCTTCCGCATGCGCGAATTCGAACAGATGGAAATGCAATTCTTCATCAAGCCTGGTACTCAACAGGAGTGGTATGATCACTGGAAAAAGACTCGCTTGGCATGGCACCTGTCCTTAGGCTTAGGTGCTGAGAACTACCGCTTCCATGACCATGAGAAATTAGCCCACTATGCGGATGCAGCTTGTGATATAGAGTTCCGCTTTCCCTTCGGATTCAAAGAATTGGAAGGTATCCACTCCCGTACCGATTTTGACCTAAGTAACCATGAAAAATATTCAGGAAAGAAGCTACAATACTTTGATCCCGATGAAAATAGAAGCTATGTTCCCTATGTATTGGAAACATCTGTAGGGCTTGACCGCTTGTTCCTCGCTATCTTCTCTCACAGCCTACAAGAAGAAGCCCTTGAAGGAGGAGAAACACGTACTGTATTACGCTTACCTTTCGTACTTGCCCCTACCAAAGTAGCGGTATTACCTTTGGTAAAAAAAGATGGCCTCCCTGAGATCGCTTTAGATATCTTCAATGATCTGAGATATGACTTTAACGTAGCCTATGATGAGAAAGATGCCGTAGGTCGCCGCTATCGCAGACAAGATGCCGTGGGTACTCCTTTCTGTATCACTGTAGATCATCAGACCAAAGAGGACAATACTGTCACCATACGTCATCGTGATACTATGGAACAACAACGTGTGCCTATCTCAGCCCTTAGAGAACTTATCCTCAAGGAAGTAGATATGAACCAATGGCTTAGAAAGCTCCGTTTAGAAAATTAGTAAGAGACGCAAATTCTCGTTGCAGGGCAACTGTTCCCTGTTCTATAAAGACATCGGCTATAGCAACGATTTTTATCGGAAGGCTATAGCCTTTTTCTTTAGCAAAGACTACAATACTTTCCCCAAAACCGCCTGCTTTGCATCCTTCCTCTACTGTAATAACCGCCTCGTATTGGCTTAGAATATGGTGCAAAAGCGCCTCATCCAACGGCTTTATCCAACGCATATCGTAGTGTGCAAAAGCCTCTGCCTGAGGATGCTGGCTTATCTCTTGGGCTACCTCGTCGGCTATAGTACCTACCGAGAGTACCGCATAGCGCGCCCCTTCTCTAAGCAGTACCCCCTTCTTCTCTACTTTCTCAAAAGGCAATTGCCAGAGAGTGAGCTGTCCGTAACCACGAGGATAACGTATCGCCAAAGCCTTGTCCTGCTCGGGAAGTTGCGCTGTATAGAGCATATTGCGCAGTTCTATCTCATTGCGTGGGGCTACAATTTCTATATTAGGAATACAGCGCAAGTAAGCAATATCGAACACTCCCTGATGAGTTGCTCCATCCTCCCCTACTAGACCTGCCCTATCGATACAGAAAATCACCTTAAGCTCCTGCAGAGCCACATCATGAATGAGCTGGTCATACCCTCTTTGCAAGAAAGTCGAGTAAATCACCAAAAAAGGCAACAAGCCCTGAGTAGCCAGTCCGGCAGCAAAGGTCACTGCATGTTCTTCGGCTATGCCTACATCGAAAGTGCGAGCGGGGAATTGCTGTTGCATATAGTGAAGAGAACTACCTGTGATCATGGCTGGAGTGATACCCACAATAGTCTTATTCTCAGCGGCCAACTCACAGAGAGTATGTCCAAAAACATCCTGAAACTTCGTTTGTTGTAGTTGCTTAGGTAGGAGCATTCCTGTAGCAGGATCGAACTTGCCTGGGGCATGAAAGAGCGTTTGTTTCTCTTCTGCCCTTTGGTAGCCTTTGCCCTTGGTGGTACGGATATGAACAAGCTGTACCCCAAAGAAATCCCTTGCTTCCCTCAGCATAGGGATCAATTTCTCAAGGGAATGTCCGTCATAACTGCCGAGATACTCTATTTGTAGGTCGGTGAAGAAGGTTCCTAAGTCCGTACCCTGAGCTAAGCGCTCCAAGTAATAACGGAAAGCTCCTGTAGATGGGTCTATGCCTATCTGATTATCATTGAGCACTATGAGTACATTGACCTTGCTATCCCCCATCTGGCTGAGTGCTTCAAAGGCCATACCATTGACAAAGGAAGCATCCCCAATGACAGCTACATGCTTGCGCAGGAAATTCTCCTGAAGCACCGCGGCGGTAGCCATGCCCAAAACTGCTGAGAGAGAGGTGCCTGCATGCCCTGTCCCAAAGGGATCATATTCGCTCTCCTTACGCTTAGGAAAGCCCGATAGTCCGCCCCATTGGCGGTTGGTGGCAAAGCGTTCGCGCCTGCCTGTAAGGAGCTTATGTGGATAGGCTTGGTGTCCTACATCAAAGACCAATATATCCTCAGGAGTATTGAACACATAGTGCAGAGCAATAGTCAGCTCTACCACGCCCAAGCCTGCTCCCAGATGGCCTTCCTTAGCCGCTACTTCATTGATAATAAAATGGCGCAACTCCCCCGCAAGCTGCTTAAGCTCTGCGAGAGAGAAAGTGCGAATGTCCGCCGGAGAATATATTTGTTCTAATAAAGTCATTTTTCTATTATAGGGAACTCAAATAATCCTGTAGGATAAGGGTCGCACTGATGCGATCCAAGAGTGCTTTGTCCTGTCTTTTTTTCTTCTTAGTACCACTCTGCACCAGAATATGAGAAGCTATCTTGGAGGTAAAGCGTTCGTCGTAGCGAGAGACAGGTATCTGAGGGAGTTTTTCTTGGAGTTTTTCGATAAAAGGCGTTATGGACTGTTCGCTCTCAGAAAGTTCACCCGAGACCTGCTTAGGCAGCCCTACAATGATACGCTCCACGGACTCGCTTTGACAGTACTTTTGCAGGAAATCCAGCAATTGAGGTGTCTCAACCGTTGCCAGTGCCGAGGCTATAAGTTTGAGTTCATCGGTTACCGCGATACCACAACGCTTGGTACCATAATCTATAGCAAGTATTCGCATTTGAGTTTTGAATTGTTAATTTTGAGTTTTGAGTTGTTTCCTTTTCATTCTTCACTTACCATTGACCAAATGTATCCCTCCCAAAAGAAGCTTTGTACCTTGTATGCCTTATTCCCTTCAGGGTGAGTGATGAGGGCTTGTTGGCGCGGAGCAAGAGGCTCAAAATAGGGTACTTGCAAGTCCTCATAGAAGCGAACTGAGGGCAGGTCGGTGACCTTGTATAGGGCTTCCTTGATCGTCCATAGTTGGGTATAGGCCTGTATCTGGGTAAGCTCGTCCATATCAGAGGGAGCTTGCCAAGTAGTAAAGTGGGGGGCAAGGCGAAGGATACGGGGGGTACAGCGCTCTATGTCTATCCCTATGGGGTGTGGGCTTAGGGCAATCATCACAAAATTGTGGCTATGAGAGATAGAGATATATTGCCCCTCGAGCTGCGGCTTACCCTCCGAGGTATAGTAAAGAGCTGTGGTAGGCAATTGCGCCTCTCGCAAGAGGTGACGAATGGCTAAAAACTCCCGTTGTTTCTTCTCGCTATGGAGCGTCATGAGCCGCTCTTCCTCTCCTTGAGAGAGGGTGAGACCTACCCTAAGCTGCGCTACCGTCTCGGTAAGTTGCCATGTATAAACATAAGTATCGGTTATATGGAGTTGCTGAAAAAAAGGCATCTATTTTGTAATTAGGGCGGTGATAAACTGGTAATCGTCTTCGTTATTTACAAAATCCATATAGGATACATCTATAAAAAGGGTATTCAGTGAGGTATTATGCTGCAAAAAGGAAAGATAACTCTGCTCAATACGTTCCAAATAGGCCTTGGAGATAGGAGTTTCAAAACTTCGCCCTCTCTTCTGTATATTTTTCAGTAGAGAATCGGTATTCTGGTGTAGATAAATATACAAATCAGGCTTTATCATTCGCTCAAAAAGCAAATAAAACAACTCTTCATAGAGATTATATTCCTTGAGAGGCAGTGTCTCCATCGCAAAGATAAGTGACTTAGAGAAAGCATAATCGGCTACCCAGAGTGTATGTTTGTTCTGAGAAAGAGTCTGCTGGAGTTGTTTGTAACGATCCTTAAGAAAGCTTAGTTCCGTAGCCAAGGCATAGCGCTGTGAATCTTTGTAGAAATCCTCCAAGAAAGGGTTGGAGGCAAACTCCTCTAAAAGAAGTTGTCCCGAGAAATCTTCTGCCAAGCGGGTTGCCAAGGAAGTTTTCCCTGCTCCTATATTACCCTCTACTGTAATATAATGGTAGGGAATATTTGCCTTGTTCATGGGTAGGGAAAAGTCCTGCGCTACCACTGTAAGAGTAGCAGTATCTGGGCAAGCTTGTAATAGTTGGGTTATTGTTTGTCGCGTGTTAGGATCTACAAAATCAGGAGCGATATCAGCCAAGGGCTGTAAGACAAATCGTCTTAGAGCAAGATGAGGGTGTGGTACACAAAGGGTATCAGTATGTAGAAGGGTATCACCATAATAGAGTATATCAATATCCAAGGTGCGTGCCTTATATCCTTGCTCAGGGGAGGAGCTGCGAACACGTCCCAAACGGGCTTCTATAGCATGAAGTTTAGGCAAAAGCGCTTCCAAAGGAAGAGTCGTATGTAGCTGGGCACAGATATTGTAAAAAGGAGTAGAGCTAAACCCCCAAGCAGGAGACTCATACAAAGGGGATATGCTCACCACCTCCCCTACCTCTCGATGAAGTAAGAAAAGAGCATGCTTAAGATATTGAGCTCGGTTGCCAAGATTACTACCTAAAGAAAGGAAAAGCACTTTTTTAATGATTAATGGTTAATGGTTAATGGTCAATGATTAATGATTAATGGGTTAATGATTAATGGTCAATGATTAGACTGTTCTCTGTTCTCTGTTTTCTGTTCTCTGTTCTCTGTTCACTGTTCTCTGCTCTCTGCTCTCTACCTTAAATCATTCCCCTTGCTTTGAGTTCCAAGTATTTGTTGATACTCTGGAGGGTGAGTTCTTGGGGGCGGGTGAGTATACATTGGATACCATGGCGGGTGAGTTCTTGTACAATAAGGCGTTTTTCAAAAGAGAATTTCTCAGCGATGACCTTATCATATACCTCTTGGATATGTTCCGAGGGTTTGTGTAGCATCTGTTCCAATTCTGTATTCTGAAAAAATATCACCACCAAAAGATGCTTTTTGGCAATGGCCTTTAGGAATGGTAACTGACGATAGAGGCTATTAGGTGTCTCAAAATTGGTATAGAGCATAAGCAAGCTGCGTTGCTTAATAGTATTATTGATATCTGAATAGAGCCTACTAAAGTCTGTTTCTTTGAAATCAGTCTCTATGCGGTAGAGTGCCTCCATGATCCGCTCCATCTGAGAGGCCTTGCGATCGGCCACTACCCTATCCTCTACCTTCTTGGAGAAAGTAAAAATACCTGCCTTATCTTGTTTTTTGATAATGATATTGGTCAGCGCCAAGGAGGTATTAATCGCATAGTCCAAGAGGGAAAGCCCCTCAAAGGGCATATACATACTTCGTCCCTTATCAATCAATGTATATACATGCTGAGACTTCTCATCTTGGTACTGGTTGACCATGAGCTGTCCTCGTTTGGAAGAAGCTTTCCAGTTGATCGTACGTATATCATCTCCTTGTACATAGTCACGTATATGCTCAAACTCCATGGTGTGTCCTATCTTGCGAATCTTTTTGATACCATAGTCAAAAAGACGCTGGGAGAAAGCGATAAGCTCAAACTTCTTCATCTGGATGAAAGAAGGATAAGTGGCCACCATAGCATTCTCACAAGAAATGTAACGCTTCATAAAAAGGCGCATAGGTGTATATACAAAAGCATTGAGCTTTCCAAAATTATATTCTCCACGTTCAGTAGGGCGCAGGTAGTACTGCATGCACTTCTCTTGCCCTGCTTTGAAGAAAAAAGTATATTCGAAATTGCGCTTTTGGAACTGAAAAGGGATCTCATCAATAAGCTGAATATATACCGGAAAAGAATAGAGATTCTTAATGTATACCTCTATTAGGTTTTCATCGCTATTGGAAAGGCGCTCAGGGAGTTGCCGCTGGGCAGTGACCCCCCTTCGTGTGGTGAATACCAACAGAAAATCAATCAGACACAGCGAGGCAAAGCCAAAGAGAGCCAATTGTACCAAGGGGAAGAGCATCCTAAAGAAAAACGAAAGGACAAAAAGCCCCACCAGGCACAGCAGCCCTATGAAAAAGCCCGTATGTAAGTATATTCTTCTCATCGAGGTATGGCTACACTTTCTATGATTTGTTGTATAATCTGCTCAGAATGGACTCCTTCCATTTCCTTTTCTGGAGCGAGTATCACCCTATGTCCCAGTACTGGGTAAGCCGCCTGCTTGATATCCTCAGGGGTTACGAAATCACGACCTGCAAGAGCAGCAAAGCCTTTGGAGGCATTGAGCATTGCCAAGGAAGCACGTGGAGATGCTCCCAAATAAAGGAAACTATTCTCACGGGTATTCTGGGTAATCTTAGCAATATACTCTATCAGCTGAGGTTCTATAAGTATATTTTTGACCAAGACTTGGTAGTGTACCAGACTTTCCGCTGAGAGCACTTTCTCTACTACGGCTGTTTTGTCTTTAGCTTTAGCCTCATGTTCACGGGTAATAATCTGTATTTCATCCTCCAGAGTAGGATAATCTATGACTATCTTGAAGAGGAAACGGTCGAGCTGTGCTTCAGGGAGACGGTAGGTACCTTCCTGTTCCACAGGGTTTTGAGTAGCTATGACCAAGAAAGGTGGTTGCATAGAAAAGCGCAAACCATCAATAGTGATTTGTCTCTCTTCCATAACCTCAAAAAGAGCTGCTTGGGTCTTGGCTGGAGCACGGTTGATCTCGTCGATAAGGATTAGGTTCGAGAAGATAGGTCCCTTCTTGAACTCAAATTCTGATTTCTTAAGGTCAAAGACGGAAGTCCCCAGCACATCCGAAGGCATAAGGTCTGGGGTAAACTGTATACGGCTAAAACCAATATCCAACGCCTTGGAAAGGAGCTTTACTGTAATGGTTTTGGCAATCCCTGGCACCCCTTCCAGAAGGACATGCCCGTTGCTCAGTAGGGCTACCAGCAGGTAGTCTATCATTCTCTCTTGTCCCACGATTACCTTTTTCAGCTGGGAACGTACCTGGTCTAATTGACTTTGCAGCTGCCCAAGGTCTAAGCGGGAAGCAAATTCTAATTTATTATTCTCGTCCATAGTATATTTTTAGGGTTTCCAAAATTCGTCTATCCATTTGTCCATTTGGGTAAGGGTTTCCTCTTGGGCTTGTTGGGTTTGTCTAAAGTGTACAATTGTTTGTACGATATTCTCTACCAAAGTTTTATCTTTACCCGATTTGTTATACAGCTTTTGGGCAAAATCTTCGTTGATCTGTTGTGTATCCATGTAATAGCGTTGTCTTACCTGATCCAAGAAATAAGTGATTTTCTTCTGTACCATATCCGTAGCATTGCGCTCTTGGTAGTAGAGCGAGCTGACACTCTGAGCAAACTCTACGGTGGTGTTCTTAGGTTTTTCTATCACAGGAATAATACGCTGCTGTCGCTTGCCCTTGAAAAGCAAATAGAGTAAAAATCCTAAGAGTAATAACCACCAAGCGATCCTTAGTTGAGGTTGGCTCATGATAAAGGCCAAAGCATCAGAAGAACTTACTCTATCTTGTGTAGGAGTGGCAAACCATACCGTAGGCCTATCCTTAGGTAGGTAAGAGAGTATCGTAGCTGCATAGTCACGCACTTTAGGATCCTTCTTGAGATAATAATTGGTAAAAGCAATTGGGGGTCCAGCATGAATATAGAGTTTCCCTTTGCCATGTGACACCTCTACAAAGTTGATTTTCTTCCTTAGCTCCTTTTTGGTCTTTCCTTCTTCATAGAAATACATATAGCCCAAGGCCTTATCCCTATTCTTGTCAAGATCCGTAAAATAATTGACTTCAAGGAAAGTTTGTTTGAGTTCAATAGGCACTTTCTTATCAAAAGAAGGACTATTGAGCTGCATCTGTAAGTCCTCTGCTCTATATTCGTCTTCTGTTTTTATCTCCAATGAGTCGGTAAGGGAGTAAAAACTATTCAAGAAAAGCACCTCACTTCCTCTCTCTACCTCAGCAAGCAATTTTCTTAGAGACACCTTATCTATAGATCCTACCGTAAAGATATAGTTATAAGGTTCTTCTTTCTCTTCTTTTACGGACAAATACTCATAAGGTGTATAGTATGATTCCTGTATTACCTTTTTAGTGAAAAAATGCTTGAGTTCCTTTCCAAAGATATAGAGCCCATAGGGCTCCTTACTCTCTGGGTCAAAAGTCCATTGCCAATCCCGCTTTCTATTGGAGGGGGAAAAGACTGTCAGGGACATGATAAGGACAATGACACCCAAAAAAATCAAGTAATTACGTATCGACTTTCCCATTTACTTTGCTTTTTGAGTGTTTATATAATTCTGATAATCAGCCTTTGCCTCTTGGTACTGTGCATCACTAATAAGAAATTCCCCATACCATATGTAATTATAGAGCTTGGATAGATAGACAAATCGCTCCTTCTGTACGGGATCTTTGATTTCTCTCTCATAGTCCGAATTGGTTTTTTTCGGATCCCATTCTATCTGTTTCTTATCGGAAAGTACCTTAAGCAACCATAAGTAGTATAAGCGAATGCTTTGTCGTGTATCATTCTGTTTTTCAGCATTCTGTATCAATACAGAGAAATCTGTCTGATGCAAGTGCTTCTCTACTTCTTCCATAGAAATATTGGAGAGCTTCTCAGAGCTTCTATCCGTCAGCCAGCGACCTTTGTTTTTGAGAATCCAGCGACCAAAGAAGAAGAGAGAGACTAAGAAGAGAATCGCCCCTAGCATACGGAGGATTTCCCTCATACCCATACCATTTGCTCCTTTTCCATAAATAAACTCCAATATCCTGGCTATCAACTTGATAAAAGCTTCCCACATCCCTGAAAGAAAGGCCTCATTCCTACCCGAGGTCTCAGAATAATCGAAAGTAGAGGAATCATAGCTATGAGGTACCCCCTGGAAAGAACGCAAGGATTCAGGTCGCTCACGGCTGATAGGAATCTGATAAGTAAGGCTGTCCTTCCCCCTGAGTGCGAGCGAATCGGCTTGTGCATACAGAGGTGCTCCTATACTAAGAAAGTATAAGAGCCCCCCATAAGCTATTATTTTCCACTTATTCTTCCACATTCTGACCAATAAGATCTATATCATCAGTATGTTGATTTTCTTTTTCACCCAAGTGAATAAGTATTTGCTGGAACAGAGGCAGATTAAGAGATACAAAAGTAACTGTAACGACAATAAGCAGTAGTACAAAGACCAATATAGCCGTTCCCAACCCTAGTTCAAAACCTGATACAGCCAGTGTCAAAAAGTAGATAACTAAAGGAATAATTGCTCCCGCTACAACAATGAGACTACAAATAATATTCATCACAAAAGTAGCTCCAAACTTATCCCAAAAACGCTCCTTAAGCTGGTTTACCACCTTGCCTAAGGCTTGGAAATAACCTTCCCTATCCTTGATATAGAGCAACATGGCTTGTTGCATAAAGAGGAATAATAAAGTGCTGAGAAAGTAACTTGCCAATTGTAATAAGAAAGGGGCATTTCCTAAAATCGATGCCAATCCAATGGATACCAATAGATAAGGAATCCATATTACAAAAATAGAAATAAACCCAAAAAGAAAAGCTCTAGGCATCATTTTTTTGATACTCTCCAACAGCTCTTGAGAGACAATATCTGTCCGATTAGGATTTTTCTCCAAGAGCTCTGTATAGGCAATAGGAAAACAAAACACAAAAAGAAACAAGAAAAATACTATAACCAGCATCAGTAGCACCAACAGTAGGGAGGTACCAAACCCACCAGACAAAGATGGCAAGAAGAATGCCATTACAGTAAAAAGAATACCTGCGGAAACTATTGCCGCTCCATTGATTACCAGATAATTAGAAAAATAATTACCCGCATACTTTCTAAAAAAAGTAAAGGTGTCACTAATGAGGTCACCAAATTTTCTCTTTTTGTAAAAAACAAAATCGTTCATGGTTTTAAATATTTATTTTTTGTATGTTTTACTATAGGATAGACTAGGAAATAAAAGGAAATCACAGAAAGACTTCCCAATATAATCAACATATTGAGCCACAGGGGCATCTGGTTATAATAACGAGTAATAAAGCCCTCAATAAATCCGGCAGCAATAAAGAAAGGCACCGTACCCAAGAGCAAAGATACCCCCTCGCGAAAAGCGACCTTGAAGGAGAGCAAGCGAGAATAGGTCTTAGGAAAGAGTATCCCCCCTGTAAGGATAAAACCTGAGGCAATCGCTATCACAATACTGAATATCTCCATAGCCCCATGTAGCCATATGGCTCTGACACTTAGAAATAACAGCCCTTTTTCATAAAAAAAATACTGGAAGGAACCGAGCATTACTCCATTGTTCAAAGCAATGAAAAAAGTCATTACTCCTGCAGTAATTCCATAGATAAAACAAAGAAAAGCCACCCTTATATTATTAAGAGTAATTCCTATAAAACCTCCCCAATTACTTCCATCACCATACACCCCCATAGGATTTCCCTTTTCAATATTCTCCAAGGTTTGATTCACATAGTAGTCCCCTAAGATTGCTCTAATGTATCGGGGCATATATTGTGCTGAGAGTACGCCTATCAATACAAAGAAAAAGAAAAGGATAAAACTAAAATAAATCAGCTTGCGATACTTATAGGCAAGCATAGGAACATAGTCGGTGAAAAAAAATTTTAATCTATTTTTGTCAATACGCTTGGTTTTGTAAATTTTTTGGTATATTTGCGTGACCAAAAAATTGAGGTAGATGGTAGTGTTACTCCTTGGGTAGTAGGTCTGTGCAAAGGACAAGTCGCCCAATAGCTGGATGTAATTATCCGCCATTTGGTCGGGGGAAATAGTCTGCCCTTTGTTAAGGATGGCCTCCACTTCCAACCATTTGTCTTTGTTTTGTTCGATAAAGGCTACTTCTCTCATACAGGGTGCTAAATTAATGAAAATATGTCAAAGATACAAATAAAAACCACACAAAATATTTTGCTGGCTTTCCAGCCAGCTTCTATTGGGGAGCGTATGGCAGCCTTTGCTATTGACTTTGTTCTTATAATGGGATATGGTTTTTTGGCCAACAAAGCCTTTATGGAAATTTTTCCTCATTCGTCTTTTTCTTTGGAGGAAGGGATAGCTATCTATTCCCTACTGATGTTACCAGCTGCCTTCTACCCCTTAGTGGCTGAATCCCTTATGCAGGGACAGACTATAGGCAAGCGGATAATGAAAATCCGAGTGCTGAAGATTGATGGATATCAGGCCTCTTTTGCTGATTTTTTTATTCGCTGGGCCTTTGGCTTGTTCGAGTTGGATCTTTTTATAGGCTCTATAGGGATCATTAGCATCATTTCAACCCAACATTCTCAACGCTTGGGCGATATAGCTGCAGGGACAGCCGTGATCACCGAGCGCAACAAGCTCAATATCTCTCACACTATCTTGGAGGAACTCTCCCTTGCTTATCAACCTCTTTTCAGTCAGACCGAGGTACTGCTCTTCTCTGACCGCGATGTGCAGACCATCAAGAACTACTTTACGCAAGCTCTCAAGAGCAAAAATGGAGAGGCTATCATACAGCGCTTAGCCGACAAGATTACCGAGGTTTCCAAGCGAGAACATACCATCTATCCTCAGAAAACAGCCTTTATCCAGCAATTCCTCAAGGATTATAACTTCTATACAAGAGGGTAAGGGAATGAAGAGTGAAAAGTGAAGAGTAAAGTCGCGTGAGCGAGTATGTGACCAGCGAGTGCCCACAGCTGGGTATGTGGTGAAGAGAGAAAAGCTAATTTAAAAATATTCTAAATAATTTGCTGTATCAAATTTTTATTTGTATTTTTGCGGCGTATTCATATATTAAAATAATTCGATATGAAAAAAATGTTTTTAATGGCCTCTGTTGCCTTAATGGTGGCTTCTTGTGGGGATAACAAAAAGCCTGAAGAGTCTGCACAGACTACAGAACAAGGAGCGGTAAGTCAAGATACTCCTGCGGCAAGCCAAGATACAGAAGCCGTGAATGTTGCCTTAGAAGGTACTGACCAGATGACTTTCAATATCAAGGAAATCAAAGCCAAGGCTGGACAAACCATCAATGTCACCCTTAAGCATGTAGGAAATATGCCTAAGGACAAAATGGGACACAACTTTGTTCTCCTCAAAAAAGGAGTAGATGTAGCTGCCTTTGGAATGGAAGCTATGAAAGCAGGATTGGACAAAGATTATATCCCTAATGATGGTGCTGATGTGATTGCTCATACCAAGCTCCTCGGAGGTGGAGAAACAGACACTATTTCTTTCAAAGCTCCTGAGCCAGGTACTTATGAGTATATTTGTTCTTATCCTGGACACTTTTCTCTTATGAGAGGTGTTCTCATCGTAGAATAAATTTGTTCGAACTATCATTGTAAAGCGTTAGAGGTTACTCCCAAGGGAGTAACCTCTATTATTTTACCTCTACCCAGAAGAGCCTCTCCTCTTGCAGGAGGGCTGTCCAAGTAGTCTCTCCTTCGAGAGGGTAGAAGATACTCTCAAGGGGAATAGCAAGCAGATCCCCCGTGCGAAGGGTTACCCTCTGAGAGACCATACTTAGCGCCAAAGGTGCCTTTGGCAGGATATCTTGCAAAGCGATTGACTGAAAAGGAATATTATTCTTAGAAAATATAACGGTCATTTCTTTTTCTAAAGAGCTCTTTTCTATGAAATTACCCACTATCATTGCCCCATCAAAACTGGTTGCTTCCTCCCAAGGAAGGCCTTCTGCCTGGAGCTGCTGCCACCGATCATAAGCCGTAAGAGAAAGCCCAATAGAAACCTGCTCGTAATACTTAGAGGCAAATCTCTCAGAGATGCATTTGCCCTGTTTACTAATCTTTACCAAAAGAACTAACTGCCCCCTAAGATCTGTTGTAAAATCAGGGATATAGAGTGGCAATTCCCGATTATGTACGGCTGTATCTGGCTTTATGTAAAAGACAGGTTCCCCTGAAGAGGGAAAGTGTATATGTACTATTTTCACTAAAAACTTTTTTTATCGTTATAAAATCCGTATTTTTGCCCTTTATTTCAAAGATATGCGCATCATCTCAGGCAGCCATCGCGGCAAGCAACTCATTGCTCCTAAGAACCTTCCGGTACGTCCTACAACGGACTTTGCCAAGGAGTCTCTTTTTAACATTCTAAACAATTACTTCTACTTAGATAGTATCAAAGTGCTTGACCTTTTTGCTGGGACGGGCAATATCAGCTATGAGTTTGGCAGTCGTGGTTGTCCTGATATCACAGCTGTAGACAGCCATGCTGGCTGCGTACAGTATATCCATAAGACAGCCGCAGCACTCTCCTACCCTATTGAGGTAATCAAGAGTGATGCTTTTACCTTCTTGGAGCGAAACCTAAGTTCTTACGATGTCATCTTTGCTGACCCTCCCTATGACCTTCCCGAGCAAGACTTAGAGCGATTGGTATCTTTGGTATTCGAGCGCAATCTCCTTGCCCCAGACGGGCTACTCATTATAGAACACTCAGCTAAAATCTCTATGGAAGAGAATCTATACTTTGACCATGATAGGCGCTATGGAGGAACTGCCTTTAGCCTTTTTAATAATGTTTAATGCTATTGATCATTATATTAAGTATTTGATTGCAATGACCAATCCTAAGTGCATACCCTCATGGGTATTGTTGAAGTAGATAGCATCTTCCACACAGCGGAGGGGATAGTTCAGTCCTGTGAGGTAATCTGTATAGGTGGTAAAAATCCCCTTTTGGTAGTCCTCTTCCATCTGCTCTTGAGTTGAGATTAAGAGCTTCTTGAGGGTATCCACCTCTTCTTGGGTAGGGATATGACCATCGGGTACTGTTCCCTTGCGATAGGCTGCAATGAAATCCTCCGATACATACATAGGTAGCCCACTGTTATAATAGCAATACAACTGCTGAGTAACGATGGCATGAGAGATATTCCAAAGCAGGTTATTGCGAAACCCCTCGGGAATCACGGCCAATTGCTCCAAGGAAAAACCTTCTAAATATTGCAGATAGCGCTCCCTGATACACTTATGTAGTGCAAAAACGGTTTTGTCTAATTTCATATTTTATCTATTAGTTTTGTAATAATTTCTTGATAATCACAGGGAAAGTGCGATACTCTACCTCATGAATCTTCTGAGCGAGGGACTCGGGAGTATCCTCAGGGGAAATGGGGACACGCTCTTGAAAAATAATAGCTCCCTCATCGTAGTGCTCATTGACGTAATGAATCGTAATTCCACTCTCCTTCTCTTGGGCTGCAATCACAGCCTCGTGTACATACATACCATACATGCCTTTCCCCCCATACTTAGGCAACAGAGAAGGATGTATATTGACTATTTTGTTAGGAAAACGCGCAATGATATTCTCTGGGCACTTCCATAAGAAACCTGCCAAGACGATCAAGTCCGGCTGTTCGCACTCAAGAAGCTCCAATATATAGGTAGATTCATAGAAATCCTTTCTATCAAAAATCATACAAGGGACTCCCAAGCGTTCTGCACGGCCTATCACCCCTGCCTTGGGGTTATTGGTAAGAATAAAAGAGACTTCAGCCAAGGCATTTTCCTTAAAATAAGTTACAATCCTCTCCGCATTAGAGCCATTACCAGAGGCCAGTAAAATAAGTTTTTTCATCACACAGAAATTTCTGCAAAGTACGCATTTTTTTTCGGAATAACCAAGAAAAATGAGTTCTTTTTCTTACCTTTGCTCCCTGAAAACAACGGATAATAACACACTATGAAGAAGGCTCTTTTTCCAGGCTCTTTTGACCCTATAACCTTGGGGCACTATGACATTATCTGCCGAGCTACAGCCCTTTTCGATGAGATTGTAGTTGCAGTAGGTGAGAATGCAGACAAGCGCTATATGTTCACTACAGAGGAGCGCATGGCTTTTATAGAAAAGGCTTTTGCAGGAAATGAAAAAGTAAAAGTAGTGAGCTACCAAGGTCTTACGGTAGATTTCTGTAAGAAGCTGGATATTCCCTTTATTCTCAGAGGATTACGCAACCCAGCTGATTTCGAGTTTGAGCGTGCCATCGCGCATACCAACCGAGATTTAGCTGGAGTAGAGACCCTTTTTCTGCTTACAGCGGTACAGACCTCGCACATCTCTTCCTCCATTGTGCGGGATGTGATACGCAACCGAGGTGACTATACCCTCCTTGTCCCTGAGAGTGTGCGCATTGAGAACATAGAAAAATACTATATACACTGATGACTTACTTAGAAACAATAGACTGGCTCTGGGCACATCTGCCTATGTATCAAGAAAAAGGACGCGCTGCCTTCCGAGGCAAATTGGACAATATACTTCTTCTGTGTGACCACTTGGGCAACCCACAAGAGCACTTTCCCTGCCTACATATAGCGGGTACCAACGGCAAAGGTTCATCCTCTCATGCCCTTGCCTCTGTACTACAGGAAGCCGGCTACAAAGTAGGGCTATATACCTCGCCCCACTTGAAGGATTTTCGCGAACGTATCAAAATCAATGGAGTAGATATCCCTGAGGAAGCTGTGGTTCACTTTGTAGAAGAAAATAAGGAATATATGGAGGGTGAAGACCTTTCCTTCTTTGAGGTTACTGTGGGCATGGCCTTTGATTACTTTGCCCGTGAGAGAGTGGATATAGCGGTAATAGAAGTAGGATTAGGCGGCAGATTGGATTCGACCAATATCATCACCCCTATAGTCTCCCTTATCACCAATATAGGCAAAGATCATACTGAGATTTTGGGCAATACTTTAGAGGAAATTGCCCGAGAAAAGGCAGGAATCATCAAGCGACAGATACCGGTGGTTATCAGTGAGTTTCACCCACTTACCGCTCCTGTATTCAAGCAAGTAGCTTTAGAGAAGGAAAGCGAAATCTACTTTGCTAACTCCCTTGAGGTGCCCTATACTATGGATCTGAAAGGGGGATATCAGGCGAAAAATATCAAGGGAATTGTACAGACCCTGCGTGTGTTACAGCAAAAAGGTTGGAAGATTACAGAGGAACATATCGAAAAAGGACTCTCCCATATCGTGGCTAATACTCACCTTATGGGGCGCTGGCAGCTCTTGGGAGAAGCCCCTAAGACAATATGTGATACAGCTCATAATGCTCATGGATTTACAGAAATCCTCTCCCAACTGCAGCAAGAGAAATACGACACTCTACATATGGTACTGGGATTTGTCAAGGAAAAAGACCTAAGCTCTATCCTACCCATGTTACCGAAGAATGCACGTTATTATTTTTGTAAACCACAGATAGATAGGGGCTTAGATGCTACTGTGCTACAAGAAAAAGCACGAGAGTATGGCATTGAGGGAGTTGTATTCTCCTCGGTCAAGGAAGCGCTTACCAAGGCACAGCAAGAGGCCAAAGTTACAGACTTTGTCTATGTAGGAGGGAGCACCTTTGTCGTTGCAGAAGTTGTGTAAATACGCTCAGATTTTCTTGGTAGAAATAATCTTGACAGGGCATGCTTTTTGGGCATTTTCACAAGCCTCAAAGATGCTATCATCATGTGATTTGAGGGTGAAAAAGCCTTTTTTTTCAGTCGAGCGCAACAGGACAGTCTTTCCGTCCTTTTTGCTCATTTGGAATTGCTCTGGAGCCATCTCCACGCAATAATTACAACCTATACACTTATCTCTTTGTAATGTTACTATGACCACAAAAATAATGATTAATGGTTAATGTTCAATGATTAATAGTTAATGTTGCTTGTATGCAGAAGAGCAAATTGTGGTTTTTCCCTACACCTCTTCTCTCCCACATACTCGCTTATGCGACTTTACTATTACCCCTATTGTCTAAATTAGATTATGATAGAAATAAACAATACTCTAATCTCGGAGGAGATTATAGAAAAAGATTTTGTCTGCAACTTAGATGCATGCAAGGGTGCTTGCTGCGTGGAGGGGGATGCCGGAGCTCCTGTAGAGCAGGAGGAAGTAGCTATCCTCGAACGTATCTACCCTAAGGTGGCTCCCTTTTTAAGTGCAGCAGGACGCCAAGCAATTGAGGCACAAGGCACAGCCATCCGAGGGATCGATGGTGAATGGGAGACCCCACTGATCGGAGGAGGCGAATGCGCCTATGTCGTCAGAGATGAAAAGGGAATCGTCCTTTGTGGGATAGAGCAAGCCTATCGCGAGGGTATAATAGACTGGAAAAAGCCTATCTCCTGCCATCTCTACCCAATTCGCCTGAAACAATACAGCTCGTTTGTAGCGGTAAACTATGATCGCTGGAGTATCTGTAAAGATGCCTGTGTGCTGGGACGCAAACTCCAAGTACCTATCTACCAATTTGTCAAAGAAGCACTAATCCATAAGTTCGGAGAGGAATGGTATGAACAGTTGGAAGCAGCTGCAAAAATAATCAATAATTAATAATCAATGATTAATGGTTAATGATTAATGATTACTAACAACTGAAATCGGGATTCCACTGCTGAGGATATTTTGGGTTTTTGTCTCGGTAATACTCTCGTATTTCATCGATAATGCTGTCTTTTGAGCGTGTCTGTAAATCAGTAAAGGGAATGGTTTTCCCTATAAAAATTGTCTTCTTTTTGAAATCTCCAGCACCTAATACAATAGGCACTTGGGCGGAGAGTGCCATATGGTAGAAGCCCATACGCCATTTCTCCACTCTGGAACGGGTGCCTTCTGGAGTTACGACCAAGCTAAAATCTTCCTTTTTGAACTGTTCAGTGACAAACTCAACTAAATGATTACGCTGGGAGCGGTTAATTCCTATACCTCCTAACTTACGAACAAGCCATCCATACCATGCCTTGGTGTGAGCGTCCTTGATGATGAGCTTGATGGGCTTATCCAACTTCCAATAGGCCAATATTCCCAAGACAAACTCCCAATTGGAAGTGTGAGGAGCCACAACTAACACACAGCGATTGAGCACCTTATCCTCTCCTTCTAATACTACTTTCCAGCCTGTAATCCATAGGAAAAAAGCTCCTATCCATTTCTTTATTTTCATATGGTGATTTTAGAGGGCAAATATACAATTTTTAATTGTTAATTGTTAATTGTTAATTGTTAATTTAGTCGACAGTGGATAGAGGTCAGTGAGCAGTGAAAAGTGAAAAGCGAAGAGCGAAGAGTGAAGAGTGAGCAGAGGTTCTCTATATTGGTATGAGGGTTGTTGCGTCCTGTTGTAGGGGCGATTTGCAAATCGCCCTATA
>CAURXJ010000013.1:0-47814 GCA_963528845.1 uncultured Capnocytophaga sp. | reverse complement strand
ATAAAACAATGATGGGCGTTTGTTTTTGACAAATCTATCAGAAGTAACTGGGAAACGTTGGAATGCTTTTGAATTTAAAAATAGAAAACTAAAATTAGGAGATGGAAATTATCCTAATAAAACATTGAAACATTTAGCATATTTATTAAAAGGACAAAGTATTACTTCAAATGGAATAGAAAAAGGCGATTATCCTGTAATAGCTGGAGGACAAATAAGTCCTTATACTTATAATCGGTATAATTTTAAAGGAAATGTTATTACTATAAGTGCTTCAGGTGCTTATTCAGGATATGTTTGGTATCATAATTATCCTATTTTTGCTTCAGATTGCACAGTTGTTTTTTCAAAAGAAGAATCAGAGATAACAACTTTATATTTATCTGAAATATTGAAACTAAAACAAAAGGAAATTTACAATTTGCAACAAGGAGCTGGACAACCTCACGTGTATGCAAGAGATTTGGAAAAGATAAATATTCCTATTCCTTCACTACAAAAACAAAAAGATATTACTAATGAAATTACAGCTATTAGAGAAAAAGCTAAAAAACTACAATTAGAAGCGTTTGACACATTAGAAATAGCAAAAAGAGAGATTGAACAAATGATATTAGGTAATTAATTGCCTAATATCATTCGCTCCACCTCTTGCTTAGCTTGTTCCAAAATTTCTTTTCCTTGTTTCATTAATACATTGGCTTCCCTTCGTATTTTTGAGATATGGGTAGCTATTTCATTCTGTTTTTCTATTGGAGGTAGTGGAATTGGTAATGATTTATATTCTTCAGCATTTATATTTGATTGAACAGCAGGTCGTTCTATTGCAGAAACCCATAACTTATATAAATTAGAATTACAATAATAGAATATATAATCAGGGTTACATATATCAGTATTTACAATAAAACGAATAAGATATCCTGCAAAAATAGATATTTCATTTGTTTTTTTATGGATATAACATCTTCCTACTGATCCACTTCGTGCAAAAAGTAAATCATTGTAATTTAACAAGTACTTCGTTTCTATTTTATTTGCAGTTTTTTTATTATTGTTCTTTAAGTTCCCCAATTCATCTATATCCGTTATCCTTATATATCTTATATCTGTTTCATTTTCAAAATCTTTAGCTTCTTCATTAGCACCATATTGAGGCTGTTTTGTAATTAATTCTTTTAATAGAATATGATTATAAAAACCTTTATTACTAAAAAGACAAGCCATTTTAGAATTATAATCAGGATCGATTCTTTTCCCAGTTACTTCTGATAGATTTGTCAAAAACAAACGCCCCTTTTTTACTAACGGATTATCATTGTCTAAGTTATAGCTATTGTTTTTATCAGTGTTTTGCGGTAAAAGCTCTTCTTCTTTGGGTAGTGTAATACCTAACTCTCCTAAAAGATAATCCTCAATACTATCCAACAACTTTTGAGCCTCAGCTTCTTTTTGCTGTTTTAATAATTTCTTTTTCTGATAAAAATCTATTATATTTTTTTGATTCTCAATAGAAATATCTGGAATTCTAATACTCTTTATTTCTTCATTATTTAAATTATTTTGAGCAGTTCCTTTTCCTATAAATTCTATCTGAGTCCTTATGAATTTTAAATCAAATAGAATGCAAAAAAAATTATTTAAGATCTTATCTGAATTTAAATCAAGCCTAACCAATGCAGAATTTAAATTAGCTTCCTTTATATAATCAGGAATTATTGAAACTGTTCCTAAATTATCTTTTGTGCCACTAATTGCAAAAATTAAATCTCCTGCCTTTACTTGTGTCCTTTTTAAATTTCGTTCATGAATATGTCTATGAATAAGTTTAACATCTGTTAAATCTATAGAGTTATTTTTTAGGTTATTAACTCTAAGGAAAAACACTCCATTATTGTCATTTGTATAAAATCCTTCTCTTGGTCCATCACCTCTATTCCAAGATTTTAGAATATTACCTATGTTTATAAATTTCTTATATTCAAATAAGAGTCTTAATTGTGTAAATTCATCTTTATAAAAGTAAGGATCAATTCTTCCCTCCAATTCCGAACGATTAACGATAAAAATTTTATTAGGGTCTGTATTTTCTGATAGTTTAAACATATAAAATATTATTTTAAAGGTATACCGTAGTTTTTATTTAATATCTCTAAAATATTCTTTCTCGCTATTTGAGATAGACTTATATTCAGACAACTTTTTTCATAATTATGATAAGTATCATTAGCATAATCTGATTTAGGAGAAGCTGAAGATTTTTCCCTAAAAAGGAGTGTAGGTTTTTTCAGGGCTCTTGCCCAACCAGTCTCATATAGTACATTTGCATTATTATCAGATATATCAGCAATAAAAATATGACAATTTTGAATTTTATTTATAATATCTTGTATCTGATCTTGAGTTTCTCCTTTATTTTGCATTATAGGATAAAGAGAAATCTTTACTCCATAATCTCTATTTATTTCATTGATTACATTTCCATATATTGTATTATATTCTGCAACAATATTTGAATCCCCTTGAAAATAAGGCATTGCAACAAAAACCTTTATTTCTTTCTCTACTATTTTGTCAAATATTTTAATAATACTCTCTGCCTTGATTTCTTTAATATCAAAAATATGATTTTTGATTACCCAGTTTTTAAAAAATTCAAATTTACTTGTATTATCTGTAACTTTGTAATATAGAAAAGCTGTGAGGAGTCCAAAGCTTGAATTATCCTTTAACTTTTCATTTTCTAAATACAGAACATCGATACATTTTAATGCATCAAGAACATCATCAACTATATGGTCTGTTTCATTGCTGTTTTCTAATAATACATTAAAAATTTTTATGCAGTAAGTTCTGTACTGATTTGAAATAATATGTTTGATGCCACTAAAATAATCAACCTTCATTTTATCCATCAACTCTCTTGTTTTAATTCCAGCTTTTCCTAAAATTATCTCTAACTCGGTATCTGGAAAATTATTTTTGTCATCAATGATTACTTTTAAATTTTCTTCTGACGTTAATGGAATTGTTTTAGTGTTTATGTTGTGAAAAAATATTTTAGTTGCCTTGTCAAAAGTTTTTGTGTCTTGAGTTTCGATTAACCTATCTCCATCATAAAATTCTTCTCCTAAAATAATACAAAAAGGCGCAACCATTCTCTCAACCTTATCAGCAGTAGATGTTTCTGCTGCTAATAACCTATGGTTACCATCAATTCTATGAAAAGGTTTGGTATTAATGTGCTCATCAGGAATAATAAGTTCGATAATTTTTACTCCTTCATCAGTTGACGCGTTAAAAATTTTCCTAATATTTATCTTAACATTATCTTTGTTTGAATTATATTTATTCCCAGATTGAATTGCTCTCAAAGGAGTATTATCTGGCTTTTTAACAGAATCGTGCCTAATTTTATAGCTTAAAATAATTTCAGGGAAAAACAAATATGTTTCTGTTTCTAAAAAAGTAATAATATCATCTCTTCCCTCAATAGGGTTTCTTTGATAGTTATAATCTGCACAAGAAATTTGGGCTAATTCTTTAATAGGAGCAAAACCTCTGATACATAATTGTCCACTAAGAGAATTATCTAATATACCTCGTATTATCATAGTTTATTTATTTTCAATGAATTTTATAAATCGTTCTAATTCTTTCCCTATAACCTCCAATTCATTCACAGCAGTCTTTTTACCTGTAGCATCATAACCTATCTCTTCAGCAATTGCCATAAAAATAGGATAGTCCTTTAGCTTTTTTTGTTTCTCTGTTAAGAAAGCATCTTGCAATTCTTCTTTAAGGTTGTTTACTTTTTCGGAAAACTCCTCTTGTATTTCTTTTTTCTCCTCAGCCATAAGAGGGGCTAACCCTTTTTTATTAAGAGAAGGATGTTTCTCTTTATATTGTTTTTCAAGGGTATTTATAGCTTGTTTTTTCTCACTTTCTAATTGTTTTACCTTTTCCTTGTACTGATATGAGGATAGTAAGCTATGTTTTGAATTTTGCTTTAAATCCCTAATCTGTTGCGTTTCATATTCAGTATATTTTTTTAAAAATAATATAGAACTTTTTACTCCAGCCCCATTGGCAGCAAAAGCTGTTTGAGGCATAGAAACTACAGCTATTATTCTAAAAATTTCTTCTATATGGTCACGTACATATTGCAGAGAGCTATTGGTTAAGATGCCATCGGGAATAACGATAGCCAAATAGCCTCCTGCTTTTAAAAAATTATAACATTGCTCAATAAACAAAACTTCTGTACTTTGGTTTTCACGTATAGTTTCAGGAGCTGATTTCACGGCTAACCAGTCTTCTTCTTTTTTACCTAATTTGTACTCTTTTAAATAAGCTTTTTCTGTCTGGCGAACTATACTACCAAAAGGGGGATTGGTAATGATAAAATCAAAATGATTGCATTTAAAACCTTTGTTTTCTGTGTTTTTTTGAATTTCTTCAGGGGGTAAAAGCCCATCAGAAGTAATCACATTAGTATGTCCGTCATCGTGAATAATCATATTCATTTTGGCAGCTCTCGAAATCTGTTCATTAATTTCTATACCATACAAGTTTTTTTCAGCAAAGTCGTGCCAAAAATTAAAATGCTTTTGTGATTGCTTTATATCTGTTTTATAATTAGGATACCATTCATCTGCTTGTTGTCTTACCTTATTAAGAACATATAATAGAAAGCCTCCACTCCCACAAGAAGTGTCTAAAACTACAGATTTATGGTTAATAGGTAACACATCTACAATAAATTTCACAATTTCACGAGGGGTAAAAAACTGACCAAAATTACCTCTAAAAAAAGAATTCATAAAGGTCTCAAAAGCACGTCCTTTGGCATCCAAATCAGTTTCACCAATGTTAATATCCTGTAGATATTCTACTACAGTTCTAACTTTTTCAGGAGTAAGACGAATATTATCTCTAAAAACTTCAGGATCTTTTTTTCTTCCCTCTTCATATAATTCTTTTACTCTATTAAACAAACGCTTGTTTTCCTCCTCCTGAATAGATTTTTTCAGCTCGTCTTCACCTAATTTTTCAAAATTCTTAATTTCAGAAGCATCAACTGTGATAATCTGAAAATCATAAGGTTGTCCTTCTTTCCTGTCTTTTTTCTCATCCCAAATTTTACAAAATATAAGTTTATCCAATTCATCAAAAGCTTCTGAAGGATTGAGTTGTCCTCCTCCCCAAAGAGCATCATGAGCCCTTTTAAAACGATTGGTAAGAGCTGCTTGTTCAATAGTTTGTAAATCAAAAAAACTTTGTTTTCCTTCTCCTTGTTTTATAGATTTAGCATTATATACAAATTTATAATTAGCTAATTTTTTTACTCCAAATTGAGGAACATCAGGTAGTGTAGTTTTTGAAGATTTACTTTTATCTACCTCAAAATATTGATTTTTGTCAGATGATGTTACCCAAACATATTTTACATCGTTAGGCATTGCATAAGCATAGCTATAGGCTTGTTTAATAGCTTGCTCAAATTCTAAATCTGAAATATCAGCTTTCTTACATTCTACTAAAATATGAGGTTCTGTACATTCATCATCATTATACACTACAATATCAGCCTCTTTTGTCTCTACACCCATTTTTACAGGAACAAACATTTCTATTCGTTTAGGCTTGTAATTATACTGAGTTACTAACAAAATAAAAGCTTCAGCTTGTACCTTTTCTTCAGGATTAGCGAAATTCCTACTTTTATTTTGTTGGATATATGTTATTGTTTTCTCATCTTCGGAAATGGAAATCAGTCCTTTTCTTATACCTTCTTGTATGATTCGATTCATAGAATGTTGATTTTTATTTATCATAAAAAACCGATTATTATCTCAGTTCATAGACTAATTAGTTTCATTATTAATCCGCTGCAAAGATACTACATTTCCCCTTAAAAGTCAAGGAAAAACCTGCTCAGGAGTAAGAATTACGCAATAAAAAAGGCTGCCATTGGGGCAACCTTTTTCTTAAAATAGAGGATTAAAATTTATAGGAAACCGTCACATTTATGTTGCGGGGAGCACCAGGGAAGGAGCGTAGTTTGTCGTAGCCGCCTACCCAATGGGTTTTGTTTAGTACATTGTTTAGGTTGGCTTGGAGCTGTATTTGGTTGATCTTATAGTAGAGTACTGCATTCACTAGACCATAACCAGGGTATACAGTGGTGTTGGCTCGGCGGCCTACCTGTCCGTAGCGCTCGGTGACAAAGTTGTACCCAGCCCCAAGGCCTAAGTGCTTGAGAGGACCTTCGGTGATGATGTACTTTGTCCAGATATTCCCCGAATGGCGAGGGGTAGAGGGGCGCTGCATATCAAAGTCCTTTTCGCTATTGCTGGCGGTCTTGGTGATACGGGCATCTATATAAGCGTAGCTGGCCAAGATACTCCAGTTAGGGGCGATTTCTCCTGCTAGGTCAAACTCGAATCCGTTGGACTCCTCCTCACCAATTTGCATTTTGTAGTCAGGCTTACCAGGCACCGCAGGGGAAGCAGGGTAAAGGGTGTTCTGCTGGATAATCTTGAAGACGGAGGCGGTAGCACTCAGGCGCCTGTTGAACCAATCCGTCTTAAGCCCAGTTTCAAAGAGCTCGCTATAGACAGGGTCGAAGGGGCCTCCATAGCGGTCAGGATCGGATTGGTTATCAGCACTCTGTGGCTCGAAGCCTTTCATCCAAGTGGAGTAGAAGTTGATGTTATCCGTAGCGGTAATGACCAGGCCTACACGAGGTATAAGGGCTTGCTGTTTTATGGTTTCCTCATTGTTTTGTTTATAGTTGAGGAAGTCTTGGAAGAACTCTTTACGAAGGCCTAGGAGCACTTTTACGATACTGAATTCCAATTGTTCTTGTAGATAAATCCCATGAGAGGTCTGTAGGGTGGGTTTGGTATTACCAGCGGTAAAGATATATTTGTTGGTCTCTTTCATGGCGTTACCAGCGGTGGGATTGTTTAGGTCAAATACAGCCACATTGGTCAGCGGTTTGTTGTTGGCATCCACTACATAGGTATTGAGTTTGGCAGGATCAAAGGTGGTGGTAGTCTTTCCATTTTTAAGCAAATAACCGCCAGCGGTCAGCTGTGAAGCCCCAGGAAGTTGTTCTACTTGGAAGTAGTCATAACCTACCAAAAGAGTGTGTTTTACGGGGCCTGTGGTAAAGTTGTAGTTGAAGTAGTTATTAAAGCTATTGTTGCGGAAAGTACGTTGTCTTAGCAGTGCCTGCATCAGAATTTTGCTTTGGTCACCTGTGTTGGCTTTGTTCCCTTGTTGCATATAGTAGCTATTGGCTTGGTTATGCTCTCTGAGGTCTTCGCTATAGGAGGAGTTCAGGTAGGTACTATTGAAGGAAAGGTCTTCAGTGATCTTGTGAGTAAGCCCTAAGGTGACATTCACTTGGGTTTCTCTTAGGAAATCATTGGTTGCACTGAGCGAGCGGGTGATAGGTACTGAGTAGAGGTCGGCATCGCCAAAGATAGTTTGTCCGCGGTCTACCTTACCGTCTAAGCGATAGTAAGTTATATCTACATTGAAGCGGGTTTTCTCATTGGGAATAAAGGAGAAAGAGGGGGCAATGGTGAGGGTGTTACGCCCTTGTAGGTCGCGATACCCATCGGTGGTTTCATAACCGAGGTTCAGGCGGTAGAGCAGGCTTTTGCTTTCGTTCAAGGGGCCAGTGAAGTCACCATAGGTCTTGAGTGTCCCCCAGCTACCAGTATTTACAGAAACGGAATGTTGGCGCTCCAAGAGCGGTTTCTTGGTCACTCGGTTGATGATACCTCCAGGGGCAGCATTGCCAAAGAGGGCAGCGGCAGGGCCTTTGATGACTTCCACACGCTCTATATTGGCTAAGGAAGAGGCCGACCAAAGGCTGGTTTGGGCACGCATTCCATTGAGCAAGTTACCTGAATTACGGTTCCCTGTAGTACGGAAACCACGGATACTAAAGTCGTTATAGGTGGTGTATTGGCTAACCCCGCTGACGTTCTTCACCACATCATTCACTGTGGAGGCACCTTGGTCAAGGATCACCTCTTTGGTGACATAGTTGATGGTTTGGGGAATGTCGCGGATCGCGGTGGCCGTCTTGGTACCAGAGAAAGAAGTGGTGTTCTTGTAGGAACTTTCTCGGCGTCCTATGATTTCCACTTCTTGGAGCTGTTGGGCTTCTTCCTGAAGGGTAATATTCAAGTGGGTATGGGTACCCGATGGGTTAGGCGTTACGTCAAAGTCTTGCTTTACCGTTTGGTAGCCTAAGTAGCTAAAGACAAAGGTCTGCTTTCCTACAGGGACATGATGGACTTCATAGAAGCCTTTTTCGTTGGTAGACGCTCCTTTGGTGGTGCCTTCTAAGATGACACTTACCCCTAAGAGGGGCTGGCCTTGTGTGTCGGTAACACGTCCGCGTACTGAGATCGCCTCTTGGGCGAGTAACGAGGGGATAATGCAGAGGAATACTCCCCAGAATAATAGATATTTACGCATAAAATTGGTTATTTAAACTAATTTAAAATAATAATTTCGGGGTGCAAAAATAGTACATTTCTATGTTTTTTTAGTTATATAAAAGTTAATTTTTTAGGTCTTGTAGAACTTTTAAATTCTTTGTTTGAGTTTTATAAGTGGTTGATTATTAGTTGTTTATTTAAGTTTCGCAAGCTCTATAACTTACTGATTCTCAAAACATCCCCCCTACCCCCCCTCAAGGGGGGAGTTAGTAAGTAATAGAGGTTCAATAAGTTATAGAAGGGAAATTTTCTAATTTGATAAACAAATTAGGCTATTTCTACGCCCTTAAAGACACATACTCCGCTCTCGCAACCCACATACTCTGCTCCAAGTATTCGCAGACTATCCTTTGGAGGTGGGGGGAGGTTTTTACAAATAATTGATTATTAGTTTTTTATAATTATAATAATAGCCTAAAAACGACTTGCGAAACTTAAATGGTGTAATTGATTTTGCGAAGAATGAGTTAATTAACAATTAACAATTAACAAATGACAATTAATTTCGTACTTTTGCGCGTTTGTAAAGTTCAATCCATGATCAAGATAAAAACAAGAGAACAAATAGAGATTATGTACGAGAGTGCCCAGGTGGTCTCTCGCACCTTAGGCATGTTGGCCAAGGAAATAAAACCTGGTGTAACTACCTTATACTTAGACAAATTGGCAGAGGATTATATCCGCTCTCAGGGGGCTAAGCCTGGTTTTTTGGGCTTATATGATTTTCCTAATACACTCTGCGTGAGTCCCAATGCTCAGGTAGTACATGGGATTCCTAACAACAAGCCTTTGAAGGAAGGGGATATTATCTCCATAGACTGTGGGGCACTGAAGAATGGCTACTATGGTGACCATGCTTATACGTTCCCTGTAGGGGAGGTAAGCCCTGAGGTGGCACAACTGCTAAAGGTAACCAAGGAATCGCTCTATATGGGCATTCGTGAGTTTAAGCTCGGCAATAGGGTAGAGGATGTAGGCTATGCCATACAGACCTATTGCGAAAAGCATGGCTATGGAGTAGTACGTGAGCTGGTAGGGCATGGCGTAGGAACCAAAATGCACGAAGACCCTGAAATGCCTAACTATGGCAAGCGAGGCCGCGGAAAAAAGTTTGTTGAGGGTATGGTGGTAGCTATAGAACCGATGATCAATATGGGGACTAAGAACATCAACCAATTGCGTGATGGCTGGACGATTCTCACCCGCGATGGTAAGCCTTCGGCACACTTTGAGCATGATGTAGCACTGGTAGATGGCAAGCCTAAGTTGCTTTCTACTTTCAAGTATATCTATGAGGCGCTGGGTATCCAGAGCCACGAGGAGGACGAATTTTTGTATAAATAATGCGGCTGATTAAGACGATACTCAATACGATTCCACGCCCTTGGCTTATTCGTGCCAGCTATTGGGTGCGGCCACTCTTGGCGTTTTATTACAAGGGTGATCGCTATACCGATCCGATAGATGGGCGTAGCTTCCGCACTTTTCTGCCCTATGGCTATGGCAAGGTGCGCGAAGGGGTACTCTCACCCTCTACGCTTTCGCTGGAGCGACATAGGTTGTTGTGGTTGTATCTCAAGCGGAAAACAGATTTTTTTTCTGCACCACTCAGGGTGTTGCATATCGCCCCAGAACAGGCCTTTTATAAGCGGTTTAGGCAGCAGGCCAATTTGGAGTATATCACCTCCGACCTATATTCGCCCTTGGCTGATGTGAAAGCGGATATCTGTGCCTTACCGTTTGAGAATGAGCAGTTTGATGTGGTTCTCTGCAACCATGTCTTAGAGCATATCCCCGATGATACGCAGGCCATGCGAGAGCTCTACCGAGTGCTCAAGAAAGGCGGTTGGGGAATCTTCCAAGTACCCCAAGAGATAGAGCGGGCAGAGACCTTTGCCGATGATTCTATTACCGACTCCAAGGAGCGGGCGCGTATTTTTGGACAATATGACCATGTGCGGATCTATGGCATGGATTACTTTGACAAATTGCGAAGTATAGGCTTTTCGGTATTGCCCTTGCCCTGCACGGAGGTAGCCACTGCCGAGGAAATAGAAAAATACAGATTGGTAAAAAATGAAATACTCCCTATCTGCTCTAAGTAGTAGGGAGTATTTTTATAGGTAGAGGCGCAATAAATTGCGTCTTTTTTATGTGAAGAAAACAATGAGCAGCTGGGCGACCATAATACGCATAAAGGTAGTAAGTGGATATATACTGGCGTAGGTGAGCGCAGGTACATCAGAGCCTGTCATGTCGTTGGCAAAAGCCAAAGCAGGAGGGTCGGTGGAGGCACCTGCCAAAAGCCCACAAGTCTCTAAGTAGTTGAGCTTACCCCTCCAGCGAGAGATCCAAGCGGTAACCACGAGCGGTACTAAGGTGATAATAGCACCTAGTCCCATCCAGAAGAAGCCATCGCCCTCGGTAAGGGTACTGATAAAGCTCTTACCTGCATCTAAGCCTACACTGGCCAAGAAGAGGACAATCCCTATTTCACGAATCATCAGGTTGGCACTCTGGGACACATAATGAGTAACCGAAAGGCGTCCGCCATAACGGCTGATGAGAATAGCCACGATCAGCGGCCCGCCTGCCAACCCTAATTTCACAGGGACAGGTACTCCAGGGATATGGAAAGGAATACTGCCGACTAAGACCCCTAAGGTGATTCCTAAGAAGAGTTCGGCTATATGCGGAGTGCTTAGGCGTTTCTTGGAGTTACCAAATTCTTTGGTAGCAATCTTTAGTTGCTCTTCGCTACCTACGACAGTAATGGTATCACCAAATTGTAACTTGGTATCAGGAGAGGCAACAAACTCCATCCCTGCTCTATACACACGAGTAACTGTAACTCCAAAACGTTCGTATATATTCATTTCGGATAGTTTCTTAGTGTAAGCCTCTTTTTGGGTTACATTGATACGACGAGAGATGAGTTTTTTATTCTTAGTATCCTCAGGGAAGTACTCTTCGGTCTTAACGGATGCCCCGATGAGGTTGCTGAGTTTTTCGCCATATTGCTTATCTACGACAAAGAGAATAATATCTCCTTTCTCTAGAGTGATATGGTCATTGGCTAAGATCACTTCTCCTTTTTTGAAGATACGAGAGCAGATAAAGTTGAAGTCTAGAGTCTGGTGAATGGCACTGAGTTTTTTGCCAAAAAGAGCGGGGTTTTCTAGCTCAAAGGCCACTCGTACAATGGTAGAATGCTCTCCACGATGGCGGAAACTGTGTAGTCGCTTTTCGGCTTCTATATTAATCTTGGCGAAGGCTTTCATACCGAGCATCACAAGAATAATCCCCAATACCCCAAAGGGATAAGCTACCGCATAGCCAGTGGAGAGTACCGAATCGGATACAGTAGCGCCTAAATCGCTTAGTGTAGCCTGAGCGGCTCCCAGTCCGGGGGTGTTGGTAATAGCCCCTGACATGATCCCGACCATAGTAGGCATGTCAATTCCTGTGAGATAGTGAATGGCAATGACCGTGAGCATACACAGTGATACGGCCAATACCGCCAAGGCGTTGAACTTAATTCCTTCCCGCTGGAAAGAGGCAAAGAAACCAGGGCCTACTTGTAGTCCTATTGTATAGACAAATAGGATTAGCCCGAATTCCTTTATAAAATGTTGTACTTCACCATTGATAGTGAAGCCAAAATGAGAGGCCGCAATACCTGTGAAAAGCACACAGGCAATACCGAAGGAAATCCCCCCGATGCGGACTTTTCCCAGTGCTACCCCTGCGGCAATGACAATACTATAGATGATCACCGTATAGGCCACACTCTCGTGGTTGGTCATTAAGTTATAAAACCAGTCCATAAAAAATAGTTCTTAGTTTTGAGTTCTTAGTTTTGAGTTCTTAGTTTTGAGTTTTTACTTTTCACTTCTTAGTCTCCCTTCTCTTTAGACAAAAATCCTTTGTCTAAACTATTGACGTCTAAGGCATTGGCGATAAGTTCTTCGTTTTCAGCTCTTCTTCTGTATATATCTATAGCGGTATAGACGGCTTGGCAAAAGGAGCTTTCGTCGGCGATACCTTTGTCAGCGATCGCATAGGCGGTACCATGGTCAGGGGAGGTGCGTACTTTGGAGAGTCCAGCGGTGAAGTTGACCCCCTTGCCGAAGGACATCATCTTGAAAGGAATGAGTCCCTGGTCGTGGTAAGGGGCGATGATTCCGTCAAAGTGCTTGTAGTCAGAGACAAAGAAGCTATCAGCACTGTAAGTGCCGAAGACTAAGATACCTTCTTTGTAGAGCTTTTGCACCACAGGGTGTATGATTCTCTCTTCCTCATTGCCTATAACGCCTTGGTCTCCGCAGTGGGGATTGATACCTAAGACAGCTATTTTAGGGCGAATAATACCAAAATCCATACGCAAGGAGGCTTCCATAAGGCGGATTTTTTTCTCTACTAGGGCTGGAGTTATATGCTTTACGACATCTTTGAGGGGTACATGGTCGGTGAGTAGCCCCACACGTAGCTCGTCCGATACCATGAACATCAGGCTATCACCTGCTAGCTCTTGTGCTAAGTAGTCGGTATGTCCAGGGAAGTGAAAGCTCTCGGATTGGATATTTTTCTTATTGATAGGGGCGGTTACTAGTACATCTACCGAGCCATCCTTCAGTGCAGCCACTGCTGCTGTGAGAGAGTCCAAAGCACACTGACCACTCTCAGGGGTAGGGGTGCCCAACTGGATAGAGGGAAGCTCCCGCCATATATTCATGACATTGAGTTTGTGGTCAATAATAGAGTTCAGGTGCACGATGCCATTGTAGGTGAAATCAATACCAAATTGTTTTTTTCCAAAAGCAATGACTTTGTTCGAGGCAAAGAGCACAGGCGTACAGAAGTCCAACATGCGTTCATCGGCAAAGGTCTTCATTACCACTTCCAAACCTACTCCATTGAGATCCCCTATGGAAACTCCTATACGAATATTTGTTTTTTCGGCCATTTTTTTGTTAATTTGCAGCGTATTTCAGCGTACGCGTTTTGAGGTGCAAAAATACGTAATTTTATTGAAAATGTTTACAGGAATTGTTGAAAAAATTGGTAGCGTGGCAAAAATAACTTCTCAAGGGAAGAACCGCCACTTTTTTATAGAAAGCGAGCTTGCCGCTGCGCTTAAGATAGACCAGAGTGTAGCACACAACGGGGTATGCCTTACTGTAGTAGGGATTGAGGGCAATATATACGAGGTGGTAGCTATAGATGAAACCCTTCGAAAGACCGCCTTAGGCTCTTGGCAGGTAGGAGACAAGGTCAATCTCGAACGAGCTATGAAGCTCGGCGACCGCTTGGATGGGCATATTGTACAAGGGCATGTGGATCAGGTGGGCATTTGCCATGCTATTGAGGACGCCGAGGGCAGTCGTGTCTTTACCTTTCACTACGATCCTTCCTTGGGGAATATGACCATAGAAAAAGGCTCTATTACTGTCAATGGGGTGAGCCTTACGGTGGTAGGTTCACAGAAAGGAGCTTTCTCCGTAGCGGTGATTCCTTATACTTATGAGCATACTTGTTTCCATACCCTTGGGGTAGGGGACAAGGTCAATTTGGAATTTGACGTCATAGGTAAGTATGTCTTGGCCAAGATCGGAGCTTTAGAACTTAAAATCTAATGGTTATGAAAAAGGTGTGTATGAGTTTGTTTTTCCTACTCTTCTCAGGGGCTATGGTGGCACAAGATGGTCTTTTTATGGGCTTGGGCGTAGGGGCAGCGTTCCCTTTGGGGGAAAATCAGCAGGCGGGGGTTATGCTAAACCCTGTATCGGTGAGCCTACAGCTGGGACATGAAGGGAGCTTTTTAGGGCTTACCGCAGGCTTTTTAATAGCTTCAAAAAGCCAATATCCTGTGCACTATCAGCGAGATACAGGAGAGAAAAAATACGTCTATGACTATACGAAAGGAACGTTTTCCTCCGCTCCTCTCTATGAACATTTTACCTCCGAGAAGAATAGCCTCTCAGGCGTATTTGTCCTTTTGGAATACACGCATCCTTTTTGGGAGAATGAGCAGTATCACCTTGGTGGCTTGGTTTCCATAGGAGGCAGTGGGGTGAGTTTCACGCCCAAGGATGAGGGACTAAAGGATAGAAAAGACTTGGATAAGAACGAGAAAACACGTATGGTCTTTGCCTTAGGCGTACAGAATACCTTTGAGCTAGAGCGACATATCATACAACTGAGCCTTCAGTATTTCCTGCAAAACCCAACCCTATCAGGAGTAACACCCTCTCTTAAGGGCAATTATTTCCTGATGAGAGTCACCTTTTCAGGGAGATGGTGGAGCTAATGACTAATGACCAACGACTAATGACCAACGACTAATGACCAGTGACTAATGACCAGTGACTAATGACCAGTGACTAACGACTAATGACCAGTGACTAATGACAAACGACTAACGACTAACGACTAACAACTAATGACTAATAACTAACCACTATTCACTATTCACTCTTAACTTAAAAAGCATGACAAATCAAATTCCCCAAGAATGGAACGTGTACAGAAGCTGGATTGATGACAACCCAGCTGTGTTCCGATTGAACTTAGCCCTTGATGAAGTAGCACCCATAGAGGGCTTCTCCTATTGTGTAAAAATCACAGTGGTACTCAAAGATCCTGACAAAAATGGCTTCTCTTCCGATGAAGAACGTCCTGCTATCTATGCCATAGGGGACCAAATACTACGCCCCTTGCAGTCTGATAAGGATATATTGGTAGCGGTGCTTACTGCGCGGGGCGAAGTTACTTGGTATTTTTATTCTAAGGCGCCTGAGGCACTGCAAGAGCGCTTAAGCGCCACTTGGGATAGTGAATTTGGGTACACTTATCAGGTGGAGTGCTCCGAGGATAAGCAATGGAATTTCTTCCTAAAAGGCTTGTATCCTAATATTTACGAGAAACAAACGATCTATAATCGGGAGACACTTTATGCTTGTCAAGAGAATGACGACCAAGTGGAGGTGCCACGCCCTATAGAGCATTGGCTTTATTTTGATACTGAACAGGATATGCTCAACGCTATAGAAAAAGCAGCGGCTTTGGGCTTTACTGTGTATAGTAG
This sequence comes from uncultured Capnocytophaga sp., assembly GCA_963528845.1. Lineage (GTDB taxonomy): Bacteria > Bacteroidota > Bacteroidia > Flavobacteriales > Flavobacteriaceae > Capnocytophaga. Next base: position 32,202 of record CAURXJ010000013.1, on the reverse strand, counting down.
TGAAAAAGTAGTGCCAGAGGAGGGCAAGGAGGTGCAGGAGGACTTGGGCTATTGTCTTATTCTCTCCAAGGAAAATACGCCTATTGATATAGATGGTGACACTTGGGATTTGATAGATATCGCCTTAGATACACACGGGGGTTATGACGGCTGGGAAACCATTTTAGTAAAAGAAAAAACAAATTAATTATACCAAATCAAATGAAAAAGATTATTTATATTCTAGTGGCATTATTGCTTGTAAGCTGTAATTTTTTCAAATCTTCTTCCTCTGAAATGACAGAAGAACCTCCTATCATAACAGAAGATGAAGCAACACAAGAGAATACAGAAGATGATTATATCCCTAATATTCCCGATGGAGTAAGTGATATTGCCTTCAAAAGAGAGAAAGGGGAGGCTATCCTTATGGGGGATACTATTGCTACCTATGATAAAAAAGGGAAATTCTTGGAGTATCGCATGGATCTGGATCGGAAATTTGTTACAATCAAGGCAATTTCAGAGCTAATGTATAATGATACCCAAGAATATTGTAATGAGTATCATTTTGTAAAGGCCGAATTACCCAATGGAGAACCCCTTATTCTCGACGGAAGGCGTGTTTATAAGCTCCAAGAGAAACCTTTTGAAAAAGTTTTCGATGCTTCACAGGCAATTCGGATTTATCGGACAGAATATTATGGGGTAGGAGTCTTCGATGAGGATGGGCTTACTGGTTGTGAAGCTCCTTTTGATCCTGTGGTATTGGTTACTATAGATGGTTTTAAGGGACTAGTTACTTTAGAGAAAAATGATTTCGCTCTTGAAGCCTTTGGGTATGACCATTCATCAAGAAAAAAAGTAGATTTCTTTGAACTTGCTGAAAATGAAGGATTTGGTGATGAAGTGAAAAAAGCAACACAAACCCCCGATGGGATTGTCCTTGCTATACACAGAGATTTTCAAGAAGGATATACCGATTATAAAGTACTCATAACCAAAGAAAAAGACACGTATAGTGCCGTCTATTTAGACTTTCCTGAAACAAAATATGATGAGTAATGGAAGTAGATTTCAAGCAGAAAAAGCTCCAGCAGCATAAGAACCTAGCCTTAGGTCTCTTACTGCTGATGTTAGTGCTCTATATAACAGCGGTTATTTGCCAGCGTAAAGCCCCCCAGTGGAGTTGGGTGGGCTATCTAAAGGCTTTTTCGGAGGCAGCTATGGTCGGAGCACTGGCGGACTGGTTTGCCGTGGTGGCACTCTTTCGCCGTCCTATGGGGCTGAATATCCCACATACCAACCTTATTGAGGCCAGAAAGAATGATATAGGCGAGAACTTAGGAGCCTTTGTGGTGGAAAACTTTCTAAAATCCCAACAAATACGCCCTTATATCACCAAGATTAAGCCTTCCTCTTTTGTTTTGGATTGGCTTTCTAAGGAAAATACTTATGCCCAGCTGACAGCTTTTATAGAAAGCTATCCACTTCATACCAAAGCCAGTACGCTTTTGGTACAATTCTTGAAAGAACATAAGCATGAGGGCTTACTCTCCGAGGCGCTTAAGAAAGTAGCCACTTATCTCGATACGCATCGCCAGATATTGGAGCGACAGATTGATGACCAGTTTCCTATGCTTGTCCCCGCCTTTATCAGAGAAGCAATAGCTGAAAAGGTAGCCGAAGGGCTTTATCAATATATACTCAAAATGGGACAGGAACCCTCTCACCCTATCCGAGCGGAGATTACCCAGGAGCTTTATAACTTTGCGCAAAGACTGGATACCCCCCAATGGCAGCAGCAACTAACGGCTTTGCTCCAAAAGGGGATCACGCACCTTACCGAGGAGCTACGAGCCAATACCGCTTTACAATCTCAAATAGATGCTTGGTTGCAGAAGATCGCCTATCAGTTTGTTCTAAGGAATAAGCAGGAGGTAGGTCGTCTTATTTCCGCTACGGTAGCGCAGTGGGAGGGGCGTCAGCTGAGTGAGAAATTGGAATTGGAGGTAGGTAAGGACTTACAATTTATTCGTGTCAATGGTACTTTAGTGGGGGGATTGGTAGGTTTGATAATTTACTTTATCACACAGCTTTTCTAAAAGCTAAATTTTGACTATCTTTGCACCCTGAAAAAGAGTCTTATATGAATTTTGAATTACTATCTACAGATGCCGCCACTTGTGCCCGTGCAGGGCGTATCACTACCGATCATGGGGTGATAGAAACGCCTATCTTTATGCCGGTGGGTACAGTGGCTTCTGTCAAGGGAGTACAACAGAGAGAACTATCCGAGGATATCAATGCAGATATTATCCTTGGAAATACCTATCACCTCTACCTGCGCCCGACCACTTCTATACTGGAGCAGGCGGGGGGCTTACATAAGTTTATGCACTGGGACAGAAATATCCTTACCGATAGTGGGGGATATCAGGTGTATTCTTTTTCCAGCACCCGAAAGATAAAAGAAGAAGGCGTGCGATTCAAAAGCCATATTGACGGCTCGTATCACTTTTTTTCTCCTGAGAAATCTATGGAAATACAGCGTAGCATAGGGGCTGATATTATCATGGCCTTTGACGAATGTACGCCCTATCCTTGCGAATATCCCTATGCCAAGCGCTCTATGCACATGACGCATCGTTGGCTGGATCGCTGTATCAGTTACTTGCAAGAGAATGCGCCTAAGTATGGCTACAACCAGTCTCTTTTTCCTATTGTACAAGGGTCTGTATATGCTGACTTGCGCCGTGCCTCTGCTGAATATATCGCCTCCAAAGGGGCTGATGGAAATGCTATAGGTGGGCTCTCGGTAGGAGAACCAGCTGAGAAAATGTATGAGATTACCGAGCTGGTTTGCGATATTCTTCCCAAGGATAAGCCTCGATACCTTATGGGAGTGGGTACACCTATCAATATCTTGGAGAATATTGCCTTGGGTGTGGATATGTTTGACTGCGTGATGCCAACCCGCAATGCACGCAATGGTATGCTCTTTACCGCTCATGGTACCATTAATATAAAAAATAAAAAGTGGGAAAACGATTTTTCACCTATCGATGAAAATGGTTATACCTTTGTAGATACTTACTATACTAAGGCTTACCTGCGCCATCTCTTTGCCGCTGAGGAGTCCTTAGGTAAGCAAATCGCCTCTATTCACAACTTGGGCTTCTACCTTTGGCTGGTGCGTGAGGCAAGGAAACATATTTTGCAAGGCGATTTCTCCCAGTGGAAAAACCAAATGGTCAGCCAGATGAATAACCGTTTGTAATCCCAGCGAAACTTTACTCTAAGGAATGAAAATAATTGACCGATACATACTCAAGCGTTATTTCCTGACGTATTCTGCCCTCTTCCTGATGTTTATTCCCATCGGGATTTTGGTGGATTTCGCCGAGAAAAACCAGAAGATGACAGAGAACAATGCCCCCACTGAGGCGATTTTGAAGTATTATGCCAACTTTGTGGTGCATTTTGCCAACATTCTTTATCCAATCTTCCTCTTCCTCTCGGTGATATGGTTCACCTCCAAGCTAGCCGAGAAGACGGAGATTGTAGCCATGCTTAGTTCGGGGATTTCCTACAACCGTTTCTTGCGTCCTTATTTCTTTGGGGCGACCATACTTTCGGCTTTCGTGCTGGTGATGGGAATGTTTGTGGTACCTTACTCCAGTGGGGTGTACAATGAGTTTTATGGGACTTATCTCTCTCCTGGCTTGTATTCTAAAGGGAATAACCTCTTTAACCAGATTAATGACAACGAATATATCTATGTCAGTGATTTTGATGCTAATAAGAATGAAGGAGATAACTTTGTCTTAGAGCGGTTTAATGGCCTTACCCTAACCGACAAGATTACGGCTTCGACCATTAAGTGGGTAGAGAAGGATAGTATAAAGACCTATGAGCTATATAATTACACCCATCGCAAGGTAGGAGAGTTGGACGATATCTATGAGCAGGCCTATCAGAAGGATACCTTGCTCAACTTCAAAACTACCGACTTGCTTCCGATAGAATACGCCGCTGAGACGAAGAATTTCTTTGAGCTAAACAAGTTTATCGCTCAGGAGCGCCAAAAAGGTTCGCCTAATATCCGCATCTATGAGCTGGTGTATTACCGCCGTTGGGCAGCTATTTTCAACGTATTTATATTGACAGTCATAGGAGTTGCGGTTTCCTCGGTCAAGAAGCGAGGCGGTATGGGAGTCAATCTGGCCTTTGGGGTGCTCATCGGTTTCTCTTACGTGTTCTTTGAGCGTGTCTTTGGGATCATGGCGGAGAAGTCAGGGATTACTCCCCTTATGGCGGTGATTATCCCCAATGTGATGTTTGCCCTATTAGCTGTCTATATGATACGAAAGTCAAGGAGGTAGGTTATGAAAAACTATGTATTATTTCTCATAGGTATCTTATGTACTTCGTGCTTGGTTTCACGAATGGCAAGACCCATTATCACAGGGCGGGTATTGGATTACTATGGCAATCCTATTGCACAATGTCAGGTAGGGGAGGTACAGACCGATGAACAGGGGTATTTCAGACTTCCTGAGCGGAGGTATCACGAATTTACTTTTATTGGTTTTGAGGCACCTCCTGTACATGTAAGTGAGCAGGTTAGTAAAGAAGGTTATGAGTCCGATATGATTGTGATGTGGGATCGCTATGGTGGTGGAGCCTCTAAAGGAACTGTTTGGACTGCAAATGATATCTATCTAAGGCGTGTAGGAGAAAAAACATCTCTAAAGGAGGTGATGGACAATGTGGAAAGACAAGTCGTCTATACAGAGGACGGTCAGCTTATGGGTTTTCTTTGTACAGACACAAGAGATATTCCTTCCACACTTAGGGTAAATGATAGGTGGAAAATGTTTGATAGTATAAAAGAAGTAGTATATTATAATCAGCAGAGGGCATACTATGTGGCGACCAAAATGCGCTTTGATAAAGGAGAATTGTGCTTCTTAGAATATTTGGATGACCAAATGACCAAGGATACGACCTATTATGGACGATATGAGTTTCTTTCGGATAGTATCGTACAAATAGAAATGAATCACCCAAAAATAAGTGGGAAATACCATGCAGAGGATTTTGATAAATATTTCTTTAGCCTCAAAAAAATCAACTAACGACTAATAAATAATAAAAATATAAAAAAATGAATTTACTAAAAGGAAAAACCGCGATTGTTACAGGTGGTAGCCGCGGCATAGGAGCAGGAATAGTAAAGGCCTTTGTAGAACAAGGGGCTAATGTAGCTTTTACTTTCTATGGAACTGCTCCCGAAGAGGCCGAAGCTGAGATACAAGAGCTTAGAAACAAAGGCGCCAAAATCGCCTTTTATCAGAGCAATGCGGCCGACTTTGCAGCATGCGAAGAGTTGGTAGAAAAGGTCTTAGCAGACTTTGGCGGAATTGATATATTGGTCAATAACGCAGGAATTACCAAGGACAATCTGCTTATGCGTATGAGTGAAGCAGATTTTGACAAAGTAATCGCCGTAAACCTCAAGTCTATCTTCAATATGACCAAGGCGGTACAGAAGGTATTCCTCAAGCAACGTTCAGGTAATATTATCAATATGAGTAGCGTGGTAGGGGTACAGGGCAATGCTGGTCAGGCTAACTATGCTGCTTCCAAGGCGGGTATCTTGGGCTTTACCAAGTCAGTAGCCTTGGAGTTGGGTTCTCGTAATATCCGTTGCAATGCTATTGCCCCAGGTTTTATAGAAACTGAAATGACCGCCAAGCTCTCTCCAGAGGTAGTACAAGGCTGGCGTGATACCATTCCTCTTAAGCGTGGCGGAACCGTCCAAGATATTGCCAACGCTTGTGTATTCTTGGCCTCCGATATGAGCTCTTACATTACAGGACAGGTACTCCGTATAGATGGAGGTATGATCACCGCCTAAGAAATAAAAACATTTGCAGTTATAAATGGTTAAGTAACTGCAAATGTTTTTTAACTAATATTGTTAATAACTTTGTTTTGTCAATCGCAAAAATAGCCGTACTTTTACCCTCTGAAAAAATAATAAGATATTATGGGCAAAATCATAGCTGTAGCCAACCAAAAAGGAGGGGTCGGAAAGACTACCTCTTCTATTAATTTAGCGGCTGCTTTAGGGGTTTTGGAAAAAAAGGTACTCCTGATAGATGCCGACCCTCAGGCCAATGCTACCTCTGGATTGGGAATAGATGTAGAGGGTGTAGAGCGTGGAACCTACGAGGTCTTGGAACATTCCGTGGAGGCCGAAGGTACCATAGTCCCTACCAACTCGCCTAACTTAGACCTAATTGCCGCACATATAGACCTGGTGGCTATCGAAATAGAATTGGTGGATAAGCCCCGCCGTGAGTATATGCTCAAGGAGGCTCTAGCACCGATTAAGGACAGATATGACTATATCATTATAGATTGTGCACCCTCTCTGGGACTGCTCACTCTTAACGCACTTACTGCTGCCGATTCGGTGATTATCCCTATCCAATGTGAGTATTTTGCTCTCGAAGGATTAGGCAAGCTTCTCAATACCATCAAAAGTGTACAGAAAATCCATAACCCAGCCTTGGATATAGAAGGACTGCTCTTGACTATGTACGATGCACGCCTAAGACTCTCCAACCAAGTGGTGGAAGAGGTGCAGAAACATTTCAGTGAGATGGTTTTTGAAACCATTATTCAGCGAAATATCCGCCTTAGTGAGGCGCCTAGCTTCGGGGAAACCATCATCAGTTATGATGCAGCTAGTAAGGGAGCGGCCAACTATATCAGCTTAGCAGAAGAAATTATTAAAAAGAATACGAAGGCATAGCATGGGAAAGTTAAACAAAGGACAACGATTGGGGCGTGGCTTAGGAGCCTTGCTCCCTGCTGAGGATATACAATCGGCCTCCGATACCAATGCAGATAAGCTCATAGGTAATGTACTGGAACTACCCTTAGACCAGATTACCGAAAACCCTTATCAGCCACGTACCGTCTTTAGCGAGGAAGCCCTTAGTGAATTGGCTTCTTCTATCAAGGAATTAGGGGTTATTCAGCCCATTACGGTTAGAAAAATAGATACCCAAAAGTACGAGCTTATCTCTGGGGAACGCCGCTGGAGAGCAGCCAAAATGGCGGGACTTACTTCTATTCCTGCCTTTATACGTATTGCCAATGATGAGGAATCGCTCATGATGGCATTGGTGGAAAATATCCAGCGACAAGACCTAGACCCTATCGAGGTAGCGCTAAGCTACAATCGTATGATTGAGGAACTGAGCCTTACCCAAGAGCAGATGAGTGAAAAGGTGGGTAAGAAACGCTCTACCATTACCAATTATCTACGTCTTTTGAAGTTGGATCCTATTATACAAACGGGGATTCGTGACGGCTTTATCTCCATGGGGCACGGACGCGCGCTGATCAATATTGAGGATAAGGAGCAACAATTGGAACTCTATAACCGTATCGTTGCCCAAGACCTCTCCGTACGCGATACCGAGCAGGCTGTGCAACAGCTCAAGAATCCACAAAAGGTGGCGGTAATCCCTCCTAAACAAGAGCCTAAGAGCAAGGAAGCACCTGCGCCACTGCCGTCTTTCGTAGCAGAACGCCTCGAAGGACTACGTCAGCGTTTTGGCAAGCACTTTGCTGTGAAAATAGATAAGTCGGGTAAGGGAAAGATAGAAATTCCTTTCCAAACAGAAGAGGAATTAGAACGTATACAAAAAATTCTACACGGTGAGGCTTAGCTTTTACATACTGATAACCATACTCTTGGCCTCTAGGGCTTGGGCACAATCCGATACCTTATCGGTAAAGGAGCCCCCCCCTGTGGTGGTTGCCGATAAGGTGGTCACTCCTACTTGGAATACCGATCCACTTTCTCCAGCACGTGCGGCCTTTTACTCGGCAATTATCCCAGGACTGGGACAGGCCTATAACAAGAGTTATTGGAAAATCCCTATTGTATATTTGGCCATAGGGATTCCTACTTATCTGTATATAGAGAACGACAAGGAGCTAAACCGCTATCGGGATGCTTACAAGAGTCGTCTGGATGGGCGTACCGACGACGAGTTCTACCCTGGCCGTCAGGACGGAGTGCCACGCTTAAGCACCGATGCGCTCCGCCGTGCCCAAAATCTCTACCGAAGAAATAAGGAAATGGCTATGCTCTTTGCCATAGGCTTCTACGCGCTTAATATCATTGAGGCCAATGTAGATGCTCACCTCAAACAATTCAATGTCGATGAAAATCTTTCCTTAGAACCATTCATGTATCAGAATTACTTTAATAATAGCCCCTGTATAGGACTCTCACTAACCTATAAACTTAGATAGTGACCAATGACCAATGACCAATGACTAATGACTAATGACTAATGACTAGTGACTAATGACTGACCACTAACCACTAACGACTATTAACAATTAACAAGTATAAAAGATGAAGAAGTTACTACTTAGTATCATTATTCTTTCGTTTGCTTTGCCATTACAAGCGCAGGTAAGAAAAGTGCGTCCGAGGATTATGCCTCCTATTATTCAGGTAAAAGAGGTGGATTTTAGTAAAAATGAACTGAGTTATACCTTTGAGAAGTTAAAACTCCAGAATGAACGCTGGTATAAGTTCAACTCAGTGGGGCTTAACATGAGTGAGGTGGCGTATTCCAACTGGAATGCAGGGGGGGTAAATTCCATTACCTTCCTAGCCGATGTAAAATTTCGCCGTCGTTACTTGGTAAAAAATTATTTCTGGGATAACGAACTGGTCGCCAACTATGGAATCAACGCCCAAAAAGGAGAAAGCCTTAGAAAAACGGATGACCAAGTTACCTTTACTTCTTCCTATGGTTATCGTACAGGCTTTAGGGATTGGTATTATTCGGCCAAGCTGACTTTCAACACCCAGTTCAGCGATGGTTACGACGACCCAAGAGAGGCAGACGATGAGCCAATCTCTCGTTTTATGGCGCCAGGCTATCTGTATATAGGTATCGGTGCGGAGTATGCACCACAGGATGGTAAAACAGCCCTTTTCGTCTCTCCGCTTACCTTGAAATCTACCTTTGTTATGGATCAGAAATTGGCCGATAAAGGTTCTTTTGGTCTACCTGTAGCTGAGTATGACAATGCAGGAAACCTTATAAAACACTCTAAACGCAGTGTAACCGAAGTAGGTTTCTTAGTATCGGGCAAGCATGAAATGGATATCTATGAGAATGTCAAGATGACCAACCAGGCTTCCCTATATACTCAGTATGACAAGAGCTTCGGTAATATAGATATAGACTGGCAAATGTCTATAGATATGAAGATTAACAACTACTTACAAGCACGTATCGGCACGCACCTGAAGTATGATGATGATATCAAATTCAAAGAAGAAATATTGCCCAATGGTGCCAAACACTTATACAGCCCACGAGTACAGTTCAAACAGATATTGGGTATAGGGTTCAAATACACTTTCTAAGCCCTATACCATGAATAAATCAGCGGCAATACCATCACTGAGAAATAATCCTGCATCAGTGGTGATCAGATGATTTTCATTGTTTAACAATAGGCCTTTCTCTATATAGGGAAAGGCTTCTTTGATTAAGTAGTTCAGATACTCTTGGCCAAAATCGGCTTGGATCTTCTCCAAGGAGATACCTTTGCGTATCCTAAGCCCAGTCATAATACGTTCGTTATAGCGGTCTTTCTCTGATAGGATTTCCTGCTCTTGGGGGAGAATACCCTGAGCTATTTGGCGTATATACTTTATGTTATGAGCTATGTTCCACATACGTGCTTGCCCATTGTAGCTATGTGCCGAAGGGCCTATTCCCATATAGGGTTTTTGCTCCCAATAGGCGGTATTGTTTTGGCTAAAATAGCCTTGCTTACCGAAATTAGAGAGTTCGTAATGCACAAAGCCTGCTTGCTCTAAGCGTTCCTTGAGTAAGTAAAAGTGCTGGCGGGCTTGTCCGTCATCGGTAGGAGACATCTTGCCTTTCTGGATAAACTGGTATAAGGCGGTACGAGGCTCTACCGTAAGAGCATAGGCCGAAAGATGAGGTATCCCGAAGGAAAGCGCCTGCTCTATATTCGAGCGCCAACGCTCCTGAGTCATATGGGGAATCCCGTAGATAAGGTCTATAGTGGTATTGGCAAATAGAGGAACGGCTTGTTCCAAGAAAGCAGTGGCTTGCACAGCACTATGCGCCCGATTCATCAGCTGTAAGTCTTCTTCATAGAAGGATTGTACCCCCACACTAAGGCGGTTAATGCCCAATTCTTTTAACTGAGCTAAGGAAAGCTCGCTATTGGGGCGAGAAAAATCATCAGGATTGACCTCTATAGTGATTTCAGCCCCTTCATTAACTTTGTAATGCTGGTAGATAGTAGCAAATAACTCGCTTAGCTCTGCAAAAGTCAATACAGAAGGGGTGCCTCCGCCCAAATAGATAGTTTGTAGGGGAGTGGTAGCCTCCGCTTTTCTTAGTTCCAGTTCTTTGCATAAGGCCTTGACCATCTCTTCTTTGTGCTTTAGGGTCGTGGAGAAGTGGAAATCACAGTAATGGCAGGCCTGTCGGCAAAAAGGAATATGTATATAGAGGCTATACATGGCTCAAGAAATTCTGTTTTCGTTTTGCTTGACAAAGGCCTCCCAAGAGGAATAACTTTGTTGCTTTTCGGCTTTTCCGCCATTGAAAAAGTGGCAGACAGCTACGGCTAGCCCATCGGTAGCATCAAGGTGAGAGGGGAGCTCTTTGAATTTGAGCAACTGCTGCAACATCTTGGCTACCTGTTCCTTGGAGGCATTTCCATTGCCAGTGATGGCCATCTTCACTTTCTTGGGTTCGTATTCGGTAATAGGCAGATCGCGAGCCAATCCCGCCGCCATGGCCACTCCTTGGGCACGCCCCAGTTTAAGCATGGATTGTACATTCTTTCCGAAAAAGGGGGCTTCTATGGCCAACTCATCTGGGTGATAGGTGTCTATAAGCTCGGTGGTACGCTCGAATATGTGCTTGAGCTTGAGGTAGTGATTGTCGTACTTGCTCAGTAAGAGTTCATTCATCTGAACAAAACGCATCTGGTTCTTCACTACCTCTATGATGCCAAAGCCCATAACGGTCGTACCAGGGTCTACCCCTAAGATTATTTTTTCTATAACCACGTTCCTCTCTTTTAGCAAGATACTTGTAAGACCTCCATATCTCCCTTAAGGCTGATTTGCTTACAGCAGGCAGGTACCAATACAGTCAGCCCTTTTTCCAAAGGCAGTTCCATATCCCCATATTGTAGACTGCCCTTACCGGCAACCCCCATATAGATATGGAAAGATTCTCCTGAAAGAGTCAGGGGCATCTCTTGGTTGATTTTCAAATAATCTGTAGTAAAATAAGGTGATACCACAGCAGGATTAACGGTGTTTTCCGCCTTGGCATAGGACTTGCGAAAATCATCTTTCTGCTCAAAATCAATGGCGTCCAAGGCAAGTTCTGTATGTAGTTCTCGGTAATTACCATTTTTGTCCTTGCGGTCAAAGTCATATACGCGGTAAGTGATGTCGCTAGTCTGTTGGATTTCAGCCAATAAGACTCCAGCTCCTATGGCGTGGATTTTCCCCGCTGGGATAAAGAACATATCCCCATGTTTTACCTTTTCAAAATGAAGCAGTTGGGTAAGGGTCTTGTCAGCCAAGTGGGCTTGGTACTCCTCTCGGCTCACGTTTTTATTGAAGCCTATAATGATAGAAGCATCTGTATCTGCCTCCATGATATACCACATCTCAGTTTTTCCAAAGGAGTTATGGCGGGCTTTGGCCAAAGCATCATTGGGGTGTACTTGTATGGAGAGGTCTTGAGCGGCATCTATGAACTTGATGAGCAGCGGGAAGTCTGTCCCAAACCGCTTATATACTGCACGGCCTAAGAGTGCTTCAGGTGCTTGCTCTATGAGAGCCTGTAGGGAAGTACCCTTTAGAGCACCATTGCTAATGACAGAAACATCTCCTTTTACTGTGGAGACCTCCCAGCTCTCCCCTATAAGAGGCTGATGGATAGGCTTATGGAGTTCCTTCTCAAGTTTCTCTCCGCCCCAAATACGTTCCTTAAAGATAGGGGCAAAGCTAAGTGGATATAGGTTCATTGGTATCAATATTTGAAAGTACAAAAGTACAATTTTTTTTAGAATTACAAGCAGTCTTAGGGGGGGTCTATATATTGGCTATTTTTGTTATTTATCTGTTAATCATGAGTGGTTTGGTTATAAATAAAAGGATAAATTTTATCTTTGTACCTTATAGAAAAGCTGTATAAAATGAAAAAAGGAATATGGATACTTTTATTTTTCTATGTCTGTTTCCCTCTAACGGCACAGAATTCTAAAGAGTTGATAGAGATATTACTTGATTTCTGTCAACAGGTAACCCAAAAAGAGCCTTCAGAGGAAAAGATATATGCTATTTTTCAAAGTATATCCCCTGAAAAGAGGTATCTTCTTCTTGAAGAAAAGAAAAGCAGCTTTGCAGGATTCACCCAAGAAAAAGTAGCTTATATGGATCTAGATAAGGAAAAATATAATAATAATGCCAAGCTAATATCTTATAAGAGAGCAGCTGAGCGCGCATACACCTTAGACCTATCCCTCCATAGTCCCTATAGTATTAAAGCAGGAAAAGTGAGCTATGAAAGGGCTACATATCCTATCTCTTTTCCTGAGCTGACAGAGAAGTTGGGGGCGTATTTTCTATGATCCTATTTTCCAATTCAAGGATACCAAAAAGAGTAACTATTATATTTATCAGAATCCACAGACACACAAGAAAGTAGTATTTTCTATACTATCCTATAACCCGCCTGAGGCACCTTATAACATCATATATCGCATTGAGATAGAGGACATTCGTTTCTTTGATGAAGCTTCCTTGAGCAAAGGTAAGTTTTACATGAAAGAAAAGAACTAAAATCACTTGAGAGAATTTGGGACTACTGTAAAAATAGCTATCCAAGAAGCATTTCCTTTTCTTTTTATAAAGGGATAAATTGGATAGGAAATATTATCCAAGCACCAGATGGATTATTAAACCAGTTTGAAAGTTTTATAAGTACACCAAGACAACACAAAAACGAAAAAGTAAAAATAACCAAAATAAAAGAAGAGGCTAGTGATTGGAGACCTTAAAAAACTATGAAAAAAATAATATTTATAGTAACATTTAGTTCAATATTTTCCTTATTAGGATGTAAAAGTGAAGAAGAGAAATTTTTGGAAAATCATAAGGTTATACTATATGATACAAAAGAAGCTGAATTATTTATAAATAATTCAGTAATTAAGCCAATGGAAGCAAGTAAGATACAAAGGGAGTTTGCATTAAAAAATAATAGACACCCCGAAATGCATACATTTTTTATAGTAGATAATTACTATGTATTTACTTCTTATTTTTTACCTAAAATACCTAATGCTTCTATAAAGGGAATTTGGGTAGATGCCACCACTGGTAAAGCTAAGTATGTCTTAGAAGATATAAGAATTAGGGCATATAAACCCTATACGGAGAAAGAAAATACATATCCTTTTTAAGGGAACTATATAAAGTTAAATTCAATAGAAATTTGGGTATCTATTTGGTGAATATAATGGAAAATGGAGAATATTGTACATCAACAGTTTATAAATCTTTACTTGAAGCAAAACTTATTAAAAAGTTATCTTTTTGGGTAATTTGTACACCTAAATCTTTTTTAAAACATCTAAAAAGATCTAAACTAAGACATACGGCTGGAACTAAAAAAGGGAACTCTTATTTTATTACAAGAAAAAGTTTAAACGACTCCATTTCTTGTTTTCAAAAAGACATCACTCTATATTATTCGATATATAATATCTTTTTTCTAAGTTTAGTTGATAGTAAATTTAAAATTGATATTTGTTAAATTTTGTTGTAATTTAACAAAACTTACAAAGAGTCAAGATATTGCTTAGGTCTTATCTTGTGATATTTGCAGAAAGCTTCCGTGAAGTGGCTGAGATTGGCATATCCGACTTTATAACCTACTTCTGATACCGAGTAGAGGCGAGTAGAAAGCAGTCGTTTTGCCCATTCCATTTTTTCGGATAGGGCATATTCGGCGATGGCTTTTCCGATAACCTGCTTGAAACATTTCTGTAATTTGGAACTGCTCATATTGGCTTCATGCGCCAATTTGGAAATACTCGGTACATTACTGAGACTTTGAAGAATCTGACGACGAACACGGAATACTGATTCAACATCATTTAGGTTTAGGTTGGTGAGAGACTTTACTTCTGAACGTTTTTCGAGCTTTTCAAGAAACATAGTCAGTAATTCTATAGATTTCTCATGCAAGTGAAGCGTTGAAAAAAGATTTTCTATTTCAATGATAGACTTAATATTATCCAAGACTTGCTGCATTGCAGGTGTAATAGTCTCAAACAAATAAAAAGCCTTGTCAGATTGGAGAAGCCGTCCGATATAAGTTTCATTTGCAGTATCAATCTTTTCAATCCATTCCTTATTGAAAGTCAGTGTAATATTTTCATATTGTTTTTTCGGTGGAAAACTCCACTCAGTTGGGATGTTGCTTGAGGGCATGAAGATGCCATCGAGTGTATCTATTCCGACTGTTTTTGTACTCGTTCCTATTATCTGCTCGTGTTTATGCTCGTTGATATAAAACATGATAGGAATCCATTTCGAATTTTCTACTGAGCGACGTATCATAGTTATGGGTTCATATGTCACGAAACGGATATAAGTTAGCGTTAGCCATGATAGAGGATAATACTGTTTGAAAAAACCACTACCAATAGAAGGAGGAATGGCAAATTTATCGTTTATTACTGATGTGCCAAATTGTTCAGCAACCATTACCATCCAATCTTCAGGTTTGTTGATGGCACAAAATTCTATAGTCATTATTATTAATATCTTCTTGCAAAATTATAAATAAATACGGATAAAAAGTTGAATTGTAACAAATTTTTATCCGTATTACTCTTTAAAAAAGAATTAAAACTTCATAAAGGAAGTTTTTTGATAGAAGTTTACTCAAATGAGACTAAACTTGAAGGAATTCCTATGGAAGTAACAATGGGAGATTGTGAACATTCACCTGTTTTAGTATTGTAGGTGTAATAACCTGTACCATTGTTACATGTCATTCCGAAGACGATAAAGTCCTTGTAACGAGTTATAGCAAAAGAACCATTACTATCTGTCATTGGTAAATCGAGTTTTTCAATAGTTTTGTTCCAAATGTCGATTTTTACGGGCTGGAAATCTTTCTTTAGTATTCCAAATTCTGTATCTGTTACTTTCACGCAACTATACACAATACCATTACCTGCGTAGAAAGACTTTATCATATACTGTCCGGTCTTTTCTATTCCCTTTATGGTTGTTTTCGATAGGTTGAACAGATAATCGGTATCCCACTTGTCACTTCCCTTGCGGATACGTAGGAAACCTTCCTTATCAGCAACGTTGAAGTTGTCGCCTGCACTGTAAAAGTAGATGTCGCCTCGCTCGTCTATGAATGCGTCAGAATGGCGAAACAATCCGACAATACTTGTGCGATTGTCCTTGATAACTTCTGATTTTTTGGTCTTGAGATCAATGATAGCTACCTCTGCTCCAGTTCCAGGTACAGAGGTGATGAGAGAATTAAGTTGATTGAGGGCAACATACATCTTTCCATCACGAATGACATTACAACCAGGATCAGGGTTGTTGTCTTGAATTGCATAAGCCGAGAGGTCAATTTCATCTTCCTTTTGCAATGTGGTGGTATTGATTAATGCAATTTTTCCACGTCCATGCAAAGCTACATATGCTCGTTGTTCGTCAACGAAATTGATTTCTCCGGGTTGAGCCATCTGTTCAAAAGTCATAGTACCTGCTTTTATCAGTTCTCCATGGGTACCCCTTGTAAATTTATGTATCTTATCTCCGAATTTTCCTTCGGGTACAAGCACTGTATTTCCCTTAGCAAAGAGATAGCAACCAAAACCGAATTCAAACGACTTTTTGTTGTCGGTAGTTTGAGGAGTCAAATCACTAAATGTCCCTACGTAAGCACTTCTATCCACATGATGTACAAAGGCGAAATGCTGTTGCTCCTCTTGAGGGGTAGTCGTAGGTTTGTCATTTTTGGTACAAGATGCCAGCCCCATGGAGCCGACCAGCATAGCAGAAAAGGCTATGCGATTGAAAATAGGTGTATTCATTATTTATTAAATTAAAAAATCTCTTTTGAGAAAACATATCTGAATTTAAGATGGAATGTCCGTCCTGCCAATGGCTGGCGAAACTGATCCCAAACTTCTTTATTCATCATATTATGACATTCCAAAGCTACAGAATATTTGTTTTTGTAAGTTAATAATAAACCTATGTCATTGACGAAACTACGAGGAATACGTCGTTTCTGCAACTCTGTGAGTTCCCAAAAGTAGAAGAACTCATCGGTGAATTTTCCATCCCAAAAAGCCTTAATATGCCAATTCTTGAATAATTGGTCTCTGTGATACTCTGCTCCAAAGTTAGCGAACAGATAGGGAATATTTGGTAGTCTTAATCCTTTTGTTGGATTGGGAGCTTGGGTGCCAGGTAAATAGTTCAAAACATCTCGCAAATCCTGATAAGTCAGGTTTCCGTAAGCATAGACCGTCGGTGTTATATCCAGTTTCAATTCGGTCTCTATCCCTTTGATATGTACCTTTTCTGCATTTACATATCCGGCTGCCATATGTTGTTTCATCAGTTTTATCATATCGCTTACTTGCATATAAAAGCCGTTTACTTCAAATTGTAATCGTGACAGTCCGAGTATATCGTTTTTATCTATCAGGAAGCCTAGATTGAAATTGTGGCTTTTCTCAGGTTTCAATCCGGCAGCAGGAAAGGTGATGATACCATCGCCGAATAACTCTTGCGAATTAGGTAGGCGTATAGCCCGTTGGTAAGATGCCTTCAGGTGAAAGCCTCTGAACGCTTCGTACTTCATTGCTTCTATCCAGCCAATTTGCGAGGTTGTATTGTTCTTTTTCTTTGGGGCTTCTATCATCTCGTATGAAGTCAGATCCTCTATTTCGGAATGGAGATGGAAATACTTTGCTGAGAACATATTTGTCAGTTTTCTGTCAAAAAGTTTCGTATCCCAAGTTAATCCAGAGATAACACTGGTCTTTTTGCTAGGAAATCCTCCGATGACAAAACCAGCATGTTGACTCGCAATCTCATCATTTGGTTGTCTTTGGGCATAGTTGATAAGTGTGTTCAGGTTCAAACTTTGATTGGCTGATAATTTATAATCGAAATTGATACGTTCATTGATTTCCAAGCTTTTGTCATTTGAATTATGAGGAACCTCTCCCGTTTCTCCCATTCCGTTCGGGCTTGGATATATATTTCCTTCGAAATCGTAATTAACTTGTGCTATATCTACAAAATTATTTGTCATATGTGAGAGAGAAAGATGAGATTCGAGGTTAAGGCGATCGTTTAATATTCCACTTTTTATCAGTTTGTTTTCTAACATAAACATACCTGATTGGTTTTCGGCATGTTGTATGTTTTTTAAGATACCTTGGATTTCATTGAAACGATTGTAGTAGCCAAACTCAGTACTAATCTCATCAAACCAAAGTTTCGTAAAAGCAATTTTCCCCTTAAGCATATATGATTGGAAACGGTCATGGTCGCGTTTTACCAATAGATTTTCTCTTTCAGGAACTCTGAAAGAATAATCATTTTTTGCGGTAGTATAATAACCTCCCATTCCGATTAAAATGCCACTCTTTGGAAAATTTTTACGAGAGAAGACACTTCCTTTGTGTGTTTGGTAAGAACCAAACTCATACGAGGCATCTAAATAGTCTGTACTAAACTCTTTTGTAACGATATTAATGGCACCTCCCAATCCATCACATCCAAAACGAGCGGGAATGATACTCTTATAAACTTCTATTCTTTCTATAATGTCTATCGGAATTTCATCAAGAGAAAAAGCTCCGTCAGAATTACTCATAGGTATTCCGTCCCATAGAATTTGAATACGGTTGCCTTCCAATCCATGAACAATAATTCTCGAACTGCTTCCTAAACCGCCAGTCTGTCCAACTTTTAAACCTATTGTTTTATTTAAAACGGTTTCTAACGAAATAGATCTGCCTTGAAGCTCTTTTGCATCTATCACAGAAACAGCCTCTGGTGACTCTCTAAGAACTTGTGCTCTTGTTTTTCTAACTATAACTACATCTGCCAAATCTATTGGTTCAGGGAATAGTTTTAAGGTATAATGCTTCTGATTTGTAATAATTGTATCAATAATTGTTTGGTATCCTACAAAACTTACCATAAGCATAAGTTTTTGATTGCTTGGTGCACTTAGTCTTGCAATACCCTTATTATCTGTAGTCGTACCATTTGTATATGCTGGAGCATTTAAATTTTTCCATTGTATAGTGGCAAATTCTATACTATTCCCATTTTCTGCATCAATAATTTTTATTTCAATAGGTTGCAGTTGTGCAAACATAGAGTAAGACCATAATAATAGAAAGCTAAGAATAGACATTCTTTTATATAAAGGGGCTATTGAATTGATAGACATATCTTATTTGTTTGTGAAATTCTGTGCAAAGGTACTTATTTGTTCATCAAATAAATAACCCTATTGTTTACACTTATACCCCTATTGTGTTTTTATATACAAGTTGTTGTTTTCAAGTAGTGTAGTACTCAACAATATGTCTACTATACCTTACTTAAAGAAGGTAATATCATAATTGTACCTTCTTATTCTCTCTCTTCTTTGAGGCTATAGGCATATCTTTTCCCTTGTTGTTTCAGTGTATAAGCAACATCATATGAAAAAATATTGAGCTTTGATACTTATACTCCTGCTTATAAGGCCCTATATATTTGTTCTATCAAATAATTCTAGAAAAACTATTATACTTATGGTAAAATAGCCTCTTGTCAATATCTTAATAATCAAAGGAGGAATTTGGTTTATTAATACTGCTGAGGCAACATATTATCATGTATTCTATTTCGAAAAAAAAATAAAAAAAATAAATTTGCAGATTTGATAAATTGTTGTACCTTTGCACGCTGTTAGAAATACCAATAAATCAAGGTACTAACACAATAGGAATGTTTAATTAAAATAATTTAAGTGTGGACACATTAAGTTACAAAACACGCTCAGTAAATAAGCAAGCTGCTGAAAAACAGTGGGTTGTGGTAGATGCTGAGGGTCAGAAATTAGGACGTCTTGCCTCCAAGGTTGCCAAACTCCTCAGAGGTAAGTACAAGCCAAGTTACACTCCCCATGCCGATTGTGGGGATAATGTAATTATTATCAACGCTGAGAAAATAGAACTTAGCGGACTAAAAACCGACACTAAGGAGTATCTTCGCTATACTGGATACCCTGGCGGACAACGTATTCAATCTTTCAAACAGGTACTTGCAAAGTTCCCTGAACGAATCATTGAAAAAGCAGTAAAAGGTATGCTCCCTAAAAACAAATTAGGTGCTGCTCTTTTCCGTAACCTTAAAGTATATGCAGGGGCTACTCATAACCATGAGTCTCAAAAGCCTGTTTCTATTAACCTAAATGACCTTAAATAATGGAAGTAATTCACAAGATTGGACGTAGAAAAACCGCTGTCGCTCGTATCTACTTGAAAGAGGGAAGTGGTGTGATCACCGTTAACAAGAGAAATTTGACTGATTATTTCAATACCCCTACCCTTCAGTATAAGGTAAAACAACCTTTTGCTTTGCTTGGCATCGAGGATACTTACGATGTAAAAGTAAATGTATATGGTGGTGGTATCACAGGACAAGCCGAAGCCATCCGCCTTGCCATCTCTCGCGCGCTATGCGAATTGGACGTGGAAAACCGCGCAGTGCTTAAGCCTGAAGGTCTTCTTACCCGCGACCCTCGTATGGTAGAAAGAAAGAAATTCGGTCAGAAGAAAGCTCGTAAGAGATTCCAATTCTCAAAACGTTAATATTTTATCTAAAATCATTTATTTATTGCCGTATTCCCCTCTTGAGGAAGTTAGTTTAGCATCCAAATACTATGGGACAAATAATCACCATGTATTGCTAACTCTTAATACGGAACGTAAACTATTAAAAAAATGGCAAATTCAATAGAAGTAAAAGACCTATTAGAAGCTGGGGTGCATTTCGGACACCTTACCAGAAAGTGGAACCCTAATATGGCGCCATATATCTATATGGAAAGAAACGGTATCCACGTGATTAACCTATACAAAACGGCTGCTAAGATAGAAGAAGCCAACGAAGCGCTTAAGAAAATCGCTGCTTCTGGCCGTAAAGTCCTCTTCGTAGCTACTAAGAAACAAGCTAAGGATATCGTAGCTGAGAAAGCTACTTCAGTGGCTATGCCTTACATTACTGAAAGATGGCCTGGTGGTATGCTTACCAACTTTGTTACCATCCGTAAGGCTGTGAAGAAAATGTCATCTATTGACAAAATGAAAAAAGATGGTACTTACGATACCCTTTCTAAAAAAGAAAAACTACACATCACCCGTCTTAGAGAAAAACTCGAAAAGAACTTAGGCTCTATTGCGGATATGACACGCCTACCTGCTGCACTTTTTGTAGTAGATACTCTCAGAGAACACATCGCTGTCAAAGAAGCTCAAAAATTAAACATTCCTATCTTCGCTATGGTGGATACTAACTCTGACCCTCGTGAGGTAGATTACGTAATCCCTGCCAATGACGATGCGTCTCGCTCTATAGAGAGAATCCTTACTTATGTAGTGGAAGCTATCAAAGAAGGTCTCGAAGACAAAAAAGTAGAAAAAGCAGAGGAAAAAAATACTGAAAACTAAAATTATTAATTCATAAAGTGATTATTTATAGCTTTAAATAATCACTTTTTTAAAAAAATATACGAGAATATGTCAAAAATTACTGCCGCTGAGGTAAACAAACTTAGACAAGCTACAGGTGCTGGTATGATGGACTGCAAAAATGCCTTAGTAGAAGCTGAAGGGGATTTTGATAAAGCCATCGAAATACTTCGTAAAAAAGGACAAAAAGTAGCTGAAAAACGTGCCGACAGAGATTCTTCTGAAGGAGCTGCTATCGCTAAAGTAAATGCAGCACATACCAAAGGTGCTATCATCTCTCTTAACTGCGAAACTGACTTCGTAGCCAAAAATGAATCTTTCGTAGCCTTGGCCAATGAATTGGCTGAATTGGCGCTTAACTATAATGACAAGGAATCTTTCCTTGCAGCTCCTTTCCAAGGTCTTACTGTAGCTGATAAACTAACAGAACAAACAGGGGTAATCGGTGAGAAAATCGAGATTGGCCAGTTTGAAACCTTAGAGGGTAACTATGTGGATCTCTATATCCACGCAGGTAATAAGATTGCTGCCTTAGTTTCGCTTTCTGCTGCTATCGATAAGGCTCATGAGGTAGCTCGCAACGTATGTATGCAGGTGGCTTCCATGGGAGCTATCGTACTCTCAAGCAAGGATTTTGATCCTGCTTTCGTAGCTAGCGAAACAGAAGCACGTATTGCTGCTATCGTAAAAGAAAACGAAGAGCTTCGTCGCCTTGGAAAAACTGAAAAACATGTGCCTAAGTACATCTCTGCCCTTCAGCTTACTCCAGAAGTGCTTAAACAAGCCGAAGAAGAAGCCAAAGAAGAACTCAAAGCAGAAGGCAAACCAGAAAAAATATGGGATCGTATCCTTCCTGGAAAAGTACAACGCTTCATTGACGACAATACTACCCTTGACCTAGAAAAAGCACTACTTGACCAATACTACATCAAAGATGAAAGTAAGAAAGTAGCTGACTATGTAAAGGGATATAATGTAGAAATCACAGGATTCAAGAGAGTTTCTCTTGTATAATAGTCTCTCCATATTTTAATTATATATAAAGTAGAAGGAGTTTCCTTAAGTAATTAGGGAAACCCTTTTATTTTAGTTGTTAGCGATTAGTTGTTAGTTGTTAGTGATTAGTTGTTAGTTGTTAGTTGTTAGTCACTTGTCACTTGTCATTAGTCACTATTATTAGGGTTATTATTATGAAAATAATTATTTTCTCAGCTCCTTCGGGTACAGGTAAGTCCAGTGTAATCAGGGAATTACTCAAGCAAACAGACCTGAATTTGGCTTTTTCTATCTCCACTACCTCACGTGCCCCCAGAGGCAGTGAGCGCGATGGGGTGGAGTATTATTTCGTTACAGCTGAAAGATTCCAAGAAAAAATAAAGCAACAAGCCTTTATAGAATGGCAAGAGGTATATGCAGGAAACTACTATGGCACTTATGCGAGCGAGATAGAACGACTCTCGGCCATGGGTAAGAACATTGTCTTTGATTTGGACGTCTTCGGGGGGATTAACCTCAAGAAACACTTTGGAGACAAGGCGCTTGCTATCTTCCTACAGCCGCCCTCCTTGGAAGAGCTTAAAAAGCGTTTAGAACATAGAAAAACCGATACGCCAGAGAAGATTGCCATGCGTATAGATAAGGCTGCTTATGAGATAGAGCAAGCCGCTTATTTTGATAAGATTGTTGTCAATGACAATTTGCAAGTGTGCGTAGAGGAAGTAGCACAACTGATTCGTACTTTCTTAAATCATTGATAAAAAGGTATATATGCAACCCAAGAATATAGGTCTTTATTTTGGTTCCTTCAATCCTATTCATATAGGTCACCTGATCTTGGCCAATTATTTGGCCGAGCATAGCAATTTAGATGAAATATGGCTGGTGGTTACCCCTCAGAATCCTTTTAAGGACAAAAAATCCTTGCTGGATAATGCTTCACGCTTGGAGATGGTGGCACTTTCGCTTAAGGAGTATGATAAGCTCAAGCCTTGTGATATAGAATTTCATTTGCCACAGCCCAATTATACGATTGATACACTTATTCATTTGGAAGAGAAGTATCCACAACATAGTTTTTCGCTCATTATGGGGGAGGACAACCTAAAATCCTTTTACAAATGGAAGAACTATGAGGTGATACTCAGCCGTTACCTCATCTATGTATATCCTCGCTTGAGCGAAGGGAGTGTGCCAGAGGTTTTACAGGGGCATGAACATATAGTATATATAAAAACCCCAATTATAGAGCTATCGGCTACCGCTATACGAGAGGATATAGCACAAGGCAAAGATGTAAGACCTATGCTCCCTGCTCAGGTATGGTCCTATATAGATAAATGGGGTTTTTATAAATAATCACTACTTTATCAAGTCATCTATATTCAAAGTAGCACCAATCTCTAACAGATGCAATCGCTTATGAGCATCACTGAATTTGCGTTTGGAGGCTTCTTTGTCAATTTTTATCACCTCAAAGGTATCATAGTGAACACCTAATACATTATCGGTTTCTACAAATTTGGCAGCAGTAAGAGCATCTCTGACGCCCATTGTATAGTTATTGCCTATAGGGAAGATGCCCAAATCCACTTTGTACTGATGAGGGATAATCTTCATATCCATAGTAAGGGCAGTATCACCAGAGACATAGATAGTTTTATCATTGTAATTGATCAAAAAGCCAGCTGGATTGCCTCCATAACTACCATCGGGGAAGGAAGAGGAGTGTACGGCCTTGATCATCTTGATCTTCACCTTTCCGTCCAAGAAACGATGGGAACCTCCTATATTCATATCATGTCCGTCAATTCCCAAAGCACGATAGTGGGCAAGTATTTCAGGGTTGGTAATCACAGAGGCGCCTGTACGCTTGGCAATGGCTTCTGCATCAAGGATATGGTCGCCATGGGCGTGGGTTAGTAGGATATAAGTAGCCTCTATATCATTGATATTGATATGCTGAGCAAGCGGATTGGCACTGATAAATGGATCCACAAGAAAGTGTGCTCCTTCTATCTCAATATTGACACAGGCGTGTCCTAAATAAGTAACTTTCATATTTTTAGTAATTTAGTGTTTTCTTCTATATAAAATATTCTATACAATCCTCTTTGCTTGCTCCACTTTCATAGGAGAGGACAACAAAGCGGAAGTCAAAAGGACTGAGGTGTGTAACTAAGGTATCTATGAACCTTCCTTGACTCTCAATCATATACTCACTGAAGTTGTCCACACGCTCCTGTAAGGATTCTTTTGGGAAAAGACTTACCCGTAGGTCAATCACTCTATCAAGAGTCTCTCGGTATTTCTTTTTCTGCGCTTTGAGCAAGCGCTTTTCTAAGTTGGCCAATCCTTTGAGTTGCTTGGCTTCTTGGGCTTTGACGGCGCCAAGGAAGGATTTGTCGGTATGGGCAGCTATCTGGTACAGATGGGCAAAATGCTCCTCAAGGCTCTGTCGCTGTGGAGTGAAATCAATAGGGTATTCGGAGAGTCTTTGAGTAATTTTGTTCTCTAAGATATTGTTTTTTAAGAAAATATCATGATGAGTAAGTCCCAGCTTGTGCAGTTTCTTCTCTTGGGTCTCACTGATGAGCAGCACCGAGTTGCGCAGCATGAGCATAGGGAAAGGTGCCTTGTGAAGGGCAAACATATCCTTGAGTTCTAGCCAGTAAGCGATTTCCCCTCCGCCCCCTACATAGGCCAAGTTAGGCAGAATCACTTCTTGGTAGAGGGGTCGTAGGATCACATTGGGCGAGAAGTATTCGGGGAAACACTCTAAGTGTCGTAGGATTTCCTCCTCTGTGAATCGGATAGAGGTATTAAGCACTGCATAGCCCTCGGAATCCCTTACGATGCGCTCCCGTATACCGTCCTTAACATAGAAGATATTAATCTCACGAGGGTGTACCTGTTCAGGGTAATTCTTATTGACACTCTTGATATAAGCAAGGGTCTTTTCCACTTCCTTGTGGGCATCGTTCTGTAAAAGCTCTTGCCTGAAGTGAGGAACGAATAATTCCTTGAGGCACTTATCATTGGCATCAATAATTACCAAGCCATAGGAGGTAAAGAGTTCATTGACCAAGTATCGGGTAGCGCTCGATAGGGTAGGGTGTTGCTCATAGGCTCTTTCAAAGAGGGAGACCAAGTATTGCCCTTGGTGGCTTTTACCTAGGAGCACTCTGAGAATCTTAGTGATGCGCTCCAGCCCATCGGTGGAGAAATCGCCTACCATACCCCCCTGTTCTGAGTGCCAAGAGAGCTTTTGCCCACGAAAACTAAAGTGGTTAATCTCTTCAAAATCATGATCTTCTGTTGCCATCCAGTAGATAGGGACAAAGTTGTATTGTGGGTACAACTTTTTGAGCTGCTCACAGCTTACAATAGTGGTAACAATTTTGTAGATGAAATATAGAGGGCCTGTAAAGAGGCTCAACTGGTGGCCTGTGGTAACTGTAAAGGTGTTTTCCTGACGTATAGCCTCTATATTATGATAGGTTTTCTTAGAAATAGATAGGTTTTTGTATTGTTTTTCTAATGCTTCGGCTAGGGTATTCCTATTTTCAGCCGAGTAGTGGGCTTGTTTTTCCTTTATCTGGGCTGGAAAATTGGTAGCCAAGGGAAAACGATGGTATAGACAGCGCAATTCTGCCTTCTGAGCGAGATAATCGGTGATAAACTCAGAAAAATACCCTGTTTCTTTAAAAGGAATATAGTCAATCATAAAATTATTTGAAATTATTAATCAGTCTCCTTATACAAAAGTTCAAAACAAAAAGGCAATAAGTCTTTTATGGAGCCTATTTCCAAGATGTTTCCTTGGGTGCTGGCGCAAAGTACCACAATGGGGCTGCCTTGGGTACACTCGTATTCCAAGAGCGCCTGCCTACAGTTACCACAAGGAGTGGTGATTTCCCCTTGGGGCGTCTTGGCATCATCTCCACAGATGGCTATCTTGAGGATTTTCTCCTGTGGATAGTTGGCCTTGGCATAGAAAAGCGCAGTGCGTTCGGCACATAAGCCAGAGGGATAGGCAGCATTCTCCTGATTGTTTCCAGTGATAACCACTCCATTGCTTAGCAGCAGCGCCGCCCCTACCCAAAAGGACGAATAAGGGGCATAGGCTTGCTCTCTACTTTTCATAGCGCTGAAAACGAGTGTTTTATCCTGCTCATTGAGTTCGCTCAGTTTGAGAGTTTTGTATTTGAATTGGTAGAGATGTTCGTTCATAAGCAGCCTATTAAGAGAGCAAAGGTAGAAAAAAAATAAGTAAAATCCTACGAAAAAGTGAAATTCTTTTTTCTTTATCAGAATTAAAAAAAAGCTAAATAAATTTAGTAAAACGAAAGTTTTTTGTACATTTGTTGCCGATTTAATAGTTGTATTATGGAATTTTTTAGTTCAATGGATACTTACTTACAAGGATTTTGGTTTATAGCGATTCCTGTATCTATTATTTTTGTTATTCAAACAGTGATGACCTTTGTAGGGGCGAATGCTTCCGATGGGTTAGCGGCTGATTTTGATGGAGATTTTTCGGGTGAGGATGCACCTTTCCAGCTCTTTTCCTTGCGCAACCTAGTGAATTTCCTATTGGGATTCAGCTGGACAGGCATTTCTTTTTATGAGCTGATAGCCAATAAGATCACCCTGATTATCTTTGCAGTTCTTGTAGGGTGTCTGTTTGTATATATCTTTTTCATTACAGTACAAGCCCTAATGAAGTTGGCCGAGGATAACTCCTTCAAGATAGAGGAAACACTGGGCAAAACGGCACAGGTATACATTCCTATTCCTCAGTACTTATCAGGGACAGGGAAAGTAACCCTAAGTGTAAGAGGTTCTCTTCGTGAGCTGGATGCTATGACCGAAGAGGAAAAAATCCCCTCCAACACTATAGTAAGAATCGTAAAAGTACAAGACCAAGTACTCTTTGTCAAGAGGGCACAGTAGTCAGTGGTCAGATGTCAGTGGTCAGGCGTCAGTAGTTAGTGGTCAGGCGTCAGTAGTTAGTGGTCAGGCGTCAGTGGTTAGTGGTCAGAGGTCAGTGGCTGGTATTTGAGTTAACAATTAAGAATTAACAATTAATAATTAATAGAATGGATTTTTCATCACCCATTAGTTTGATTGCTGTATTTGCAGTCGTATTGTTTGTAACTATCATGTCGCTTACGGCGCGTTACAAGCGTTGTCCTTCGGACAAGATATTAGTTATTTATGGGCGTACAGGAGGTTCTTCCGCACGCTGTATCCATGGGGGCGGTGCCTTCGTGTGGCCTGTGATTCAGGACTTTGCTTACTTGGATTTGCGTCCGCTTTCCATTGAGGCCAACCTCTACAATGCACTGAGCCGCCAGAATATCCGAGTGGATGTGCCTTGTCGCTTTACCATAGCCATCTCCACTGAACCAGAGAATATGAACGCGGCCGCCGAGCGCCTCTTGGGGCTCTCTCCAGAGCAAATCCAAGAGCTTGCCAAGGATATTCTTTTCGGTCAACTTCGTTTGGTGATTGCGACCATGACTATCGAGGAGATTAACTCCGACCGAGATAAGTTCCTTGATAATATCTCCAAGAATGTGGATAGTGAACTCAAGAAAATCGGTCTGAAACTCATCAACGTCAATGTAACGGATATTAAGGACGAATCAGGCTATATAGAAGCCCTTGGTAAGGAGGCCGCAGCTAAGGCTATCAACGAAGCCAAGATCAGTGTAGCCGAACAAGAAAAGATAGGGGAGACTGGTAAAGCCCTCGCCGATAGAGAACGTGATACACAAATCGCTGAAACACAGCGCGATCGTGATGTGAAAATTGCGATTACTCAAAAGAATAAAGAAATCAGTATCGCCCAAGCTAAAAAGGACGAGACCGTGGGTATTGCCGAGGCTAAGAAGGACGAGTCTATCGGGAAAGCCGAAGCTGACCGTGATAGCCGTATCAAGATCTCCGAAGCCAATGCCTCTGCTATCAAGGGAGAGAATGAGGCTAAGATAGAGATTGCCAACTCTGATGCCCTTCGTAGGGAAAAAGAAGCCGAATCCTTGCGTATTGCTATTTCAGCTGAGAAGGTACAACAAGCCAAAGCCTTGGAAGAAGCCTACTCTGCTGAGGAAAAAGCCGAATCGGCTCGTGCTGAAAGGGAGCGTGCTACCCAACAGGCCAATATCATTGTCCCTGCAGAAATAGCCAAACAACGTGTCATCATAGAAGCCCAAGCCGAAGCAGACCGCTTGCGTGAGAATGCCAAAGGGGAGGCCGACGCCATCTATGCGAAAATGGAAGCCGAAGCTAAGGGTCTCTTTGAAATCCTTACCAAGCAAGCACAAGGGTACAAAGATGTGGTCAGCGCCGCAGGAGGCGATCCTACCAAAGCGTTCCAATTGCTCCTTATAGAAAAACTTCCTGAACTGGTGAAAACACAAGTGGAAGCGGTTAAGAACATCAAGATTGATAAGATTACCGTATGGGATTCAGGTCAAGGCGAAAATGGTAATACCTCTACAGCGAACTTTGTCTCTGGTATGATGAAGACCGTCCCCCCACTCAACGACCTCTTTAATATGGCGGGGCTTAATCTGCCTACTTATTTGACGAAAGCAAATGAAGCGGAGGAAACAAAGAGCGAGGAAGTAAAAGAAAATGAAGAGTAAAATAAGAGAAAAAGCACCAGCATAATTGGCATATTTTTTGTGGCTAAAATCATATATAAAGGTTTAAAAACGAAAATTATGAGTACTGTATTACAAACTCCCAAAGCTCTTTTTGATGAAAAAGGGAATCATCTTTTGCTCGTTAGAAAAGATGAATATGAGGCACTGCTGGAAAGAGTAAGAACCTATGAAGAACAAGAAGATGAAGAGGACTGGCAGTTATACCAAGAGGGTAAAGAGGAACCTTTCACAGCAGAACCCCTATCTGTTGTTCTTAAAAGAGTAAAAGAATATAGGGAAAAAAATGGAATCAAGTAAGAAATACACTGTATTTGTAGGTAAGAAAGCTGAAAAATTTCTTAATACACTACCTGAGCCTTATTTTTCTGCTATTACAATTGCTATGGCTGAATTGGAAAACGATCCACGACCTCAAGGTTGTAAGAAACTAAAGGGCAATACCTCCTATAGGATACGGGTAGGAAATTATAGAATTGTATATGATATTCTTGATGATACATTAGTTATTATAGTTATCAATATAGGACATAGAAAAAATGTCTATAAAGATAAAAAGTGAAGAAAGTGAAGAGTGAAAAACGTTTTTCACTCTTCACTTTTCTCTCTTTTTACTTAAATTCAAAACTTCCCACTTCTATTACGTCCTTCTCATTCGTTACTCTTACGGTAGTTTCTTGTTTTTCTTCCTTATCGGTACCGAAATGGGTAAAGAAAGTAATACGTAGGGTTACAGGCATAAGCTGTTTTTGCGAATGTGAGCCATAGTAATTTACCGCTATCTTGTAAGTACCCTTGGGGGCTTTTTTGAGCATAAACTCCTCTGGGCCATAGCCTAGGGTGACATCTTTGGAGATTTTTCCACCAAGATAAGTAAGCCTATTTTGGAAAAAGCACGTTTCATTGGTAGGGTCGGTTACCCATAAGTCCATATCACAATTATCGGTATCCCAAGAGAGTACCACTCGTATATCCACCGGTTCTTCTTTGCGCAAATGCTTGTCTATAAAGTCAGTTTTGATCTCCTTATGGCGTGCGATAAGGCTATTGATATCGTTCATGGTTATCAATTGCAGGTCTCCAAGGCGTGTATCCCGCACGTCCAGCACGATTTTATAAAGTATTTCTACCGCTTCTTGGTACTGCTTATCTTCAGCTAAGGCCCATCCCAAATCATGATAGGATTGCGGTTCTTCCTTACGGATAGCCAACACCTTACGGAATATTGCTATAGCATCCTTGTAAGCCTTGTAACTGCTGAGCTTGTAGCCCAGTATACGGAGTAGCTGTGCATTCTCTAAACTCAGTTCGGCCAAGTTGGACACTACCAAAATAGCCTGCTGTGTATCTCCTTTTTTGAAGAAGTAATCTGCTACATCCACATAGAAAGAAGGCGTTTGTCCGTATTCCTTTTTGAGTTGGTAATAAGTCTCTATCGCTTTGTCAGGCTCGGCATATTCCATGACCTTAAGGTAAGGTGTATCAGGGTTGTAAGCATTGAGTACTATAGAAGCCTTAGGTGGCCTATAGCCAGTAGGCTTTACATTATCCTCATCAATGGGTAAGATTTCATATCCGGCCGTATTGAATGCTTCTTCCTCCTCGTCCTCATCTACCTCACTGAGGGATACCTCGGAGGAGATATCATCTTCACTGATGGGTGTATTATCGTCATACTGGGCTGTTTCTATGGGGACATCCGCAGGTGGGGGCGGGGTCTGAACATCTCTATTTTTCTTTTGTTGTTCCTTGGTAGGATAGGAGGTCTGCCACCACGATGTTTGTTTTTTGGATTGGGCGATGATAAGTTTTAACACCTCTTTCGGCTTTCTTTTTCTATTTGCCATCTCGGCGGCAAGTCTTTTATATTCCTTTTGGAGTTCCTTGGGAGGGGTAATCTGGTATTGGAGGTAATCCCCAGCGTTCTCCAGTACGATGAGAGAATTGCCTTCGGTGACGATCCCATATTGGCGACCTATGGCATCAATAGCCTTGCTTTCAGCTCCTTCTTTTCGGAGCTGAGCAATCTTTTTTTCTGCCCATATGCGGCGCAAGAGGGCGAATTCCTTACTGCTAGCAGCTGTGTTTTTAGTAAAAGTAAGCTCTTTTTCCACGATAACCTTACCAGCATAGCCTAAAGACACCACTACAGTCGCTTCATCACTCTCCAAATGTCCTGAAAAGGTAAAGTTTTCCCCTACCAAAGTCCCTTTCTCAGGATATAAGTCAGTTACCTTTCCACTCTTTACCTTATAACCTAAGAGTTGGAAGGATTGGTAGCGCAAGGCCTTGAGTGCTTCAGGGAGCGTTTGGGTGGTAAGGTTGCAAAACCCTCCACCTGTAGCTCCAGCCAAGTATAGGAGTTTGTCCCAATTGGTCACTAGCTGAGAGCTGACAACATGAACAGGGGCACGAAGCTCACCTATGAGTTTGTTCAGTTCAAAGGACTGTTCCCTGAAGTTGAACACACCATCAGAGAAGAGTAAGTACTGGTCAGCTCCTTGAGGGAAGCGCATCGCCTGAGGGTCGGTAGCCCCATCATAGACTTGCTTTTGCAAGTATGTGCGTAGCTCCTGCCAATTACCGTCTTTTACCTTGAAGGTAGCCACAGGAGAGGCGTAGATATGAAAGGAGCTAAGGCTTACCTCTACATTCTTCACCTGCTTGAAATACGCATCCAAGAGGGCATACTCCTTGGCAAAGTCTCTTTTTTGGCTAGAAGAAGAGCCATCCCAGAGGATACCCAAGTGCTTAGGCATTTCTCTTTCCTTCAGCTGTTGTTTTTCTAAGGCTATATTCCCATAGAGATAGCTATCGGTTCCTTGGGTAGCGGTCAGCAGCTGAGGTTTGTCTATCTTAGGGAAGGTCAGCCCGATATTTTGGTCTAAGGTATAGTTGTCTTTCTTTACCTCACTGATATAGCTGTTGCGGCTTTGTTCGAAATAGAGCTGTAGTGTATTTTCTATATCCGCTTTGACTTGGCGAGCGACCACTTCGGTGCGCAGGCTAAAGTGCTTGAGCTTCACCCCGGAGGCGATGGGTAGGAAGTAAAAATCCTGTCCGTTCTTTTGGGAGAGTTCCTGCTCGAAGGCGATGAGGATTTTACGTGTTTTTCTACGCGGCATAGGATACACACGGGCACGGAAGTTGTTTCCCTGGGTCTTTTCGAGCAAACCGGGATCGATCTTTCGGCGGGTAATCTCCTCAAAGGCTTGTTGTCCCAAGGTCTTATCTACGACCACACCCTCGCGGAGCTTGCCGTCGATATCTAAGGCAAAGCGGGAGACCTCTTGGCCATTGGAGAGGGGAAACTCAAAGGCACCTTCCATCGCCCTATCGTTGGGGTTATAGAAAGTCATTTCCATGGTGGTTACAGCGGTTTGTCCCATGACCCATATATCCAAGGAGAGTTCTTGTAACTGCATAGGATTGGCATCGCGCTCACCGACGATTTTCAATTGAGGCAGGGCGGTTTTTTGAGCCATAGCACCCCCAGCTATGGCTAAGAGTGCTATGAGAGTTATTAATGATTTCATAAATTAAAATTTAAAGCTTCCAACTTCTATTACGTCCTCTTCATTGGTAAGCCTTACAGTCGTTTCTTGTTTTTGCTCCTTATCGGTAC
>CAURXJ010000012.1:0-53614 GCA_963528845.1 uncultured Capnocytophaga sp. | reverse complement strand
CGAAAGCTGTATCCTCTCTTCCTGAGGTAATAGTACGGGTAAACTCAAAGCTACCTGTAGTACCCCCTGGAGTACATCCCACTACATTATTTATCTTAGCTGGGTCTATCGTATGACGTGCCCTCAGAGTTGCTGGATCTTCTGCTGGTTGGATTACTATAGGCGCACTCGCCACATAATCATCACAATACTTATTACCTCTATCTCTCACCCATACATTATATGTGATAGGTGCTGTTGGGAATGGAGGAACTGTATAAGTTACTGTAATCACCTGATTGTGTATATTCGTACTTGTAGGTGTAGCTCCCGTCACTACTGTAGCTCCTGTAGGAGGCGTAGCAAAATTCGTATGTCTTGCTCCTGCTGCTACACTACCTCCTTGGGTTACCACTATATCATAACGGTTACCTGCTGGAGAAAGTGGGGCTGGCACCACTGGAGGTGTAACAAAGTCAGAACCACTGGTGATCTTCAAGTTAAAGGTCGCTGTATATACCCCTGCATTGTCACAAGCCATATCCGTCTTCTTCTGAGCGGTAAACTTAAGCTTAGGATATGTCAAGCGTTCGTTAGCTCCCGGTGGTGTTCCTCCTACATAAGCAATAGTCGCGTCACAAAGACTCTCTTTCGCTCTTACCTTGACCTTATTCTGATCAAAGAGTGCTGGTATGTTTTCCTCTGCTGTTAGTGCTGGGAAGGTTGTATATCTATTACCTCCATCTATAGAGTATTCGTAATCAGCAAAAGTAAGTGCCGTACCCCCTGTCGCATTGATATTTGACAAGGTGATCTTGAGCTTATAGTTCACATCGTTAGCATCGCAGGCATTCGCTCCTGGAGCAGTCTTGTTGATATCCAAGGTCGCTGTAGCAGTATGCTTGCTATTGAGGAACTTGCCTAAGGCATTACCACTTGCGGTAGCTGTCACCTCACAACCTGTTGCCTGATCGGTAATTCTAAAGGTAAAGGTAATACCTGAATATACTGTTCCTGGATTAAAGTCACTGTCTCTAAGGTCAAACTCAACATTCGTGTTGAAGTTTGGTATATTACGTTTTACTATATTTCTCCTTAAGAAGGTATTATCTGCCTGTAATAAGCTATAGGTAAATGGCCCTGTACCTCCCGTAGCTCCACCTTTTACAACCAACTTAGCAGCCCCTGTCTGGCAGCTCATCGCTGTGGTAGAAGCCTCTACCGATAAGGTACCAGCAGTCAATGCACTGGTAGGTGGTGGCGTTACAAATATATCATGTGTAAACGATTCACAACCAGAAGCATCTATCAAGGACAATACATAACGCTGACCTGGAGCGGTAATTGTCTGACCTGGCAAGGATAGTAGGTAAGGACTTGCTCCAGAGATTGTTCCATTACCTACCGGAGTAAGCACCCCTGAATCCGCCTTGGTATAAACCTTATAAGTTAAGGCCGTTCCGGAAGTTACCGTTACCTTGAAGTTTACCGTAGTAGTTGCCCCTGGAGAACAAGCCACTCCTGAGAGCGTATTATTATCCACCTGTACACTTGGCGTATTATTAGTATCCTCTGGTACATCTATCGCTTGCTTACATACCTGAGTAGATCCATGTTCTTTATAATGGATGTATACCTTATAAGTTCTACCCTTCTGTAAGTTAGTAAATGTATAGGTTCCTCCTCCAGTGAAGGAAGCAATCACTCCTGATTGTTTCTCTGCTGGAGCTCCGTCATGGTTGAGGAAGAACTCTACATCATCATATGGCAATCCAGAAGCTCCAAACTGTACCGTTAAGTTATAGTTACAAGTGCCCGAAGGAGCCGTTGTCAAGTTCACATTGCTTGGCGTACCTGTAAGGGTAAACTCAGGAATATCCTTGGTACATACCACGGCATTGTCAGATTTCCTTCTCACTCCTACCTGAGCCGTAAAGCGATCTCCTAAGGTGAATCCTGCATACAAAGCTCCTTGTAGACCTTGAGCAATGTATGGAGCTACCACTGGCTTAGCCGCTTCTGTAACCCACTGTGCATCCGTTCCGGTTACCGCATTGCCGTTATGTCTTACCAAGCGGTATACGATCTCGTATTCTGCCGCTGGTTGAATATCATTATTCGCCTTCAAGGCAAAAGCCATGGTCGTAGCACAACCTGACAAAGATTGTGTTACCGCTCCCCCTGTTGGGAAGGTGAAGGTCATTGCATCAATAGTAAAGGTATATCCTGAAGTTCCTAATGGATCACAGTCTGCATTACCCTCATCCTTGATATGCAACTCATAGTTGATATTTGTCTGTAGGTTTCCTATCTCATAATTCTCTATCACCATTCTTCCAGAAGCTTCTAGTGTTACCTTACCTGGTACCGCTGTACGAGGTATAGTATAGGTAGCGGTAGTGTTATTGGTGTTATCCTTAAGTTCCAATCTGAAAGGCCCCTTACCCCAGAACTTCTTAATCCTAAGTTTACCACCCTGGCCATCCTCACAGATAGCACTGTATTTGTCCACAGCTAAGTTTCCTCCTGATCTCTCTACATCTGTAGAAATAGGATTGTCTATCTTAATAGGTTGAGTATTCACCTTCTTACCACAAGTAGGAGGCGTTGCCGCTATATCCTTAATATATATATCCCATTCGCCACCAGTGGTGATACCTGACTTGGTATTACTTGCTGTATAGTCACTATTCTGAGGTGTAGTACCTTTCGTTACAAAAGCATAGTGATAAGTAGGATTTGGACTACCTCCTCGTACATGGTTCACGGTAATGCTTCCTGGAACTACAGTTGTAGCACCACAAGCAATAGTAGGATGAACTACGGTATAGTCTGCCGTGGTTAGGTTCTCAATCTCTACTGGGATTGATACCTCTATCTGTTGCTCACAGCTGTACTCATCCTTAGCGCGGATAAGGTAAGTAACTCCTTTTGTCCAGCTATCAAGGGTTGTTTTAGGAATGGTATTACCAGACACAGCAGTCCATGTAGCATCACCCTGTTTCTTCCAATCATAGGTTACTGGCTTGCCATTGCTTGCGCCTCCAATAAAGGTGTGGCTAAGCTCCATGTCGCCTATACCATTGGCAACAACACAGTTCTTGTACTCTGCTTTTACAGTACCGATCTTATGGCGTGCTTCTACCTTATAGGTGAAGGTGCCATGACCTCCATTACAGTTGTTGTCGTCTGTAATAGTGATCTGGTAGGTACCTGCTACCACTACATAACGGTAGTTTCCATTCGAATCTGGAGTGAGAATATCGGTAGCTCCTGATGGAATTTTTACTACCTTAATCGTATATCTCAGCGGTGTACTCGGCGTCTGTTTACCTCCCGTGATGTTGAATACTCCTTGGTTAGTACCCGTTGCATTCTGAGAGAAGATAAGCATCTGCTTCCTATCTATATTACAGTCTAAGTAATCTATAGTCCTATTCTGAGTTACTGTTACTTTAGCATTTCTCTTGATCTCAAAATCCTGTGTAACCTCACAAGCCTGATCATTGCTGAACTTCTTCTGATGCCCAGAGGTAATCTTCAACGTATAAAGACCTGGAGCTAAGTTGTTCACAGTAAGACCTGCTGTGTTATTAGTACCTCCCTGTACCTGGGTAGTAGTGCCTCGAGTTACTACCTTCCATCCATATGCCACATTGCCATAGTTCGCTACTCCAAAGGTAAGCTTACCATCATTCGAACCATTACAAGTCTCATCAATAGTAGTATGAGAGGTGATTTTCATTTCTTTGCCAGCCTCAATTGGTAAGGCTACATCCACCTTGAGGGTAGGACAGCTTACAGGTCCTTGGAATACATAGATGTCATCAATAGCAAAGTCATTACCCATACGATGGTTACGCATGTTCTTTATCTTGATACGTACACGGGTATTGTTACCTGGGTTGATATCTCCCAAATCGTCAGAGGAGATACGTATCCAGTTGGTATTACCTATATCATTATAATCTATATCAGGAGAGGTTACCTGACCTAATACATTATCTGAAAGATCCGTTACCTCTATGCGGAAGAAAGGCTTTTGCCATCCAGAGGCGGATTGGTTAAGGTTCATTACATAAAGTTCAAAACCGATAGGTCCATTAGGCACTATATCCACATCTTTCTGATAAAGTACTGTACCTGGAGTAAGAGTTTCGTACAAGTCGATATACATATAGCGACCATTAGGCAATCCTGTATGATCCTCTGGAGCTGCTTGTATCCAACTAGGGTCTCCCAAGCGGTGTGCTCCACCTCCTCCTCCTAACCATCCTGTATCATGGAATATTTTTTGGTTGGTAATACTATATTGTTGCCAACCTACAGTTCCAGGAGGATAGTGATAGTTCAATAGAGGAGAAGTACTTACGCCAGGCTTGTTAAGTCCAGCAATATCAGTAGGTTCTCCTACACCGAAGTCCTCACGAATAAGTTCACGCTTAGGCGTTACAGTTCTCTTATAGAAGACACGAGCATATTGAGTAGTACCTGCTTTAGATTTATCAATAGTCAATTTGTTAATCGTACCTGCAGTTTCATAGTTACCATTCCATTCGGTAGGTAGTGAAGATAGCGGTGATCCTGTCTCCACATGGTAGCTATAGTCGCTGCGAGAGGTAACGAAAGTAGCCTGAGCAGATCCCTCACAGTCGTAAGTAAGGGTACTGGTGATTTCAGGTGCCAAGAGCGGTGCTTCTACCTTTACAGTATACTCTATTTCACAAGCTGTTACCCCTCCGGCAGGAGCATGGCTACGTACCTTGACGTTGTAAGTACCTACAGGCACATTGTCCCAACGCAAGTCGTTAGCATCCCAAGTAATGGTAGTCCCTGCTGGGAAAGCATTCCAAGTAATTCCACCATCCAAGGAGACATCATACTTACCACCAGGTCCTACCCCGCCAGCAGTACCGTTACCACCACCGAGACCAGAGACACGTACAGAAGCGTGAGCATGTCCGGTTGGGTTTTCTCCTACCTTACAAGCCAAGTGAGATACGTTAGCAAAACCAGTCAGCGGTCCATTACCCTCATCAATAGTGACAATTTGATCATCAAAGTCAGGGCCTGTGAGATATTCGAGATGACCATTATTCATTACCTGATAGGTTTCTTCTGGCCAAGAACACTCCTTACTACCGCGCTTGTAGTATACACGGAGACGATACTTACCAGTGGCGAGTCCTGTAAAGGTATTGTTAGGATAGTTTTGATATATCCAGTTGCCTGAGAAAGTACCTCCTGCATTGGCTTTTTCAATAGCATAACGCACAGAGTATTTGGTCACATCGAACGATGGATTATTGATGGTCATAGTAATGGTACCCGCTGTAGTCGAACAATCTGCTGAAGTAGAAACCTTGGTAAAGGTAGGCTTAGGCTGTAACTGATAGGTTATATTTCTAAATACAGAACAACCATTAGCATCCAATACTCCTACTATATAGGTTTTAGATCCTGAGGTAAAAGTGGGATCATTAATTTCAAAGGTATAAGCAGTTAGGTTCCCTACATTAGGACGCTGTAAGATGCCAGAGGCTTCTAACCAAACTGTATATGGAGGAGTTCCTCCTGAGTAAGTAATGGAAATTCTCTTAGTAGGTCCACAAGTTGGATCTTCAGGAGTTACTGTAAGTAGCTTTAATTCAGGCAACTCATTGATTTCTACTATCTGAGCTGGAGTAGTACAGTTGCGCTGGTTAGGTACTACTGTAACTTCATATTTTCCTTTGCCTAAGGTGCTGATAGCTGCCTTGGAAACATTGTCCCAGTTGTTGGAATCGCGCTTGCTATCATTATCTACCGTTACACGCACTATCTGAGACCCTGCTTGTTTTTTGACGATGACATCCACTGGTAGGGAGACATTGCCATGTAGCATAACATGAATGGCTCCTCCGGAAGGATTCTGTCCTACACACTGTACATCCTTTTTGGTGAGGGTCAGGGTTGGATCCGTACCTGCCGTGGTGGTCTCCTGCACGGTGATCTTCTGTTCGAAAGTACATACATTATTTTGGAACTGAGAAGATCCTCCAGCAAGTTTCGGACGTAGGGTCACAGTATATTCCCCACGGGCAGAGACTTGATGTTCGAAGTTGTTATTACCTCCAGGTACATCCGTCCAACCCACAGAGGCAGAAGGTCCATCTATTTTATATTGGTATTGCCCATTAGGAATATTGGTTATCTTGAGCCAGCCCTGAGAGGTAGCTGTAGTAGCCCCATTACACATGAGCGACAAGATATTTTCCTTAGCCAAAGTATAATTACCTGATGCCTTGTAAGCACGGAAGTAATAATCCGCGTCACAATTACCTGGATTCTTAAGGACAATTGCGAAGTGTGTACCATTGTTACTTACTTGGTTTTCGTTGATAGTGAAAGTCTTCCCTGTACCCAAGCGTTCCCAGTTGGCTGGTTCAGCAGCTACAGAAGCTGGAGGACAAGAAGGTACTAGCTGAGAAGTATTTCCTTTGTAACGGTACCAGATCACATCACTATCGGGGAGACTTACTCCAGTGGTAGAGAGGGTCACTGAAGGACCGCAAAGTGCCACCTGTAGGTACTCAAGACCTGTATTGTTACAAGTCTGACGCTCCACCACACGACTATTGTTGCGCAATGGATGCAGGGCATCGTTGCCAGTACGAGGTGTGATGTTGAAAGTCAAGGTTGTAGGGTTCTGACAAGCAGAAGCCCCTCTTTCAAGTACATAAACACCAGCCTCAGTGATGCGGTACTTACGCTCGGTACTAAGTACTTGAGTACTTCCTTGTCGTGTCCACTTATAAGAAGGATAACCAGCCCCTCCATCAAGCTCAAAGGCAGCACAATACGGATAGGTATTGTTGGCGGATTGGCTACAAGGAGTATCATCAATAAAAAAGGTTGTAGGCTTAGGTTCACAGTCAGTAAGCTTGTTGTAGGAGAGCTGTTCTAAATTCTCATTAGGCCCTACTACACTGTACTTAAGGACAGGCTGGAACTCAAGTTTGTTAGAACAAGCATCACGCAAAGCTCCACAATCGGATACCGCCTTTACATTAATTGTAATAGGCGCAGACATAGGAGCATTAGCATTGGCAGGAAGACCTGCTGCAGGAATGGTAAACTTGAGCAAGGAACGACCTGTGTTGTTATAATTATCCGTCTTACCTGCGAAGGTAGCTCCCAGCGGCAAGGCTTCATGACTTACATAGTTAAGATTCTTAGGTAGTAACGCCTCCAAGGTAATAGCAGAAGAGGCATTACCAGAGCCTACATTGCGTAGGGTAATTTCATATTTGGCAGTAGCTCCTAAGGCAATACGCTGACCTGAGATGTCAGTACCAGCGGAGTTTTTCACGGAGGTAACCATTTGGTAAAGTGGCCTTGCTGTTGCAATAGACATCACATTGACCAAATTGATATAGGCATCATAGCCACCATCACTAGCTAAATAACTAGAGGTAGTCGAAGTAGATCCTGGGGCTAACGATTTAGTTCCAAAGAAAAATACATCCCAACCACGTGTTGGTTGCTTGGCTTCTTGGTTGATTGTAATTGATTCATTGAAAAAGTTAGAAGAAGACCTATATCCTAAAGGCCAAGCATACTCAGCTCCATTAGCCTTATATTTATCTCCATTTTTAGAAGCTTCTC
Organism: uncultured Capnocytophaga sp.; assembly: GCA_963528845.1. Lineage (GTDB taxonomy): Bacteria > Bacteroidota > Bacteroidia > Flavobacteriales > Flavobacteriaceae > Capnocytophaga. The sequence continues at coordinate 45,988 of CAURXJ010000012.1, read as the reverse complement.
CTCCTAAAGTTACTCCAGAGAAGATATCCCAATAATCACTCAAAGGCCCCGGTTTGACAAAGCCTCCAATAGAACGAGTTCGTGTGGTAGGACCACCCGCACCGACTCGTTCAAAACCTTGTTCTACCTTAATCACCCTTAAATTATTTTGATCCCCTTTAGGATCTTCATAAACCACAACTAAAGCCCAACCTGAATCAAATTTCCAAGAAGTACCTCCATTATTATATATGTTATCTACACGATACTGACCATTGAGATTTCCTGCACGAGCTAAGGCTTGCAGATCAGCAGTCACATCTGTCCAACGATAGTAGTAAGAATCATCATCGACACGAGTACCATCATTAACAATTGTTTTGGTAGGATCCACAACATTACTTTGTCCTAAGTACTCTTGTCCTCCTCCTATGGTAGAGGATTTTTTCCAAAGAATACGACCATCAGAAGGATTATACACAAACTCTCCAAAGTGGTACATATCGCCTGTAGGCACATGTGTCCACTTATTTCCATTACAAGCTCCATTATATTTTGCCAACTGTATAGGGAAAGTTGCTTCTCCTACTTTTTGAGCTCCAGGAGCTGGTATCCAGTTGAAACGATCGGCTGGATCGTTTATCATTTCTCCTCTGTAGGCTTCTGCTTTGATAGCCATATTCCCTGATACATACCTTCTAAACCATCCTGCATAGAAGTTCATAACAATATCTTGAGAAGAAGGATGCGCTTGTTTTATCTTTTTTACATTGATAATAATAGACTCCAAACCAACTCCTGTATTATCACCACTCCACATTGCAAAATTTCCCGAAGGAGCAGCTCCCCTTATTGGCATATCTTGAGAGGAGAACCTACCTCGACAATATCCTGCTCGATATCTTACAGGAGAAGTAATTTCAGCTGCAATATCCAAATCGGTACCATCATTACTAGTAAAATAGAAACGATAGATAAGATAGTCAGCATCTGCCCATACTACCCCATTTGTTTCTTCATTACCTCCATCTTTGGTAATGGATTTATTGAGACCTCCAGGACCTACTAAACGCACCTGATCTTTGTTGCCCCCACCTGAGTGTCCCCCCCAATAGAGGCGCGCCCACTTGATATTAACAGGACAGTTAGGATCCTTCGAGGGAATATTCAAGTTATAGGGAGCATCGGATTTGTTCCCTATAGTCATGAAACTACCCTTGATGGGCTTTCCACCATTGTCATAGACAGTAGTGAAGGCTTCTTGTGCGAAAGCCGTGATCCCTGAAAGCAATAGGGTCACGGTACAGAGAAAATGAAATAGTTTTTTCACAATTGTTTTTTTTAAAAAAATGGTATCCATAATTGTTTAGTTTTTATTCTTCTTATCCCTACCCCCCTGAAGAGGAATTGGGATTTGAAGAGATGCTGAGATGGATTTGTTTATTTTTAGTTTTGCATACTTCTACCTACTTTGCATTTATTCATAGAAGGTGAAATAAACAAAAAAGTCAAATACATGAGAGTAGCTGTGTTTTCCTATAAACACATTTAAGGAAAATAAATTGTTAATTAATTAAGAATCAATTTATTACAAATACTATTCCCCTTACCCTAAAAGGCTACTTTTTATGGGCAAATATATATATTTTTTTAGAAATCAAAAGGCTATTTTTGTTAAAATAAAAACTTTATGTTTTTATTAACAATATTAAGGTTTTAGAGGTTAGTTCTTAGGTTTTAGAGGCTATCTCTAAAACCTAAAAACAGACTAACGTTCTTTTACTTCTAGTATCCATATACCATCTATGAAATCTACATTGAGCATTTGCTTGCGCATAAGATTTTGAGCTTCCTCAAGAGGCATAGCACCTTTACCGAGATATACATAGGTCATTCCATTCTGTTTGTTGACAAAAGAACCTACTTCATAGCGTTTGGCTCTCTGCTGGCGGAAATTATAGGCATTACGCGGACTGGCATATACCCCAATGATGACATAGTATCCAGCTGGCACCCCTTCTATAGGAGGGAGTACCCTCTTGATATCTACTTTTACTGGTGGTTGAGGTGGCATAGGAGGATCCACAGGTTTAGGAGGATCTACCTTTGGAGGCTCAGGAGTTACCTGTACAATAGAAGGTCTCTTGGTACTTGGTTGTCTTGGAGTCGGAGCAGGAGCTACTTTCTGTCGTTCGCCACCGAACTGTACATTGAGATACACCCCGAAGGTGCTACCCAGCTGAGGAATTTTTACCCCTATAGGATTTTCATACTCTACCCCAAGGCTCCATTGCTGGCGTAGATTGACCCCTACTCCAGCTAAGAGCCCATTGCGCTGTGTGTAGCCCACATTGAGCCATCCCAAAGCGGGGAGATCGAGCATCGCACTACCGCCAAAGTTGTAACCGTCATATTCTTTAGTCGCACGAAAAGCCGCTGACCAATAGCCGTTTTCCAAGAGGCTGTTGTTGCTCTCCAAAGCGGTACGATACATCAGGTGTGCGGTAAAAGTCTTGTCACGGAACTCGGTCATGGCCTTCCCTGCTCCGGAGGAATAGTCAATAAGGTTCTCGGCCATCCCTGCTATATAGAAGTCCCCAAAGGCAATATATCCCCCTGGTTGGACATTGATATCGAAAGAGTTACCTACATTGAGCAAGGGATCAGTAGGATCGGCTGCACGAATGCGTCCCTTGTCCAAGCCACTGAAGGAAGGCACTACACTGAGACCCAATCCTATACGCACCTGGTCGGAAAGGGTGATAAGGTGACCATAGTTGAGCACGACGCCGTAATTGGTCATCACTGTAGCATTGCGCTTGAAGACCATTGCATTCATTGAGCTGGTTTCTCTCCAGTTGCGGCCATAGGAAAGCCCCATAAGAGAGAAGTTGTCATTCTTATAGCCCGACCACTGGTTACGATAGTATAGACCTACATTGTGCTCTTGGTAGTTGACAATAAGCGGGAAAGCTGGATTGGCAACAAATGTATTGAAGCGCACAAAAGCATGGGTAGGCATCTGGTAAGGCATATAATATCCCTTCTGCTCTTGCGCCAAGGCGAAGGCAGAGATGAGAAAGCAAAGCCAAATCTTATATGAGAGTCCTATTTTCATTTTTAATGGAATATGGTTATAGTTCCGCGCTGCGTTTTACCATCTTTTTCTAATTCATAGAAGAAGTAGATAGCAGCACCTTCACGAGAAGGTATTGATTCGAAATTTGGAAAATCGTTGTTGTATTGGTTAGCTTGGTATACAATTTCACCGGTTTGTTTGTAAATAGTTACTTTGGCACCAGCCCACTGGGAGGGGAGTATCCACTTGCGGTTGAGGTCTTCTCCACGAAGAAGCAAGATATTAGGAACCTCTACCCCATCGTAGTTGAGCACATACCTTATATTGATCACCCCTTCGGTACCTCCACAAGCAGCAGCATAGGGTGTAAGGTCAATACTCTGTCCGCCTATGCTTACGTTGCCTTCCTTGAGTTTGGCCACAAACTGGTATTCGCCTGCAAGCGATCTGAAGGCAGGATCCTTCTGAGAGGTGGCAGGGATCACATATTTTTTGTCTGTTTCACCTGTTACATCTTTTTTCTCTTCCCAAGGCTGGGTGTTGTCCTTACGGTGATACCACTTATAGGTAAAGAGTTCCTGTTGGAAGTTTCCAGAGAGGGTTGGGATAAGTTCAAGAGCACGATCACTTTCGAGCTCAGTAGCCCCAGTGCTAGTAGTAATGGAGATCGCTGTAGGGACATCGACATTCATGAGCTTGATCTCATTGGAGTTGAAAGCGCCGCTAACCATCAAGTGATAGACACTCACCGTATTGGTACTGGTCACCGAGAGTTCCTTGCCGGAGCCTACTGCTACGCCATCCTTTTTCCATTGGAAAGTATACTGATCATAATCCGCATTGGGAACAAGAGTCTTTTTCTGTTCAGAACCTATTACAATCACCGCCTCGAGCTTGGAGAGCTCCAAGATTGCCTGAGAGGCACCACAGGGAGCATTGCCCTGCTTGAAACCAATGGTAGGGATATAGCGAGAAGGCTCTTTCACCTGAAGCTTGAGTACACCAGTACTCACCTTAGTACCACAAGCATCGTATACCTCCGCCACGAAAGTCCCTTCTGAAGGTACTTGAAAAGAGCGGGTGGTATTCTCCTGAAGAATATTAGAAGGGTCATCCTCCTTGAACCACTTGACTGTAAGGGTCTCTGTAGAAGGAATGTCCAACTCTATAACTGGACGACGATAAGGGAAAGAAAAGACCACATCGTTATTCTCATGACCGAGCCACTTGATATCACCAGGGTTCACCCCAGAGCGATCGGTAACCGTCACAGTATTGGACTTGATCACACAACCATCAGTCTCGGTAAGAGTGACATAGTAGCTACCAGTATCACTGACCGTATAAGTATTGGTAGAGGCCCCCGATATTTCTGTATTGTTTTTATACCATTTATATATACCCGTAAGAGAAGGATTAGAAAGTGCAGAAGTCAGCGTGATGGTTTGTGCGGGACACTTCACCTGAGTTTCTCCACCAGAGATAGTGAGCAAGCCAGCCGTGTTGCGCTCGGTGACCTTGATCACATTGGAAGTAAGCGGACAAGCACCCGCTGCGGTAGCTGTTACCTTATAGTCTCCCGCCTCAGTAACATTGTAAGTAGCAGTAGAAGCCCCTGTGATGGCCACTTCCCCCTTATACCACTGATAGGTAAAGGTATTGGATCCACCATTTTCGACCTCAGTCTCAAGAGTAGTGGGAACACCTGCACAGATTTCACGAGGAGAAGCCCCCTTGATCTTGAGTACCATAGAGCCTGAAGAGCCTGCTAAGGTAGCGGTAACCTGATTGGAGCGCAAGGAAGTAGAACAACGGCCAAAATCAGGATCCACAGCATATACTCCAGGAGTAGTTACTGTATAGCTACTACCAGTAGCCCCAGGGATAAGTTGGCCATCCTTATACCACTTATATACAGCGGCAATACTTCCTCCTGTGACAGAGATAGTACGTCCACCAGCCCCAGGACAGAGCTCTACATTGTTAAAATTGTTCAACTGAGTAGGAGTAGCATCGCCTAAGTGGTGCGCCTCGAAGGGAGCACTCACCCCAATAACCTCTGGCGAGGTACTACGGATACGGATCTTATAAGCGAGGCCATCAGTACCTGCGGGCAGATGGAAGAGAATTTCAAAAACCTGTACCTGATTTCCACGCTCGGTGATCTCACCAAGCTTTATAGGAGAACCAAAATTCCCATTGGCATCGGAGAGTTCTGCGATGAACTTATTATCAGGGTTTGCTTTCGTACCCTTCCACTTGAAGTATACCTTGACCTGACCGGAGGAATTGCGCACACAATAATAATTATTGGATTCGCTACTACCAGTCTGGATGCTATATATCTCACGTGCTGTCTGTCCATAGATCATTCCTGTTACCAAGAGCAGGAACAGACAAGCGATGTATTTCAATTTTTTCATAGTACGTTTATTGATTAAAAAATTTCATAAATTGGTATGTGTTACCATAATGGAATATTGACTCTTTTCTTTACTTTTTTACAAGGCGTGGAAAAGCGATGCAAATATATAAAAAAGTTTTTATACGTTGTTTTTTTCTTAAAAGTTTCAGAGAGGTCTTAAGAAAAATTCTATAAGATCTTAGGGGTAGAATTTACCTATAGCCTTCGTAAATACAGGGCTTTATAAAAAATAGGTTCCCAGAAAATCACTTTCCTAAAAAGTTATTAACATTTTTTAAAATTATAAACAGTGATCAATGAGTAATGGTCAATAGTTAATGAGTAATGAGTAATGAAAAAAATTTGTTTGTTATAGAAAAAACATTTACTTTTGTAATCGTGAAAGCGCTATGTCGAAAATATCTCCTTGCTGCTATAGGCTATGCCCGTCGCCACAAAATCCGTGTGGGGATCGGGATTATACTACTATTATGGTATAGTCTGTGCCTACCACGAGAACTTTTCCCTCAGGGGTATGCTACTATAGTCGAGAGCAGTGATGGCAAGCTCTTAGGAGGCAAAATCGCCCCTGATGGGCAGTGGCGCTTTCCCGAATTAGACAGTGTCCCCCACAAGCTTAAAGAGGCTATCTTAGCCTACGAGGATGCTTATTTCTACTATCATCCAGGGGTGAACCCTATCTCCACAGGCAAAGCCCTGCTTACAAACCTACGCCATGGGCGCACGCGGCGTGGAGGCAGTACCCTTACCCAACAGGTGATTCGCTTGGCTCGTAAGAACAAAAAGCGCACTTATGGCGAAAAACTCATCGAGGCCATTTGGGCAACGCGCCTTGAGCTACGTTATAGCAAGGAGCACATTCTCCGCCTCTATGCCTCACACGCACCCTTTGGTGGGAATATCATCGGAGCTGAGATGGCCGCTTGGCGCTACTTTGGGGTACCTGTATGGCAGCTCTCCTGGGCAGAAGCTTGTACCCTCGCGGTATTGCCCAATGCTCCAGGGCTTATCTACCCAGGGAAAAACCAAACCTCCCTGAAGCGTAAGAGAGATTTTCTCTTAGGCAAACTGTACAAAAATCATACCATAGATAAAACCACCTACGAGCTTGCCCTGAGCGAATCCCTGCCTGAGAAGCCCCATGAGCTGCCCAATATGGCACCTCACTTGGTGGAACGCATTGCCAAAAGCCACCGTGGAGAGCGCAAGCAAAGTACTATAGACTATCCCCTACAGGAGAAAGTCAACCAGATCGTAGAGAAGTACTATCGCTACTACAAGCGCTTTGAAGTACATAACCTCTGTGCCATAGTTGTAGACATTCAGCGGCAAGAAGTCCTCGCCTATGTAGGAAATAGCCCCACCGATGGCGAGCACCAGAAGGATGTAAATATCATTCACCGACCTCGCAGTACCGGAAGTGTACTCAAGCCCTTCCTCTACGCGGCTATGCTCGACAGTGGGGAGCTGTTACCTGAAGAGTTCGTTGCCGATGTGCCTACCCATATAGCAGGCTATGCCCCCCAGAACTTTGAAAACACCTATGAGGGAGTAGTGCCCGCTCATGAGGCGCTATATCGCTCGCTGAATATTCCCTTTGTACTACTCTTACGACAATATGGCATCAGTAGGTTCTACCAACAACTACGCAAGCATAGGCTCTACTCCATCAACCGCCACCCCGACCACTACGGGCTTTCCTTGATCCTGGGAGGCGCTGAGAGCAGCCTATGGGAACTCTCTCAAGCCTATGCTCATATGGGGTTTGAACTCAACCATTACAACCAAAAGCACAGCTACCTCTCCCAGTCTTTTCAGCCATTGAGCTATCTGCCCCGAGAGCGTAACTATGGCAAGGAGCAGCAAGAGAAAACCCACCTAAGTGCAGGAGCTATCTATAAAACCTTAGAAGCTCTCACCCAGGTGAACCGCCCCTCTTTCGACTCAGCTTGGCGCTATTATGCCTCCTCGAGAAAAATCTCCTGGAAGACAGGTACCAGTTTTGGCAACCGTGATGCATGGTCTATAGGAATGAATGCCAATTACTTAGTAGGCGTATGGGTTGGCAATGCCTCCGGAGAAGGACGACCAGAACTCACAGGAGTAGGTACTGCCTCCCCTGTGATGTTGGAGATATTCCAGTGGCTTGCAAAGAACCAATGGTTTGCCTCTCCAAAAGAAGATTTACAACAAGTAGAAGTATGTGCCATAAGTGGGATGCTCGCCAGTGACATCTGCCCTAAGAAGCTGATAACTACTGCCAAAGCAAGCCTATTAGGCACTCCATGTAAATATCATAAGTGGGTACACCTCAGCCCTGATCACAAGTGGCAAGTGACGGCGGATTGTCAGCCCATCTCAGCGATAGACTCCAAGAGCTGGTTTGTATTGCCCCCCTTGATGGAATGGTTCTACCGCAAGGGACACCCCACTTACCTACCCTTACCACCCTTACGGGAAGACTGTCAGGGGGGAGAGCGCCAAGCAACCTTGGACTTTATCTACCCCAAGGATGGTACTGTTCTTCACCAAGCCAAAGGCTTCGGAGGAGAAGTGCAGCCTATTGTAGCCCGTGTGGCCTATAAGCACAGTGGTAAGCTGTTTTGGTACTTGGACGAGACCTATCTGGGAGAGACCCTCCACTTTCACGACATGCAATTGCAACTCAGCCCAGGGGAACACCTTCTGCGATGCATGGATACACAAGGAAATGAGAAAACGATTTCAATAATGGTTAATGACTAATGATTAATGTTCAATGACTAATGTTCAATGATTAATCCACCCTTTTGCATTATTGATTAATCATTATTGGTATTATTCATTAAATAATTCCCTCTTGTATGAGATTGTGAAGATGGATGACCCCCATATAGCGACCAGAGTGAGTGACCAATAACTGGGTGATCTTGTGATTTTGCATGAAGTCAAGAGCATCAACTGCTAGCACACTTGCCTCAATTGTTTTAGGATGGGAGGACATAATATCCTTGGCCTTGAGCCCCTTTATGTCCTCATAGCGGCTAAGCATACGACGGATATCCCCATCGGTGATGACCCCGACAATGGTATCACCCTCAAGTACAGCAGTGACCCCGAGCATCTTTTGAGAAATCTCGACAATGACCTGTCTTATATCCGTATCAGGGGCTACCGATGGCACTTGGTTGCGTGCAATGGCTTCGCCTACAGTTAGGTAGAGGCGCTTTCCCAAGGCACCACCTGGATGATACTTGGCAAAGTCCTCACTCCCAAAAGATTTCATACGCATGAGTGCTACAGAGAGCGCATCGCCCATAACCAGCTGAGCGGTGGTCGAGGTTGTCGGCGCTAAGTTGTTAGGACAAGCCTCCTTTTGGGTATAGGCATAGAGGACATAATTAGCCTGAGTGGCCAGGAAAGACTCCCTATTGGCAGTAATGGCAATCAAGGGATTTCCCTCACGCTTGAGCAGAGGCACCAACACTTTGATTTCTGGAGTGTTACCACTCTTAGAAATACAGATAATCACATCCTTGGGCTGGATCATCCCCAAGTCCCCATGGATAGCATCCGCTGCGTGCATAAAAAGGGAAGGTGTACCGGTGGAATTCATTGTGGCAACAATTTTTTGTGCGATAATTGCACTCTTTCCGATGCCTGTAACCACGACCCTCCCCCCACTTTCAAGGATTGTTTGGACGGAAAGAGCGAAATCTTTGTCTAAAAAATTTGTTAATTTCCCTAAAGAATACAGCTCAGTTTCAATGGTTTCCCGAGCAAAATCAAGTATTTTATTAAAGTTTTCCAAAATAGTAATATTTAGATTTGCTACTTAAAAAAAAAGTTGTAATTTTATCCTGCAAAAGTAAGAAAAAAATACTACATATTATATTATGAGTACAACAAATGTTGAATTACAAAAAGCGTTAAAAAGCATTTTTGGCTTCAGTGCCTTCAAAGGAAAGCAAGAGGAGATTATTCGCAGTATCATGGACAATCATCACACCTTCGTTTTGATGCCCACCGGTGGCGGAAAATCCCTTTGTTACCAGCTCCCTGCCTTGCTCAAGGAAGGAACTGCTATTGTGATTTCTCCACTTATTGCCCTTATGAAGAACCAAGTAGATGTCATAAGAGGCATCTCTGGCACTGATAAAATAGCCCACGTATTGAACTCCTCCCTCACCAAAGGAGAGATCCGTAATGTAATGGAGGATATTCGTAATGGAGACACCAAGTTGCTATATGTGGCTCCAGAATCACTCACCAAGGATGAATATGCGGACTTCTTAAAAACTATCAATATCTCGTTTGTCGCGGTAGATGAAGCGCACTGTATTTCCGAATGGGGACATGATTTTCGCCCTGAATATCGAAATATAAAAACTATCATAGAACGCTTAGGAGAAGGAATCCCTATCATCGCTCTAACGGCAACGGCCACTACCAAGGTACAGGAGGACATTCTCAAGAACTTAGGAGTGCCCGAGGCCAATGTATTCAAGTCCTCCTTCAACCGTCCTAACCTATACTATGAGGTACGCCCCAAGACGAAAAACATCAATAGTGATATTATTCGCTTTGTCAAACAACGTCCTGGACAATCGGGAATTATCTACTGTCTGAGCCGCAAGAGTGTAGAGGAACTTGCCCAAACCCTACAGGTGAATGGGATCACTGCTATTCCCTACCATGCAGGCTTGGATGCCAAGACACGTGCCAAGCACCAAGATATGTTCCTGATGGAAGAAGTAGACGTAGTGGTAGCTACCATCGCTTTTGGAATGGGAATTGATAAGCCCGATGTTCGCTTTGTCATCCACTATGACATTCCTAAGAGTATCGAAAGCTACTACCAAGAAACTGGGCGTGCTGGGCGTGATGGTGGAGAAGGGTATTGCCTTGCTTTCTACTGCTATAAGGATATAGAGAAATTGGAGAAATTCATGGTAGGTAAGCCTATTGCTGAGCAAGAGGTAGGACAAGCCCTCTTGCAGGACATGGTGGCCTATGCAGAGACCTCCAGCTCTCGTAGGAAGTTCATCCTACACTATTTCGGAGAAGAGTTCGACGAGATCAATGGGGAAGGTGCCAATATGGATGACAATATGCGCTATCCTAAGACCAAGAAAGAGGCTAAAGAACAAGTTACTATGCTTTTGGACGTTATTGACAAAACCCGCCAAAGACTCAAAGCCAAAGACTTGGTCAATGTACTTACCGGCAAATATTCAGCTATCATCAAGTCCAACCGTTTTGACGAACAGGATTTCTTCGGCTGTGGTAGTGACTTAGATGGACATTTCTGGATGTCACTCATTCGCCAAGTAATGGTCAATGATTACATACGCAAGGATATAGAGACCTATGGGGTGATGTTCCTTACCGACAAGGGGCGCGCCTTCCTCAAGGAACCTCATTCGTTCATGATGACGGAGGATCACAACTTTGATGAAGATCCTGACGAACCAGCTAAGAATACCGTTTCAGCCTTGGATGATACACTACTGAAGTACCTGAAGGACTTGCGCAAAAAGGTAGCTAAGGAATTTGGCGTACCTCCTTTTGTAGTGTTCCAAGACACCTCTCTGGAGGATATGTGTATGAAATATCCTATCAATATCACAGAACTCACCAATGTATTTGGTGTAGGAGAAGGGAAGGCTAAAAAATACGGAAAAGAGTTTGTCTCTCTCATAGCCAAATATGTAGAAGAGAATGATATCATCCGTCCAGAAGACCTAATTGTAAAAACCACAGGAGCTAATTCTGCGCTAAAACTCTTTATCATCCAGAATGTAGACAAGAAGCTCCCTCTTCCTGATATTGCTAAAGCAAAGGGACTGTCCATGGATGAGTTCCTCAAGGAAATGGAACAAATCGTATACAGTGGCACCAAGCTGAATATCAACTACTGGATAGATGAAATTCTTGATGAAGAGCAACAAGAAGAGCTCCATGATTACTTCTTGGATGCTGAGACAGATAAAATATCTGTAGCTTCCAAAGAATTTGGTGGGGATTACGAAGATGACGAGCTACGTTTGTATCGTATTAAGTTTATCAGTGAAGTAGGAAACTAAATAATGATTAATGACCAATTGGTTAATGATTAATAGTTAATGAAATATTTGCTTTTACTATTCTTTCCTTTTCTCATGAAGGGGCAGGTGACGGGGGTGCGTACAGCTTATACCTTTACTAATGGAGTGTATCACTATGGATTTGTAGGCGCCTCCCAAAACTCTGAACCTTTCTATGCGGGCTTTTCCTATTACGGGGGCACACACATCGGTAGCCATAAGGGTACGGTGCAGTTTGTCCCCGAAATAGGAGCGGAGTTCTATATGATGCTCTTCGGAATGGGACTTTCTCTCAATACCCATGCCATCACTCCCCGTGCAGGAGTTTCTTTGGTCAACAAATACCAAATACAGGCAGGCTATTCGATACCTATTCGAAAAGAAGCTACCTTCAATGGATTCACTCTTACTATTGTCATCAACCTCTATGGAAAAATGCTTCCTTGGTAGAAATGAAAATATTCGACAAATTCACTACTTTAGCAGACGCCTTGAAAAAGGATAGCACCTTTCTCTTTTTAGAAGATGAAAGTCAGTATATTAGTCAATTAATGAAGTTTCCTATCGAAGAACTCACCAGCACTCGCGACCTTCTCTTTGAGGTACTTGATTATATAGATACCTCCCATACAGAAAGTTTCTACGAGATGACTCCTGCTTATGAAGAACTCTATAGTCGCTTTTCCTATTGGGTACACCACTTAATCTCTGTCTTCCCTGAAAAAGAAAAAGTATTAGAGGCTATGCAAGAGAATATGCTTTTGGAAATCACTCAACTTACCCCCTAAGCAAGCTATCCTCATTGCTCAAGCCTACAAGGAGCAATATCCCAACCTGAGGAACACCATTACTAATAGAACAGAACTCCAACTACATTTTGATGTAACAGCCGAGAAAGCTTGGATTGTTGAGGGAGAAGATGAACTTTTTGGAGAGATATGGGATTTCTATTATGTAATTTCCGATGCCACAGGGCAAGTGGAATACACCTTTAATCACCATGGTAGACAAAATCCTCACTTAACTTAAGACATACTCCTTAGAAGAAAAAACTGATTTCCTTGAAAAATTAGATTTCTTTTTTATCACAAAAAAACCGAATGAATTTCTTAGGACAATTTAAATTGACAGATGAGAGCTCATAAAAAAAACTCTTTTTATATTAAAAAGTTTGTTTTGAGACTACTCACACTTTCCCTATCATTGACAAATTAATTTTTTTTAACTATCTTTGCACTCTTGAAAGAAGCCCCTCTTTACAAGGGAGTGCTTTACTCAAAATCAAACCTTATATCTAAGACCTAAAAACCTTAAAAAAACTAACATGGCAGAAGAAATCAAAGAAAGATCCAACAATTTTATAGAAAATATCATAGAGGAAGACCTTGCAGGAGGTTTTTCTGCAAATAACTTACGTTTTCGTTTTCCTCCAGAACCTAATGGCTATTTACACTTAGGGCATGCCAGTTCTATTTGCCTTAACTTTGGGTTGGGCTTGCGCTACAATGCTCCTGTGAATCTGCGTTTTGACGACACCAATCCCAGCAAAGAAGAACAAGAATACGTGGATGCCATCCGTCGTGATGTAGCATGGTTAGGTTATAAGTGGGACAAGGAGTGCTATGCTTCTGACTATTTCCAAGAGCTGTATGACTGGGCTGTAATGCTTATAAAAAAGGGGAAAGCCTATGTGGACAAACAGACTTCTGAAGAGATTGCAGCTCAGAAAGGGACTCCTACCACTGCTGGTACAGAGAGCCCTTATCGCAACACCTCTCCAGAAGAGAACCTTGCTCTCTTTGAGCGTATGAAGAATGGCGAGTTTGCCAATGGTACCTATGTACTGCGTGCTAAGATAGACATGGCCTCACCTAATATGCTTATGCGCGACCCTATCATCTACCGCATTATGAATGCCTCCCACCATCGTACAGGCGATAAGTGGAATATCTACCCTATGTACGACTGGGCACATGGTGAGAGTGACTACTTAGAACAGATATCACACTCTCTATGTACCTTAGAGTTTTTGCCTCATAGAGAATTATATGACTGGTTTTTGGATCAGGTAATCCCCGCCTCTGCCCTTGCCGATGGAAAGGAAGTAGTGCGCCCTAAGCAACGAGAATTTGCCCGACGTAACCTTAGCCATACCATTGTAAGCAAGCGCAAACTGCTGCAACTGGTTACTGAAAAATATGTAGCGGGTTGGGACGACCCTCGTATGCCTACCATTTCAGGATTGCGCCGCCGCGGTTATACTCCAGAAGCCATACGCAAGTTTGCCGATACCATCGGTATTGCTAAGCGAGAAAACCTGATAGATGTCTCTTTGTTAGAATTTTGTGTACGTGAAGACCTTAACAAGAAGACCAATCGTGTGATGGGAGTATTAGACCCTGTAAAAGTCATCATTACCAACTATCCAGAAGGGCAAGAAGAGTGGCTTGAAGCTGAGAATAATCCAGAGGTAAGCCCTATGACTTATCGTAAGGTACCTTTCTCTCGTGAATTATATATAGAACGTGAGGACTTCCGCGAAGAAGCTGACAAGAAATATTTCCGCCTAAAATTAGGAGGAGAAGTTCGTCTAAAGAACGCCTATATCATTAAGGCTGAAAGTGTAGTGAAGGATAGCGAAGGTAATATCTTGGAAATACATTGTACTTATGATCCTGACAGCCGTAGTGGTAGTGGTAGCCAAGCAAGCACTCGCAAGGTAAAGGGCACCCTCCATTGGGTATCTGTACCTCATGCACTTACTGTAGAGGCACGCCTATATGACCGCCTTTTCACAGTAGCAGAACCCGATCGTCAAGAGGATAGTTTTCTTAATTACATCAACCCTGATTCGCTAAAGGTAATTACCGCCTATGTGGAGCCCAGCCTACAAACAGCCAAAGCAGGTGATATTGTACAATTCCAGCGCTTAGGCTACTTCTGTGTAGATCCTGATAGCACCCCTGACAAGCTTGTTTTTAATAAAACAGTAGGTCTGAAGGATACTTGGGAGAAAGTCAAAAGCGAGGAGTAAGAATCACTATTTTCAACTATTTTTTAGAAATTGGCTTACAGATTTTTTTACTTCCTATTATTCTCTTGTATTATCGCAAGTGCACAGGATACTCCTTTGAACAAAGAACTACTTTTGGAGTTGGTCAATGCTCAAAGGAATCAAGGCTGCTTGTGTGGAGATACCTATTACCCAGCAGTACCTCCCTTGAAATGGAGTGATAAGCTCACTACAATAGCTCAAAAGCACAATGAAGAGATGTCTGTGCGCAAACAGCTTACCCACTATAGTAAGAATGGAGCTGATCCTGGGAAACGCCTGAGCAAGGCTGGCTACCATTGGCGTGCCTATGCTGAGAATATCGCTATGGGTAGTTTTGAGGAACGTACTGTTATCGAAGGATGGCTCATGAGTCCCAAACATTGTGCCAACATCATGAACCCTCACGTAAAAGAAATGGGAATAGCTCGTAAGGGCAGGTATTGGACGCAAGTCTTTGGGAGTGAGGAGTAAAAAATGAAGAATGAAATATTATAAATAGAATAAAATAATTATAACATGAAATATTTTTTTAAAATTTCTTTTATGGCATTAGCCATTGGTCTTTTGGCCATAGGATGTAGTAAAAAAGGAGATGATGAAGTAACCCCTAATCCTAAAAATCCTTCTAATCCTTCTAATCCTACCAATCCTTCTAACCCCACTAATCCTCCTGTAGCTTCCCCATTGAAGTTTACCCCTGAAAATCCCTCTGTAGAAGTGGAGAAAACAACTACAGTTAGCATAGTAGGGACTTGGAACACTACCGACAAGGTAAAAATAGACAATGAGGAAGTTGCTGCTCTACAGGGTGCAGTTCAGGACAACAAACTCACCCTCTTAGGTAAAAAAGTGGGAACGACCAAAGTACATATCCTCTCTGCTGACAACAAAGAAAGAGGAAGCTTTGAGCTTACTGTAAGCCCTAAACTTTTGGTCTCTTTCACCCCTGAAAAAGCCGTTGTAAAAGAAGGAGAAACCACTACAATTACTTTCAGTGGCGTATGGAATACTACCGATAGAGTACAAATTGTCAATGGGGAAATAGCTCAACTACAAGGCAATGTAACTGATAACAAAATTACCCTTTTAGCCAAAAAAGCAGGGACTACCAAGGTAGAGATTTTCACTCAGGACAACCGCAGTCGAGGCAGTTTTGAAGTATCTGTGTATATCTTGGCCAGCACCCTCAAGCTACCTCATAAGAATCCTCTACCTCACTATAGGACAGATATTACCGATCGAGAAGAATACAAGCGCCTTATAGAAGAAAGACTTGTGGCTTATGAAAAGCTAATGGTCAAATTAGAGAATTTAGAAAAATACCCTCTTGATATATATCGTTATAATGACCAAAACAATTTATATCTCGAAGGAATAAGAATCTCCAGAACTGCAAAACAATACTATAAGGAGAATAAAGATACTGCCAGCATCAAAGACCTAAAGAATACTTATGAGAATCTACACCAATATGGAGTTTGCTATGCAGAAGTAGAGATTATGGTTCGTATAGCTGAGCAATATCGCAAGAAATATCCTACCCATACCGAGATAGAGAATCTTATTAAGGAAAATTTCAATGGAGAATATGGCAACATAGATGGCCCTAATCTTACTGATTATCTCAATAGAAATATGGTTACTACCTACAACAAAATTATTGATATCGTAAACACCTTACAATAAATTAAAAAGAAGAGTGAAAAGTGAGAAATCATTTTTCACTCTTTTTACTTTTCATTCTTCACTAACCTATACCCTACTCCCTTAATTGTTTTTATTTTATTCTGGCCTATTTTCTCTCGGATTTTCCGGATATGTACATCTATGGTGCGATTTTTAGCCTGATGAACATCACCCCAAATATGCAAAGCAAGTTCTTCCCGAGTGAAGAGCTTTTCAGGGGCTGAGAGTAAGAGAGAGAGCAATTCAAACTCTTTCTTGGGAAGAACATATATTTCTTCCCCCTTAAGAAGTGTATAAGAGTCTGGATCCAGTGAAAAATCATCATGCTTTGCAAGAGTATGTTGTGATTCTTTCTTGGAGAGACAACACCTGACCAAAGCTTGTAACTTATAGATAAAAAGTTTTGGTTTTAGGTTTTTATAGATAAAATCATCAGCACCTGCCTCAAATCCTGCTAGAAGGGCATAGTCTTGATTTTCCTCAGCCAATAGTACCACTATAGGATAGGTAGGAAGTCCCATCTGGGGCAATTGTTCACACACTTCCACTCCATCGGTATCTGGAAGAAAAATATTAAGTAGCAAGAGCTCTGGAGCAGCCTTCTTCGCTATGCGTAATGCTTGTGCCGCTGAAGTAGCTGTAAGAACTTCGAAACCCACTTGTTGTAACAAATTTGTCCTATGTTCTAACCATTGGATATCACTATCAACTAATAAGATTCTTATAGGTGCTGCTTCCTCCATTGCTCATAAAATTCAGGATTGTAGAGGGAAAGTGTTCCCTCCTTTAGAGTGGTGAATACCTGTATTGTCTCTCCTGTACATACCAATTCCTTAGCTGCATTGTAGATAAGATAATGAAAGACCAACTTGGCGGCTGTAGTATCCATATAATGTACCTGTGCCTCAAGGAGTTCCCCGTAGCGTACCATTTTTTTATGTTCGCAGACACTCTTGACAATAGGAGTGGCAAACCCATGTCGTTCTACATCCAGATAAGAGATGCCATACTTACGACCGAAAGCCTCTCGAGCATCTTCGAAATACTTGATATAGTTGCCATGCCAAACAATCCCCAAGGGATCTGTTTCGCTAAAGCGTACTCTTAGCTGTATACTCTCATATAGGGAGGTTGGATTATAGATTTCTTTTTGCCTTGTCATATACTATAGAAATTACCATACAAAGAATAAAAAATAACAATAGTAGTCCCACCTTGGGGAGTACAGAGGCGATACTTCCCGATCGGAGGAATACTTCATAGAAAGCCTGTAATCCCCAGTTCATAGGGGAGAGCCTCGCTATAGTCTGCATAAAAGACGGCATGGCAAAAACAGGAATCCATACTCCACCTACAGCGGCAAGGATTACCGTAAGCGTAGCGCCTAAGGGTGCTGACTGTTCCTGTGTCTGACAGAGTGTCCCCAAGAGTACCCCCAAGCCGATTGCTGCCAAGGTTGCGGAGGTAGCTACCAAAAAAAGAGACAAAATCCGTCCTGAGATATCCAAGAGCGGCAAGCCCATAAGAGGGAAAATATACAAGCCCATAAGCACCATTAGGGCAAACTGTAAAAGCCCTATCAAAAGAAAAACTCCTATCTTGGCGATGAGCAATTCCCCATAAGAGAGCGGAGAGGTCAATAGGCGTATATGAGTACCCTGTATCTTCTCCCGTACAATATTTGCCGAAAGTGGAATAGTGATAAAAAAGATAGCAAAGAGTGCCCATGCAGGCACATTGTGCTGTACTGAATTGGGGAGCTGAGTCATCTCAGTAGGATTAATCTCAGAGAAAGTAATCATCTTCCTTCCTGTGGGAAAAGGCAGATGTTTATCTTCTCCTAATTCCTTCTCAAAAGCACTATAGATAAAAAGGTTTTCCACTTGGTACATCATCTTATCTATATGGGTTTTGATTACTTCTTTGTAAGAGAGAGATAAGGTAGGATCAAAGTACAATCGCACTTCCTTAGGATCTATTTCTTTTAATGGCTGCCTATGTACCTCCTCCTCCATAAAAGCACTAAGAATCCTATCGACATTCTCTTGTACTTCTGCTTGCAGATCAGCTGAAAGATGCTTTGGTAATACTATCGCCATGATATACTCTCCCTGGCGTACCAATCGCTTAGCTTTTTGTTCGTCCAATCCTTTGATTTGAGCATCAGTAACTACTGAGAAGAAATGCCCCCCTTCTATCCCCACACGTATGCGCTGTGATATCTCTCCATGGTCATTATCTACCAAGAGGATACGCATTTGCTGCTGGGAGATATTTCGGAAAGCCCCATCTTGCAAAAGAGTAACTGTGATGACCAAAACCAAAGGCATCACAAAAAGAATGATAAGTCCTCCCAAGTCTCTACTAATAAGGAGGATTTCCTTGTAAATAGATGCGAAAAACTTATTCATAGGCCAGCTCCTGAGAAGTGAAACGAATAAAGACCTCCTCCAAGTGTTGTACTTTCTCCTGAGAGATAAGTTCTTTAGGAGTTCCTTGACAGAGGAGCACTCCCCTATCCAAAATAGCTACCCTATGGCAGAATTCTTGGGCTTCCTGCATGTGGTGAGAAGTATATAGGATGGACATACCCTGCTCATTGAGCTCTTTTAGATAATCTATAATGATATTCTTGGACATGACATCGACTCCGACAGTAGGTTCATCCAAGAAGAGCACTTCGGGGGTGTGCAGAATCCCCGCTAAGAGGTTGATACGGCGCTTCATACCCCCAGAGAAGTGCTTGATCTTTCGATCCGCCACCTGTGAAAGCGCCACTCTTTCAAGTCCTTGAGAAACAAGATTTTGCAAGTGTTTCCCCTGAAGACCATAGAGACTAGCAAAATAGCAAAGATTCTCCCTTGCTGTAAGGGTAGGATAGAGTGCATATTCCTGAGGCACCACTCCTATCCTATAGCGAATCTGGTTGGCTTGTCCCTTAAAAGACAAGCCACAGATAGAGAACTCCCCCGCAGTAGGGGTCATTTCCCCCATAAGGATGGACATGAGCGTGGTCTTCCCCGCCCCATTGGTACCGAGCATACCGAAAATCTCCCCTTTCTCCACCGAAAAAGAAAGATCCTTCAGTGCAAAATGGGTTGATTGTTTATATTTTTTATAGAGATTGACAACCTCTATTACCTTACTCATGTGTTTGAGGGAAAATTGGTTAGTTCTTCTACAGAAATATCAAAAATTTCCGCATATTTTTTCAATGTCTTTTCAGAGAGCTTAGCAAATACTTTAGGGCGTGCATGTCTTTTGATAATCCATTGCCACTTGCCCATATAACTGGCCAAGGTAACCCAGTCCATGCGTGCACGAGCCATGTAATAGACAATAGGGCTCTGCTTACCTGCTTGTATCTGCTCCTTCGCTTTTTGCATTTGCTCCTGCAAAAGATTCATAGAGGATTCTATCGCAATATCCTTGACCTCCCAGCCTTCGCTGAGAGCCGTTGTGTAATTTCCTTGATTATCGGTTACATAACAAACCTCCTTAAGCCCCTCCAAAGCCCCCTTCTGGTTGGGCATCTCTTGTTCTTTCATACGTCCAATTCTTTGATAAATAAGTTCATCTGCCCCTGTGCCAATAGTTTTTCCTGATGATAGACTCCACAATCCATTGCGCAAATACTATATCCCTTGTCATCATAACGAGAAAGCAAAGTAGCCTCTGTTCGTATGGTATGTAATACCTTGGGCAAAGAGAAAATTTCTGCCTTTTTGATAGCACTGATATAGCCAATAACCCTCTTGGTATCCTCTTCCAAACCAAAGAAAAACTGCCCTACAATAGCCGAGCAGGTCTGTGCCATATTCTCAATCAAGCCTGATTCGGTAAAGTATTCTTTCTCCAAGAAGATACAATCGTCTGGGATAAGAAATTCGGTCACAATACTGGTATCATTGATATGTGTAATGGTATCCACCATTTGCATAGGCGGGCGATGCGGGAGGTACTTGAGGATAGAGATATTCATCATTAATATTGTTCTAATACTTGTATACGCTTCTCTATAGGTGGATGGGTAGCGAAGAGCGAGAAGAACCCTTGTGCTTTGTAGTCGATAAAAAGTTCCTTAACTTCATCATTTTGAACCTCCCGTATGGTAGAATGACCTGATATTTTTTTCAGCGCGCTGGCCAAAGCCAAAGAATTACGAGTGAGTTCCACTGCTCCAGCATCGGCCATATACTCCCGTGAGCGAGAGAGCGCCAGCTTAAAGAGAATCGAGAGGAAATAGATAGCTCCTGCCACCAAAAGAATTATCAACAATACAAGTGCCCCACCTCCCTTGTCATTTTTACGACTGCGAGAGGAGGACATACTCCCATTGAGCAACATCCGCAAAGCAAAATCGGCTATGGTAGCAAATATCCCTACAAAGACTATGGTTACTATCAGTAAGCGTACATCACGGTTGCGAATATGTGTAAGCTCGTGAGCAATCACCCCTTCTAATTCCTCGTCATTGAGTCTGTTGATAATCCCACGTGTCAGGGTAACAGCAAAAGTTTTTTCATTGATCCCCGAAGCAAAGGCATTCAGCGCATCACTCTCTATGATATAGAGCTTAGGCATGGTCATTCCCACACTCATACATAGGTTTTCCGTCAGGTTATACACTCTCATATTCTCTCGCCTTTCCAAGGGGCGAGAATGAGTAGCGGACTGTATCATCTGAGTATGAAAAAAATAAGAAATAAAGAACCATATCGCCACCCCTATAAGAACCATAGGTATTATCGAAAGAAACTGAGTATTGGTACGTTCTATATCTTGGTCTGAAAGTATATACAATACCACATACGCCCCTACTAAAATCAGTAAAGGGAAAGCCAATAGGAACAAGATAGACTTGGTATTGTTTCTTGCGATTTGTTGTCGTATTCCGAGGTATTGCATTTCTTAATTAGGTAATGATTAATGATTAACACTTGCTTGAATATGTGCAAAAGGAGTGGAATTACCTATTTTCATCAAATATTCTTTCTTCCGTGCCGAGCCACATTACAGAGGAGGCCATGTCCACAAATTTTAGTTCGTCCTCGCGGAGGTCTGCCAAGGCTTTTTGCCCCTCTGGAGTATTGCGCGCTTGGATAAAATCTTCCTTATGCTCATACCACAATTCTCCCATGGCGTCAAACTCAAAAGGGAGAGTTTCCCTCTGAGTTGCAGATTTCTCATCCGTAGGAAAGAAAGGAAATGTCTTGGTATAATCCTTGATAAGTAAGATCTCCTTATACTTTATTACCTTTTGAGAATGTGCTTCCCATAGTTTTATGAATTCTTCTCTTGTAAGAGAAGCTTTCTTACGGACAAACATTATAATCTTGAACATTCTGCTGCTATTTTGTAGAATATAAACCGAATATCATAGGTAACGTGGGATAAAGAATCTTCATGGAGTTCCTTACGAAAAAGAAATCTCTGGTGCTTTGTCCAACTGTTTGCGCTGTTCTGTACCTAAGTCAAAGAAAGGCTGAGGTGTCATATGCTTGAATCCTGCTACGATATTGGTAGGAATCGATTGTATAGCTGTATTGAGTTCCTTGGTAGTGGAGTTAAAATAACGGCGTACAGAAGCCAATTTATTCTCTATATCAGCTATTTCCTCTTGCAAGTGCATAAAGTTGGTATTTGCTTTAAGCTCAGGATAAGCTTCCACTTGGACATTGAAGGCACCCATAGCTGAAGAAAGTTCCTTTTCTGCTTCTATCTTATCATTGACTCCCGTAGCAGCAAGAGCACGAGAGCGTGCTTGAGTGATACGAGTGAGTACCTCTGATTCGTGATTCATATATCCCTTGACGGCTGCTACCAGCTGTGGGATAAGGTCATGGCGCTGCTTGAGCTGAACATCTATATCTGCAAAAGCATTTTCTCGATTATTGGACAAAGCCACTAATTTGTTATTGGCACTGATGTACCAAAGCACTACAATCGCTACTACAGCGAGGATAATAATAAGTCCTGTCATGATTAAAACAATTTAATTTGGCGCAAAAATAATTAAAAAAAATGAATATTCCTATTTCTTAGCTAAGAATTTGATAGGCTGCAAAAGCCGAAAGATAGGCAAACCCTGTCATAAAAATCCACTGAATAATCGCCCATTTCCAGCTATTGGTTTCCTTACGAACAATAGCAAAGGTACTAATACACTGCATAGCCGAGGCAAAGAAAAGCAATATAGAAACCCCTGTAGCAAGGTTGAACATAGGAGTACCATCGGGGCGCATTTCCTCCTGTAGGCGAGTAATTACTGTGCGCTGCTCTGCCTCTCCTTCCTCTACATCTACCTCTCCTAAGCTATAGATAGTAGCCAAGGTACTTACAAAAGTCTCACGAGCAGCAAAAGATCCTAATACTGCAATACTTATCTTCCAATCATAGCCTAAGGGGCGAAATACAGGTTCTACAAACTTGCCCATATTCCCCAACAGAGAGTTTTCAGTACGGTAGCTCAGTAGGTAATGCTCCTTCTGATCCTCATCCCAACCGTATTGGGCTGCCATCTGCTCGGTATGAGTCTCCGCATTGCGATACTTTTCACTCAGTCCATGGGTCTGTAAGAACCATATAAGCACCGTCATGAAAAAGATAATCTTACCGGCATTGACCACAAAGGCTTTGGACTTCTCATAGACCGTAAGTAGCACATTTCGTGCCAAAGGCACCTTGTAGGTAGGCATTTCTATAATAAAATGTGTTTTGATTGTATGCTTGAGTACCAAGAACTTATTCAAAAGCCAAGCCGAAAAAATAGCCATAAAAACACCCAACATATAGAGCGCAAAGAGTGCCACAGCCTGATTGTCAAAAAAGAAATAATTGCCCTGAGGAATCACCAACTTTATGATAATCAGATAAATAGGAAGCCTTGCCGAACAAGTAATAAAAGGCGTTACCAAAATGGCTATCAGGCGCTCGCGCCAACTCTCAATCGTACGGGTAGCCATCACCGCTGGGATGGCACAAGCAGCCCCTGAGATAAGCGGAATGGTTCCCTTTCCATTAAGCCCAAAGGGGCGCATTATTCTATCCATAAGAAAGACCACCCTGCTCATATAGCCACTTTCCTCCAATAAGGAAATAAAGAAGAAAAGTAAGGCTATCTGAGGGACAAAAGAGACCACAGCGGTAAGTCCTGGTATCACCCCATCCACTAAGAGAGAAGTCAGTGAACCCTCAGGAAGAATCCCCGAAAGCCACTCTCCTACCCAGCCTAAGGCGCTTTCTATCCAGCCTTTGGGATATTCGCTTACGTAGAAAATCACTTGAAAAATCAGCAGCAATATTGCCATGAAGATCACATAGCCCCATACCTTATGCAGGAGTATCTTATCCAAGAGGGCTCGTGTACCGACTGCCGTAACCTTGTAGGTATCCTTGAGTGCATTGTTAATCACCTGATAGCGAAGAATTGTTTCCCGCTGTTGCATTCGCTTGATTTCAGCTTCAGTCTTGATATTTTCCTTCTGGATCTCCATCTTGCGCAGCGCACCTACTACTTCAAAATTCTGAGAAATCACCATCCAGAGTTTGCCCAATTCCTCGTTGGGGAACTTCTCTTTGAGCGAGGAGAAGAAAGGAGGATCTATACGAGCTATATCCACTAAGGTCTCCAAAGAGAGTTTTTTATAATTGATAATAAGTTCCTTGAGTTCTTCTATTCCGGTTTTCTGTCGTGTACTCACAAGAGCGATACGCGTATGAAGAGCAGCTTCCAAGGCTGGGAGATCAATGGTAATTCCTCGGGGCTTCATCCTATCGGCCATATTGATCGCCAAGATGGTAGGAATACCAAAATCCTTAATCTGAGTAAAGAGATAGAGATTTTGCTTGAGGTTCTCTACATCAGCCACTACCACCACTACATCAGGAAAATCAATATCATCCCTATCCAAGAGACAACTTACAGCTACCTTTTCATCCATAGAATTAGGATTGGTACTATAAGTACCCGGCAGGTCATAGATACGTGCATTAATGATTTGGGAGAGCTTACAGAATCCCACCTTTTTATCCACAGTAACTCCAGGATAATTCCCTACATGCTGATTCATCCCCGTAAGCAGGTTGAAGATGGAAGTTTTCCCTACATTGGGATTGCCTATGAGAGCTACTTTTATTTCATTTTTACTCATCAGAAGCCGTATTAAAGATTTCTACCTCGATATATTGTCCCATTTCCTTACGAATGGCTAAGTGTGTATCATTCACAATCAGATAGTAAGGATCTCCTAAGGGAGCTATCTCCACCAGTTCTACCTTATTTCCAGGGAGACATCCCAATTCTAATAATTTGATAGGAAGCATCTCGGTATGTATCTCCTTGATAAGATACTTTTCTCCACGCTTCATTTGATTGACGGTAAGTGTCATTTTTATTTATACTTATTTTAAAGAGGCAAAGATACTATTTTTTTTCTTCTTCTCAAAAAAATTATGTAATTTTGTCATGGATTTCAAAAGACTTCTAAAGTATGAAAAACTATCTTTTACGTTCAGTAGTAGGAGTACAAATCGCTTCTTTTGTCATCGTTGGATTACTTGTTTTAATAACTCAATTTATCAACGATAAGGTATATCTATATGAATATGAACCTGCTCAAGACTTCTTAAGTATTGTACTCACTCCCTTTTATATCCTTACCGATAACAGCCAGTATAGCAACTCTTTCTTCCTATTGTTACATTCGCTCTGCTATTTCTTGTTTTTCTCTATGGTAGTGGGAAACATTATAGGGGTTGTTTGGTATTTTATCAAGAAAAAAACGCTCAAATCTTCCCCTTGGATGAAGGATTTCTTACTGGGAGAAGTTATATTCATAGGCTTATTAGTGATCAATTATCTTATCATCTATCTGACGAATCATTTTTCCTTTGAAATAGAGAAAGACTCTTCTTTATTTATGTTTTTGGTTGCCTTTGCAGGATGCTTTCCTGTTTTTCTTTTAGGCAGATGGCTTTGGCGACGCGGCACACGTCTACTGGGAGGGGGTGCTTTAGCCGCTTGTGGGATAGCTCTTGCCTTTGTATCAGGTATTAGTATCTATGCCTATGGACAAGAAGGTGAAAAGAATTGGGATGAATACTCCTATGAGAATGACGATTATCCTGAGAGAGACAACAATTCTGATAATGAAGAAGGAGAAGACCCTGAAGATTTTCTCATTATAGAAGAAACAGGGGATGATGACGAGGAAGAAATAACCTATAATCCTGAAAAAGACACCAAAGGCACTTACAATCCTTTTGCTTTTAAGACAAGTCAAATGGATTACATGGAATGGGATAAACCACAAGAGTATTATAAGTGGGATTTTAACAAATTCAATCGTGATTTTCTCCAGAAATTATTTAATCAAGAACAATATGTAGTAGATTTGGAGGACATCTATCGTCAGGTGGATAGGAGCAAAGCCAGCAAAGAGGCACAAGACAAAGGACTCTATGAGTTTACTCAAGAACTTGGAAAAGACTCCTATATGCTCTCTTGTTTTTGGAGGCATTTGGGTACTTTTACCTTGGAACAGATGAATCAGAATCAACTGCTTCGCTATAGTGCCAGAGCACGCTACTTACTCAAAGTATATTACTTAGACAAGGGTAATATCAGCCTATATGAGGAAGTCTATAAAGTAATGAAAGACACTGATAATGAAGTTACTGAATATGGAGGATACGATGAAGAACAGCACCTAAAGAACCAGCTAAAAGCATTGCTTAGGGTATACACCGATCAGGATCGCTCGGAGGAACTTAGGCGTGATCTGAACAATAGTGAACTGAAATACACCGATATACGCTGGGCATATTCCTTCTGGGCTCGCCGCTATAAGGAGAAGAATATTCCTATCACTCTACGTATTCTCTTGGATGTCAATAAATATGTAAAAGATAAATATCCTAAGGAATACGAAAAGCCTGTCATGTAGATAGATTCTACATTTTTTAAAAAATACAAATAAGATCATTCCTTAAAGATGCAATAAATTGCGTCTCTACCCTAACACAAGCTCTAAGAGACAAGGTTTTTGTAGAGACGCAATTCATCACTTCTTAAAAAGTTATAGAAATTTGCTTTTCAACGTGTTATAACAATGTTTTTACTTTTTCCAAAGCTTCAGCGATACCTTCCGGTTTTCTACCCCCTGCGGTAGCAAAGAAAGGCTGACCTCCTCCGCCTCCTTGGATATATTTACCCAACTCGCGTACGATTTTTCCAGCATCTAAGCCTTTGCTTTGAGTCAATTCCTTATTGATATAGCACAAGAGTAGTGCCTTACCATCTTCTTGTGTAGCTCCGAAGAGAATAAAGGCATCTTTGACTTCTTCCCCAAGCATAAAGGCTAAATCCTTGAGAGTAGCGATATCCAAATCCAAACGTTTTGTCAAGCATTGTACACCTGAGATAGTTACAAACTCACCCTTGAGCTCACCCTTGAGCTGTTTGGCCTGTTCTCTCTTGAGTTGTTCCAACTCCTTATGTAGGCGAGCATTCTCCTCTTGTAAGTTGGTAATGGACTTGATAGGATCTTGCGGATTCTTGAGCGATCCCTTGATTTCTTCCAAGAGCTTTTCTTGTAATAAGAAGTGCTTAAGAGCCCCCGCATTGGTAATAGCTTCTATACGGCGTACTCCAGCAGCTACTGCCCCTTCGGAAACAATTTTGAAGTACCAAATATCCCCTGTATTCTTCACATGAGTACCTCCACAGAGTTCCCTACTATCCCCAAACTGTATCATACGCACTTTCTCCCCATATTTTTCTCCAAAGAGAGCCATTGCTCCTGCTTCCAATGCTTGTTGTATAGGGATATTGCGATGTTCCTCAAGAGGAATCTTTTCAAGAATGCGCTTGTTCACCAAGCGTTCTACCTCGGTAAGTTCCTCGGGTGTGAGCTTGGCAAAGTGAGAGAAGTCAAAGCGCAAAGATTCTGGCGACACATGAGAGCCCTTTTGCTCTACATGAGTACCCAATACCTCCCTTAGTGCCTGATGCAGCAAGTGAGTGGCACTATGATTGGACTGAGCCAAAGCACGTCCCATAGGGTGTACTTCAGCCTTGAACGGATCATTGAGATTTTCTGGCAGATGCTCTGCTATGTGTATTATGAGGTTATTTTCTTTCTTGGTATCTGTAATGTAGATTAGCTCACCATTGGCAGCTTGTAGGGTACCACGATCTCCTACCTGCCCTCCTCCTTCGGGGTAGAAAGGGGTAGTGTTGAACACCAATTGGTAAAGGGTTCCATCCTTTTGGCTCTCTACCTTACGATATTTGACCAAGCGAACCATTGCTTCCAATGTGTCATAGCCAATAAATTCCTCTTCTTCATCATCACGGAGTACTACCCAATCTCCTGCTTTTACCTGAGCCGCAGCACGGGAGCGCTCCTTCTGTTTTTGGAGATGCTCCTCAAAAGAAGCCTCGTCCAAAGTCATTCCTCGCTCGGAGAGAATCAGTGCAGTAAGGTCTTTGGGGAAGCCATAAGTATCATAGAGTTCAAAAGCTTTACTACCAGAGAGCTGCTTGTCAGAGGCATTCTGTATCATCACATCGAGCATCAGTAAGCCCTGCTCTAAAGTACGCAAGAAAGAAGCTTCTTCTTCCTTAATCACACTAACAATCAACAAAAACTCTTTTTCCAACTCTGGAAAAGTACCACCCATTTGTTTGGTCAAGGTTTCTACCAACTTGTAGATGAAAGGTTCTTTCTGCCCTAAGAAAGTGAATCCATAACGAATAGCACGGCGTAAGATACGACGAATGACATAGCCTGCCCCATTATTAGAAGGCAATTGTCCATCAGCAATCGCAAAGGATACCGCCCTGATATGATCAGAGATCACACGTATGGCTATATTAATCTGTTCTTGTTCTGGAGTGAGTTGTATACCATTAGTGTAACGAGTCTTAGTAATCTCTTCTACTTTGTGGATCAGAGGCGTAAATACATCCGTATCATAGTTGGACTGCTTGCCTTGTAGCACCATACAAAGGCGCTCAAAGCCCATACCTGTATCTACATTCTGAGCAGGGAGCTTTTCCAAAGAGCCATCAGCCTTACGATTGAACTCCATGAAGACATTATTCCAGATTTCAATCACCTGAGGATGGTCATTATTAACCAAGTCTCGACCTGCTACCTTAGCTTTTTCTTCGTCTGAGCGGATATCCACATGGATTTCAGAACAAGGACCACAGGGGCCTTGGTCTCCCATTTCCCAGAAATTATCCTTCTTGTTCCCCAAGAGGATATGATCCTCGGCAATACGTTCCTTCCAAATGTCATACGCTTCTTGGTCAAAAGGCACTCCTTCTTCAGGACTTCCTTCAAAAACAGTTACATATAGGTTTTCCTTAGGGATCTTATACACTTCGGTGAGCAATTCCCACGCCCAAGTGATGGCTTCCCTCTTAAAATAATCACCAAAAGACCAGTTGCCCAGCATCTCGAACATGGTATGGTGGTAGGTATCACGCCCTACTTCCTCCAAATCGTTATGTTTTCCAGATACACGAAGGCATTTTTGGGTATCCACTACCCGTTTTTGCTTAGGCTTGGCATTGCCTAAGAAAAACTCTTTGAACTGGTTCATCCCTGCATTGGTAAACATCAGGGTAGGGTCATTCTTAATTACCATAGGAGCAGAGGGAACGATCACATGTCCCTTGCTCTCAAAGAATTTTAGAAATAATTCTCTTATCTCTTGTGAGGTCATAATTTATTCCTTTTTAAGCCCGCAAATATACAATAAATAATCATCAAATGCAATATAGCCACTGCTTTTTTCTACAAAGATTGTTCCTTTAGCTTTCGAGAAAAATAGTAATGAAGTCTTTCTAACAAAAAATCCTTGTCAAAAAAAGTTTTTGTGTAGTATGTTATAAATATTTTTATCAGAGCCCCGTCTTGCTCCAAAGAAAAAGGAAAAATACTCATAAAAGCCATTAAGGCATCCCTTGTATAAGAATTATTCAGTGCTGGCTTGTCTATTCTGTAGATTTCTGAGAGTATTTCTTCTCTTAGATATTTGGAACGTAACAGAAAATCTTCCGAAAGAAGATTTTCTTTTTGAATATCTATATATCGCTTAGCATAATTGGTAGGCATAGGCAAGCTACTTATATAGCTTTCTTCATTGAGAATAACATCAATCATAAATGTCACTTCTACTTTGAGGAAATCAAGTGCTTTTTCTCTTCCAATGACATTCTTTTTATGATACCGGTTCACCGCAGTTACATAGCTCATAATAGCCTCGATGGTTGTAGGATCTATTTCCTCAAAACGCCCCAACTCTCCAAAGAAACTTTTGAGCTTGTCAAGCAAAAGCTCTTGAGGAAATCCTAAAAGAGATAAGCTGCCACAAGTATATTCGACCATCAGATCATCCTGTTCCGGTTCATCGATAAAACAATGCTGCACCACACCAATAGTATCCCAATCTTCTTTGGTCTGTAAAAGCGAAAAAGAAAAAACTCCATTGAAAAAAGTTTCCCTATATAATTCCTCTGCTTTCTGAGAATAAGTATCATAATCATTATGACTCTTTATATTCTCTAACTGTTTTTGGATTGCTTGATGAGAAATGGGATACCTACTTAGGTTAAGCAACGGGAGAAAATAAGCAGCAAACAAAGCCTCTTTTTTGATAAAGGATAATTCTCCGTAAAAGTTCTCATAACAGAAATCGCTGCATTTTTCTAAATATAAGTTATATTGGCTTTGCATATCTGATATTATTACCTTTCTTTCAAAAGAAGCATCTGTGGATAAATGTTCTCAATGACAAAGGATATTTTCAAAAATCCTCATAGAGTACCCTCACTCCCTCAGGAGCAAAGGATTGTAGTATCTCTGCATTTTTATTAGTCAGCCACAGGTGAGAGGGCACGTGCTCTTCTTTTTTGGCAAGTAGATTGTTTTGGGAGAGGATACGCTCTGTCTGCTTAGCTACAGCTTGAGCAGAGTCCATAATACGGACATTCTCGGGCAAAATTTCGGAAATAAGAGAGGTAAGATAAGGATAATGGGTACAGCCCAAAACCAAATAATCTATTCCCTCAGCTACCATAGGGCGGAGGTATTGCTCTAAGAGTGCCATCATCTCAGGGGTATCTATCTTTCCTTCTTCTATGAGTGGTACCAGCCCTATCCCTTCTTGCTTAAGTACATTAATCCCTTTATCAAGTAGTTGCTGACAGGTGTTGGCAAAGAAAGCACTCTTTAGAGTACTCTGTGTAGCCAGTACCCCTATGGTCTTGGTTTGGCTATAGAGCCCTGCTGGCTTGATTGCAGGCTCTATCCCTATAAAAGGCACCTTATACTTAGCCCTAAGGTGAGTTATAGCATTGGTTGTAGCGGTATTACAAGCTACAATAATGAGTTTGCTATGATGGTCTAATAAATATTCCGTGTTCTTTTCGCATAGGGCAATAATCTCCTCTGAAGACTTTTCTCCATAGGGAGCATTGAGACTGTCCGCTAAGTATAAAGTACTCTCCCAAGGAAGCTGTCTTACCACCTCCCTCCAGATAGTAGTACCTCCTACTCCTGAATCAAATAAACCAATAGGACTTATCAATGATTAATGATTAATAGTTAATGATCAATGATTTAAAACTACTTTAATTCTTTTTCTACAATAGTAATGAGCTGTTGTGGTGTAATAAAGTTGTTTAGAAATTTTTCTAATTTTCCTTCTTTGTTAATTTCGCTAAAGAACGCCTCATGGTCAGTACTGAATACTGTAGGGTTTTCAGGATTTGGATCATTAATAGCGATGTAATAACCATCGGGATAACCTTCTGAGGCTAATAGATGAATAAAATTGGGATGCAGTTCCTTGGTAAGCTTAGTTATCTGATACAAATCAACAAACTCTTCATTTGAGAAATGTAGATACCATTGCTGATAGTCAGCAGTTCCTTCTTGGAAAGGGGTGAAAGGTTGTCCTATCCATTGTGCTCCCACTGGCTCATTTTGAGGAGAATAAAAATGAGCTACTAACTGACGGCGAAACTCATCCTTATCCTCTTTGTATAATTTCCTATGAGCTTCTATAAAGTCATTAAGTCCATAGATGGGCTCATCATCCTCACCTAACGACCAATCATCAAAAGCATCATCCCATTGATAAAGAGGAGTGTTAAAAGTAATTGCTGATAGATCCTCTCTCAAGGAAGTACCTTTCACCTGACTTATATCTCCTCCAAGAGTCTCAATACGAGCTAAAACTTTTTTACCTAACATATTTTTCTTTTTCCTAAAAATCATGATTAAAACATAAATGACCTCCCTTATAACCTAAAATATAAGGGAGGTTAGAATGATCCTATGATTATTTATCTCTATTCTCTTTTCTTGTCATTTTCCTTACGCATGATTTCTCCTATCTGGTTGGAGGCTGCAAAGGAAGCAATCATATTGTTCAGCATTTCAGCACCTGCTTGTGGAGAGTTCGGTAAGAGGATAAGGTTGCTCTTGGTATCCTGTCCTACGGACTGTAGGGTATCATAGTGTTGTGTTACCACTATCAGTGCGGAAGCCTCTTGTGAACTGATACCTACTTTGTTGAGGACATCGACACTCTCTACCAAACCACGTGCGATTTCACGACGCTGATCCGCGATACCTTGCCCTTGTAAGCGCTTACTTTCGGCCTCTGCTTTAGCTTTTTCTACAATAAGAATACGCTGTGCATCCCCTTCATATTGTGCAGCTACTTTCTCACGTTCGGCTGCATTGATACGGTTCATAGCTGCTTTTACCTGAGCATCTGGATCTATATCAGTAACCAAGGTCTTGATAATATCGTATCCATAAGTTTCCATGGATTCTTGCACTTCACGCTTTACAGCGATAGCAATATCATCTTTCTTAACAAAGACATCGTCCAACTTCATCTTAGGCACTTCTGCACGTACCACATCGAATACATAACTGGTTATCTGGTCATGAGGATATTCAAGCTTATAGATGGCATCATATACCTTGTCTTTGATCACGACAAACTGAACAGAGACTTTGATTTTAACAAAAACATCGTCCAGTGTTTTGGTTTCCACAATCACGTCCAGCTGTTGAATCTTAAGACTTATACGTGCTGCAATCTTGTCAATCACAGGGATTTTCAGTTGTAATCCTGAATGGCGAATACTTTGAAACTTTCCAAAACGCTCTATAGAAACGGCTGTTTGTTGCTTTACAGTAAAGAACAAAGAAAAAAATATAAACAAGCCAAATAAAAGGAAAATTACAGATGCGTAACTCATAACAAATATATTTTATTTTTGCGCAAAGATACAACATTTTATTTTAAAAAACAAGCGAAATTTCACCCTACTAAAGGTTGTAAAAATAAATAATTTTACCTAATTTTGCAGCCTATTACCCGCCACTATTATGGAATGGATTCAAATGTACATAAAATCATTGGGCAATATGTCTGCCAGCAGCTATGTCGTTCTACTCAAAGAGAGTCATGGCAAGAGATTAGTGCCCATTATGGTTGGAGAAAATGAAGCTATGGCTATCCAATATAACCACTTCAAAAGCACGGCCATCAGTCATCCTTCTATTTACAATGTGATGCTGGAGATACTGGAAAGAAATCAGCTGCATGTCACTCAAGTACAGATTTCGGAATTCAAAGAAGGTAATTTCTTCTGTCATCTTCTGTGTGAAGATGAGATAGGTACTACCTCCTATCCTATCCGTGTGGCCGATGGACTGGTGATGGCCATCTGTGCCAATGTGCCTATCTACATGGTCTCCGAATTGGTAAAAAGATATGGCTCTACCTCCCGAGGGAAAGAGGATTTCACCGAGACGGAACCCGAAGAAGAGAGCACAAGGCCTGCCAGCAAAGATGAACTAAAGCGCTACCTCACAGCGGAGCTAGAGCGGCTTATGGAATCTTCTCTTATGGAAGAGAATTATGAGATGGCTGCCAAAATCCAAAAAGAACTAGACCGAAGAAAGAAAATATAACACAAATTGTCTATGAAACTTATATATGTTTTTACACTTTTGCTTTCCCCAATGCTGGGAATAGCACAATCGCAAGGAAATACAATCATTCCAAGCGAGGGTATGAGTTTGGAAAGTGTCCTTAGGGGTGTCTTAGGAATGTGTGTGCTACTGATGATTGCCATCCTCTTTAGCCACAATCGCAAAGCCATCGCTTGGAAGACTGTCGGTATCGGGCTGGCTATACAATTGCTCTTAGCCTTTGGTGTACTACGAGTAGCATGGGTGAGAGAACTCTTTGAACTGGCTGGACGCTTTTTCCTTCTGATCTTGGACTTCACCAGAGCCGGTAGTAATTTCCTCTTTGGAAACTTGATGGATATAAACGGGATTGGATATATCTTTGTTTTTCAGATACTCCCTACCATCATCTTCTTCTCTGCTCTTACCTCTATCCTATTCTACTATGGCATCATTCAGCTATTCACTCGTGGATTGGCCTGGGTACTAAGTAAATCACTAAAAATCTCTGGAGCAGAGAGCCTTTCGGTTACAGGGAATATTTTCTTAGGACAGACAGAAGCTCCACTGATGATTAAGTCCTTTTTGGAGAAGATGACCAAGAGTGAGATTCTGCTTGTAATGATTGGTGGTATGGCTACAGTAGCAGGAGGCGTATTGGCTTCCTATATCAACTTCTTAGGAGGAAATGATGATGCATTGAAATTAGAATTTGCCAAGCACCTATTGGCAGCTTCAGTCATGGCAGCCCCTGGTGCAGTGGTTATCTCTAAAATACTCTATCCACAGGATGAACCAATTCCTACAATGTATGAAAGCTCCCATGAGAAATATGGAAGCAATATCCTTGATGTCATCAGCACAGGTACTAGTGAAGGACTAAAACTGGCTGCCAATGTAGGAGCTATGCTCTTAGTCTTCGTTGCGCTAATTGCTATGGTCAATTACTTCCTTGGCTGGGTAGGAGAGATTACCCACCTGAATGGGGTAATCAGTAATAGCAGTATACTCCCTTATGACCGGTTCTCCTTGGAGATGATTTTAGGTTCTATCTTCTCCCCTATTATGTGGCTAATAGGTGTAGCCAAAGAAGATATGATGTTAGTGGGTCAGCTCTTAGGAATCAAGTTAGCTGCCTCTGAATTTGTCGGCTATACTCAGTTGGCTGTATTGAAAAACCCAGAAGCTCCTATGCACCTAATGTACCAAAAATCGGTGATTATGTCCACTTATTTGCTATGTGGTTTTGCCAACTTTGCCTCTATCGGGATACAGATAGGCGGGATCGGATCTCTTGCTCCTAACCAGCGTAAGACCCTTTCTGAGTTTGGACTCAAGGCAGTATTGGGAGGAACCCTTGCCTCTCTAATGTCTGCCACTATTGCCGGAATGATCTTAGGATAGTAAATTCAATTGTTAATTATCACCACTAAACTAATCATTAATTATTGATCATCATAAAAGAATGGAAAGAATAGCAAGTTTTTGTGTAGACCATCTCAAGTTACAGCGTGGGATTTACCTTTCTCGTAGAGATGTTGTAGGTCAGGAAGTGATTACTTCTTTTGATATTCGTATGAAAGCCCCCTACCGTGAACCCGTATTAGGAGGAGCTGAAATACATACTATGGAACACTTGGCAGCCACTTGGCTACGCAATAGTGATTGGAAGGATAAAATCATCTATTGGGGACCTATGGGCTGTATGACAGGACATTATCTGATTCTTGCAGGAGACTATACTTCTAAGGATATAGCCCCGCTGATCATCCGTCTGTTCGAATATATGGCTAATTTCGAGGGAGACATCCCCGGAGCTTCTGCGGTAGAATGTGGCAATTACTACAACAACAACCTCCCTATGGCCAAGTATGAAGCCAAGAAATATTTAGATGAGGTACTCTACCAGCTTAAAGAGGAGAATCTGAATTATCCTGAATAATAAAAAAGAGACTGTCCGAGGAACCCAAAACAACTAATTTTCAATAGAATAAAATTTTAAAATATTCGATTAAACTTTTGAAAAACACTGTTTTTGGACTTTTCGGAGAGTCTCTTTTCCTTTAGAGAATGTTAGCCCTGCTATTCACTAAAACCTGATTTTATCTTTCGTAATTCCTCTTTAGCATCAAACCTATTTTCTATGAGATTATCCTTGATGATATTGCCGTCCTTAAGTACCACAGTACGCTTGCTGAATTGGGCAATGTCATCCTCATGGGTTACGAAGCCTATGGTGCTTCCCTTATCATTAAGTTCTTGGAAAAGTTCCATTACTTCATAGGAAGTACGGGTATCCAAATTCCCAGTAGCCTCATCAGCCAGAAGGATTACAGGGTCATTCACTAAGGAACGAGCTATGGCTACACGCTGCTGTTGTCCTCCCGAAAGTTCACTGGGCATATGGTGCAGGCGTGACTCCAATCCTACCTTTTTCAAAGCCTCTATAGCACGATCCCGACGTTCTTTGGCAGAGATTTTAGGGTTATACATCAGGGGAAGTTCCACATTCTCTATAGCAGAAGTACGTGCCAAGAGATTATAAGCCTGAAAGATAAAACCTATCTTGGTATTACGCACATTCGCCAGTGAGTTCTTGGACATATTTCTCACCGAAATACCATCCAGTATATAATCCCCAGAAGTAGGTCTGTCCAAGCATCCTAAAATATTCAACAGAGTAGATTTCCCAGAACCACTAGGTCCCATAATAGTGACAAACTCTCCCTCATGGATATTCAGGTCAATCCCCTTGAGCACATGTAGGGTCTCTCCCCCCATCTTGAACTCCCTTCTGAGGTCTTTTATCTCAATAATTGTCTTTCCCATGATTCCCTCTATTTAGCTTTGCTATTGTCACGTCGGCGCATCTTTGGCATAAAAGGACTTGCCCCATTCTGATCTCCTTGTGCTGTTTTGGCTGTAGGATTCATAGCCGAGAGGGAGGTAACCACCTCTTCCCCTTGGGAGAGACCACTGACCACCTCTACATTGATACCATCATTACTTCCTATCACAATAGCTTTCTGGGAGAGACTTCCATCGGGCTGTTCTACCCATACATGTTTGTTCTTTCCCTTACTGCGTTCTACCTTGGGGGTTGGTACATTGATTCCTTTTTGTGCATAATATTGTGCTAAGAGTGCCAAATCTGGGGAAAAGTTAATAGCCTTGTTATTGACGATGGTAACCCCTTTGAGTTCGTTGGTATAGATCACTATAGTCGCTGTAAGTCCAGGTTTTAGTTTCTCCTGAGGATTCTGTGCATCCACAATCACAGTATAGGTTACTACATTGGAAGTAGTAGTGGGCGAAAGCCTTACTTGTGATACTTCCCCCTGAAATTCCTCTAAAGGATAGGCATCGACAGTAAAGGTGACGCGCTGTCCTACTTTCACCTGACCTATATCTGCCTCATCCACATTAGCCTCCACTTGCATCTTTTTGATATCTTTAGCAATTTTAAAGAGGGTAGGAGCACTCATGGTAGCGGCCACAGTCTGACCAACTTCTACCTCCTTACTAAGAATAATCCCATCGATAGGGGCATAGATACTGGCATAGCCGAGGTTTGTTCGAGCCTGATTGAGCATAGTGAGTCGTTGTGTAACTGCTGCCTTAGCATTATGGAGCTGATAGTAGGCCTGCTCATAGTCTGCCTTGCTAATGATCTGGTTATCATACATATTTTTCTTACGCTCATAATTCTGTTGGTAGTAAGTTACCTCATTGAGCGCAGCGTTGTAGTTGGCTTGAGCATTGATGACATTCTCTTGCAGGTTGGTCTTATCCAATTCGGCTAAGAGTTCCCCTTTTTTCACTTGGCTGTTGTAATCTACATATATCTTGCTCACCAAGCCAGAAACCTGAGTACCTACCTCTATCTCATCAACAGGCTGTACACTCCCTGTAGCGGTAACCTCCGTAGTTACATCCCCCTTTTCTACTTTTTCTTTCTGTATCTCAATGATTGCAGGTTTTTCCTTAAAGAAAAAACGATATGCTCCATAGCCCACTCCTGCAAGTAATAGGACAATTATAGATGTTTTTATTATCTTCTTCATTCCGATTTAGTCTTTAGTCCTTAGTTCTTAATTTTCAGTTATTAGTTATTGATTATTATTTCCTTCCCTTGATAGAAATTCAATAATTGTTGGTAGAGTAAGACCATATATTTATTCTGTAGGTACGTTTGCTCAGCATTAAGGTAAGTATTTCTACTCACAAGGAGTTCAGTATTGGTTAAGTTGCCAAACTCATGTTTTTTCTGAGCCAATTCGTAAGCCAATTTTGCATTATCACGAGCTGTTTTAGAAGCTACCTCCTGTGCTTGACGGGTAGTAGCGTTGTGCCAAGCGGTCTCTATTTTAGTATAGAGGTCTTTTTCTGCTTGTCGGCGATCGAGCTCCGCTTGGGATTCGGCTATTTTGGCTAAAGCGACATTATTTCTGTTCTGATAGCGAGAAAAAATAGGAATATTAAGTGATAAACCAACCGTTTCTCCGAAGTTATTTCTCAATTGCTCCATATACTTATCAGCAGCTCGGTCAGAGTACCCTGTATTGAGACCCGCACTAAGAGTAAGAGAAGGCAAATACCCCGCTTTAGCGATTTGAATATCCTTTTGAGCTATTTCTTTTTGTTTTTCATACACCTTAGTATTAGGCAAATGCTGTAATGCTTGCCTAAATATCTCCTCTTTATTCTCAATAGGAGCACTAACTTCCTCCTTCTGAATAATTTCTATTTTGAAATCTGTTCCTATAGGCAACTCCAAGAGCTGCTTGAGAGCAAGCACCTGAGTCTCATATTGGTTTTGTGCTAATATAATATTATACTGATTGTTAGCATTTTGAGTTTCTATCTCGATAAGGTCAATCTTGGCGATAGCTCCATTTTCAAAACGCTTACGAGCCTGAGCGAGTTCTTCCTCGGAGGAGCGAGCTGTATTCTTAGCCGCAGTGATATTTTCATATTGATAGAGTGCTTGTAGGTATGCCTCCAACACACTAAGGGTGATGTTGTTCTGAGCTTCCTTCCTATACAACTCACTTTGTTCCAATACCAATTGGGTACGTTCTGCCTGCAATCCGAGCTTTCCTCCTTCATACAAAGGCAAAGATGCATTCACCCCAAAACTGTTGGTGAAGGTTGTTTGGTTCACCCTATCATTGGTAATCTGGTTAATTACCGAACCATTGTTCACATTGGCAGAAGCATTAGCCGCTACACTTGGCAAGCGATTGCTCTTAGCCTGATGGAGATTGATAGAGGCCGTTTGTTGATTAAGTTCCGTCTTTTTTACAGATATATTATTAGTTACAGCATAGTTGATACAATCAGTAAGCGACCATGTCTTCTCTTGAGCCCACATAGGTAAGGACAAAAGAGCTACAAAGATAATTTTGTATTTCATTTTTGATGATTGTTTTTGAGCTACAAAAATACTCTTTTTTTTACAAAAAAAGAAATATATAAGGAAAAATATATTTTAACACCCCACCGACACAACAAAAGCTCCCTGATTGTACGAATCAAGGACTTTTCTCTTAGGAAATCACAATAGATATTATTGTCTTGTAAATCAAAACACTAAAAAAGTGCCTATAGTCAATTCTATAAGCACTTTTATTAATCATTTGTTATTTTTCATTTGTCATCGTCCTGAACTGGTCTTTGAAGTTCTTAAAGAGCGTCATAAGGTTGATGATAGAGCGAATCAGTACACGAGTTTCGAGGAGCAAACTAAAATATAGCTTAGTATTCTTAGGACTAGACTCGGTGGTACGGATGTCGCGTATCTGCTTTTCTATCAGTTCAGAGATCTCGTCCTTAATACTGCTAACATCCTTGATTAGCTGTGTGGTAGAGTTCGAATACATGGAAACATTCAGTATCTCCAATATCTTCTGGAACTGCTGCTGCATTTTCTCAGAGATTGTTTTAAGATTTCGTATATGATTGTATTTTAGTTTCTTATGATTGTTATCCACATGAGTATAGCTGGTATCGGCTATGAAGCTAATAGAGTTGGACATACTGTGTAGATAGTCCAAGATAAGAATATAGAACTTACTGGAAGTCACTGAACTATCGTCGATAGAACGGATAAAGTAATAGATATCACTCTTGAGGTCTTCTATATCGGAGGTGAGCGCCTTGGCTCGCTTTTTACAAGCTTTGAGCCCTTTGTGATTTTCTACTGCCAGATTATCTATCACTTCACGGTAGAGCTCATCAATGGTCTGCACAGCCCCAGCGATATTCTGGGAGCTGAGCTT
Source organism: uncultured Capnocytophaga sp. (assembly GCA_963528845.1). Classification (GTDB taxonomy): domain Bacteria; phylum Bacteroidota; class Bacteroidia; order Flavobacteriales; family Flavobacteriaceae; genus Capnocytophaga. The sequence continues at coordinate 6,406 of CAURXJ010000012.1, read as the reverse complement.
CATGATTCCACTAATGGTGATAAGGTCTTCCTTGTTAAAGCGTTTCTTTTGAGCTTCTTTTTCCTTGCGTTGTTTTCTGCGATAAGCAATAGCATTGCGCACTACCAAGTAACCAACAAGGAATATCATGGTGATCAGTCCATATATTTCCCCATAGAAAAGAATCACTGCAATTCCCAATCCCATGACAAAGGCTGCTCCAGCGGTGAGGAACCACCCCCCTATGACATTGAATACTCCTGCCACACGGAATACAGCTGATTCTCTCCCCCAAGCCCTATCGGCAAGAGAAGTACCCATAGCCACCATAAAAGTAACATAGGTAGTTGAGAGAGGCAACTTCAAAGAAGTACCCACAGCGATAAGGCTACTGGAGACTACCAAGTTGATCGCAGCACGGATGACATCATACGCTGGCTTATCTATAGAATCACTTTTTTCTTCCTCTGGTTTTTCAAAGCGGCTATGAATGTACTTCAAGGTACGCTTAGGTATAAGAGCCTCAATCATGGAAGTAACCCATACACTAAAGCGAACAATCCCACGGGAGAGCCCTGTAGCCTCAAACCGTTCCTTGCCCCCTCCTTGTTGGGAGAGCTTCATCTCGGTTTGCATCACATTGAGTGTCTTTTTAGAGAACCAAATGGTAAGTATCATCAGTGTCCCTGCTATGATGAGAAAGATCTGAGGGGTCTGTACATTCTCCCTGAGGGCTCCCATGGTCATGGACTGCTCTGGAGTTCCCGCGGCTTCCCACAACTGGAAAGAATCCCAAGCAGCTACAGGCACCCCAATAAAGTTTACCAAATCATTACCCGCAAAAGCCATTGCCAGCGCAAAGGTACCTGAGAGAATCACCACCCGCCAGATACTTACCTTATACCAATAAAGTACCTGTCCCAGGATAAAAAAGCCAACAAAGAAACAACCCAACAGTAGGAGAGTGTTCTGATCTATCCAATCCAAAAGCTCCTTATGCATAAAGGACAAACCACTCAAGCCCTTGATGACAAGAAAATAGCTTAGTGCAGTAAGTGCAATCCCACCTACGATACCGCTAAAGTAGCGCATGCGTTTTTCAAAGTCAAAAGTAAAGAGTAGTCGGGTGAGGAATTGTACCAAAGACCCCACAACAAAGGCGATAAAGACCGAGACAAAGATAGCCACAATCACCTGCCCTACCTTGTCCGTATTGATATAGTTTCTGACTCCATCTATCACATACAGCAGTCGGTCTTTTTCTTTGAGTTCCTTGACAAAAGCAACCCCTACAGAAGCCCCTAAGAGCTCGAAAACGATAGAAATGGTTGTGGAAGTAGGAAGTCCTAACGTATTGAAGAAGTCCAACAGGAGAATATCGGCCAACATCACTGCGGCAAAGATCACCATCAGTTCCTCGAAGTAAAACATCTCTGGGTTGAAGATACCCTTCTTGGCTATCTCCATCATCCCATTGGAGAAGATAGCCCCTATTCCCACCCCTATACTGGCCACAATCATGATAGTGCGAAGCCGTGCCGCTCTGGAACTAAAAGCCGAGTTCAGGAAGTTCACAGCATCATTGCTCACTCCTACCACAAGGTCAAAAATAGCAAGGGCAAAAAGGGCTGAGAGGGTAAAAATATAAACCTGTTCCATTCTTTGTATTTTGGTGCAAATATATTACATTTTTTTATTTTATCCACCATAGTTTCCCATTTTTTACTTGCAAAGAACTTGGGAAATTATTTGTATACAGACTACCTGTTCCCAAGCCTTGTGGCAAGGGGTTTTCCAGAGTATATGTCCACTGTGCTATAGCCGAAAGTCCTATGTTGCCCTCCAGAGCGGAGGTAACCCACCAGCCGATATTTTCTTTCTCTGCCAAGGCTATCCACTCTTCACTTCCTCTGTACCCCCCTATAAGCGAGGGCTTTAGGATAATATAAGCAGGTTTTATCCATTGGAGTATCTCCTCTTTTCGAGAAGGACAAGCCACTCCTATAAGCTCCTCATCTAAGGCAATTGGCAAAGGAGAGGTCTCACATAGGCGAGCCATCGCCTCATATTGTCCTGCTCGGATAGGTTGTTCTATGGAATGAATCTGTAAGTCCGAGAGCCTGTTGAGCTTCTCCAAGGCATCCGTAGGAGAAAAAGCCCCATTGGCATCCACCCGAAGCTCTATCTCGGAAGAGGTAAATTGCTGGCGAATACCCTTGAGGAGTGCATACTCTGTCTCGAAGTCTATAGCTCCGATTTTCATCTTGATACAGCGGAATCCCTGAGAGAGTTTCTCCCGTATCTGCTGCTGCATGAACTCTTTATCGCCCATCCAAATAAGACCATTGATAGGAATAGCCTCCTTGCCTTGGGTAAAAGCAGAAGGAAAAAGCACCCCCTCCTCTTGAGCTTCCAAGGAGAGAAAAGCCTGTTCTACCCCAAACTGTATAGAGGGATAACTCTTGAGCTCATCCCATAGAGCTTCCTTCCCCAAGGAGATATGTTGGCAAACCCATAGGAGCTTACTCCGTTCGTAATCAGCAATATTATCTATACTCAACCCTGGGAGTGGGCTGCATTCACCTATGCCAAATCGTCCGTTGTGCTCTATAGTGAGCAGCCAAGTAGATTTTTCGGTCAGCACCCCACGTGAGGTACCCGCAGGACGCTTAAATTGTAAGATGTGTTTTTGGAAAATTGCCTTCATCTCTCTTGAAATAAACAGATGACAAAAGTAGTGATTTTCTTTGTAAAAAAATAAAATATTTTTTCTTACCTTTGCACGATGAAAACAAACCATTTTTTACTTTTTATTTTACTGATAGCCCTGACTGCTTGTGATAGAACCGAACGTGCCATCTCCCAGATCCCAATGGATGTGAAGGTCTTGCGTATGGATTCTATTTTCTTCCATACCCCTGTGGAGGAACTACCACTTATCAAAGCAAAGTATCCCCTATTCTTCCCTGAAAATACCACAGATGAAGAATGGGCTAAGAAGCAATCCGACTCCCTACAGAAAGAACTTTTCTCGGAAATAAACAAGACCTTTGGAGATTTTTCCAATCAAAAGAAGACAATAAAGAGTATCTACCAACATATTAAGTATTATTTTCCTCAGTTCACTCCTCCTAAGGTAGTTACCCTAACCTCCGATGTAGATTATTCATCACGTGTGATCTATGCTGACAGCCTATTGCTAATAGGGGTAGATAATTACTTAGGGAGCAAACATCGTTTCTACAGTGATATGGAAGCATATATTGCTCAGGAATTGGACAAAAAATACCTCCCTGTAGATGTAGCCCTTTCCTTTGCTGAGGCTATTATTCCTTCCTCAAGGAATACTACCTTCTTAGATGCAATGATTCATGAGGGAAAAGTGCTCTACTTAGCTCATAAGTTTCTGCCTACAGTCTCCGAGGAAGACCTACTAAAGTATACCTCTGAGAAATACCAATGGACAGAGGAGAATGAAGCACAGATATGGCGCTACTTTATAGAAAATCAACTTTTATATAGTACCGATAGGAAAATACTGACCCGCTTTATCGATATGGCTCCTTTCTCTAAGTTCTACTTGGAGCTGGACAATGAATCCCCTGGGGGTGTAGGGCGGTATATTGGACTTCGGATTGTCACCCAATATATGGAAAAACACCCTGATGCCCTACAGAAATTAGGAATTATCCCTACCGAAGAACTCTTCAAAGAAGCAAATTACAAACCTAAAAAATAGAAAATGAATCATACTTCTGAAATAAAATTACAAGTCGAGCTAGATGAGAATCGTATTCCTGAGCGCCTTTTCTGGGAGGCTCCCGATGGAGGAATCGCTCACCAAGAGGCCAAGGCTCTATTCCTTTCCGTATGGGATCACAAGAGTAAGGAAGCCCTTCGGATAGACCTATGGACAAAGGACATGCCTCTGGAGGAAATGAATATTTTCTTCTATCAAACATTCCAAACCATGGCTGATACATTCTACAAGGCAACTCAAGATCAGAAAATGACCGACACGATGCGGGATTTCTGTGATTACTTTGCCGAAAAAATGAATATTACTAAAAAATAAGCTATCTAAAGATGAAAAATAAACTAAAAGTAGGGGTATTGGGTGCAGGACACTTAGGAAAAATACACCTAAAACTCCTTAACCAATCCGAGAGATATGAACTTATAGGTTTCTACGATCCTAATAAAGAGCAAGCGCAGAAGGTAGTAGCCGAATTCGGTTATACTTACTTCGATAGTATAGAGAAGCTCATCGAGGCAGTAGAGGTAGTGGATATCGTAACCCCTACCCTATCTCACTATGAGTGTGCGCTGAAGGCTATTGCTGCCAAGCGACATATTTTTATAGAGAAACCCATTACCAGCACTGTAGCCGAGGCAGAAGAAATATACCGACTACTGGAAGCAAACCAGCTCAAAGGGCAAGTGGGGCATGTGGAGCGCTTCAATCCTGCTTTTCAAGCGGCTAAGTCGTCCATAGCAAACCCTATGTTCATTGAGGTTCACCGCTTGGCGGAGTTCAACCCAAGGGGTACCGATGTTTCCGTAGTACTTGACCTAATGATTCACGATATAGATGTGCTCCTAAGTGTAGTGGATTCGCCTGTAAAGCATATAGAAGCCAGTGGAGTAGCTGTGATTAGCAAATCGCCTGATATTACCAATGCTCGTATAGAATTTGAAAATGGCTGTGTGGCCAACCTTACTGCCAGCCGTATTTCGATGAAGAATATGCGCAAGAGTCGTTTCTTCCAGAAGGATGCCTATATCTCTGTGGATTTCTTAGAAAAAAAGGTAGAAGTCATCCATATGAAAGATGCTCCAGAAGAAGTGAGCGAATATGATATGATCCTTCAGAATGCCGAAGGCGAACGCAAGCAAATCTACTTCGAATACCCAGAGGTGCAACCTACCAATGCTATTCTTGAGGAATTAGAAACCTTTGCCGATGCTATAGAGCACAACACCACTCCTGTAGTGACCTTCCTACAAGGTACCAAAGCATTGCGCCTTGCCAAAGATATCGTCACAAAAATAGAGGAAAATTTTAAATAAACTCATCAGGCTGTCCGAAAAGTCTTATTCATGAAGGGCGATTTGCAAATCGCCCCCTACAACAGAATCTAAAAAACTGATTTTCAATAGAATAAAATTTGAAAATATTCGATTTAAGCTTTGAAAAATAATGTTTTGGACTTTTTGGACAGCCTCATTGTTTCAAAATACACCTTCAAACCGATACGTACACAAATTTCTACACGCCTTCGCACAAAGCCTCATTGAGGAGATTTTTGTTGATTCCATTTTTATATACTGACCCAAATAGCCAGTCGCTCCTGCTAATAATATTTTTTCTGTTTTTCATTTGTTAATTAAATAACTTGTGTTTCTTAATTTCTTTTCCTTTTCTCAGCAGATAAGCGTGGTAGCTACTCGGGATATCGTTCTGCCATTTGGGTAGTAACAAAATGATAAGAATGACGTCCAATTGCGAGAAAAGTCCCCAATAGACCGCCAAGAGCAAGGGGAAACCTCCGTAACCAAAGCCGATGAGCGAGATAAAAGCTACTAATAAGCATACGCCCCACAGTTTGGAAAGAAAAGCGTGTGTACAAGTTTCTTTGCCAAATCGCCAAAAACTCACCCCATAGCAGAGTCCTTCCATTACAAAAAGGGCAATAATTTCATACCGATAGGCAGCTATCAAAGTGGGGTTGAGGTGATAACAAGCCACGCCCACAGACAGCCAAAATATCAAATCTGTTTGGCTATCCATTCGCCGCATTGCCACGGTGCAGACCCCCATATAGCGCGCAATAATCCCATCGAAGATATCCGACAATAGTCCTAAAACGATAAAAACTACTATCCATAGCCTTGCGGTGGGTTCTTCTGCCTTATACGCCACCCACAGAATAGTAGGGGCTAATAAAAACCGAAATAATATCAGTAGGTAGGGGGATTTTTTTAATAGTGTTTTCATTATTCAAATACGATTTTGCCAATAGAAATCTTTTGTATTAGTATGTTGCATTTTTAAATATTACCCTTTACCATAGACTTGTTTTGTATTTTTCTTTATAAAAAGTATTGAATAAGACGAAGAACTCATCCAAAGCCTTTTCTTCTGTTTCAAATTTATAATAAAGTATATCAGCCCAGCCTCCACTACCTCCTACTTTATATTTTTCTTGTAGCCATTCATAAAATTCTGTGTATAAGACACTCGCCCTTACATCTTCTTTATCATCACGATAATACCAACCATCAATAAATACCTCGAGACTAAATATACTATGTTTTATAATGAACAGTTCAGGAATAGGTTTGATTTGCTTTATAAGTTCTATAATAGTCATTACTGGTGTTGCGTTGATTTTTTATTTTTTATTGTAACTTATTGACATATAAT
>CAURXJ010000011.1:0-56515 GCA_963528845.1 uncultured Capnocytophaga sp. | reverse complement strand
ACCCTTTCTTTTCCTTTGGGAGTGAGGGTGTGCGCGGCCACTAAAGCTAAAAGGGTACGGAATTCTAAGTCCTCCAGAGTCTTTTTCATAATGACAAGTGACAAGTGACAAGTGACTAATCTTTATAATATATAAGTCATTCTCACTTTGTTTAATATATTTTTAAATTCTAAATTTACAAATATTTTATAAATAAAATTCCTGTAAAATGTTCTTTTCTTTGTTTTGTTGTATTGATAATGATAGATTAGTAGACAAGTTCGCTTACTTTTCTACCTTTATAGCTCCCTTTTTCAATCTGCCAACATACCATATAAGGGCGATCAGCATAATTATTATTCGCAACTATATAGAGAATATCGCTTTCCTTGTCATAATAGACGGAATTATGGTCTGTAAGGAAAGTAGGTTGATACAAATCGCTATAAGCATCTTTGGGAAGAGATACTTGTTTTCCGTGAATGTTTATTACAATACTCCTATATTCTGTAGTTGGCATTTTGCCATCAGTACCATAGAGAAGCGCATCATCTATTACTTCTATTCCAGTGGAAGAATCCTTGAAATATTCAAATGAATGTTTGCTCTTGTCAAACTTTCCAGAAGTAAGGATGACTTGAATTTCTTTTCCTTCAAAGACAATAGTATTTCCTTTGGCAATACCTTTGGCTATTATAGGGAATTTATGTATCCACTTGACTCTATCATTATAGATATACCCTTCCTCATCGGTATAAATCCAATTGCCATCGGTTGCCTTATCGTAATTATATACAAAGACAATGGTCTTGTTATTGAGTTTCTTGAGTACCTTACTTTGGGCACTTTTTCCTTCTCGTACATTTACATAACCATCTTTGTCATTGATTACCGCAAAGGCTTCTTCCTGAGCTCGAACAAAAGCAAACTGACAGAATAACAGAAAAACTAAGAATAGTTTCTTCATAATAATAGGTTTTTAGTTAGGACTATAAAAGTATAGTCTAAGATGTGATATCTATATTTTAGAAAGGAATACCTACTTTTCTTCCTTTGTAGACACCCTTTTCAATCTGCCAACAAACCATATAAGCCCCTGCTCCGTCACCATTGTTTGCTACTATATGGAGAATATCATTGTCTTTATCATAATGTACAGAATTGAATTCTGTATATAAATAAGATTCATACAAATCATTATAGGCACTTTGAGGAATGGAGACTTGTTTCCCACGAATCTTTACCTCAATACTCTTATATTCTCTCTTTGGCATATTACCATCTGTTCCCCAGAAAAGTTTTCCATCTATTTTTTCTATTACATCACGATATTCTTTATGATACTTGAAGGAATGCTTGCTTTTGTCAAACTTTTCAGTAGAGAGAACGACCTGAATTTCTTTTCCTTGAAAAACAATAGTATTTCCTTTAGCAATACCCTTAGCTATTTGAGGAAAATTATGTATCCACTTAACCCTGTCATTGTAAATATATCCTTCATTATCAGCATAAATCCAATTGCCATAGTAAGCCTTATCATATTCAAGAACAAAAATAAGGGTATTGTTGTCAAGTTTTTTAAGCACTTTGCTGTGGACACTTTTTTCTTTTCGTACATTTACATAACCATCTTTGTCATTGATTACCGCAAAGGCTCCTCCTTCTATAACTTGAGCCACGACAAATTGACAGAATAGCAGAAAGGGGACTACTAACTTTCTCATAGTAAGCTAATTTCTTAGTTAAGACTATAAGAGGTTCCTTCCTTGCCGTCCTTGAGCTGGATACCGAGTGCTAAGAGTTCATCACGAATCTTGTCAGAGAGCGCGAAGTCCTTATTGGCACGGGCTTCCATACGCATATTGATCAGCAGCTGGAGCACTCCATCGAGCTTGTCGTTATTTCCTGCAGATTGCTCTTCACTTCTTAGCCCCAGTACATCAAAAACAAAAGCATTCATGAGGGTTTGTAGCTCTTTGAGTTTGCTGATAGCGATTTTTTCTTCACCACTTTTCACTTGGAAAATCCACTTGACAGCCTCAAAGAGGTGAGCAATGAGGATAGGGGAGTTGAAATCGTCCAAAAGGGCATCATAACACTTTTGTTTCCACTCAGCTATAGGTAGGGAAGTGGGCTGTTCAAGGTCAGTGGTAAGCTCATTGACTGTCTTTACTGCTTCCATAAGTCGGGCAAAGCCCTTTTCGGCAGCGAGCATCGCCTCATTGGAGATGTCCAATACGCTGCGGTAGTGCGCTTGCATAAAACAGAAACGAATCACTGCAGGAGCGAAAGGCTTCTCAAAGAAAGTATTATCGCCAGAGACCAGTTGCATAGGCAGAATGTAATTGCCTGTGGATTTGCTCATACGCTGTCCGTTCATGGTGAGCATATTGGCATGCATCCAGTAGCGTACAGGACTTTCTCCATGTCCTGCCTTGCCTTGGGCAATCTCACACTCATGGTGTGGAAACTTCAGATCCATACCCCCTCCGTGTATATCAAACTGATTACCAAGATACTTGGTGCTCATCACAGTACACTCCAAGTGCCAGCCAGGGAAGCCATCCCCCCATGGGGAAGCCCAGCGCATGATATGTGCAGGGGAGGCTTTTTTCCATAGGGCAAAGTCCTGAGGGTTACGCTTTTCCCCTTGTCCGTCCAAATCACGGGTATTGGCAAAAAGCTCTTCTATGTTTCTTCGAGAGAGCTCGCCATAGTTGAGTCCGCGCTTGTTATACTCTATGACATCAAAATACACCGAGCCGTTGCTCTCATAGGCAAAACCATCCTTTAGGAGCTTTTCGGTCAGTTGTATTTGTTCCAAGATATGTCCTGTAGCGGTAGGCTCAATAGTAGGGGGGAGGAGGTTAAATAGCTCCAATACCTTATGGAAATCCACGGTGTATTTCTGTACAATCTCCATAGGTTCGAGCTTTTCAAGACGGGATTGCTTTACAAAGCGGTCGTTATTCACGTCGCCATCGTCGGTAAGGTGTCCTGCATCGGTGATGTTGCGCACGTAGCGTACCTTGTAGCCTAAGAACTTGAGGGAACGATAGATAAAGTCAAACGACATAAAGGTACGTACATTGCCCAAGTGTACATTGCTATACACTGTAGGGCCACATACATACATACCTACATTATTATCATGTAGGGGAGTGAATAGTTCTTTTTCTCCTGTGAGAGAATTAAATATTTTTAGCTGATGTGTCATGATTGTATTTTTTAATCTTCAGTTGCCAGTCCTAATTCACGAGCGGCAATCTCACGCATTTCCACTTTGCGGATTTTTCCGGAGATGGTCATAGGGAACTCGCTGACAAATTTCCAGTATTTAGGTATTTTATAATGAGCAATTCTTTCCTTACAGAAGTCACGAAGTTCTTCTTCAGTGAGGGTAACACCTTCATTGGGCTTGATCCACGCCATGATTTCCTCGCCATATTTCTCACTAGGCACCCCTATTACTTGAGCATCCATTACTCCCTTGTAGGTATAGAGGAAGTCTTCAATTTCCTTAGGAGAGATATTTTCTCCTCCGCGGATGATGAGGTCTTTGATACGGCCAGAGATGTGCAAATAACCATCTTCATCCATCATGGCCAAGTCGCCAGAGTGCATCCAACGTTGCTCATCAATCACTTGGCGGGTAGCCTCAGGGCTATTCCAATACTTAAGCATTACCGAATAGCCACGGGTGCAAAGCTCTCCACTTTCGCCACGCTTGAGAATGGCTTGGGTTTTAGGATCTATAATTTTAATTTCCAAGTGATCATGTATGGTACCTACTGAGTAGATTTGCTTTTCGAAAGGAACACCTATTCTTGTCTGGGTAGAAACAGGCGAAGTCTCGGTCATACCATAGCAGATGGTAATCTCGTGCATGTTCATCTGCTCTTTGACCTTCTTCATGATTTCAGGCGGACACAAAGAACCGGCCATAACGCCTGTACGCAAAGAGGAGAGGTCGTAGGTCTTTTGTTCCATCTCGTGCAATTCTGCAATAAACATGGTAGGCACCCCATAGAGAGATGTACAGCGTTCCTTCTCTATAGTCTCCAAGGTCTTGACAGGGTCAAAGCTATCGTTAGGCACTACCATAGTAGCCCCATGAACAGTACAAGCCAAGTTACCGATGACCATACCAAAACAGTGGTAGAAAGGTACTGGTATACATACCCTATCTACATGGCTATAGTTCATTCTCAGACCAATGAAGTAGGCATTGTTCAATATATTATGGTGTGAGAGCGTGACTCCCTTGGGGTTTCCTGTGGTACCAGAGGTATATTGGATATTGACAGGGTCGTCGAACTGTACTTTTTCCTCATATTTGCGCAAGGTCTCATCGGAGATCTGCTTGCCCTCTTTGAGGAAATGTTCCCAACTTTCGTCCCAAAAGATTGCCTTGCGGATGGTATCGGTGAACTCACGAGCGTCGTCCATCATCTTCTTATAGTTGCTACTCTTGAACTGAAGAGCGGAAAACATCACCGATAAGCCTGATTGGTTGATCACGTAGATCAACTCACTGGTACGATAGGCAGGGTTGATATTGACCAAAATAACTCCTATTTTAGCCGTAGCATATTGTAAGAGTGTCCATTGGTAGCAGTTAGGTGACCACACCCCTACACGTTCGCCACGCTTTACGCCCAAGGCGATAAGCCCTTTAGCTACTTCTACAACTTGGTCGTAAAACTCCTTATAGGTAGCCCTATAGTTCTGATGGCTACAAATAAGCGCTTCTTGGTCAGCATATTTGGTAACCGTTTTTTTCAAATTTTCGTCAATGGTTTCACCCAATAGTGCCACAGAGGAAGCACCATGGGTATAAGCATACATGGAATCCATATTATAATAGGTTTTAAGTTTCTAAAGTTTAAGATGATTTTTTTCGCATACGCATATTGAGGAACTCTATTCCCAAAGAAAAAGCGATAGCAAAATATAGATACCCCTTAGGAATAGCCCCGACTTCCTTACCGAAGACAACGGCATGGGAGAGGTGCATGCTTTCGGTCAGTAGCATGAACCCAATCAATATAAGGAAAGAGAGAGCCAATATCTGGATAGAAGGGTTACGATTGACAAAGTTTCCTACAGGAACAGCAAAGAGCATCATGATACCTACGGAAAGAATTACCGCAATAATCATAACCAATAAGGCGCCTTCCAATCCATTGGTCATTCCCACAGCTGTAAGAATACTATCCAAGGAGAAAATAACATCAATCATGAGAATCTGAACGATTGTAGGCCAGAAAGAGCTCTTTTGTGATTTTTCAGCTTCTGCGGAATCGGTGATATGTTCTATATGGTTCACCTTGGAGTGAATCTCATGAGTGGATTTGTACAAGAGGAAGATTCCCCCTACCAGTAGTATGAGCGCCTGTCCGTTGAAATCAGCCTTGCACCAACCATAGTCAAAGCTAAACCAAGGTTCTTTGAGCTGTACTAGCCAAGAGATACAGAAGAGCAGCCCTATACGTATGAACATAGCTAAGAAGAGTCCCAAGCGAGTAGCACGCTTGCGCTGATCATCAGGGAGCTTGCCGGTCACGATAGAGATAAAGATAACATTGTCAATCCCTAAAACAATCTCCAAGAAAGTAAGGGTCAAGAGAGCGATGAGCGCATCGGCAGAAAAAAGATGTTCTATCATCATAGAAAACAGTTTTTACAAATGTGAATTATTGTATTTTTAGATAAAGCAAATATACTACAAATTTTCAAATATTTCAAAAGAATTATCCTCATAAAAGAAAATAATTTTTTGGATCTGCCTTTTCTGTTTTTTTACAGGAATTTCAGCAGCTACTTTTCTTTCTTTCTCACTGTCTTCCAAAACATTATCTTCTGGGAAAGGAATTTCGGTTGGCAGTGGGGTAGGGGCAGGCTTTTTTTCTTCCTTTGGGAAAGAACCCTTCCCGTAAAGCAACCAATAGAGGTCAACTTCGGGATATTTGTCAATTATTTTGAGTACAAAATCTAGACTAGGCTTATTTCTTTCGGATAATAGATGTGAAATACTAGAGCGTAACACCCCAAGGCTATCGGCTAAGGCTGAAGCATTGAGGTCATAATAATCCATAATTCGCTGTAAACGAGCAATAAAGTCTTGTTGAGAGAACATAATATAAGGCTTTAGAATCAGATTACAAAAGTAATATATTATTTTTCAAAAAGCAAAATTATTTCACAAGAATAAAATATGTATATTTCACAATAGTAAATATTATTATTTTTACTTTTGTAAAAAAATATTATGGAGTTTTGTTATCACAAAGAAGAACGTATCATAGGCAAGTATGTTCCTTATATGCGTTTGAAAACTGTACTTCAGGATTATGAACAATGGAAAATAGCTGAGGGTACCTCCGAAAAAGGCCTACCTATTCCGCTATATTGTATAGGAGAGGGAGAGAAACACATACTATTGTGGTCACAGATGCATGGCAATGAGAGCACTACTACCCGTGCCTTGTTAGACTTGTTTAAGCTATTTGATAGGAAGGGTTACTACTTTTACAATTGTAAATTATATATAATTCCAATGCTCAATCCAGACGGAGCTACCCTGTATACACGTGTAAACGGCAATGGGGTAGACCTGAACCGAGATGCAATAGCTCTTTCACAGAAAGAAAGCCAGTTTCTTAGAAGTACTTATGAATGTGTAAAGCCTGATTTCTGTTTTAATCTACATGATCAACGTACGATCTTTGGAGTAGGAGACAAACCTGCTACAGTATCATTCTTAGCTCCTGCAATAGATGAAGAAAGAAATATAACAGCGGTAAGAGCGTGTGCTGCTCGTGTAATTGTAGAAATGAACAACTGTTTACAAATGTCAATTCCTAAATTTATAGGTCGGTTTGACGATAGTTTCAATCCAAATTGCACAGGAGATCAGTATTCCCTTTTGGGTACTCCGACGATACTTATAGAGTCGGGTTTTTATCCAGGAGATTATCAAAGAGAACAGACCCGCAAGTATGTAGCACAAGCGCTTTGGGCAGGGCTTGCTTATATCGATAAACATGAAGTAGATGAAGGAGCATGGGAGCGCTATTTAGAAATTCCTGAAAATAAGAAGTGTTTTTGCGACTATTGTATTATAGATGATAAAGAACCTCAAGAAAAAATTTTCGTACAATTAGAAGAGGTTTTAGAAGGTGATCGGATTGTCTTTGCCCCTAAGCTCGTTCCCGATAGCGAAGGAAAAGATTTTCAGGCACATAAGACCTATCTGTTATCAGAGATTTGTCCTTTGGAACATTGTGATATTCACAGCAAAATCCCTTATATCTTGGACTATATCCGAAAAGAAGTAGAGAATATATAATTTTTTTACGTTTTCCTTGTGGTTATATCAAAAAAATTCCTACCTTTGCGCAAAAATTAAAAAGTATGGCAGCACGATTTAAGTTAGACGAGATTGACCACAAGATTCTTGATATGCTTATTGAGAATACACGTATGCCTTTTACGGATATTGCCAAGGCCTTGGAGGTATCGGCAGGTACGGTACATATTCGCGTAAGGAAAATGGAAGAATCAGGTATTATCAAGAGTTCTACCCTGACAGTAGATTACGATAAAATAGGGTATACCTTTGTGGCATATGTGGGTATTTTCTTAGAGAAAAACCATCAAACCCAGTTTGTGATAGAGCGACTCACAGAGATTCCTTATATCACACAAGCGAGCATCATCAGTGGAAAGTACAATATATTGTGCAAGATTCGCGCTCGTGATACTAAGCATGCGAAAGAAATTATCTTTATGATAGATGACATACAAGGGGTATACAGAACCGAAAGTATGATCTCTATGGAAGAGAGTATCAGCGATAAAAAACGCTTGTTACATACCGTTTTTAAAGAATTATAAAAAATAATTGATTATGAATATTTTATCCTTTCTCCCCTTGTACAGCTATACAGGAGGGACTATGATGATTCTTCTCTTTGCCTTGGTATGCCTTATGCTTACTTACATAGTAGTTTCTATTATCAGTAAGAACCAAAAGAGAAAAGGTCGTTAGCAGTTAGTGGTTAGTAGTTAGTTCCTAAGACTAATTACTAACCACTAATCAATTATAACTCAAATACCTCTTTCATAAAGGTCAGGCTTTCTTCAGGAGTAGAAGTTTCTTTTAGGTGATTGATAAAGCGGGTAGTGATTTTTTGGATAATTCGCTCGCCAATGATATCGGCTTGCGCCTGATTAAAATCAGCTATTTTCTTGCGCTGAAAGTCTATTTCACCCTCTTTGAGTGCCTCTAAAGATTGTTTTAGCGCTTGGATAGTAGGGGCAAAGCGGCGGTTTTGTAGCCATTGGTCAAACTCCGTCTTAATTTCCTCTATAATCTGCTGTGCCTGAGGTACGAAAGTCTTTCTACGCTCCAGTGTATCATCAGTCATTTGAGAGAGGTAATCCATATGAATGAGGGTTACCTTGTCCAATTCTTGTACATCAGGGGCAACATTCTTAGGAATGGAAAGGTCAAGTACGAGCATTTCTCTATCTTGAGGAAGCATCTCCTTGGTAATGGTAGGAGTTTTGCTACCTGTGGCCACTACCAATACATCTGTCTGAGTGAGTTCACGCACTAAAGTATCAAAATCTTTGACTAAAACATGAAACCTACCGGCAATTTCTTCCGCTTTTTCCTTGGTGCGGTTGATTAGTGTAATATGTTCGTTTTGGGTATGCTTAATCAGGTTTTCACAAGTATTGCGACCAATCTTTCCAGTACCAAAAAGTAGTATATTTTTCTTGGAAATATCCGCTACATTTTGCATGATATACTGTACAGAAGCAAAAGAAACGGAAGTGGCACCGCTGGAGAGTTCGGTTTCGTTTTTGATACGCTTGCTGGCTTGGATTACACAATTGAGCAAACGTTCCATAAAAGCATTGATAAGGTTGAATTTTTTAGCCAAAGCGAAGGACTTTTTTAGTTGGCTAATCACTTCAAAATCGCCCAAAATTTGGCTATCTAATCCTGTTCCTACACTGAATAGGTGATTGATGGCCTCCTTATTTTTGTAGATGTATCCTACCTTTTCAAAATCCTCAAGGGTAGCCTTGGAGTGGGCACATAGTTTTTGGATAAGTTGGAAAGGGTGTTGAGCAAAGCCATAGAGTTCTGTCCGGTTACAAGTAGAGATGATAGCGAGTCCCTCCATGCCTTCCTCTTGGGCTAGTGATAGAATACGTTCTTGGTGTTCTTGATCAAGGCTAAAAAGCCCACGCATATCTGCATCTGCCTTCTTATAGCTAATTCCAATGGTATAAAAATGAGTTTCCTTTTGAGTTGTATTTTGAGTCATTAGATCTATCCATAAAAACGAATGCAAAAATAAGGTTATATTCTGAAAAAAAATAGCGCTAAAAGTTCTTTTTTTTACTCTAAAAGTACTATCTTTGCACCTTGATTTATGACTAATTGTAAATCAGTATTTTACTACTAATCACCCACTAAAATATAGAAAAAGTCTAAATAAGAAAATGTAAAAAACACTCTATTATGTACTCAAAAAATAGCGCCCAAAGTACCTCTCTTTTTCAGGAAGTAGAAGAAGGAATTTTTGTTTTCCAAAAAGAAAATGAAAGTGATGATTATGAGGATGTTAGGCAAGATATCAAACAAAATTTTATTCAATTTCATTTCTGTGATAGGGGAGCGGTTACTTTTGTTTTCCATGATGGAAATTACACCTTCCCTCTGAAGGAGATGGAGAGTCTCTTGTTGTACAATCCTAAGGAAATATTACCTTTACAAGTACAATTATCACCAGGGTCAGCCCTTTTTTCGCTTTTTATTGCTATAGGAAAGTTTCATTCACTGTTCTTGGAAGAATCAGGAGTAATTGATTTTCTTTCTCCTTCTGGCCAGCATGAGAAATATTATACTATTGGGGCTATTTCTCCTCAGTTATCAGTCATCTTGCACCAGCTTCGCACTATGCATCTACATACGAGTGTATATCCATTATACCTTAAAGCAAAAGTGTATGAGCTATTGAGCCTGTATTTTAACAAGGGACAGGAGAATGAGAGTGAGGCTTGTCCGTTTCTTTCCAATGAAGACAATGTACAGAAGATCCGTAAGGCTAAAGAAATAATTCTAAAGCGTATGACTTCGCCACCTTCGTTGCAGGAGCTTGCCGAAGAGGTAGGACTTCCCTTAAAAAAGCTCAAAAGTGGCTTTAAGCAAATCTATGGGGAGTCCGTCTATAGCTTTCTTTTTGATTACAAAATGGAGCTAGCGCGCAAGTGGCTCACCACCGAGCAGTACAATGTCAATGAACTCTCCCTCAAGCTCGGCTATAGTATGCCCAGTCACTTTATAGCTGCCTTTAAAAAGAAATTTGGCACTACCCCTAAGAAATATATACTCACTAAAAATACTTTATGATGAAACCTACATTTGAACTTATGGCACCGCAGTGGATTGCTTTCCCTGCTTATACTGAATTTACTATAGGCTGGCGTATGGGCGCTGGCGAAGGTTATAAATGGAAATTTTGGGACTGGTATGAGACCCTTACCCCTGCACAACAAAAAGAGTACCAAGCACTTTTTCCATATCCTTGTTTTTGGCATTACAACAGATGGGAAGAAGATGAGCAAGATATAGATGACGAAACCGATTACTACTACGAAGGAATTCCTGTTTGGCAACCTAAAGGTGCTTATAAATACTCTATAGCAACCTTTATCCATTCGGCAAAGAAGCTCAAGTTTGTTTTCTTTTGGAAGCCCAATGCAGAGGTAGTAGATGAATCTTGTTTTTCACAATGGCAACCCTCACCTTTTTCTGTAGATGGTGATAAATATTATTGTGCTGAGCAGTATATGATGGCTGAAAAAGCGCGTTTGTTTGGTGATGAAGAGGTGGAGGAAGAAATAATGAACACCTCTGACCCTAAACTGATGAAAGCCTTGGGAAGGAAAGTGCGCAACTTTGACCCTCAGGTGTGGGACAAAGCCAAATACAGTATTGTACTGAATGGAAATTACTACAAATTCACTCAGAATAAGGAAATGATGGACTTTTTGCTCTCTACAGGCGATAAGGTACTGGTAGAAGCAAGTCCGATGGATACCATTTGGGGGATAGGCTTAGGCAAGGACAACGAGAAAGCACATAACATCGCCTCGTGGCGAGGCAAAAACCTCTTGGGCTTTGCGCTAATGGAAGTAAGAGATGAAATAAGAAAACTTTATCAGAATGTACACTTGCTAAAAGAATAGAAAATACTACCTTTGCACCAAATTTTAAATATAACAACAATGAAAGAATTACTAACATCAGAGGCACTACTGACCAATTTCAAGGATGTACGTGCCCTTACTCGCAAAGTTATTGAGGCTTTTCCAGAGAAAGACCTTTTTGAGTTTAACATCGCCAATTTGCGTCCGTTCTCGGCCATGGTACAAGAGTTTATCGGCATCATAGATGGGATATTTGGAGAAATACTCCCTGAAAAGCATCAGAAGTTCTTAGAAGAGAAGTTTCCTACTCAAAAAGAAGATTTGTTAGCTCTATGGGACAAGGTTACAGCACAAGTAGACCAAGAATGGCAAGCAATAGAGGATTATACACGGTCTGTAACACTGTATCATATGACCTTTAGCTTTGCTCAGTGGATACTCTATGCTATAGAAAACGAAAGTCATCATAGGGGACAGGGCTATACTTACCTGAGAGCCTTACATATAGAGCCGCCTTTCTTTTGGGGAAGGGAAAGCTTTCGATAGTGACAAGTGACTAACTATATTAGCTCATAAATCATTGAACATTATTTCGTTTTTTCTTGGAAATTTGAAAAAAAATGAGTAACTTTGTGCTCTAAAAAATTCAAACCAATGAGTGTATTAGTAAATAAGAATTCAAAAATCCTTGTACAAGGTTTTACAGGGAGTGAAGGAACTTTCCATGCGGAGCAAATGATTCAATATGGAACCAATGTAGTGGGAGGGGTAACTCCTAACAAAGGAGGACAAACACACTTAGGAAAGCCTGTTTTCAACTCTGTAAAAGAAGCGGTAAAGAAAGTAGGGGCGGATACTTCTATTATCTTTGTGCCACCTGCATTTGCGGCTGATGCCATTATGGAAGCTGCCGAAGCAGGGATTAAAGTAATAATCACCATTACAGAGGGGATTCCTGTAGCTGACATGGTAAAGGTTGCTGCCTATATCAAGGACAAAGATTGTCGCCTTATAGGACCTAACTGTCCAGGGGTAATTACTCCAGAAGAAGCGAAAGTAGGTATCATGCCTGGGTTCGTATTCAAGAAAGGAAAGGTAGGTATTGTCTCTAAATCAGGTACTTTGACTTATGAGGCTGCTGACCAAGTAGTACGCCAAGGCTTGGGTATTTCCACTGCTATAGGTATCGGGGGAGACCCTATCATAGGTACTACCACCAAGGAAGCTGTGGAACTCTTCATGAATGATCCTGAAACAGAAATTATAGTCATGATAGGTGAAATTGGAGGTCAGTTGGAAGTGGAAGCTGCTCGCTGGATCAAAGAGACTGGCAACAAGAAACCTGTAGTAGGCTTTATTGCTGGGGAAACAGCGCCTAAGGGACGTACTATGGGACATGCGGGTGCTATTGTAGGAGGTAGCGAAGATACTGCTGAAGCCAAAAAGCGTATCATGCGCGAATGTGGTATCCATGTAGTAGATTCACCTGCAAAAATAGGTGAAAAAGTAAAAGAAGTATTGAAATAATTTCCACATAATACTTAGAATTAAAGCGTTGAGAGGCTAAGGTCAGCAATGACTATTAGCCTCTCTTTTTGAGTATATCAGAAATTCCTATAATTTATATTATGTAAAATAGAATAATAGTGATTAATGCCAATAATGATCAATGATTCATTAAGGCTACATAAATTGTACCTCTACACTAAGGAAATCTTATCAATCATTATTGGCACTGAACATTAATCATTACTCACTGATCCACTGAATGACTTCTGGGTCATTAGGAAGGGTTTTCGGATCTATAACTTTCTCTAAGTGTCCGTCCTTTCCGATAAGGTATTTTTGGAAGTTCCAGCTTACTTTGGAGTCCATGACGCCATTCTTGGATTTCTGGGTAAGAAACTGATAGAGAGGGTGCATATCCTTGCCCTTGACAGAGATTTTGCTCATCATAGGAAAACTTACCCCATAATTCACCTGACAGAATGTGGCAATCTCTTCATTGGTACCTGGTTCTTGTTTGAGGAAATTATTGGCAGGAAATCCTATGATGACAAAATCTTTGTCCTTATACTGCTGGTAGAGTGCCTCTAACTCCTTATACTGAGGGGTTAGTCCGCACTTGGAGGCAGTATTGACAATCATCACTTTCTTGCCTTGTAGACTTGACAGTGGAAATGCTTTCCCTGTAATGTCCTCTACTTCAAATTGGTAAATCGTTTGGTCGTTCATTTGTTTTTTGGTTTGTGCTTTTCCTATCATAATTCCTATGAGGAAAAGGAGGATTAATTTACTTACTTTCATTTTTAATTATTAATTTATTAATTGTTGTTAGAGCTAATCTTTTATCTTTTTCTTCCACTGCTTGCCATAGATGGCGTAATAGATATCTTCTTCGTAATATTTGTAGAAGCCTTGCTCTTTGTTAGCCGTAAAAAAGGCTTCTTTTTCCTTGAGAAGATTGGCAAGTAACACTTTGTTCTCTGGCTTTTCCATTTCTTTTTCCAAATTCTTGAATACCATATCAAACTGTGCCGAGGTGATTCCTTGGCAGATAAGTGGTAAGGATTTTTCATTCACTCCATAACGGTCGATAAGGGCGCTAACGAAATACTTATGTACCATTTGGTGTTCGTCGTCCAATAGCGCAAAGTATTGGCTCATCAAGGGAAAGTACTCCTCCCCTATCAGTCCTAAGCCAAAAACGGCATAACTGTCCGGCATACAGCTTTTTTCGCCTTCTTCTACATCACTATACCACTGAAATTCTTTCATAGCTACCTCGGCATAAGCTACCAATTTAGGACGTAATTCCTCGTATTGCAGTGCTTGAGCAAAGAAGCGATGAGTAGGTGATTTGGCAATGCCTTTGATAGGTAAAAACTGTTTAGGAGCTTTACTACTGAACTTGATATGGTAGCTGGCAGGAAAATCAGCCTTGAGCAGGGCAATGATAAAATTCAACGCTTTGTCGTAAGCTATAGCCGATTCTTGTTTGATTTTCACACTGATTTGAGCAAAGACATCATTGGCATCGCATTCCACTTCGCTATCCTTGTAATGAATAAGGTCGTTAGGCAAGATACCTGTCCCCTCTTTGAGGTACATAGCTGCTTTTTTAGAGCCTAATTCCTTAGCGGCTCGCTCTAAATCCTCACAAGCAAACTTTACATCCCAACTATATTTTTTGTATTTGATCTGCCAAAGGGCTTGTGCTACAAATAGGTTTAGTTTGGCATTATCTATATCTTTTGCTTGCAAACCTTCCTTGAGTGTATATTTCTTTGACCAATCACTTCCTTCTACTTTGTAATATAGTTTCATAAAAACCTTTTCTTTCCATACTCTAGTATAGTAAAGCAAGCACCATTGATACTCTTCTAAAGTCTTTTTCCACTTAGGATCTATGAGAGTAATTCCTTTGCTGAGGATTTCAACCACCTTGTCCTCGCTGTAGCCAGTGAGTTCAAAATCGAAAAGTTTATCAAAGAAAGTATGCACTTCCTTCTCTTTCATTTTCTCGGTAGCCTCATAGATTACCTTTTGTATATAGGCATCTAATCTTTCTTTAAGTTCCGCCTTGCGCTCAGGGTGTTCCAATCGCAGTTGCTTGCGGGCGTGATGACCTGAGGCAGAAAGAAAATCAAGTACTAAGGTAAGTTTGTACTTGAAGTGATAATAAAACTCAGGATTGAAAAACATTTGAGTAAATTGTTCTTCCAAAGCAGGAAGCAACTCATTGTCTATGAAATCATCAGGAAGCTGGTCAAAGTCTTTAATGGTAATAGAAGGATTACCCGAATTAAACGTTATTTTGTCTTTTCGCTGTTTGATTTTGAAATAATCAGTAATACCTTCCCAAAGTCCATTTCTTCCATAAGGTTGTTTAGGGAGGTCTAATCGGTCAAAGGTAGCAGTTACCCTTGATAGTATTTCTTGGATGATGGTTTCTTTATTCATTATTTTTGAGTTTAAGCTTTTTATAAATAAAGAGCTACAAGCTCGCGCCAGCTTAGGCTGCCTACTGACCACTGATTTTGCCAAAGAAAAATTTCAATTCTCTTGAGAAGATCTCAATAGGATAGAGGTGTCCCAGATTTTGTATAAGATGTATATCTACCTGTTGTTCAGGAGTTTTGTCGGCTAAGGCTATGGGTAGGCTTTCCTTATAAGGAATTACCTCATCCTGCATACCCATGACAAGGAGCATATATTGGCTATACTCCTTATCCCAAAAGGGCGCAAAGGGCAGCTCGTACTGGTAGTTCAGCGCAGGATTGAAAAGAGCGCAGGGCTTTTGTAGCTTTTGTGCTAAGAAATAGCCGATAAGCCCCCCTGCACTGGAGCCAATAATCACATCAATACTTTGGTATTCCTCGCATAAGTGAGTGAATAGCTCAGGGTTATTTTTGTAATCAAAGACAGGGGCAAAGATTTCCCCATAACGGACAAGTACCTCTTCCCTATCGGCGTGCAAGTGGCTGTCTAAGCCATGCAAATATAGAATTTTTCTCATAATCTAAACCAATTTGTACCCAATACCATAGACCGCTTGAAAGTCAATTTCTGCCCCTAAGGATTTGAGTTTTTTGCGTAGGTTTTTCACTTGGGAGTAGATAAAGTCTAAGCTATCTACTTGGTCTATATCATCACCCCAAATGGCTTCGGCCAAAGTGGTACGCTCCACTAATTTCTCTGGGCGAATCATGAAGTAATAGAGCATCTCATATTCCTTTCTATTGGTAGTCATAGGTTTGCCTGCTACTACCACGCGCCTATCTTCTGGGTATAGCGTAACATTTTTGTAAGCGATAAAGTCCTCCCCTTGCTGGTGCTTGCGGCGAATGATAGATTTGATTCTGGCCAGTAGTTCTGCCAAGTGGAAAGGCTTGGCTAAATAATCATCAGCTCCCTTTTCTAGCCCTAAGACCTTATCCTCCACTGAATCCTTAGCCGAGAGGATCAGCACTGCGGTATTCCTTTTCAGTGTCCGAAGTTCGTCCAATAGCTCCATACCACTCCCCTTGGGCAGCATGATATCTAAAAGAATACAATCATAATCATAATCGGCTATTTTCTTGAGTCCAGAGGGATAATCATGGGCAGTCTCTACCAAGAAATTTTCTTTTTCCAAGAAGGTTTGCAAGGTAGAGAGCAGGTCTTTTTCGTCTTCTATAATGAGTATTTTCATAAATGATAGGAATACTTCACTTGGGTTAGGTATCTTATTTTACCCTGTACATAGGTAACTTTTTGGGTGAGTTGTCCTTTGGTATCATACTGGTAGATGGTTCTTTGCTCTTCCTTATCTCCCTCATAAACAATCTCTTCTAGGCGCTTATCATAGGGGGTATATAGGAAATACTGGCGTTGCTGCTCTACTCCATTGGTATCATAGGTAGTATATTTGGAAAGTGCACCTCGGTGGTCATACAGATAGGACTCTATGGCGGTAATACTATCTTTTTCGTTGATATAAGTAAGTTGTTGCTCCTCCCCTATATAGCTATAACGTATTCGGCGAGGGGCATTGCTTTGCTTATAGTTATAGGCAAATTTTTCCTCTATAAGACTGTCCTTTTGGTATTTGAAATTTTCCTTTTCTTTTAGTAGCCATAGGGACATATAGTGATAATAGGTTTCTTTCTCTTGTTCCTGTCCCTTGGCGTTGTACTTATAGGTTTCCTTAGTAAAGGGACGCCATTTTTCTCTCTGGTACTGATATTCTATAACATTGGAGAGATTTCCATGCTTATCATAGTCGAGTTCATATTTGCTAAAGAGGGAAAGAGTATCCAAGAACTCATAAGAAAAGCGCTTGATTTCATAGCCCAAAGTATCATAGGTATGATTGATTACTCTTCGATTGATACAGTTGTCTTTGAGTGTTTTACAGATGTAATTCTCAGCAATTACTCTATGCTCTGGATCATAATACCAAAAGGATTGTTCTTGTAGAGAGTCATTTTTGTACAAACGCTCTATTTGAAATCCTTCTGCATCATAAGTGAGGGTGAGTTCATCAAATTTCAATTGGGAGGTTTTCCTCGAAAGGGAGTCCTCTACAAAGGAATAGTTGATGAAAGTTTGTGTATGAATAGGGGCATCCATCTCCTTTTTCAAGTTTGGATGGGGCTTTTTGGCCACAGGTTTTTTAGGAGGGGTTGGTGTACAAGCGATTAAAGATAGGGATAAAAGAATATAAAATAATCTCATTAAACAAACTCAATTAGTGTTGTTATTTACTTTTCTATACTAAATATGGGGTATACCCATAGGCTGTCCTTAGGAGTAGGCAGAAAAGGCAACTTGCCTGTATGCATAAAGCTATTATTGGCATGAGGTTCTAAGGTTTCTAATAGATATTTGCGTCCTTTCTGCTGAGTGGAGACCAATAGATCGCCTTTTCTGATAGCTACTTTCTGATTCTTTTGGATCAGTTGTGCCCTTACTGTTTTGTAATCAATCAAAGGCAAACTGTCTCTTGTGGTTTTTAGCATATAAGAATGTACCTGCATAAGTGAATCTTTCTCTATTGGGGTCATTTCTATAGCATTGTCCTTGAAGTGGTCTATAACATCGGTGAAGAGTTGCGGCACAATGTAGGCTTGAGGGATACGAATGGTATCCTTGGGAGCAGAAAGAATATAAGTTTGTTGTTGCAATCCTTCTTGAGCATCCAAGTCCTGCAAATTCTTAATCAGTTCTCTATGTGAATTGGCTATCAAGATGATACTCTTGAGTGCATTGTGAAGTGTCTCCACTCGCTTTTTGTAAGGAATCCCCTTGTGAGTGGCGATATAAAGCCCTAAGGTATTCCATAAGGAGGTATATCCTACGGACGTATCGGGTATCTGGGGGGCTATAGACTTAGGTTGTAATTTCTTTTGAACAAGGCTATCCACATCCCTATAAGTACCCCCTAAGGAGTCATTGAGCTGGGGAATCAGATTATCCTTGAGGTAGTACTTCATCTTACCCATATTTTCTTCCATAGCACTCTGATAATAAAGCATATCCCCACTGCTTTTGCTCCTTAGCGTACGAGTATCTACGAATATATGTGGAGAGAGCTGTTGGAATAGTGCTACAAAGGATTGGGTATTAAGGCTTTTATTCTCTATAAAGTCCTTAGATAAGTCTCTGTTTACAAAAGTATTAATCTCATTTTTGAAAAATGAATCTTGCTCCATCTGTCCCAAATAGTTCATCATCGGAATGACAGCTACTACGGTATTTTCAGGAACAGTGATCTGCTTCTGAGCCAAGTTTCGCATCAGTTGCATGCTGGCATCAATTCCTTCTCGGTCATTGGGTGAACTCCCATTGGCAATGAGAATGATGAGTTTGTCCTTCTTGATACGATTAAAGTCAAAAATACCATCATTGTTATACACAACCAAGTACAAGGGAATACCACTATCGGTCTTTCCCATAGTTTTAAGAGAAATAGAGCCATAGTTGGTAGCCAATTTCTTATAGAAATCAATGGTTTCTTGGTAAGATGAGCCATGACTCCCATCAGAAAGCTCGAAAGGTGTTACAAAATCTTCTGCGGGTGTAAAGATAGGCGTATTACAAGCCGAAAATAAGGTTATTAGGACAAATATAGATAGCGTTCTCATTCGTTGGTACGTGGTTTTTTACTTATCAAAACAATACCTAAAGCAATAAGTACAAAGGCAATCGTTGAAGCTAAGGAAATATACCCTCCCGTTTGTACAATCTTAGGGGCAAAGGTAAAGGTAAGGGTATGCTTGCCTGCAGGAATAACGACCCCTCTGAGTATATAATCCACCTGGTGAATAGGTAGTGGTGTGGTATCATCTAAAACAGCTGTCCAGCCATGAGGGTAGTAAATCTCGGAGAAGACAGCTAGCCCTTCGGCCTTATTCTCACTAGTATAGACCAGCCTATCAGGCTCATAGGTTTTTAGCTTAATTAAGGCCAAGCTATCCACTGGGTAGCGTGTATCTTTAAGCGACTTGTCCAAGGTTACAGCCTGTGTCTTAGGAGAAAGGGTATCCAAGGACTGCATAAGCTTATCGGCATTCTCAAGAACAGAAAGCTGTTCTACAAACCATGCATTGCCGAGGGCATTAGGATTTTGCATCACTTGTGTAGCGCCCGATCTATCGGTTTGTAGTATGTATTTTACATTGAGCAAATTAAGGACTTGCTCATTTTTATTTTTGTAAAGTTGGTAGTCAAAAAGTTCCTGTATCCTTCTGGGCTTGGCGGCATGATACCCCCCTACAGAGTGGAATGTATAGGAAGTTCTGGCACCATTAAGCGCTTCATTGACGGAGAAAACACGGTAATAACTCTTGTCCTCCAGTATTTTCTGTTCTTCCTTGGAAAGCGTAAAATAATTTTCCTTTTCTGAAGGGAAAGCATAGTTATCCTCACTCAGATAGCGAGTGGTTACCATGGCTATATCGGCTATAAGCAGGACAGAGACAAGAACAAAAGCTATTTTTTCCTTGATTTTCTCTATAGAGAACAGATATAAGACTCCAAAGGCAAGGATTACATAAGTGAAACTCCTAAAAATATCGGCCGTGTACATAGTCCTTCTGTCTTCCTTAATCAGCTGCATGAGTTCCTCCCCATAGGCTTGGGCATAATAAGCATCACTTGCTCCCTCAAAAGAAAGACTTCCCTTGATGAGCCAAAGTAGTAATAAGAGTCCCCCTACGATACCACCCGTATAGTACAAATATTGCTTGTTATGCGCTCTTTTCTCGTCTGTTAGGTAGGTATAAAGCCCCAATATAGCCAAGGCTGGCATGCAGAACTCCAAGATGGTCTGCACTGAAGAAACCGCACGGAACTTGTTATAGAGCGGGAAATAGTCAATCATCAGGTCGGTTAGCGTGCTGAAATTCTTTCCCCAAGAGAGCAACAAGGAGAGGATCACTCCTGCTAAAAGCCACCATTTGGTTTTGCTTTTTACTACAAAAAGTGCCAATACAAAGAAGAAGAAAACAAGCACGCCTACATAAGCCGGTGCTGCCACTATGGGTTGATCTCCCCAATAAGTGGGTAGGTGCCTGGTAAAATCCAACACTTGTTCCTGAGGATATTGTTGTATAAGTCGCTCATAAACAGCCGATTTCTCACCCAAATTCTCATGGTTAGACCCTCCTAAAAGGCGGGGAACAATCAGGTTCAAGCTCTCATACACCCCATAACTATACTCGGTAATATAGTCCTTATTCAGTCCGCTTGTATGTCCTTTAGGTGTACCATCAGCATTGAGTAACAAGTCTGACTTGCCACGGGTACTAAAGGCCTCATACTCCTTGGTAGTCAGTAGCAAAGTAGCATTCATAAGTACAGCTAATAGGGCGGCTGCCACAAGTGTAAAGAGAGACTTTACAAAAGGCTTCCACTCCTTACTATGCATCGTTTGATAAAGCTCATAGGCCCCCAAAACCAAGACTAATAGCAGTAAGTAATAAGTCATTTGGAAGTGGTTGGCACTGATTTCCAAGGCTAAAGCTAAGGTTGTAAGCAAAAATGCCCATAGGTATTTCCGCTGAAAAGCCAGCAATATTCCCGCCAGTACAAAACCGAAATAGCCTATAGCATGCGCCTTGGCATTGTGCCCCACAGTGAGAATAATGATAAGATAGGTAGAAAGTCCAAAGACCAACGCTCCCAAGAAGGCATATCTATAGCGTACCTTCATCACTAATAGGAAGACGTAAAAGCTTAAGAAATAAAGAAATAAATAGTCGGCAGGGCGCGGAAGGAAACGAATGACCCTATCCAATTGTTTGATGTAGTTATATGGATATTCTGCCCCCAGCTGGTAGGTAGGCATTCCTCCAAAAGCACTATTTGTCCAATAGCTCTCACGTACCTCGCGGAAGTCATTGCGCTCCTTGGACATGCCTATATATTGTACTATATCACTCTGTTGCATCTCCTTGCCTTGTAGTACAGGATAGAAGAACGCCAAGGCTATCCCCATAAAGAGCAATATACAAGCTATATGAGGAAGTAATTTTTGAAATTTTTCTTTCATTTGCTATTCTATTTCTTCAAAATCAATATATTCGCCAACTATTTTTTTGTCTTTTTTCTGCTGCGCTCCTGCTGAGGTATTCCTATTTTGGTGATTTGTGTAGGAGCCTTGATAATACTGCTGTTGGGCACCTTGTCCCTGGAAAGATTCTTCTTGAAACAGCTGCTTTTCCAATGTATTCATATGCCTTCTGATTAAAAAGCGCAAAGCAAAGGGAACCAGTAACATACCTACCCAAAACAAGCAAGCAAGTACAAGAAAGACGGTAAATAACATACCTAAAAAATCTATGAAAGAGGCTTGTTGTATCATAATTTAATTTTTTGCCAAAAGTACATTTTTTCTTATTACTAACCAAATTTTATTGGAGAAAGTTTTGTTTTAAAAAAAATTATCCCAGAGCTGGCTCTGAGATGATAAAATTAAAAATGTAATAAATATGAAATCAATTCTTGAAAGTTCCTTTGAAAGTCTTCAGATACTTATCATAAGCCTCTTGGGTAGTTACAGTAAGGTAAGTGTTATTCCCTGCAAACTTGATAAGGGGTTCGAGCTGTGTGGCGGTCATATAACCTACAATAGGAAATATAGGTGCTGCTTTTTCATCAAAAATAAGCATAGTAGGATAAGAATTTACACCCAATGCACCTGCAAAATCATGCATCCCATTGCGGGTATTAGCCTTGGCAGGATCATAGTTGTTGTTCTTATAAGTAGTACCCTTGTAGGTTACCTCCTCATTGCCTTCGGCATTGAACTTCACTGCATAGAAATTGTCATTGATATACTTTACAAAGTCCTTGTTCTTAAATGTTCTTTCAGACAACATTCTACAAGGGCCACACCATGTAGTATATACATCTACAAATATTTTCTTAGGTGTTTTCTGTTGTGCGGATAAAGCATCGTTCATGCTCATCCAGTTAATTTCCTGAGCGGAGCTTACCATGGCTACCAATAGGAACAATAGTGAAAAAATCTGTTTCATTTAGGATTCTTATTTAATTGGTCATAATACATCAAAAATAATGCCAAACTTTTTTATTGCCAAACAAAAGCTATTCTACGTCCTTTTCAAATCCACTATACTATTTCTCTTCTCACTTGTTATTTTTATATTATTTAGAAAGCAATCAGTTGGTTATTAATTTATTACGTTCGTTATATAAATAAAAAATTTAACTTTAAGTAAAATAATGATTATAATCTATTGAAAATAAAATACTTAAATGGATTATAAGCAGTTTATAATATGTAAATTATAAGTAAAATATATAGAAGCTATAGTTTATATAATGATATATAATATATTTGTAACCAGTATTTTGAAAATTCTAATTACAGAAATATATAGCAGGCGAATTTTTTTCGCTACCTTTGTATGCTTATTAGCTGTCATTTTAACTATAAAAAATGTGTCATGGAAAAACATGTCCCCCACCGAACTGCCTTTTTTAGTATCTTTGCCAACTTAGCCTTGGCAGGGGTAAAGATCAGTGCAGGGATACTAGGGAATTCTTATGCACTTATTGCCGATGGGATAGAGTCGGTTTCCGATGTGTTTTCGTCCTTCTTAGTTTTTCTCGGTCTGAAATATGCAGAAAAGCCAGCCGATGCGAACCACCCTTACGGACATGGGAAGATAGAGCCTTTGGTTACCTTTATCATCGTAGCTCTGCTTGTGGCCTCAGCCCTATTGATTGCTTATCAGAGTTATCAAAATATACTGATCCCCCACTCCAGTCCTAAGGCCTGGACACTGCTAGTCCTAGGGGGCATTATCCTATGGAAAGAAATAAGTTTTCGTATTGTCCTGAGAGACAGCAAACAAACTGGCAGTACCTCTCTCAAGGCCGATGCTTGGCACCATAGGGCCGATGCGATTACTTCCGTAGCTGCTTTTATAGGTATTAGTATTGCTCTGCTCTGTGGAGAAGGATATGAGACGGCTGACGACTGGGCAGCATTAGTTGCTTCGGGGATTATACTGGTCAATGCTTATTTGATCTTCCGCCCTGCCCTTGCGGAGATCTTAGATGAAGATATGTATGATGACTTATCGCAGAGAATCAAAGAGTTATCCAAAGATGTACCAGGCGTATTGGCCGTAGAAAAGTGCCATATTAGAAAAACAGGCATGTCCTATTGTGTAGATATCCATATTATTGTCAATGGGAATATTAGTGTAAAGGAAGGGCATGACATCGCGCATGCTTTCAAAGATAGCTTACAAAGGCAAATTCCCTCTATTGCCTCAGTACTGATTCACGTAGAACCTGATTATAAGGATATTCATTTTAAGTTACAAAAGTAACTTTGCTGTAGCTTCTCTTTGGATTTTGTCTGATGCAGTAAGCTGAAAATGAGAGAGAAAATATATTTTTTTAGGAAGTTCGTACTTAGAAAATACGGTTTCTTTTTGTAAATTCTCCAACAGATTAGGATAGTCCGCTTCCCTACCCTCTACCAAAAGAATCACCCGCTCTCCCAATAGTTCATCAGGCTCTTTCCAAATAAAAAACCTATCAGAGATAAACGATGAGAGCTTGCGCTCAACCCCTTCAGGATAGATTTTCACCCCTGCTGAATTGATGATATTATCCAAACGTCCCAGCCACTCAAAAGCATGTGCTCCATGTAAGCGTACCACATCATGGGTGTGGATTTCCCCTTCGGCCACTTCAGGGCAATGAATCACAAGACAACCCTGCTCATCCTGCCAGACCCTACTCTCCCCTATCGTGGTATATACCATGCTATGCCGCTCTTTGGGAGCTATGGGGCGCAAGGCTATATGAGAAACCGTTTCAGTCATACCATAAGTGGCATAAATCTCGGTAGGAATCTCCTGTAACTGGGCTTCCATAGCTGCCGAGATAGGCGCACCGCCTAAGATAATCTTCTTTGCCCTATGGAGTTCGCTTAGAGATTTCATCGCCTGCATGGGCGTCAGCGCGACAAAGTCAAAATTGTGGGGAGTAGCCGCAAAGGGCGTACTACTGGGAGGAAGTAGTTCCAAAGAAAGCCCCAATACCAAGGCTCTGACAATCATCATTTTACCCGCAATATAGTCGGTAGGCAACACGCAAAGGGCGCTATCTCCCGCATGCAGCTGTAGGAAAGCTCCTGTAAGCATCGCTGAACGAATCATATAAGCCTTCTTGACGGTAATCAGCTTAGGAGTACCCGTAGTGCCAGAGGTATGTAGTGTTATGGTCTCTTGAGGAGACAACCACTCCGAGAGGAATTGAGCTGTTTTCTGTAGGTAGACTTCCTTACTCTTTGTCCATGAGGTTATTAACTGTTCCAATCCTTGTGTATCACAAGAAACTCCAGCTATTTTCGCTTGGCTATGTAAGTGTTTTTTTACAAGTGTATCCATGACCACATTAGTTAATCTTACCGAAAAGTCTTGTCCTCCAATCGTTCCAACGGTATTTCTTAGCAAAGATAAAGAGCAGTATGAGTAAAGGCAAAAAGAAGTCAATTGCATAGAGCGGTGTAACCTCAGGCGTACTTACCTCCTTAAGCAAAGAGGGTGTTTGGAACACACTCCAAGAGGAGGTAGTCAGAATGGAGATAAAGAAGTTATTGGCGATATGAAAACCCAAAGCAAGTTCCAAACCATTGTCCATAAGGGTGATAATCCCTAAGAAAAGACCTGAACTGATATAGAAAACCAAAAGGACATAGCCCATTTGGGAAACCTCTGGATTGGCTATATGTACCAAACCAAAAAATAACGAACTGAGCACAAGGGGTACCCAACGCCTTTTGGACAAAATAGAGACTCCTTGTAAGAAATAGCCTCTGAAAAAATATTCCTCAAAACCTGCCTGAAAGGGAATAAACAGCAGAGAGAGCAGTAGCAAGGTAAAAAAAGGCGCTGGCTGAAAGTTCCACTGATAATCCTCAGGGAAAAGTAGGTAGCTAAGCCCTGTTTGTAGTACCAAATAGCCTCCCCATAGGGAAAAACTAAAGAATATACGCCCCCAGTCTATCCTTTTTCGCCCAGTGGTGAATTTGACTATAGGTTGCTGGTGTATAAACTTGACTATAAAGAACAATCCCAAAAAGAAAATAAGAAAGATCCCTACATTCATCACAAAAAAAGGTAGCTCCCCCATTTGCGCGATGAGCGGCTTAAGATCCACTTCAGGTGCAAAGAAAGCATTGACATTGATCAAGAAAAATAATCCAATAGGTAATATATAAAACCATTGGTTCTTGACAAAAAATCCATTTTTTAGATACATATGTCCTAGAAAAATTATACTTTTGCAAAAATACAAAAAATACTTGACTTACCAAAGAGACCCCCATGAATTTCTTGATTAATATAGTAGGTACAACAGCCATAGGAAAAACGGCTTTGGCCATAGCCTTAGCCCAACACTTTGACACAGAGATTCTTTCTTGCGATTCTCGCCAGTTCTACAAAGAGATGTGTATAGGCACCGCCGTTCCTTCCCCAGAGGAATTGGCTGCTGCCCCTCATCACTTTATCCAACACAAAAGTATCTTTGACAGCTATTCAGTTGGTGATTTCGAGCGAGAAGCAACCGCTTTCCTATCTGATTTCTTCCTTAGAAAACCTATTATCATTATGGTAGGAGGCAGCGGCCTCTATAACGATGCCATAATCAAGGGATTAGACGATTTCCCTCCTACAAAAGAAGGCGTACGTGAGCAGCTCAACCAACTATACCGAGAGGAAGGTATCACTGCCCTACAACAGCAACTCAAGGCGTTAGACCCCACCTATTATGACAAAGTAGATTTGCAAAACCCTCAACGTATCATACGCGCCTTGGAGGTATGCCTTAGTGGGGATCAGCCTTATTCCTATTACTTGCAGCAGAAAACCTCCCAGCGTGACTTTACACCTATTACCATAGGGCTTACAGCCGATCGGGAGGTAATCTATGAGCGTATCAATCAGCGTATGGAGGTAATGCTCAACTCTGGGCTACTCCAAGAGATAGAGCAGCTGCTGCCCTATCGTGATCTTAACGCCTTACAGACAGTAGGTTACCGAGAGTTCTTTGACTTTTGGGACGGTAAAGCTACTCTTACCGAAGCTATAGAAAACGCCAAGATGAACACCCGTCGCTTTGCCAAGCGCCAACTCACCTGGTTTAAGAAATCTACCGACGTGCAATGGTTTGACTATAAAGCAGATAGAGGAAAAATCATAGACTACATTGAAAAAAGTCTTGAGTTATAAGTTTTGAATTTTGAGTTGTTTATAGAAATAGAATTTAGGAATGTATTCATTTCATTAAGGGCTTCTTGACTATCGTTTTATAATATTAGATTTCGGCAATAAATTTGTTTTATTGCCGAAATCTAACTCCTTTAATGCACAACAGATTAAATTTTATCCATTATTATATTTTTTATTTTGGTATAATTTTTGTACATTTGCAATTGAAAAAAAACTATTTAAATTGTTCTATTATGCCAGCAGTATTAACCAGACCCAAGAAAAAAGTAGTTATAGAAAATACTTTCATAGAAAAGGATAAAATGACTACTAAAGTATCTGCTGTTCAAGAAGAGGAAGAACACAGAACAAAGGAAGAAAGAAAGAGAAAAGAGGAACTAGAAAAATTAGGAGCTGAATTACAGGAAATAACCGTAAAATTAATAGCTGAGGGAAAGCTAAAACCCTTTAATAGAAAAGATATTTATGATTACTAATATTTGTTGAAATTTGTTAAATATCTAATTTAAATAGTTTGTATTAATCAAAATAAATAAACTCGAAGAGATGTCTCAATATAGTTTCTCATATAACTACGATTCGCTAAATGATGCATTTAATGCTGCAAATAGGAAGGGAAAGATTCAGAAAAGGTATCTTTCACCTGAATATTTGGCTGCAGCTCAGAAGTATCGTGAGATGAGAAAGGAACTAAATGAGATATTGAGAAAGAAAAAGACAGAGCGTACAGAAGAAGAAACAAATCAAGTTGATCGCTTGAAACAATTGATGGATGATAATGCTCAAGATCAGAAAGATTTGTTACAAAGACATCTTAGTGAGGTATCTTCAAAGATTTTATCAAGTAGCTTTCGTTTCAACCTTACTGCAGATACATCTAAAAATTCACAGAAACCAGTTTACTGTATTGGAGATACACCTGAAGAGTTTTTTGCAATGCAAGTCCTTTGCAGAAATGTGAAGAATTTGTTTAAAATCTCTATGTCAAGTCGTGATGAGATACTTTCTCAGTTAAAGATATTGTTGAAGGAGGATAAAAGCAGATACTATATCATCAGAACTGATGTTCGTAATTGTTTTGAGTCAATACCACATAACAAGTTGTTTGAGTATTTGGAGGGCAACAATCTGCTTGATGTAAAGAGTAAAAACCTTTTGCGTGGGCTCATCCGAAAGGAGTTTGAAAACAAGAATCTGCGCCCAGTTATAATGTCTCCACAAACGGGTATTCCAAGAGGTTGTGCTATCAGTTCGTTACTGTCTGAATTCTATTTATCAAAGATAGATGAAAAGATTAGATATAAATTGAACGGAATAGTATTTATGGCAAGATATGTAGATGATATTATTATTGTCATACATCCTGATTTAGATGATGAACATCAGTGGTCATTGGATAAATATATTGAAGTTCTAACAAATACATATATTGAATATGGTTTAACAATTCACACGCCTACAGACGGAACTGATAAATGCTACATATATGATTCAGATGATAGTATAGATTTAGATTTTAATCTGTTAGGATATAATATCTGTATTAATAAGAAAAAAAAATGTCTGATATTCTCCCTCTCTCAAGATAAATTAGATAGAATTACAGAAAGAATAGATAAGTCGTTCACTACTTTTAACAATATGATTGACATTGTAGGCTTTGATGCAGCTGCACACTATTTATTTGATGCGCTTCATGTATTAACCTGTAATATAAATCTGTATAACGCAAAAAAAGAGATTAAGGTTGGTATTTTTTATTCCAATCAACTATTGGATAATAAAAAAAATCTATCATTTTTGGATGGGCAATTGAGTCGTAATATAGGTAGACTGAATCTTTCTTCAAAGACATCTATTGCAATTGCAGACAGTTTGAAAAGAAAGCTTAGTTTGTTATCTTTTATAAAGGGATTTGATTATCCTCATAAGCGATATAAGATAAAGAAAAATAGACTGCAAATGATCAAACAATCGTGGATATGAGAAAAAGAAAAAAGGTAAAATTAAGTTATAGTAAAGAGCGAGTCCTCTTTTCTGATGTCTTGCCTTACGAGTGTCCAATTATTTTTTCAAATAGGTATCTATACAGATTTCTTGCAAAATATCTATGGGTTCGTGAAAAAGGAGATAATAAAGAAACACTATTAAAACAAAAGAAGCGAACTAATGAAAAGGATGCAAATATTTTTGCAGCATTACTTTTTGGTTGTTATGATCATGATAAACCAATAGGTGATTTGAAACACAAGAATAGTGCTCTATTCTATCCCTATCAATTCAATATTGCTCACAAGCCAAATAAGAACAGAACACTGTCAATTATACATCCTTATAACCAGTGGCAGGTAGTAGAATTTTATGAACAGTATAGGTATTCTATACTCTATCTTTGTAATCAGAGTAAATACTCTCTCCGCAAACCACACAAAATAGCACAATACTTTTACTATAGAGACCGACTTCACCACAAGTTGTCTGGTCATGAGAATGATAAAGTTGAATTGTTTTTCAAAGAATATGAGAACTTGAAGACTTATTTCAGTTACGAGAAGTATTCAAATATATATAAGTTCTACGAGGGCTATAGATACCAGAGAGCTGAAAAGAAATTCAAACATCTTATGAAGTTCGATCTTCAGAGCTGTTTTGATAGTATTTACACTCATACTATAAGTTGGGCGACTGCAGGAGGGGCAGATAAGGTCAAGGTTTTGCCTAATTATCATGGATCATGGGTTGGTGATGCGTTTGATCATCTAATGCAGTCGGTTAATGCTCGTGAAACGAATGGTATTGTAATAGGTCCAGAGTTCTCTCGAATCTTTGCAGAGATAATACTTCAGTATATAGATCAGAAGGTTGAACAGGAATTATTTAAAAAAAATCTTTGTCATAAATCTACCTATGAGTGTTATAGGTATGTTGATGACTACTTTCTATTTTATAATAACGAAAAAGATAGGGATATTTTCATAGAAACTCTAACAAAATGGTTAAAAGAATTCAAATTACAAATTAGTCCATCCAAAACAGAAGAGTTTGAAAGACCTTTCATAACAAAGGTGACTATAGCTAAACAGCAAATAGAAGATTTACTCAGTGATATATTCTCAATTCCACTTTGGGAAGAAGTGGATTCAAATTTGAGTACAGAGAAAGAGGAGGATGAAGATGTAGATTCAGATAAGGATAAGGAAATACTAGATAAAAAATTCAATATATATCTACCTGCAAATAGTGTAAATGTTCAAATAAAGGCAATAGTAAGAGAATGTGGAATTGAATATCGTGATATAGCAAACTATTTACTCGAGAAAATAAGTCAGCGTCTTGACACTTTTCTCAATCGATATGAGATGGGATTCAAGAAGTATGAACGCTTGATGTCAAAAGAAGGTACTAATAAGGATCAAGTTGAGCTTTTGGCACAACGAGTACAAAGGATGCTCATGAGCTATCTTGTATCTCTAATTGATGTAGCATTCTTCATATTCAATAGCAATAGGCAGGTAAACACTACATTAAAATTGCAGAAGATAATGAATTCCATCGTTATCTATGCAAAACGGCATGGTGATTTTAAAGTTAATTCAAAGGTTAGATTCCAAACAATAAGCAAGGATATTATCTTTAAGAAGATTCAAGATGAAATAGTCTTGGTATTGGCTACAACAGATTCACATCGAAATACCTTGCATGAAAGTCTCTATCTGTTAATATTGGCAAAAGAATTAGGCTATGCATATTTGCTTGCTCCTAAAGTTATTAAATCATTCATTGATAAAAGTGAGTTGCAGTATGACCTATTTGTATGTACTATATTACTGTATTATTATGCAAATCATACGCGTTATAATGAGGAAAAAACTTTATTGAAAAATGAGATTTTGAAGAAGTATCGGCTTGTTACAAAGTCTGAGCGTAAACGTAATTCGGAACTCACGATTCTTACAGCAGATATGATGACTTGTCCCTTTGTGGATGATACATATAAGAAAGATCTTCTTACATTGATA
This sequence comes from uncultured Capnocytophaga sp., assembly GCA_963528845.1. Lineage (GTDB taxonomy): Bacteria > Bacteroidota > Bacteroidia > Flavobacteriales > Flavobacteriaceae > Capnocytophaga. Next base: position 26,022 of record CAURXJ010000011.1, on the reverse strand, counting down.
GGCATTACTGAAATAAAAGATCAGCAGATGATAATACGCTTTGCTAAAAAGCAAAAATATATTTTCACTCGCTGGACAATGTTTAATTTGAATAAAGAATTACAAGCAAAGATTTCACAGGAGGTATATTCGTAACTTCTGTAACAGTTGTTGGTCCAACTACATTTTCACACACATAACCTTCAGCTAGCAGAAATGACGCAAGAAGTTGCGATTTCCAAAATGGTTGGTTAGGATTATACCAAATGTGAAATCTTGCTCTTTCAAACTTTTAAATATTTAAGCATAATATTAACACTTGATAGATTAGTGTAATATATGTTAAATTCTCTCTTCAGCGGAGGTATTTATTAAATTTTGAAACTATTTTCTATTTCTTAGCAGTCTTTTTGACTGTGGTTTTAGTAGCTGTCTTAGCAGGGGCTTTTTTGGTGGTAGTTTTCTTGGTAGCGGTGGCCTTCTTAGGCTTTTCCTTGGGGGCTAAAAGCGCCTGGGCATCAGCTAAGGTAAAGGCTTCTATATCCGTGTCTTTGCTGAGCTCTACTTTGGTTTTTCCTTTGATAAGGTGATAGCGTCCCCAGCGAGCTTTCTCTATATGGATGCCTTCTTCTGGCCATTCCTTGACTACTTTCTCGGATTCTTTCTTGAGCTTGTCTTCAATAAGAGCGGCTATATCTTCCTGAGAAAGGTTGTCAAAGTTGTATTTCTTGCTGACACTGATAAAGATATTGTCCCACTTGATAAAAGGACCAAAACGACCTACCCCCTTGGTTACTTCCTTGCCATCATATACCGAGATAGGAGCATCGGCTTTTTGTTTCTGCTCAATAATATCCTTGGCTTCTTCAAAGGTTACAGAAAAGACATCCAAGGACTTATCCAAAGAAATAAAGCTATCACCAAAGCGGATATAAGGACCAAAGCGCCCTATGTTGGCTTCTACTTCCTTACCTTCGAATACACCTAACTTGCGGGGGAGCTCAAAGAGCTTCATGGCTTCTTCAAAGGTAATCGTGTCTATAGACTGGTGAGGCAAAAGGCTGGCAAAGCGGGGTTTCTCCTCGTCCTCTACCGAGCCTATCTGTACCATAGCGCCATAGCGACCTAAGCGCACACTTACAGGCTTGCCTGTGGCGGGGTCGGTACCTAAAAGGCGTTCGCCTGTCTCTCGTACCGCATTTTGCTCTACATCAGTTACAGTAGGGTGAAAAGTATCGTAAAAGCGTCCTACCATCTTTGACCAATCTTCTTTGCCTGTGGCTATGTCGTCAAACTCTTCCTCTACCTTAGCCGTAAAATTGTAATCTACAATATTGTCAAAGTGGGTGATAAGGAAGTCATTGACAATCATACCTATATCAGTAGGAATGAGTTTGCCCTTATCAGCTCCTACATTCTCAGAAAGTTTCTTTTCTTTGATTTCTCCTTTAACCAAGGAGAGTTGTAGGTAAGGACGGCTCTCTCCTTCTATATTACTACGCTCTACATAGCCACGGTTCTGTATGGTGGAGATAGTTGCGGCATAAGTGGAAGGACGACCAATGCCTAGTTCTTCTAGCTTCTTAACCAAAGAGGCTTCTGTATAGCGGAAAGGAGGACGAGTAAAGCGCTGAGTAGCTGTAATATGTTTGCTAGTGAGTATCTCCCCTACCTTCATGGCTGGGAGCATACCTTCGTTTTCCTCCTCTTCGTCATCCCGACCTTCAAGATAGACCTTAAGAAAGCCATCAAAGGTGATCACCTCGCCACTGGCTAAGAATGGTTCGGGGTGGGTACTGGCATTGATTTTCACTTGGGTACGTTCCAGCTGGGCATCGCTCATTTGGGAAGCAATGGTACGCTTCCAGATAAGTTCGTATAGGCGCACTTGGTCTGCTTCTGCTCTTACCGTATGAGCCGCCATATCGGTAGGGCGAATGGCCTCGTGTGCTTCTTGGGCACCCTTGGAGTGAGAGGTATATTGTCGGGTCTTGCTATATTTAGCTCCATAGGCATGAGAGATTTCCTGCTGGGCTGCGGCGAGAGCCTCTGGGGATAGGTTTACACTATCGGTACGCATATAGGTGATAAGCCCTGATTCATACAATCGCTGAGCGAGTTGCATAGTCTTGGATACGGAGAAATGGAGCTTGCGGGAAGCCTCCTGCTGAAGGGTAGAGGTGGTAAAGGGAGGTGCAGGAGATTTTTTGGTGGGTTTAGTTTCCAAACTACCCACAGTGAAGGTAGCTCCTATATTCTGCTGTAGGAATGCTCTGGCTGCTTCTTGGGTCGGGAAAGACTTATTGGTTTGGGTCTTGATAAGCTTGCCCTCAGCAGTGAGAAACTCGGCGGTAATCTTGTAAGAGGCTTCACTCTTAAAGTCCTGTATTTCTCGTTCGCGCTCTACAATTAGGCGTACTGATACCGATTGTACGCGCCCAGCCGAGAGACCTTTGCGTATCTTCTTCCACAGTACAGGGGAGAGTTCATACCCCACTAGGCGATCAAGCACACGGCGCGCTTGCTGGGCATTGACTAAGTTATAGTCTATTCCACGTGGATTCTTTATAGCGTGTTCTATGGCAGATTTAGTAATGGAGTTGAACACAATACGCTTGGTTTTCTCCTGTGGCAATTTGAGTTCCTCCGCTAAGTGCCATGCTATGGCCTCTCCCTCACGGTCTTCATCGGAAGCCAACCATACAGTATCCACTTTTTTTACGGCTTCCTTGAGGCTCTTCACAAGAGTTCGCTTATCGGCAGAGACTATATACTGAGGCTTAAAGCCATGCTGTACATCTACCCCTAATTCCTTATCAGGGAGGTCAGCTATATGCCCATAACTGGACATCACCTTATAATCACTGCCCAAAAACTTTTCAATGGTCTTTGCCTTGGCAGGAGACTCTACAATTACTAAATTTTTTGCCATTGCTATTAATTTATAAGATAAAAAGGAACCTCTGACTACTAATATTTCGAATATGATTTGTCATTAGTCGTTAGTCACTTGTCACTATTCATTGTTTTGTTGTCCCATGAGCATGAGATATGCCTTTAGGAAATCATCTAATTCACCATTCATAACTGCGTCCACATTGGTAGTTTCGTAGCCTGAGCGAACGTCCTTAACTAGCTTATAGGGGTGCATCACATAGTTGCGAATTTGGCTACCCCATTCTATCTTCATCTTGTTAGCCTCTATCTCGTCGCGCTTGGCTTGGCGTTTTTTGAGTTCTATCTCATAGAGTTGCGATTTAAGCAATTGGAGTGCCTTATTCTTGTTGTCCAACTGGCTACGGGTCTCGGAGTTCTCTATGATAATGCCTGTAGGGTGGTGGCGAAGACGTACGGCTGTTTCTACCTTATTGACATTCTGTCCTCCGGCCCCACTGGAGCGCATGGTCTCAAAGGAAATATCCGCAGGGTTGATCTCTATTTCTATTGTATCATCGGCCAAAGGGTATACATATACCGAGGCAAAGGAGGTATGTCGCTTGGCATTGCTATCAAAGGGAGAGATACGCACCAAGCGGTGTACCCCATTTTCGCCTTTGAGGTAGCCAAAGGCAAATTCTCCATCTATCTCTAAGGTCACAGTCTTTACCCCTGCCACATCACCCTCTTGGTAGTTGAGTTCCTTGACAGAAAAGCCCTGTTTGTTCGCCCACATTATATACATACGCATAAGCATAGAAGCCCAGTCACAACTCTCGGTACCTCCTGCTCCTGCGGTGATTTGTAGTACTGCACTCAGGGCATCACCTTCGTCGGAGAGCATGTTGCGAAACTCAATATTCTCTATATGATGGAGTGTCTGCCCATAGAAATCTTCTACTTCCTGAGCTGAAACAGCATCTTCCTTATAGAACTCCAGCATGATTTGGAGTTCTTCTACCATTTCCAGAGCTTTTTCGTAATCGATAACCCATTTTTTTTGGGATTGGATCTTTTGAACTAATAGCTGCGCCTCTTTTGGGTTATCCCAAAAGTCTGGTGCCAAGGTTTTCTCCTCTTCATTGGCAATTTCAATCTTTTTTTTGTCAATTTGGAGATACCTTTCTAAGCGTTCTACCCGCTGGCTAAGTTCCTTGAGTTGGTCTATGGTTACCATTTACGAAAATTTCGGCAAAAGTACGACTTTTTATTTATTTTTCTTGAGATGGCTGTTGTTTTTTTCTAAAATATGTCTTAACGATTGATAAATTAAATAGTAATATATTGATAATCAATAATTTATAAATAAAAATTTTAACGTTCCTCACGGAATAGTTTTAATTATTTGTTGTAATTTTGTCCTTTGTTGAGGCGAATGGCAATTCGCATACAGTTTAATATCTTGAAAGAAATGGCGAAATTCATCAAAATATATCCAGAGAATCCCAATGAGAGGGAAATACAGAAGGTAGTGGAGTGCCTCAGAGATGGTGGGGTGATTATCTACCCTACCGATACCGTCTATGGGTTGGGCTGCGACATCACCCATAGCAAGGCCTTAGAACGTATTGCGCACCTTAAGGGCGTAAAGTTAGACAAAGCCAACTTCTCCTTTGTCTGTGCCGATCTGAGCAACCTTTCCGACTACGTAAAACAGATAGATACCGCTACCTTCAAGCTCCTTAAGCGGGCACTGCCAGGGGCTTATACCTTTATCCTGCCAGGGAATAACAACCTGCCTAAGGAGTTCAAAAAGAAAAAGACGGTAGGAATTCGTGTGCCTGATAACAACATTGCTCGTACCTTGGTAGAGAAATTGGGCAATCCGATTGTCTCGTCCTCTATCTATGACGAAGACGAAGTAGTGGAATACACCACAGACCCCGAATTGATCTTTGAGAAATGGCAAGACAAGGTCGATATTGTCATCGATGGTGGTTATGGAGACAATGTAGCCTCCACTATCATAGACCTTTCCACAGGAGTTCCTGAGCTGATTCGTGAGGGAAAGGGTAGCATAGAGGGACTTTTTTAACTAACTGAAAACAAACATAGTGCGTTATTTTATACGACTCTCCTATAATGGAAAAGATTACAATGGTTGGCAGCGACAGCCCAAAGCCCCCTCGGTACAGGAAGAGATAGAACGTGCCTTGTCCTTACTATTACGTACTGAAATCTCCATAGTGGGGGCTGGCCGTACCGATACTGGGGTACATGCCAGGGACTATTATGCTCATTTTGACCATGAAGCGTCACTGCCTGAAAATTTAGTAAACAAGCTTAACTCCTTCCTCCCAAAAACCATTGCTATCAAAGCTATCTTTCCTGTCAAGGAGGATGCCCATGCCCGTTTTGATGCCCGCTCTCGTACCTATCAATATTTCATCAGCACGGAGAAAGACCCCTTCGGGTATGAGCAACATTATTACATACATTATCCCCTCGACCTCGACTTGATGAACAAGGCTTGCAAAATACTTCTAAAGCATACTGATTTTCAATGTTTTTCAAAAGTTAATACCGATGTCAGAACCTATATCTGTCACCTGACAGAGGCCTATTGGCGACAGCAAGGGGCGTTGCTCATCTTTAGAATCACTGCTGATCGCTTCTTGCGCAATATGGTACGCGCCATTGTAGGGACGCTCTTGGAGGTAGGCTCAGGGAAAATGACCTTGGAGGGCTTCGAGCAAGTCTTACTGAGCAAAAATCGTTCCCAAGCGGGCTATTCCGTTCCTGGGTACGCACTTTTTTTGGAGGAAGTACTTTATAGTGACTAATGATTAATGATTAATGATTAATGACAACTAACCAATGACAACTGAAAATAGAAATGGATATAGAAAAAATACACCACATTGCGATTATTTGTAGCGATTACGAGCTGTCAAAGCATTTTTATACGAAAATCTTGCCTTTTACCATACAGGCCGAACATTATAGGGCAGAAAGACAGTCTTTTAAGTTAGACTTGTGTCTCAACGGGGAATATGTTTTGGAATTGTTTTCCTTTCCTTCGCCCCCTAAGCGTATCAGCCGACCAGAGGCTTGTGGAGGTAGGCATTTGGCCTTGGCGGTGAGAGACTTAGAGGCATCTATTACCTACTTAGAAAGCCAAAAGGTGGCTTGTGAGGCCATACGCCAAGATGAATACACTGGCAAGCGCTTTACTTTTTTGGAAGACCCCGACGGCTTCCCCATTGAATTATACGAAATATAACCCTTTGCGAACGTGATTACTAAAGAAAGCATAGACAAAGTATATGATGCCATTCGGGTGGAGGAAGTCATAGGCGACTTTATCCAACTCAAGCGTTCAGGCTCTGGTTACAAGGGACTCAGCCCCTTTACCAATGAGCGTACGCCGAGCTTTTCCGTATCTCCAGCTAAGCAAATCTGGAAGGACTTCAGTAGCGGAAAAGGTGGCAATGCCATTGCTTTCCTTATGGAACATGAGCACTTCTCTTATGTAGAGGCCATTCGCTATCTGGCAAAAAAATACAATATAGAGCTGGAGGAAACCCAACAGAATGAGGAAGAGAAAAACAAAGCCAATGAGCGGGAGGGATTGTACTTGGTCAGCGAGTTCGCTCGTGATTATTTCCAGCAAATTCTTTTAAACGCTGAAGAGGGCAAGGCCTTGGGACTCACTTACTTCAAGGAACGAGGCTTTACCGATGAGACTATAGCTACTTTTCAGCTCGGTTATTCCCTTGATAGCTGGAGTGCGCTGACCGATGAAGCTATAGCCAAGGGTATGAATATCACTTACTTAGAAAAAACAGGGCTTACTATTACCACTGAGAAAGGTCGTAAGATAGATCGTTTCAAGGGACGAGTGATGTTCCCCATTCTCTCCATGAGTGGGCGGGTCTTAGGCTTTGGTGGACGTATACTCTCCAAAGAAAAGCAAAAAGAAGCCAAATATCTGAACTCTCCTGAGAGCGACATCTATCATAAGAGTAATATACTATATGGTATATTTCAGGCCAAACCTTTTATTGCCAAGGAGGACAATTGCTACCTTGTAGAAGGCTATACCGATGTGATACAGCTCTACCAGCGCGGTATCAAGAATGTGGTAGCCTCCAGCGGGACAGCCCTCACTCAAGAGCAGATACGCCTTATGCGCCGACTTACCCCCAATGTTACCATTCTCTATGATGGGGATGCGGCAGGACTAAGAGCGGCTATTCGTGGAGTGGATCTGATTCTTGCCGAAGGGATGAATGTACGTATTTGCACCTTTCCCGAAGGAGAAGACCCCGATAGCTTTGCCAAAAGTAATTCTTTAGAAGAAATACAGACCTATTTCAACGAACATACACAAGATTTTATCCGCTTTAAGGCCTCTTTGCTCATTGAGGAAGCTCAGGACGACCCTATGAAGCGTGCCGATACCATTCGCAGCATGATAGAGAGTATTTCCAAGATCACCGACCCTATCAAAAGAGAAATCTACGTCAGGGAATGCGCCAAAATCATGGAAATATCCGAGGAGGTACTCTTTGCTTCGCTAGCACAAATGAATCAGCAACAGCTCTTAAAGGCACAACAAGAGCTAAAGAAAGTGCAAAAGGAAACACCTATGGCTGCGGTGAAAACGCCTAAGCGCCTGCCCCCCATCGCCTATTTGGAGAAGGATCTGATTAAATACCTGCTTCTCTATGGGCCTAAAGAATGTGTCTTTGAGGACAAATTCCTATACTACGATCCTGAAACGGGAGAAGAAAAAGTGCAGGAAATCAGCCAAAAGGCAAAGGTATATGAAAAACTATTCCTTGAACTCCAAGCCGATGAGATAGAACTCTCCACGGCGGAGTTCAAGGAAATATATACTTTCTTTATAGACAAATATCAACATGGCCTTGAGGATATTTCTACCATTATCAATGAGCTTCCTATCTCCATGGCTTCCATTATTGCTACCTTTCAAGCTCAGGAGGAAGAAATCCGCCTACACAACTGGAGAGAGAAAGGAGTGGAGGTGAAACCTAAGGAAGCCGACCTTTCGTATGCAATCAATGGAATTGTCCTGAATCTTCGCAAGATACTTATTGACAAAAAGATAGAAGAACTCCGAGCAGAAATTATCCAATTAGAGGCCGAAGAGGGAGATCCCTCTTGGGCTATCCAAGAAGTAATGGAGTACAATGTACTGAAGAACACGATCTCCCGCCGCTTAGGTTCCAATTAGTCTATGGCTTATAACAATCTATAGCCTCTAAAATAATCGCGCAAGCCTTTTCAATCTCTTCCTTGCTAATGGTCAGTGGCGGAGAGATCCTCACCGCTCTAAGTTCAAAGAGTAACCAAAAGAAGATATACCCTCTTTGGTGAGCATAAAGGATTATGTGATTGGCCAAGTCCTCACTCTCCATAATAGCCGCTAGCATGAGTCCCTTACCATTGACCGATTTTATCTTAGGATGCTTGAGGAGCTTGCGGAAAAGCTGTTCCTTCTCAAGAGTTTCCTGCATAAGAGAAGTGGTAAGCAGCTCATTGAGTGTCGCCAAAGAGGCAGCTGCCACTACTGGATTTCCCCCAAAGGTTGTGATGTGAGACATCTTGGGCTTGTCGGCCAAAAGGTGCATCAGATCATAAGAAGCCACAAAAGCACCACAAGGCAGTCCGCTGGCCATTCCTTTACCAATGGCTATAATATCGGGTACTACATTATAGTTCTGAAAACCAAAGAGCTTGCCTGTACGACCAAAGCCTGGTTGTATCTCGTCCAAGATAAGCAGGGCGCCCACCTCTTGGCAGCGTTGTTTTACCTTAGCCAAGTAGTCATTCTCAGGGGTGATAAAGCCTGCACCTCCTTGAATAGTCTCCAAAACGACCCCTGCGGTTCGCGTGGTAATCTTCTGAAGTTCTGCTTCATTGTTGAACTCTATCCAAGCCACATCGGGAAGGAGCGGACGAAAAGGTTGTTTGCGCAATTCGTAGTCCATGATACTAAGTGAGCCTTGTGTATTGCCATGGTAAGCCTTGCGTGCAGCGATAATTTGAGAGCGCCCCGTAGCACGCTTGGCCAGCTTGATACTCCCCTCAATAGCCTCAGTACCTGAATTGACCAAATAAGTCGTTTCCAAAGGTGCGGGTAGATTTTCAGCCAAGCGCTTACAATAGTCCACCGCTGGTGATTGTGCATACTCTCCATAGACCATTACGTGCATATACTTTGCCGCTTGCTCTTGTATCGCCTTGACCACCTTGGGGTGACAATGACCTAAGGTACAAGCCGATACGCCTGCTACCAAGTCCAAATAAGCCTTTCCCTGGGTATCATAGATATAAGAGCCTTCAGCACGAGCCACCTCTAAGCCCAAGGGGTAGAGAGAGGTTGGGGCTTGATAATGTAAAAAGTCTTCTTTCATTTTATGATGCTTTCATTTTCTTGATTCTAAGACGTATATTGCCTTCTAAGAGAAATTTCATATATTCAGAGCGAAGGATTTCATAGGCACCTAAGCTCTCCAAATGTTCGTTATACACTTGGCAATCCAGTAACAGATAGTCCTTTTCCTTGAGATCTTGCAAGAGTGTATAGAAAGCCACTTTGCTAGCATTGGACACCTTGGAGAACATACTCTCTCCACAGAAGATGCCGTTACCTATATCCACCCCATAGAGTCCTCCTACTAGTTTCTTATTCTGCCATACTTCCACCGAGCGAGCTAGCCCCATTTCGTGGAGTCTGGTATATGCTTCCACTATTTCATCACTGATCCAGGTACCCTGTTGGTCTCTGCGATAGATGTTCTTGCAAGTGGTAATCACCTGATAGAAGTCTTTGTTAAAGGTTATGTCAAATATTTTTCTATTGAAGATATTGTGCATGCTCTTGTGCATGGTATAATGCTGAGGTACCACTACCATACGCTTTTGGGGAGCCCACCAGAGTATGGGTTCGTCCTCGTTATACCAAGGAAACACCCCACTCTTATAGGCCAGCAAAAGACGTGGTATGGAGAGGTCTCCTCCTATGGCAAGTATTCCTGTTTTGTCGGCTTGCTCCACTGGAGGAAAATAAAGATTTTGGGTTAATATGTACATTGATGATGATGATATATTAGGGTATATAAGTTTTTTAAGAAATATTTCTACTTGAAGAAATACCATATAATACCTAAGCGTACTTTCCAGTCGCGATAAGGTTGAGCAGGAGCCGCGTAATAGTTGTAATTACCGAGTAAGGCCTCAAGGTGCTCCACGGTAAAGAAGATACGCATAGTTCTTACTTTTGCATTGAGGAAGAAATCAGTCACTGAATAGTTCCCTATCTTCTGATCAGTCTGTACTTGGAAATCAGCCAATAGCGGATTATACTCGTTAGCATAATAGTTAGTAAAATACTTAAAAGTAAGTCCTGTCTGCAAATACATGGCTTTTTTGAACATGTAGGAGCTGAAATAGAGTGTATTGCGGGTAGTGAAGGTAGGGACATTGAAAATGTGCTCTCCTTGTTGTAGCACTTGCTGATACATCAGGGTGTTGTCCAAGCCCCAGTTACCCAAGCGAAACTCTTTCTCTCCTACCAGTTTCAGGTACTGTATATTACCTATGTATTGCTGAGGTTTGGGTTGTTTTTTTGTTCCATTGATATTGGTTTTAAGTTCAAAATAGGTGTAGTTATTGATATTAGTAATATCCAATGAGAGGTTTCCCCACTGGGAGCGGAGTCCCCCATAGATGGTCTGAATGTTTTCCTTAGAAAAGTCATCAAAGTGATACCAATTATAATTCTTATAATCACTCTGATAGAGTAAAAAGTTAAAGTTAGGCAGTTTGGAGGTGATATTAATCCCTGCAAATAGCTTATTATGCTCATTAAAGTTGTAAGACAAGTCTCCTTGGAGCTTGGTACCTAATATTTTCCCAATAATCATTTGTTCTCCTTCGGCATTGATATAGAATCTCTTATAATTCTTTTTCCACTGAAGTCCCAATCCGTAATCGGTTCCCTTTATCTGGTGAGGTATAAAGTTGCCCGATGTATCTATGAAGATTCCTTTGGCAAAATAATTATAGAAATAAGACTTTCCATATACGAATGTCTTGCCCAAATAAGGTAGAGAAAGCTCTGCTCCCAGCTTATTGGTCAGTGCTCTAAGGGACAGCTTGTCTCGAAGATCCTTAAGGGTAAAACTCTCCCCAAAGAAGTTATCTGCAGCTAGAGCTTTTTGGGTATAATAATAGTTTTCTGTCTGATATTCAAACAAATGCTTCAAAAGTATCTCCGAATCACCATCCTCAGAAGGTCTTAGGAAATTATACTGGTGTTGCAAGAAATAACGCTTTAGGTTCTGCTGAGAGGTTACATCCGAAAGGGCTATATCCAAGCGTGCTCGATTGCGAAATTGGTCATTTCCCCCTTGGAATTGGTCAGGGTATAGCAATCCCCCATTCTCTTGGCGATCTATTTCCTCATTGGCATAGTGGGACATCACTAAGTACTTTCCACTCTTTGACAAATAGGAAAAGCCCGCAAAGAAATTTCCTATAGAGGAAAGGATATTCTTGTAATCTCCTAAAGAACGTAGCGCATTATAGCGTACAAAAAAGTTAAATTCGGGCGATAGATTGGCCGAGAAAAAGGACTGTAACATTTGTCCTTGCGAGAGTCCCGACTTGAATGAGAATTCAGTCATGGGCGTGGGCACTCTGTAGTAGAAGACATCATCGGCTGATGAAAAATAAAAACTATTTCCTCGCATTCCCAATCGTGGGGAAAGTGCTGTATGCTTAAAATCATACGCCAGTGTCGTATAGGTCTGCCCCATATTTTGGAAAGGTACATAGGCAAACATATCCTTTCTTACAGGATTTTGCTTATACATTGCCTTAAGAGTAAGGGTAGTATCTATCGCTATGGTATCGCGTGTTATGGAAATATACTTATAATCCTGCGAAGAAAGTGTAATACTGTCTTTTTTCTTAGGCTGGGGTCTTACAGATTTGAAACGAATACTATCCTGAGCTAGAACTCCTACGGATAGGAATAAGGCTATAAAGAAAAGTAGTTTTTTGAGCATACTTTTGTTTTAGTTATCAATGTCGGTTGTGTAGGGGCAAATGGTAATTCGCCTGTTCTTGTTAGTGGTTAGTGATTAGTGGTTAGTTCCATATTAACTTTTAACTTTTCACTCTTCACTTTTTACTATTCATTCTTCACTTAGTTCAGAGATCTCTGATGGAGGTTCCACCAGCGCAAAGGGATTTCCCCTTCAAGAGCTTTTTGGTAATCTCGTTCAGTACAAGGTAGCATAAAGGCTCCTTTGGAAGACTCACTAGGGAGAATCCACCAGCGTCCTGTACGATTGCTCTTATAGAACTCTATGGTGAAATCCTCTAAGAGTACTATATGTTTGGTATAATTCTTATCCTCAATAGAAGGAAACTCTTTGATACGATAGTTGATACCCTCTATAAAGTACCAAAGCACTTCCCCTACTAGCATCTTTCCTCGTTCGGAGACAGGCGGATTGAAAATACCCAATACTGAGGTTTGTGAGCTAAGCCCTGCATAGCGGCTTATGGTACAGATCTCTCTGGCGGTAAATCCATTGACGAACCCCTTAGGCATATCGGTATCAGAGGCTTGCACCGAGGTCATATCAATACTCACTAGGTCTGTATTGCGCAAAATAGGTTCTACCTGTTCCATATAGCTGGTAATCTCACCCAATCGGTAGCTTTCAAAGAACATCTTTTGAAGTAAGTCAATAGATTCCTGAGGGTTATAATAGGTTTGGTAACCAATATTGGTAAAATGGTTCAGCTGTGTAGGTGTTTCCATTAGAATACGGCTCATATAGCTATCTTCAGCAAAAATCTCATACTCATCGGAAAAGCCAAAGAGCGCATTCACACAGGCAAGATTTACCATTTGCTCCATAGTATCAAAGGAGCGATAGAGTGCATAGGTATTCTCCACCCCTTCAGCCAAGAGTATAGGTATAATCCCTTGCTTGAGCAAGTGAGCTGTTACTTCTCTTATAGCTACAAAAGTATCCTCTTGGGTCGTTCCTTCGGGGATATTTCCTAAATCAGCCAAAACAATATCCCAATTACCATAATAAAGGCTATAAAAAGCATCTCTGAATGAGTTTTTCAGGATATTTTCGCTATTAGAGAGTGAGAAAATAGCCACTTGTACCCCTGAAAGGTCTGGCAAGCCCTCTTTTCGGGTATATTTTTTTATTTTTCCTCCAATGGTTTGGGAAATATATTTCTTTTGAACAAAAAAATCTTCTATAGGATATAAAAAATCTAACACTATTCTAAAAAATTAGATGGTAGACAAAAAATTGTCCCCTGATTAAATCTTGTGCAAAAATACATATTAAAAACTGTACAATAGTAAAATTAAGAGAGTTTGTGAATAGCTCCCCTTTATTTTCATCTATTTTAATGTTTGTTTTTCTATTTTTTAAAAATTTTTCACAGACAAAGTTTGTTTATTATTTTGAAAAAACGTAATTTTACAGCGTAGAAAAACAAAAATATTGTCTAACATATAATCTTCAATTACCATGAAAAATATTCTTGTACCTGTCGATTTCTCAGAACATTCTAATTATGCAGTAGAAGTAGCCGTAGATTTAGCAAAGAAAAATGAGGCTACCATTCTATTGTTACACTGTGTAGAACTGCCTAGACGCTTTGTTACAGAATCCACTTCGGCACTCCCTGAAGAACTTTTCTTCATGCGTGAGGCTGGCCTTAATGTAAAGAAACTCTCCGAGGAGTTAAAAGAGAAAGGTCTTACCGTAAAAACTGTGGTAGAGACTACCGCTCTTACCTATGCAGTAAAGAACCTACTTGAAAGTGAATCGGTAGACTTTATCGTGATGGGATCCACAGGAGCTACAGGCTCTAAAGAACTCTTCTTAGGTTCCAATGCTGAAAAGATTGTACGTACTTCCTCTGTACCTGTTTTGGTCATCAAAGACAAAACGGATATTTCCAAGGTAAAAAAACTTATTTTTGCCTGTGATTTCTCTCAGAAATATGTAGAAGCCTTCCAAAAAGCAGTGGCTTTTGCCAATATCTTGGATGCTAAGATAGACTTTGTATATATCAATACCCCTTATCACTTCAATTCCAGCAGGGAGATAAAGGTACTGATAGATAATTTCTCTAAAGAACATAAGGAAATACTCTCTCACAATATCCATATGTATAGTGATTTCTCTATTGAAGAAGGTATTATCCACTTTACAGAAGACCATCAGAGTGATCTTATCTGTATGTTCCCAGCCAAGCAAAGTGCACTTATGCACATCTTCAATGGCAGTATCAGTGAGGACATTGTAAATCACTCTGAAAAACCCGTACTTACGATTAAGCTATAATTTTTGGTTTCATTTTTTTAATTTTTAAGGAGAATGTCCCTATGCAGTGGTGAGTAGCTATTCATCACTGCATAGGCGTTTTAGCCCCTTAGTTACTTTTTTTATATTTATATCGTTTTTTTATGCAATACATTTAATGTTAAAAAGGATATTATTGTCGTAATTAAATTGTATTTTTAAAAATACGCGTTTTTCTTTAGTAAATATTAAAAATAAATTCTTATTTTTGCAGAAAAAACATATATGAAAAAGATCTTTATCCTCTTATTACTTGTTCTAATGACAGAGAACGCCTTTGGAGAAACGCATTTCTCCATAGAGAAGGACACCCTTTTGTCTCCTCAGTCGGCACAATGGGCCAATATTGAATTCTATTTCAATAGTAGTTTTGCTGCGGATAAGACAAGGCTTACTCCTGCTTCAGCCGCTTTCCGCCTAGAGGATGCGAGAATTTATATGTATGGAAACTACAACAAGGACTTATCTTACAATGTACGTTTTCGCTTAAATCGTCCCTTTACGCCCACTTCCCAGGACAATGCATCGGTAGCCCTAGACATGGCTTTTCTTACTTATCGCTTTGGTAAAGATCGCCAATGGGACTTGAGATTAGGTAAGGCCTATGCTATGATAGGCTCCTATGAGATAGATATTCACCCCTTGTATGAGTATATCTATGGGGATTATTTGGCTTATATCGTCAATCCTTTCCTTGGGGTACTTCAAGTCGGTTATGCCATCAATGAGCGCCATAAGGTAGGCCTACAGGGGCATAATACACTCAATGCCAACTTCGCCGACCACTTGCAGAACAATGGCTTTGTTGCTGGAAATTATGTGGCTTCTAGAGTTCCTATTGGAGGATATGCGTATTGGACAGGCTCCTTCTTTGATGGGGCATTACATACTAATTACTCTTACAATGTATCGCAGTTTGCCCAAGACTATTATACCCATACCGTATCGCTAGGTCATCAGCTTACCTTAGGAAAACACTCGGCCTACATAGACCTGATGTATTCCCATATGGGGGCTGACTATGCCTTAGTAGCCTCCAAGATACTCAACCAGTATGAAGGGCAGTCCGACAAAGTTATGTATAAGAACATAGTATATAAAGGAGTCATCTCTCGTTACGAATACCAAATAGATGATTATTGGAGTGTTTCTGCCAAATTGGCAGTGGAGCTTGCAGGAAGCAAAAACAAGATAAGTGAGCACTTCCGCCAAAATTATAGTTATTTCCTTGCCGTACAATATGAACCCTTTAAGACACAGGATTTCCGCTTCTATGGAGCCTATATAGGCAATACAGTTAATTATGCTGAGGCACTCAATATGCCTTATGAGCAATTTCATAGAGTAGCCTTAGGAGCTGCTTATACTTTGCCAGTTTTGAAAAAATCAGTAACTTTACCGCGAGAAAAATAAAATAAATTCATCATGTCAGGAAAAATAAAATTAGTCATTACGCTAAGTATTTTAGTACAGAATTTTATTTTTGCACAGAAAGATACACTTACAGAGCCACTTTCAGCTGAAAAACTGAAAGTAGAATTCTATTTCAGAGGAGGGTTCCTTTCGGATATTCATAGCCAAGAGGCTCTCTCTTCCTCTCATTTTCAGATAGATAATGCGCGTATCAATATCCAAGGGAATTACAACAAAGCGCTCTCCTATAGGGTACGCTTTCGTATGAATAAGCCCTTTGCTACTACCACTCAGGACAATGGGGCTGCTGCTTTGGACTATGCCTATATCACCTATCGCTTTGGCGCAAAAAGACAATGGGCAACCACTTTAGGTAAACAGCTTTCGGTAATGGGGTCCTTTGAACAGAATATCAATCCGCTATACGAATATATTTTTACTGATTACCTCAACGGGGTATATGCCAATGTCTTTTTGGCTGGAGCACAACTCTCTTACCAGCTCAATCCTCAGCACATAGTGGGGATACAGCTTCACAATACAGTAAATCAGTCTTTTGCTAAACACTTGGAGAGTAACCACTTTGTTACTGATAACTATACAGCCTCTAAGACGCCTATAGGCGGTTATCTGTATTGGAATGGTATTTTCTTTGATGGTATGTTCAGGACTAAGTATTCGTATAACTTAGCCCAGTTTGCCCAAGGATACTACACCCATTCTGTTTCTTTAGGTAACAAGCTACAAGCAGGTAAGCATACCGCTTATTTGGACTTAGTGTATTCCCATATGGGGGCTGACTTTGGGCTTACCTCCTCAAGGTTGCTAAGTATGTATGACGGGCTTTCGGAAGGAGCTTTTGTTATGCGCAAGAACATCGTATATAAGTGTGCGGTCTCCCGCTATGACTATCAGATTGATGAGCACTGGAGTCTCTCTGCCAAGTTAGGGATAGAGACCACTGGCAGTAGGAATACCCTCAATGAACAGTTAAGAACCAACTATGTTTATTTCCTTGCAGGTCAATATGCTCCCTTTGTCAGTCAAGATTTGCGCTTCTATGTGGCTTATGTAGGTAACCATATCACCTATACCGAAGCCCTGAAGTTGCCTGATGAACAGTTACACCGCATAGCAGTAGGTGCTTATTATACCTTACCTGTTTTCAAGCGATAATCACGAATTAATTTATTTCCTCATTATATGGAAAATTTCCCGATGGTGGCCAAAACCTTTTTTGGTTTTGAAGATATTTTAGAAAAAGAACTACGTATCCTAGGCGCTATGAATGTGAAAAAAGGCGTACGAAGTGTCTCTTTCTCTGGCGATAAAGGCTTTATGTACAAGGCCAACTTATCCCTACGCACAGCCCTGAAGATTCTCAAGCCTATCTACTCTTTTGAGGTACGGAATGAGAAGGACTATTACCAAAAACTCTATCAGTATGATTGGAGTCGGCTATTCTCTGCTGCGCAAACCTTTGCTATAGAGGTAACTCTGGCAACTGACCTCTTTAACCATACCCAGTACATGGCCCTAAGAGCCAAAGATGCTATAGTGGATAAGTTTCGTGCTCAAGAGGGCAAGCGTCCTAATATAGACACACTACACCCTGACATTCAGCTGTTTATACATATTCAGAAAGACAATAAGGTCATCGTTTCTTTGGATACCTCTGGGGAATCGTTGCACCATAGGGGTTATCGTACCCAAACCAATATAGCTCCTATCAACGAAGTACTTGCCGCAGGGATCTTGCTACTGAGTGGTTGGGAAGGGCAAAGTGATTTCTTAGACCCTATGTGTGGGAGTGGTACCTTCCTGATAGAGGCTGCTATGATTGCTTGTAATATCCCTGCCTCTCTCCATCGCAAGGAATTTGCCTTTGAGAAATGGGCTGATTATGATGTAGATTTGTTTGAAACTATCTTTGACAGTTCTCTGGGCAAAGCCAAAGAGTTTTCCCACCAGCTATATGGCTATGACAAGACACCATCGGCGGTGATGAAGGCTAAGGAAAATGTAAAAAATGCTCAACTTAGCGAATATATCACCATTCGCCAACAGGATTTCTTCAAATCCAAGAAGGAAAACGACAAACCTCTCTTTATGGTATTTAATCCTCCTTATGGAGAGCGATTGGAAATCAACCCACAAGTGTTCTACCAGCAAATAGGCGATACACTCAAGAGGGGATATACCAACACCCAGGCATGGTTCATTACTTCCAACCTTGAAGCCCTTAAGTCGGTAGGGTTGCGCCCTTCTCGCAAGATAAAGCTCTTCAACGGTAAGTTAGAGAGCCGTTTGGTCAATTACACCATCTATGAGGGAAGCAAAAAAGTAAAGCAATAATTCTTCACTGGTCTATCTGTAACTTAGCCAAGTAGTTAAAGGCATCCCCCTCCTGTTGTAATTCACAGCTAAGGCCATTGTGATAGGCCGCATTTTGCAAGGTATTATAATCCAAAAAGAGCCAAGGGAAGGAGTCTTTCTTTCCCTTGTAGCTTATGGTATAAGTAAGTTCACCATAATAATCAGCATCTTCAGCAATGGGCACAATATACCCCCCATCTTCATCTTGGTCAAACATATAAATAATATCGGTAGATGTAGCCAAGATCTGCCCAGTAGGTGTAAGAAGCGATTTTAGTTTTTGTAAATAAAGGTCAATCTTTGACAGTTTCTGACAAACTCCTATACCATTCATTAGCATAAGAATAGTATCAAACTTGCCGTTATAGTCCAGCACATTGGCACATACAGCTTGCTTCACGCCCCTGAGTTTACATACCTCAACAGCAAAAGCAGATATATCAAGCGCCACCACGTCCAATCCCTTTTCTTGTAGGTATAAGACATGTGAGCCTGTCCCTGCCCCTACGTCTAATGCCCTTCCCTGAGCCATGGTAAGTGCTAATTGTTCCAAAGGAATCATTTGGGAGAAAGAACGGAAGAAGTGAGAGCGGAAGAGAATTTCCCGCTCTGAAATATTTGTCTCTACATGTACGTCGTCCGAGCGGTCTCCCTTTTGGTAATCCAAGAGCGAGCGTCCTAACAAATCCAACATCTGATTACGATTTTATTTTCTTTGAGAAGCGTTTTTTTATTCTATAAAGCAGTTCACCAAAGTTCCCAACCGACTTATCTTCATTGACAAAGATAGTAAGATATACCCCTAAGGGCAATAGGAAAAAGGTAGGAATCCAAGGAGCTACATAGGGGTTTATATTCCCATTGGTTGCCATATTTTTGGTCAATAGTCCAGAGAAATAATAAGCCAAGAACAATCCTATAGCTACCACCAAAGGCATACCTACCCCCCCCTTACGAATTACAGCCCCTAAGGGAGCCGCTACGAAAAAGAGTACGAAGCAGGTAATGGCCAGCGCAATCTTGTCACTTAGGGTCAAGCGATAGACATTAATTAGCTTCTGCTGGTACTCCATGTTCTCCTTGTTGTTATCTATATTATTGATCAGAGAAGAAATATTGTCTTTGGCTAGGCTATATATCTGGGTATGCTCATCCTTTCCCTTATATCGGTCGAGTAGTTCTGTGGCACTCTTGACCTTTTCCTCAGAGGAAGGCTGCTGATCTGTGTGTTTATCAGATAGATAACTCACCCCAGTACGCCTGTAGAAGTTCTCACCAAAGTCCTTCAACTCCTGCCTATAATCCCCTACTATAGAATCCAAAGTATAGGATAATTGGCTGATATTCATTGTTCTATAATAATCCTTTTCTGCATTCTCATTATAATTGATATCCTCATTAAGTGAACTAATATCTATATTAAGGATATGAGTTTGGAACTTTGCTTTCACAAAGGGATAATTGGCATTGTCATTATCCACATCTTCGTAGTAAGCCCCATCCTTGAGTACCAACTGTAGAATATCTGAACCCTTCTTATGTCCTGAGAGAGTTCCGTTTTTGGCTTTTATGACAGTGCGGTTTTGCTTATAAGCATTGAGTTTATGAATTACTATATCATGGAGAAACTCTCCGTTTTCCCCTGTTTTTCTACCTACTTTTATTGAAAAATCCTGTACATTATTGAATATCCCTTGACTTATGGCCAGTGCTGGTTGCTTATTTCTAATACTTGCTCTGAGGGCTACCACCTTCCTATTAGACCAAGGTTGTAGATTGTTAAAGGTGAAGAAAACCCCAATACTGAGCAGTATCATAAAGACAATAAGCGTACGAGAGGCCTTGAGCAAAGACACTCCCGACGCTTTCATAGCTGCCAACTCATAGCTCTCTCCCAAAGCTCCTAAGGTCATTATAGACGATAACACCACCGTAAGGGGTAGAATCAGCGGAATGAGATTGGGCAGCATAAGGGCTATAAACTTTATCACCACAAATATACTCAGTCCCTTGCCCACCAACTCATCTATATAAAGCCAAATGGTTTGAAAGACAAAAATCAGTGTGATGATAAAGAGAGAGGCTATGAAATTGTAGATAAAACGCGATAATATATAACGATCCAGTATTTTCATAAAAGGGGATTTGCCTTACCTAAGTGATTATTTGTTAATGTAATATCCTAATTTCTTGTATTTGCTCTCGTTAAAGAGAAACTCGTTACCACTTAGGGGTTGGTTAGTTTTAAATTCGTTGATCGTAATGGTTGTTTTCGCCTCATTCTTACCCACTTGTATAAGGTTATAGATATGCTTGGTAGTGGTATCTATACCGAGCAAAATAAGCTTAATATCAGAAGCGGGTTTGGTAGGTTTGAGTTCTATATATTGTATTTTACGACCTTTCACTTGCTGTACAATATCCCATTTGTAAGAAAAATCTTTTTTGTAGAAAGTCAGCATCTCGGACGGCTTGATCATTTGGTCGTCTTTGTTTTCGGTATCCTCTATAGTTACCTCCTCATTCTCAGGAACTATAGTATATATTTTTTTACCATCAAAGATTTTGGTAACTCCCATATAATTAAGCAGATACTTCTGTCCACTAAGAGTTACATCACCTCTGGTATCCTGCTTGATACGCTCTTTGGCATTCTCAAAGGAATAGCGAAAGTCTATATAAATATTGTTGTAGGATGTTACTTTTTTATACACTTCATCCAAAAGAGCTTTAGCCTTAGTGGCATTCTGTGCTTGAGTGAGAGAAGCCATAAGAGCAACAACAAATAAAAATATTCTTCTCATTTCTGTAATAATAAATACTCTCTCTACAGCAATAATTATGCCAAATTTTTATCCGCAGTTAGTGGTCAGTAATTCAAAATTCAAAACTATTTTTTGTCTGAGTGAAAAAATAATTGTAATTTTGACCCAAATTTTATTAGCTCAATCATAGCATGAATGCTTTGTTCAAAAAAGAAATTCGTTATTTCTTTACCTCAGCTATAGGCTATGTGGTCATTGGTGCTTTTATGCTCTTCAGTGGCCTATTCCTATGGGTTCTATCAGGGGAATACAACATCTTCCAAACGGGTTTTGCGTCCTTGCAGCCCTTCTTTCTGCTCTCGGCATGGATCTTTGTCTTTCTCGTCCCTGCCCTTACCATGCGTATTATTTCCGAGGAGAAGCGTAGTGGTATGTTGCCTTTGCTCTTTACCTACCCTATCTCGGTATGGCGTATAGTGCTTGCTAAGTATCTGTCAGTACTTGCCATTCTACTGATTTTGTTGGCTTTCTCAGGCGTATATATATATACGGTATGGCAATTAGGCGCTCCTAAGGGAAATATAGATATGGCCAGTACCATAGGCTCTTATATAGCACTTTTCTTACTAGGGGCTACCTTTGTAGCGGTAGGCATGTTTGCTTCGGCTATGAGTCAGAACCAGATTATTGCCTTTGTTATCGCTACTTTTCTGAACTTTTTCCTATTCTTCGGATTGGACGAGCTCATAGGTCTCTTTACCCCCAATTCGCTTTTCTCCTTTGGCTTCAAGGTACATTTTGAAGACATCAGCCGTGGGGTGATTGACACGAGAAATATAGTCTATTTCTCCTGCTTTATTTTCTTTTTTTTATACTTAACCCAACTTTCTTTGCAGACTGAAAAAAAATGAAATCCATAAAGAAACCTCTTTTCTCCATTTGTCTATTACTACTCCTTTTGGGAGGGATTATAGGAGTGAGTCAACTACTATATAAGCGATTTGACCTCACCTCGGACAAGCGCTATACCCTCTCCCCTACTACCTTGCAACTTCTATCTAAGGTGAAAGCTCCTATAGATATCAAGGTATTACTCAAAGGAAACATCCCCGCTGAGTACAAGCGTTTACAGACCGAGACCCTACAGCTATTGGAGGAATACAAGGCAGCCAATAAGCATATTCATTTTGAATTTGTCAACCCTTTGGAGGGCAAGGATGTAGATAGTCAACTACAAGCCCTAAGTGCGGAAGGCTTTACCCCTCTTATGATTACTTCCTCCACTGGAGCGACGACTTCCGAGGAATATATTATTCCTTGGGCTATTATCACCAAGGGAGACAAGCAAGAGAGAGTTCCTTTATTGCGCAACAAATTGGGCGCTTCCTCTCAGGAAAAAATACAATTCTCTGTACAAAACTTGGAGTATGCCTTCTCCGATGCGCTCTATAAGCTCTTTTTAGAGAAACAGAAAAATATAGCTGTTATCAGAAGCAATGGTACCTTAGCTGATATTCAGATTGCAGACTTCTTGCGCTTGGAACAGCAATACTACCACTTAGCGCCCTTTGTCCTAGACTCGGTAGCTACCGCTCCAGAGAAGACACTCAAGCAACTCTCTGAATTTCAACTATGTATCATAGCCAAACCCACCATACCCTTTACCGATGAGCAGAAACAAGTCCTTGACCAATATATCATGAACGGAGGGCGGGTGTTGTGGCTTTTAGACCCTGTGGCAGCTTCCTTAGAGGAACTCTTCCGCCAGCAAGGGCGTACTATGGCCATGCCCCTAAACCTCAACCTGACAGATATGCTCTTCAAATACGGAGTACGCCTGAACTATGATCTTATCAACGATTGGTACTTTACCCAAATTGTAGTGGCTCAAGGCAGTGGTAGCCAAACCCAATACACCCCTATCCCTTGGGTATATTCCCCTATGATCCTTTCGGCTAATAACCATATGATCAACAAGAACTTGGACGGTATCCGCCTACAGTTCGTCAGTAGCATAGATACACTAAGCAATGGCATCAAAAAGTCTATTTTGCTCACCTCCTCTCCCCTTTCCAAGACAGAAGGAACCCCTAGGGAAATCATTCTCGACTTTCCAGAGAAAACGACTGAGGGTTATGAAAAAGGAAATTTCCCAGTGGCTGTACTCCTAGAGGGCAGTTTTACCTCTGCCTTCAAGAATAGAGTAAAGCCCATTGCTGAGCTTGAGGACAAAGACCAAAGCGTACCTAATAAAATGATTGTTATCTCCGATGGGGATATCATCCGCAATGATATTCAACAAGGAGCACCTACAGAGCTGGGGTATGACAAATGGACAAACCAATATTTTGACAACAAGGCTTTCTTGCAGAACTGCGTCAATTACCTCCTAGATGACACTGCTTTCCTAAGCCTACGCAATAAGAAAGTCTCTTTGGCTTTCTTGGACAAGAAAATATTAGAAAAAGAAGCAACTTATTGGAAATCAATTGCTTTTATCGTACCTCTACTCACTCTCACTCTATTGGGCTTAGGAGTAAGATTCTGGTATAAAAAGCGATTTTCTTAATATTAAGTCAAAAATTTTATAGTTTCCCTTTTTTGGAATACCTTTGCACATATTTTAAACGCATAAAAGCATATCATGAGATTTATCGTATCTAGTTCGTATTTATTGAAAAAGCTCCAAATTATAGGAGGTGTAATCAATAGCAACAACACCATGCCTATCTTGGAGAATTTTCTTTTTGAATTATCTGAAAATAAACTAATCGTATCGGCCTCTGACTTAGAAACTACAATCAAAGGTGTCATAGAAGTAGAAAGTACCGATACAGCAAGTATAGTTGTCCCTTATAAGATTTTGATTGACACGCTCAAAACCTTTACCGAACAAGCGCTTACCTTCATCATCAATGACAACAATACGATAGATATTGTGTCTAACAATGGTAAATATACCCTTGCCTACTTAGATAGCCAGGAGTTCCCCACTGTAGTAGAAATAGAAAATGCCAATCATATAACTCTCAAAGGGCATATCTTGGCTACTGCTATACAGAGTACCTTCTTTGCTACAGGAAATGATGACTTACGCCCTATTATGAATGGGGTTTTCTTCAACTTTACCGAAGAGGCGCTTATCTTTGCTGCTACTGACGCCCATAAATTAGTAAAATACGAGCGCCAAGATATCAAATCCGCAGAACCTTCCTCCTTTGTCATCCCTAAGAAACCACTAAACTTGCTCAAAGGGATTCTCGCTGGAAGCGAAACTGAGGTAACTATAGAGTATAACCAAAGCAATGCTAAGTTCTCCTTTGACCAATTGGATTATGTATGCCGCCTTATTGACGGGACTTACCCCAACTACGAAGCGGTTATTCCTAGGGAAAATCCTAATAAACTGATTGTCAATCGTACGCTATTGCTCAACTCTACCAAGCGTATTTCCAACTTTGCCAGCAAAGCAACCCACCAGATGCGTGTGAAAATTACAGGTAACTCCCTACAAATCTTTGCCGAAGATATAGAATACAACAATAGAGCTAATGAAACCATTCCTTGTAACTACGAAGGTGATGACATGGAAATAGGGTTTAACTCTAAGTTCTTCATGGAGATGCTCAGTAACCTATCCTCCGACGATATCCTTCTTGAGATGTCATACTCCAATCGTCCTGGTATCCTCACCCCAGCCGACGGATTGGACGAAGGGGAGAAAATCTATATGCTTGTGATGCCAACGATGCTCAATGAGAATGTTTAATTGATTTTTTCATATTTAAAAAAGCTGTCTTTGTGAAGATAGCTTTTTTAATCTCATAATCCTAACGAATTCCTTTATGCAAATCTACAAATTCGGAGGTGCCTCCGTCAAAGACGCTCAAAGCGTACGCAATGTGGCCTCTATCCTTGAAAATACTACCCACCGAGATATCCTTATCGTAATCTCTGCTATGGGAAAGACAACTAATGCCCTAGAAGAAGTGGTGACCAATTATTTCAATGAAAATAAAAATGCTTTAGACGAAAGCCTCCAAAAGGTAAAGGACTTCCATTACCAAATCATTGGAGAACTCTTTGAGAATAAAAATCACCCTATTTATTGGAAAATAGATGGGCTTTTTGGGGAAATTTCCTCTTTCTTAGAACGCAACAAATCACCCAAACATAGTTTTGTCTATGACCAAATAGTGAGTTTCGGAGAGCTTATCTCCACTCATATTATTAGCCATTACCTCAATGATAGGGGGATACGTAACACTTGGCTTGATGCACGTAACTTAGTGAAAACCAATAGCAACTACCGAGAAGGGGAAGTAGATTGGGAGGAGACCAAGCGCAATATTACCGAGAATATCAACCCCTCCCTTATGTACATCACTCAAGGCTTCATAGGCAGCGATCCGAACTACTTTACCACTACCCTAGGTAGAGAAGGTTCCGACTACTCTGCGGCTATCTTCGCCTACTGCCTTGAGGCTGAGAATGTTACTATCTGGAAAGACGTAGCAGGCGTACTCAATGCCGATCCGAGATATTTCACTGATACCCAGCTACTTGAGAAGATTCCATACCAAGAGGCTATAGAACTGGCTTTCTATGGGGCTTCGGTGATTCACCCCAAGACCCTACAACCCCTCCAAAAGATGAATATCCCGCTAAATGTACGTTCTTTCCTGAACCCAAATGAAGCAGGAAGTTCCGTGTGCGATGTCAAGGAATTATCATCAAAGATTCCTTGCTACATACGCAAGCAAAATCAGCACCTATTATCACTCTCTTCCTTGGATTTTTCCTTTATTGCCGAAGAGAATATCAGCTTCATTTTCAATCTTTTGGCTACTTATCAAATCAAAGTAAGCCTACTGCAGAACTCAGCCATAAGCTTCAATCTTTGTATAGAGGACAAGTATAACAATCTCTCACAGCTATTGGAAGACCTAAGCAAACGCTTCAAGGTGAGTTGTATAGAGGGAGTAATCTTATACACCGTACGCCATGCTCAGCCCAACAGCTTCGATTTCTTGGGTGAAGACAAGGAAGTACTCTTAGAACAATTTGCCCTCAATACCCAACAGAAGATCGTTAGGCAGTGATTTGTGATACCAATCCACTAGTGTCCCATTAAAAATACAAAATGTTCTTTTAAATATTTGATATATAGT
>CAURXJ010000010.1:0-71556 GCA_963528845.1 uncultured Capnocytophaga sp. | reverse complement strand
CAACTTTATTTTAACTTATTTTTAAATCCCTGAAATTTAACGGGACACTAGTGTTACACATTAAAAAATCACAATAATTTTTCTATTTTACCTCAACAATACTCTGGCAAAGCTCATTTTAATCACCTTTTTGTGCCATAAACTTTGCCAAAGTGTTGTGATTAATCATTAATCATTAATAATTAATCATTGTTTATACATCTTTTCGCGGAGTTCCTGAATATTCTTGTCGTCCATATACTCATCAAAGGTCATATAGCGGTCGATAATGCCACTAGGGGTAAGCTCGATGATACGATTGGCGACAGTTTGCGAAAATTCGTGGTCGTGAGTGGTGAAAAGTACGGTACCTTTGAAGTTTTTCAACGAGTTGTTAAAGGCGGTGATGCTCTCCAAATCCAAGTGGTTGGTAGGTTCGTTGAGCATTAGCACATTGGCGCGCAACATCATCATACGGCTGAGCATACAGCGCACTTTCTCGCCTCCTGAGAGCACTTTACAGTTTTTGAGGGCTTCCTCACCACTGAAGAGCATCTTACCCAAAAAGCCGCGTACGTATACTTCCTCGCGTTCTTCTTCTGTTTTTGCCCATTGGCGCAACCAATCCACTAGAGAAAGGTCTTGGGTAAAGAAATCGGAGTTATCCACGGGCAGGTAAGACTGCGAGGTGGTGATGCCCCAGGCAAAGGTACCCGCATCGGGCTTGAGGTTATTGTTCAGTATCTCATAAAAGGCAGTGGTAGCACGTGAATCCTTAGAAATTACGGCTACTTTGTCGTCTTTGGCTAGGTTGATGTCTACATTCTTAAACAATACTTGTCCGTCCACAGACGCAGCGAGGTTTTCCACATGTAGGATTTGGTCGCCTGCCTCGCGATCACGGTCAAAGATGATCGCAGGATAACGACGAGAGGATGGTTTGATTTCCTCAATATTGAGTTTCTCCAACATCTTCTTACGAGAGGTTGCCTGTTTTGATTTGGCCACATTGGCACTGAAACGCGCGATAAACTCCTGCAATTCTTTGGCTTTCTCTTCTGCTTTTTTGTTCTGCTGGGCACGCTGACGGGCTGCCAACTGACTACTTTCGTACCAGAAAGTATAGTTACCCGAATAATGATTGATTTTCCCAAAGTCAATATCGGAAATATGGGTACAAACAGCATCAAGGAAGTGGCGGTCGTGGGAAACGACAATCACTGTATTTTCATAGTTTGCCAAAAAGTTCTCGAGCCAGCCGATGGTCTCGAAGTCTAGGTCGTTGGTAGGCTCGTCCATGATCAGTACATCGGGATTTCCGAAGAGGGCTTGTGCGAGAAGTACACGTACTTTGAGCTTGCCATCCATTTCGGACATGAGGGTATAGTGCATATCCTCGGAGATACCCAAGTTGGAGAGCAGAGCGGCCGCATCGCTCTCAGCATTCCATCCGTTCATCTCATCAAACTGCATTTGTAGTTCGCCAATACGTTCGGCATGTTCATCGGAATAGTCGGCATAGAGGTCGTCCATCTCTTTTTTGATTTTGGAGAGGACTTTGTTGCCCATAATCACGGTGTCAAGTACCGTATAGTCGTCATAGGCATAGTGGTCTTGTTCGAGTACCGACATACGCTTGCCAGGTTCGAGGATCACTCGCCCAGAAGTAGGTTCTTGCTTGCCAGAAAGGATCTTTAGGAAGGTAGATTTGCCTGCTCCATTGGCACCGATGATGCCGTAGCAGTTGCCTTGTGTAAAGGTTACATTGACCTCATCGAAGAGGACGCGCTTGCCGAATTGTACGGATAAATTGGATACTGATAACATTCTTTTTTAATTGTTAATTGTCAATGGTTAATTGTTATTTAAAGGTCTACAGTAAAGATAACATTGAGCTGCTTTTCTAAAGCATTTTTATAGAACTCTAAAAGACCTTCGCTCCAGCCTAACAAATAGTTGAGATTGTCCTCATCTTTGGGAAGCGTATATTCTTCTTCAGGGATTTTATCAAAATTATTTTTGAGGGTCTCTTCAATAGGATTTTCTTGAATATAGTTGACTATTTCTTTGATTTTTTCAGGAGTTTTCAAGAAGATCACATTATCATCTTCATCTAAAAGGAGTTCTCCTCCAAAAATAACGTCGGGGGCTATTCCCTCTTCTTTATACCAATCTCCCTCACAAAGACAATAATGGATTCCTTCCCACGCTTTGTCTAGTTCAAAGGCTTCGGGAGTATCAAACAGTTCTTCTTCTATTTCTTCAAGCATATAGTCGTACATCTGGTCTATATCCTGTGCTTCTAATTGGGCTAACGCTTCATCAGTGATGGCGTAAAGCATTCCTAATCGTGCCATAAGGTATTGTTTTAAAGTGCAAATATACGGATTTTTTTTGAGTGAATTGTGAAAAGTAAATAGAGAAAAATCCCTACTGATACTACCTTTGAGATAGTATGAGTAGGGAAAAGTAAAAAAATAAAACTTATTTCACGGCCGTTACTATCAGTGCCATGGATTTTTCTTTGTCAAAAGGGTCTTTTTTGAAATTACTATATAGGTTAATGGCTTGAAACCCTATTTGAGTGAGCCACTGGGTAAGCTGGTCAGCGAAAATAGGTTGCAACAGCTCTTCATTCTTAATAGTATCGTCCAAAATGGTCTTAAAACGGATTTTTCCTTCCTCATTGAGGTAGTAATAGCGCTCAAACTTCACCTTATCGTTTTCTATCAGCGGTAGGTTACCGAGATAATCTCCTTGTTGTTGGGCAAAATATTTTTGAAAATTGACCAATTGTAGGACGAGTTTGCCCCCTTGGGTGAGTTGTCCATAGGCTTTTTGTAAGAAGAGCTGTACAGAAGTCTTACTATCGAGGTGTGGGAGCGTATTGCCTATACAAACAATGTTGTCAAACGTAGGAAGCTCATCAATAGCAAGCATATTACGCTGCTGCACAATAACGCCTTTTTCGGCCGCTTTGGCAATCAATCGTTCACTGAGGTCTATGGCGGTAACCTCGTAGCCTTGTGAGCTAAGATAAGCGGTAAGATTGCCTGTGGCGGCACCTACATCAAGGATCGTTTTGCCATGGAGTTCGCTGGCAAAGAAAGTCTTATGTGCTGGGGATAGCGGAAAGATAAAATCATATTTTTCCGCAATCTGGTTGTAAAATTGGGACATGACGATTAATTATTAATGGTTAATGATTAATGGTTAATGATTAATGACTAATGACCAATGACTAATACCTATAAGGATAGTCATTGGTCATTTTGTCATTGGTTACTGGTTACTCATTATTTAATATAGAGCCATCCAGCTTTTTGTTGTTTTTGGTTCTGGCCGTCGGTGTATTCTAAGACGTAATAGTAAGTTCCTTGTGGTAGCTTACCATCTTTGTTTACAGTGGCGCGTCCAGTAGAGATGCCCTTGAATGGATCTGTATTGGTGTAGCCATCTTTCTCATATACCAACACACCGTAGCGGTTGAATATCTTGAGATTGTTGTCTGGATATAGATCAATATTCTTGATTATAAATCCATTGTTTTGGCTACCTTCGTCAGTTGAGATCGCATTATAGAACTCAAGGTCAGCATCATTGGTTATAGTTACTGTTACCTTACCTATCTTCTCTACACCATAAGCATTAGATTTCACCTTGTACTCTATAGTGTAAGTTCCAGAAGGAGCACCCTTAGGTATTATGATCTGTCCATCAGCATTGATTGTTACGCCATCAATACCTCCATTTACTATTTCCATAGTAACATCGGATGGGCTGATAGGTTGTCCGTCTAACGTACTACCATTCAATACACTATCAGTATGGGTTTCTGATACAGCACTATTGATAGGCTTGTCTAAGGTAAGTTCCTTAAGGGTCAGGTTAGGTTGTACCTTCACTTTAGCTTCACCTTCTTGGCAACCAGTGGTAGATCCTTTTGGACAAACTCTATACTTGATAGTATGTTCACCTATAGGAGCCCCCGGTTTTACCTTGATCTTACCTGTAGTGGTATCCAACTCTATCTTACCTTGTGCTGATGCAGGAATATCTATTACTTCTATATCTACATCTTCTGGTTTGGCTTTCTGACCATTGAGTGTATCGTTATCTAAGACACTTTCATCAGAGGTATTATCCTCAGCGCCATCATTAGGTTTGTCTATAGTGAATGTGTCTTCAGCTGCTACATAAGGAGAGACACGGATTACTGCTGTGGCATCAGAAGTTTCTCCTGTTTTTATACTCCTAATAGTATAATAGTAAGTATACTCTCCTGCTGCAAGTCCTGGTTTTACCGTAATACGTCCGTCAGTTCCCATGAATATATATGTTGGAGCTGGTTGGTTCTTTCCTGAGGTAGGACTTATCTCTACTTTTAGTTCATCATCATCACTTCCATCTATCTTAAGTTTTCCTGCTTCTCCTTTCCATTTATCATTATCTAAGACACTTGGCGTAGTTCCACCTGCGGTACCTATGTTGAACACATTATCTACAGCTTCAAGGTTTTGGTTAGGTCTTACCTTGATCTTGTAATCCTTCTCTACACATGTGGCAGGTGTATCCTTATCACATACTTTTACCCTGATTGTGTAGTCACCTTTTGGCACGTCCTTACCTACAATTATCTTACCTGTAGTGGTATCGATAGTTGGTACAGAGGCACCTGGTCGCTTAGGATCAGCAGGGCGCACTACTTGTATAGTAACATCACTTGGATTTGGTTTTTGACCGTTAATCTTTATGTTATCAGTTACATTACCAATTTCATTAGGTGTGTCACTATCTGAAGGTGTACCAGATATCTCATCATCGGTAACTTCTAGCTTGTTCTTCACCACTACTGTTACTGTAGCAGGAGTACTTACAGGTGTAGCTTGACCTTTAGGCTTAATAGTATATTTCAACGTATAGGTACCTGCTGGAGCACCAGCTGCTATCTTCACTTTACCTGTAGCGGTATCTATGCTTACCTTATCGGAAGAAGCCTCTACTTGCTCAATATCTACAAGATTTGTGCTGAGCGATCTATTAGAAGCCAATTCGTCATTGGCAAGTATATTTGCCTCTTCTCCTCTTTCATTCTTAGCTACTGTTTCTGTAGCAGACCATTGTTGCTCGTAGTTATCTGCATTGGCTAAGATATGTTCTTGGGCTACTACTACTTTCACAGTACCTTCTTCACAACGATTGGTACCTTTCTCACATACTTTGTATTTGATGATATGCTCCCCTGGAGTTGCTCCGTCAGGGATTACAATCTTACCTGTATCATCGATTCTTACACCATCTATTCCTCCATTATCTACGATAGAGATATCTACATTGTCCTTGGTGGCAGGGTTACCATCTACAGTATCATTACCAAGTACATCTACAACACCTCCATTCTTAGGTACAGTGGCATCGGCATCTGGAGTGAGCTGAACACCTGCTGGTACTACTACCTTAATTGTAGCTGTTTGACAGTTAGTAGTGCTTCCTTTCTCACATACTTTATAAGTAACGGTATATTCGCCTGGAGCGAGTCCACCTGGTACGTTGATCTTACCTGTGGCAGGATCTATAGTAGCACCTGTTCTGCCATCATCTACGATAGAGATATCTACATTGTCCTTGGTGGCAGGATCTCCACCTATAGTCACATCATCAAGTATATCTGCAGAGCCACCTGTCTTAGGTACACGCTTAGGAGTTGGATTAACTACTATATCATTGCCTGTTACCTTTACAGTAGCTGTATTCTGCTTACATGTCTGAGCTGCTCCTGTAGCGTTATCACATACTTTATACACTATGGTATAATCACCTGCTGGGGTTCCTTGTGGCACTACAATCTTACCAGCATCAGTACCTGTGGTGATGAGGCTTGGTACGGTTGTACCTGTAGCAGGAGTTACCACACTTACAGTTACATCGTTTGGAGCAGGGTTAGTGGTAGCTCCATTGAAGCGTACATTGTCTAATACATTTCCTATAGGTCTAGGGGTTGCATTAGTAGACGGCTTACCTGCATAAGTATCATCGTTGCTTACTACCTTATTGGTTACCACTACTATCACTTCTACTTCATTAGAAACCGTTGTTTGTCCCTTTTCAGTAATCTTATACTTAACAGTATGGGTACCTGCTGGAGCATCAGCATCTACTTTTACCTTACCTGTGGTAGTATCAATACTTACCTTAGGATCAGTAGAATCGGTCTGAGTGATAGTTACCAGACTTATATCAAGACCTGTACGTGCCCCAAGCTTATCGTTAGAGAGTACATTGACATCGTTAGTACCGTCATTTACAAAAGTGGCTGTTGCAGGACGTTCTACCTTATGAGCTGTAAAGTCATCGGCTACTGCATCTATAGTATTACCTTGTACTTTTACAGTAATGGTAGTTGTCTGACAAGTTTGAGGTGTTGCATTATCACATACCTTGTAGGTTATGTTATAATCACCTGGTTTCACTCCTGCAGGTATTTTCACCTTACCTGTAGTGGTATCAAGCTCTGGTACAGGATCTCCTGCTACTTGTGGCGTAGCTGGATTGATTACTGTAATAGAAACTTGGTTTGGTCCTGTTCCTATAGTTGGTTTTGCACCATTAAGTTTTGTACCATCGAGTACATCTCCGATTTGCTTAGGAGTAGTACTATCGGTAGAAGGTGTTACAGGATTAGAAACCACATCATTAGGGGTTAACTCTATCTTATTGACTACCACGACCTTCACTTCTACTTCATTAGAAGCCGTTGTTTGTCCTTTTTCAGTAATCGTATACTTAAGTGTATACTCACCTACTGGAGTATCAGCATCTACTTTTACCTTACCTGTGGCAGTAACAATACTTACCTTAGGATCAGAAGTAGCTGTTTGAGTAATAGTTACCACGTTTGTATCAAGGCCTGTACGATCATCAAGCTTATCGTTAGTAAGTACATTGAGATCATTAGTGCCATCTTTGACATATCCAGCTGTAGAGGAACGTTCTACCTTATAAGCAGAGAAGTCATCTTCTTCAGCGGTAATAGTATTTCCTTGTACTTGTACCGTAATAGTGGTTGTCTGACAGGTTTGAGGTGTTGCATTATCACATACCTTGTAGGTTATGTTATAATTACCTGGTTTCACTCCTGCAGGGATTTTCACTTTACCTGTAGCTTCCTCAAGCTCTGGGACAGGATCTCCTGCTACTGGTGGCGTAGCTGGATTAGTTACAGTAACTGTAACTTGGTTAGGTCCTGTTCCTATAGTTGGTTTTGTACCGTTAAGTTTTGTGCCATCGAGTACATCTCCGATTTGCTTAGGGTTAGTGTGATCAGTAGAAGGTGTTACAGGATTAGATATAACTGCTGTATGGTCAAGTTCTATCTTGTTAGTTACCACTACCTTCACTTCTACTTCATTAGAAGCCGTTGTTTGTCCCTTTTCAGTAATCTTATACTTGACAGTATAGGTACCTGCTGGGGCATTGGCCGCTACTTTCACCTTACCGGTAACTATATCTATACTTACATTTGGATTGATTACAGTAGGTGTAATAGTTACCAAGTCAGTAGTAAGTCCTATACGTGTATCAAGCTTGTCGTTGGTAAGTACATTCACATCGTTAGTACCGTTCTTTACAAACTTTTCAGTATTAGAACGTTCTACCTTGTAAGCTGAGAAGTCATCAGCCACCGCTGTGATGTCATTACCAGCTACATTGACTGTAATTTCATGTACCACACAACTATTTGCTTCACCAGTAACCTTATCACATACTTTGTATTTGATAGTATAGGCACCTGGTTTTACCCCTGCTGGCACTTTTATCTTACCTGTAGCAGGATCCAGTTCTGGTACATCATCACCAGGCGATTGAGGATCAGCATCATTTATTACCTCTATTGTTACATCATTGATAGAAGGTGTATTACCATTAATCTTCACCTTATCCAAGATATTGATTCTCTCGGCAGGAGTATTCTTATCTGTAGAAGGTTTCACTGGTGTAGTAGGGAAAGGATCATTGGTTACCTTGTTCTTCACCACTACTTTCACTGTAGCCTCTTGAGATATATTGGTTGGGTTGATGTTATCCTTAATCTTATATTTCAATTCATATACACCCGCTGCTTTACCCGCTGCTACCTGTACTTTTCCATCAGGCTGGATAGTAATATTAGCCTCTGACTGGGTAGTTTGGATAGTTACTTGAGTGTTATTAAGTCCTGTAGTAGCCCCTAATTTATCATTATCCAATATATTAAGGTCATTATTGCTTGCCCCCTTCACATTTTGTGCAGTATTGGCATTGAACTCTACATCCTTATTATCTGTATCATTTTGAGCTATTATTGCGTTAGCATCTACTACTACAGTTGCAGTCGCTTGCTTACAAGACTTGGCTGCTCCGGTAGCGTTATCACATACAGTATACCTTATAGTATAAGTACCTGATGGGGTTCCTTGAGGAAGTTTTATCTTACCTTTATCAGCTCCTGATGTTACAAGGTATGGTACAGTACCAGTACCTGCTGTCTGATTTATAGTAATATCCACATCACTTGGTGAAGGATTGGAAGTTGCTCCATTGATACGAACATTATCCAATACATTACCACCATCGGCAGGCGTAGTAGTGGTAGAAGGTGCTCCACCATAGTTACCATTGTTATTTACCAATTTGTTAGTTACTACTACTTTTACTGTCTTTTCAGCAGAGGCAGCGGAGGCAGGTTGTCCTATCTCGGTAATCTTATACTTGACAGTATATTCACCTGCTGGGGTACCTGCTTGTACATCCACCTCACCATTAGTAACATCTATATTTACATGAGGATTAGCAGGAGTTGTCTGGGTTATTGTTACTTCATTCTTAGTAAGACCTGTGCGACTACCGAGCTTATCATTGGTAAGTATATTCACATGGTTAGCACCATTACTTACTACTGTTTGTGTAGTAGGATGTTCTACCTTGTAGGCAGAGAAATCATCATCTGCTGGAGTGATGGTATTTGATGCTACATTCACAGTAACGGTAGCTGTCTTACAAGTCTTAGCTAATCCAGACGCCTTATCACATATTTCATACGTAATAGTATGATTACCTGGAGCTACTCCTGAAGGAATCATCACCTTACCAGTGGTGGTATCTATATAAGGCTTCTTAGGTGAGCCTGGCGCACTAGGTGTAGCGGTAATCGTTACATCATTTATGCTTGGTGTACTACCATTGATAGTTGTTTGATTCAATACATTACCTATTTCCTTAGGTGTTGTACTATTCTCTGAAGGATTTGCAGGTATAGTAGCAGAATTCACCACTACCTTGTTAGTCACAGTTACCTTCACTGTTACTGGAGTAGTTTCTGCAGATTGTCCTTTTTCCTTAAGGGTATATCTTATCGTATGCTCGCCTGCGGTAGCACCAGGACCTACTTTTACTTTACCAGTAGCTAGATCTATATTGACACTGGTATCAGAAGTGTATACCTGGTTGATTATAACCACATTGGTATCCAAACCTGTACGTCCTCCAAGTATATCGTTAGAGAGTACATTTACCTCTTGAGATGAAGCATCCTTTACAGTTACCTCTGCAGTAGGTTTCTCTACCTTGAAACTAGCAAAGTGGTTATCAGCTATAGGGGTAAGGTTGTTCGCTGCTACATTGATAGTAAGGGTCTTTTCCTTACAGCTTTGCGCAGTACCTGTAGCGTTATCACAGATCTTATACTTGATGGTATAAGGACCTGCTGGTACTCCTGCAGGGATTTTGACCTTACCTGTAGTGGTATCAAGGGTTGGCACTGGGTTACTTCCTTGTGGGGTGGCAGGTGTTTCCACTGCAATGGTAACTTGGTTAGCACCTGTTCCTATAGTAGGTGTAGCACCATTGAGTTTTGTACCATTAAGTACATCCCCTATTTCGACAGGGGTATTACCAGTGGCAGGTTTTACACTGCTTGGTACATTTCCTGAACCTAATGTCAGCTTGTTCTTCACTACTACTTTCACAGTACTTTCCGCAGAAGAAGGACCTCCTCCTTTTTCAGCAATCTTATACTTGAGCGTATATTCCCCTGCTGGGGTATTAGGCGCTACTTTTACCTTACCAGTAGTCGTCTCTATAGTTACCCCTGAGTGAGAGGTATGGGTTTGGGTAATATCTACCAAACTGGTAGTTATAGTTGTATTGCTACCCAAAGCGTCATTGCTCAGTACATTGGCATCGTCAGTACCATTCTTTACATAAGAGGTAGCAGTACTTGAAAACTCTACAGGATTGCTTGAGTAATCATCATTGGCCGATGTAGCAGTGTTAGCCGTAACAGGGATGGTAATGGTAGCTGTTTTACAAGTTTGTGCTGCCTGTTGTCCTGCTGGCAACTTATCACATACCTTATAGGTAATCTGGTGGTTACCTGGTTTGGTACCTACAGGAACGATTACATTACCTGTGGCTGGATCCACATAAGGTACGATATCACTTGGGGCGTCCTTATGCGCTGGGTTAGGCACTGTAATTACTACATCAGCCACATTAGGTTTGTTTCCATTGATCTTAGCCTTATCCAATACATTGGCTATGGACTTATCATTACCATCGTCAGGTGTATTGACTGAGGAAGGAATAGTCGCAGGAGTAAGTTCTACCTTGTTCTTCACCACTACTTTGGCAGTAGCTTCGGCAGACTCGGTAGTTTGTCCCTTTTCCTTAACCTTATATTTTACTTCATATACACCGGCAGGGGTATTAGCAGCTACCTTTATCTGACCAGTAGCTGTATCTATATTTACAGCTGATGCTGGAGAGGTTTGAGTGATAGTAACTACATTGGTATCAAGACCAGTACGAGTATCCAATTTGTCATTGGCAAGTACATTTACAGGATTAGAACCATTCTTGACTACTTCTTCCGAGCTAGAGCGTTCTACCTTGTTGGCAGAGAAGTCATCATCTTGAGCCACAATTGTATTTCCTCCTGCTACAGTGATAGGAAGGGTTACTTCCCCTGTGCAGGTCTGTGGTGTTACCTTATCACATAGCTTATACTTAATGGTATAAGTACCAGGTTTCACCCCTGAAGGGATTTCCACCTTACCTGTAGTGGTATTGATACTTGGCACAGGGTCTCCTGCTACTGGTGGAGTAGCATGCTGAGTTACGGTAATACCTACCTGCGATGTATTTGGTTTGTTTCCGTTAAGCGCAGTTTGGTTCAATACATCTCCGACTACCTTAGGTGTTGTTGCATCTACCGAAGGAGTAATAGGTGTCTGTAAGCTAGCTGGGGTAGCAGTCAAGGTATTCTTTACCTTTACTGTTACAGTAGCCACTGCGGACTCGTTGGTTGTATTCTTTTCTTTAATCTTATAAGTAAGGGTATATACACCTGCTGGTGTAGAAGCCGCTACTTTTATTCTACCATCAGACTCTATACTTACACCTGTAGCAGTGGTTACAGGGATGATATCCACTTGAGTAGTGTTAGGTGCTGCGCCACTGAGCCTATCGTTGGCCAATACATTGAAGGTAGAACTATCAGCATTCTTGGCATAGGCTACAGAAGTAGCAAAGGTAAGGGTCTCTGGGTCATCATTGTTAGCCTGTATGGTACTATTGTTCACAGTAAGTGCTATAGTAGCTGGAGCACCACATAGAGATGGGTTGTTCTTGTCACAGATCTTATAGGTAATGTTATAAGTACCTGGCGCAAGAGTACCCCCTGGTATATGTACCTTACCATCAGAGGTTATAGTAGCTCCTGTACCATTAGCATTGACAATGCTTACCACAGCATTGGCTGTAGTGGCTGGAGCACCATTTACGCTATCGTTAGAAAGTAC
Source organism: uncultured Capnocytophaga sp. (assembly GCA_963528845.1). GTDB lineage: Bacteria > Bacteroidota > Bacteroidia > Flavobacteriales > Flavobacteriaceae > Capnocytophaga. The sequence goes on along the minus strand of CAURXJ010000010.1, from coordinate 59,740 downwards.
ATTTATATCTCCTCCTGTGCTACGTGCTACGGTTGCTGTATCATTGTTTGCAATGAGTCTGTTAACCGTAATCTTCTTCTTCGCTGTCTTTTGATTACCGAAAGCATCGCGTATGGTAAAGGTTACCTCGAACTCACCTACAGAGCAAAGGTCAGCAGGTTTTGCGGTTGCATAGTCATTGGTAATGGTAGCTGTACCACAACCTACATTAGCTGTTGCTGTAGCTGCCCAAGCATTCACTGCTGCATCGGTAGTGGCTGCTGAATCTGCACAGTTGACAGCAAGGTTGGCTGCTGGTGCTGTAATAGTTGGTTGAGTAGTGATATCTACTATATAAGTAGCTTTCACCCTGTCACTCTCGCAACCTTGAGGCGTTACCAATGCTACCCATTTTTCATAGGTTGTCTTAGCCGTTTTGTCTCTATCTACAATAGAAGTAGTAGTCGTGTTACCTGTAGCTGCATCATACCACTTAAGGGTATGGCCTGTAGGTATTGTGGAGGTAACCAAATTCTTCATATCATAGGTACTACCAGTCGCAGGACATTCTGTCTTGGTCTGTACAGTAGGTGTAGTAGGTTTGGGCTTTACGGTCACAATCACTTCCTTACGTGCACTTTCGCAACCGTTAGTAGTTACCGTAGCCCAATACTTCTTATTGTCTTCTATAGGTATGGTTGTTGAAGCCAATACCTCATTACCTCCATTTTCAGCGTCATACCACTTGATGTTAGACAAGGTAGTAAGGTTGCCCACCGTCTTATTTTCTGACTGGCAGAAAGTTTGTGGGGTGGTAATCGCTGGTGCTGCAGGGGGATTCTTGGTGAAAGTAAATTCACTAGAGTATAGCGTATATTCACAACCTGTGGTAAGTGTTACGGTATATCTTACTCTAAAGACAGACCCTGAGGCAGTTTGACCATGATTGATAGTCAATTTCTTATCCGCATTATTAGCATTGTTACTGAACTTTTGGGTAGCATGATCCTTCCAAGTTCCATCTGTATCTTTGTATTGTAAGAAATAACCAAATAAGTTACCGCCTCCGTCATTTTTGATAGTATAACCATCAGTTACTTTAGCCTGTACTGACACCTGTGTAGAGGCTGTACAGTCAGAAGTAGTGATATTGCCCTGTGTAGGAGCTGTAATGGTAATAATATCTGAAGCCGAAGGAACATTGAGTTTCGCAGGCTCACTATATACTGTTTCTAAAGTATGACTACACTTGGTAAAAGTAAACGCTGCTCTATAGTAAAGTCCATTATCAGAAGCCTTGATCGCATTGAGGGTAAGCCCTGCCTCGGTAGAAGCATCTACCTTTACAGAACCACCTGGCGAAGGAGCCACGGCAGTTATCCAAGAGGACTCTACAGTAGGAGTCTCAGTTTGTTGCCATATATAGCTCATGCTCTCAGTAGCGGCCACGCCGTCTATCTTAGCTCTGGCTGTAAAGCGTTTTCCTGTTGCTCCTACACAAGTGGTTATCTCTGTTGGATTCTGAGTAACTTTTATTTTCGCAGGATTTAAAGAGGTAGGACAAAGTTCTACCAAGTAACCATGACCGCCAAAACCATTCACAGTTCCTTTCTTTATCTCCAACTTGGTAAAAGGCTTATCAGCAGTCACCTGTACAATAGCTTGGAAATATTTTTCTGACTTAGAAGTAATTCTGTTGCCGCTCTTAGTTACCAAATTAACCTCAGCGGTACTATTACAGTCTGTTACAGAGAGCGAGAGATTTGCCTCTGCACAATTTATAGAGAATTCTGCTTCGTCTAAGTTATTAGGTGCTGAACTACCAAAGCCAGAAAGCCATACTTGTACTTTAGTAACAGGCTTAGCAAAAGTATAAGTAATCTTATTAAGCGCACCGTCATTCATCACAGGGTGCCCCTCCATAATAGTTGGGGTACAAAAATCACTTGGATAGGTAGTTGCTGGATAATAGCTAGGAGTTCCCTCAAAGGTACGCGTTACTTCTACTCCACTAAAGGTTGCTTTAGCATTATTTGCTTTGGCAAACTGAGGAGTAGGGTGACTGGTACAGGTACTTCCCTGACGATCCACCTCTGCCTTATAGTTAAGGTTCTCACGTGAGCATAGTCCTGCCTTCTCTACCTTAGTAATGGTTAAGGTAGTTTTGGCAGTTTCTCCATTTCTATTTACAGTCTTCACCCCAGTGGGATCAAGTACTAAGGTCTGAGGAGTGCCTGAATTGATATTATAGGTAACAGTTGCCCCTGGGGTACCCTTAATCGTATAAACGATATTGGTTGCCCCCGTCTCGTTAAGGGAAGTAGGGGAAGCAGTAAGTGAAGTTATAGAAGCCATTTGCCTTACGGCAATGGTAGTGGCATCAGTATATATGATATTATCACCACACAACTTAGCTGCATTAGTATAAGTATATTTTACACGATATTGATGAGAATTATCAGCTGTAGTGGGTGTAAATCCATAGTCTACATTCGCTCCTGAAAGTGCCGTTCCTGAAGCTCCACTTATATCTGTCCAAGAAGTACCACTATCAGTGCTTTTTTGCCACTGATATCTGATAGTTCCTCCTGTAAAGTTAGAAGCCAAAGTAGCTTTTGCTGTAAGAGTACCTCTTTCACCTTCACACAAATTGCTTGTAGTAGGCAATTGGGTAGTAATACCTAATATATCAGTCCCCCCTGTTCCTTGCTTTTTGACAGAAGCAGGACAAAGCTCTACGAAATAGCCCAAAGCCTCACTATTATCATCGGTAATGGTAAGTTCTGTAAAAGGTTTATCGGAAGTTACTTTCACACCTACATCCACTCCTTTTTCTCCATCAGCCCATACTTTATTACCATTGATAGCAGCCCCTGCCACACAGTCGGCCACAATAGATAAGGTAGGAACAGTAGTACAATTAGTGGTTATTTTAGCAATATCCGCACTTGAAGGTATTTTCCCTCTTGCTCCCATAAGTGCAAACCATACCTCTACATTGTTCACCGGATGGCTGAACTTATAGGTAACTACCTTATTCTTTTCTACTAAGGTAGCACCTCGCTTGTATTTCGGTTGACAAGCAACTGCCAAAGGTGTATAGTCTGCTGTCTTTTCAGAACCAGCAGGTCGGTCTATGGTTACCTGTATGCCATTAAGTGTAGCTGTATTGGTTCCTACGAAGTTAGGATCAGGCATAGCTGAACACAAGGCTCCTGAATTATAGGATGGCCTCTTGACCGAGTTAGGACAAATTGCCACATAGTATCCCCCCCCATCACTATTTACATCTGTGAGGGTTATCTTAGTAAAAGGCACTGTAGAGGTTACCCTGATACCCGCATCAGTTGTAACTTTCTTAGTAGTACTACGAACCTCCATACCACTAATAATAGTGGCTCCAGGATTACATTCATATACATTGGTAAGGGTAGCTGTACCGCCACCATCGACTGCAAACTTCACCCTATCAAGAGTCCCTTCATGTAAGTTATCTCCAAAATAATAGAGGAATATCTCAGCACTTCTTACAGGCGTTGAGAATTCATAAGTAATGTTCTTATTGTTTAAGAGCAATGGTAGTCCTGCTGGGTAGTTTACAGTTCCCCCACAGTGGTTGGAGGAATTGGCTCCACTTATTCCTACTCCCGAACCAAGAGTACGTTTTACCGTAACACCATTCATCATAGTAGTAGCCACTGTTTGGTTTGCAAAATTAGACCCTATGTTAGCTGGAGTACAGTTATAGCTTTGCTTTGATATATATATAGAAGCTGGACAAAGAGCCACTGAATAACCCCATCCTGTACTTGCCTTATCTTTAAGGGTTATCTTAGTAAAAGGTTGGGTAGAGGTTACCCGAACAGCTACATCGGTAACTGTTCTATTAGTAAGACTCTTAAGTGTGCTACCTGTGAGATTAGCCACTTTCTGGTTACATTCATAGGTCTTTACAAGACCTATCTGTCCCCCGCCATCTACTGAAAACTCTACCTCGTCATAAGTACCTTCATGATCTCTGTCCCCAAAAGCATAAAGGAATATTTCAGCACTAGTGATAGGAACTTTAAACTCATAACTAACCTCCTTAGAATCTTTTAACAATGGTAAGTTAGCAGGATAAGCAATATTAGAACCACAATGGTTTGAATTATAGCCTGTAACTAAAGGAGCCCCAGACTTACGAACAACTTCTACACCATTAAGGACAGCAGTAGCGTCTGCTGTTGCAGGAAAATTAGAGCCTATAGAAGCAGGACCATCACAAGCACTATTGTCAAATGCCTCTACAGAGTTCAAACAGATTTCCACATAGAAACCTGCTCCCCCTATGATGGTTCCTCCTGGTTCATGATAGGTTAAGGTAAGTTGGGTAAAAGGCTCTGTAGAAGTGATTCCTACTTTGGCATCTGTTGTTACCCTTTTTTTGGATCTTACCTCATTTCCATTTACAACCTCAATAGCATTAGGAGTACAAGTAGATCTAGGATGCAATGTAAGGCTTCCATTATTTACAGCAAACTTTACATCATCAATCTGATCTTTACCTACTTGTTGTGGGGTACCGCTATACCCAAAAGCAGCCAAAAACACCTCTACATCAGCTACAGGTTTGCTAAACTCATAGATGATTTGGACTACTTTGTTAGAATCCATAAAAGGATAGTTTTTACCCCCATACTTTGCCTGACGGTTTATATTACAGTAAGTCTCTGTAGGAGTACTAGTATCCTCATTTGAATACTTAATTTTATCAATACTCCGAGTTCCTGCTTTCAAAGTACGAGTAACTCTTACGCCTTTAACATCGGCATATTCTTTTACTAACTTAGAGGTAGCAGTCCCTATTCTTGTATACGTTACAGGTTCAGGCATACTTTCACAAGTCTGCGCCCAAAGTCCTGAGTACGAGAGTAGTAAGACCACAATCGTTAATAGATTAATAATCCGTTTTTTGTTTATTTCTATCATCTTACAATTATTTTAATGATATTTTCGGGTGCAAAAGTAGGACATTTTTTTTAATATCCAATACTTTTTAAAATTTTTTTATCAAAAGTTATTCACCATTTAAGGAAGTTATCCACAAAAGGGATTTATAAGTATTATTTTTCATACCTCATTATCAGGTATTTATAAGCGTTATAAACTATACAAAACCCTCTATCTTTTCTCTATTTAGAAAAAATATATATTATAATTATTGATAAATATCTATAATAGTATAAAATTATTCAATAGTGGTCAGTGGTTAGTGATTAGTGATTAGTGGTTAGTGATTAGTGGTTAGTGGTCAGCAGTCAACAATTAGAAGTGTTAATTTTTTAACTTGTAAAAACGATTGTTTTTTCAAAGAAAAAATATTATCTAAGAGATTATATTCGTTTTTGAAGATTGTATAAAAAATCACTATTATTTGAGTTTTTAAAGATTTAGGGGATAGGTTTTCAGTTAAATCGCTGAATACAGACGGCAATGCTGTAGCATAAGGAAGGCTGTCTGAAGATTTTTTCAGACAGCCTCCCTGATTGTAAATTAAGAATTTACTTTTCTCTATTCATTTTTTATGCTAATATCTGCGTAGCACGAACCGTATTCACGCGTCCTTGGTAACTGATCGGCATGGCACTAAGGCTAATGACGATGTCGCCTACTTGTACGTGTCCCTCGCGAGTAGCAATACGGTTGATGTCCTCTATAGTCTCATCGGTGGATACGTAACGGTCGTAGTAGTAGGTGGTTACCCCCCATAACAGACTCAACTTGGTGAGTAGGCGTCGGTTGGAAGAGAAGACCAAGATATGAGCACTTGGGCGTAAGGCAGATACCTGAAATGCCGTATAACCACTACCGGTAAGGGTGGAGATGATCTTGGCATCCATATCGTCGGCTAGTTTGGCAGCACTCAAGCAAATAGACTGAGTGACAAAACGCTCATTGCCTTCACGTACAGGTGGGATACGAGGTACATTGATAAAATTGGAATCCTCTACACTGTTGATAATGCTAGACATTCGTTCGATGACCTGTACTGGATATTTCCCTGTGGAAGTCTCGGCGGAAAGCATCACCGCATCGGCTCCGTCTATGATAGAGTTGGCCACGTCGTTGACCTCGGCACGGGTAGGAGTAAGGCTCTCTATCATGGTCTCCATCATCTGGGTGGCGATAATCACAGGAATACGTGCTTCTTTGGCCTTGCGTACCAATTCTTTTTGGCGTAGTGGCACCTCATGTGCTGGAGTCTCCACAGCCAAATCGCCACGAGCGACCATGAGTCCTTGGCAATTGGCGATGATCTCATCTATATTGGCCAATGCCTCTGGTTTTTCTATCTTGGCAATGATCGGAATCTCCTCAGTGGTATGTGCTTTGATGAGTTTTTTAAGGTCTTCTATATCTTTGGCATGGCGCACAAAGGAAAGAGCAATCCAATCTACCTCTTGTTCTATGGCGAAGATGGCATCCTTGATATCCTTTTCAGTAAGAGCTGGTAGGGAGATGTTGGTATTAGGTAGGTTTACTCCTTTTTTGGACTTGAGTACCCCTCCTTGTAGCACTTTGGCCACTACAGTATCTTTTTCATTGGTAGATACCACTTCAAAGATAAGCTTACCATCGTCCAAAAGTACTCTTTCTCCAGCTTTCACATCGAGAGGGAACTGGGTATAGTTCATATAGGCGCGCTCCTTATTCCCTACGAAAGGCTCTCCTGTAACGAAAGAGATCTGGTCGCCATTCTCTACCACTACATCGTCCTCCATGACACCTACACGCAGTTTAGGGCCTTGTAAGTCACCTAAGAGGGCTACATGAGTATTGAGTTCCTCCTGTATGGCGCGTACTTGAGCGATGCGTTGTTTCACCTCCTCATAGTTGGCATGAGAGAAGTTGATACGGAATACATTCACGCCCGCTAGGATCATACCTTTGAGAATTTCAGGGCTATCGGTAGCAGGTCCTAAGGTAGCTACTATTTTTGTTTTTTTTCGTCCTATCATACTATATAAATTTTTAGAATATTAATTTTGCTTTGATTTCATTGAGTTTTCTCTGCTCCTTATAAGTAAGCTTACCCTCTGGAAACAGTGGTATTTCATAGGCAAGATCTATAAAATATTGCGCTTTCAATAAGGACACATAATTCTGGTTTTGCTCACAAGGGTTAATTCTAAGAAAGTAATCCACTTGGGGTAGCTCTTTGATAAATAACTGATATGCTTCCACTTGTGTAAATAGCCCTACAGAGGTCATTGTGCGTACTCTATTGGCTATTAGGTGCCATACTGCTTCCTGCTCATAGGAAAAAGAAAAAAGTGCAAAGAGGGTATCGGAATCCTTATCATATAGGTCATTGATGGCACGCCTGAGGCGAATATCCAATATTTTATTCAGCCAATAAGCCAATTTGCATGGCTCAAATCGGGTATGCAGCGCAATAAGGCATTCCCCTTCTTGGTATTGCTCAAAGTCCCATTCAAGTACTAAGGCCATGGCTAAAGAAAAAACAAGTTATTGATAGGTTTCATCATGTGCTGTCTGGGGCAAATGCACGATCTCCACGCCCGCCTTCTGCAGGAACTCTAAGCCGCTGGTATCCCTATAGGCTTCCTTGTACACCACACGGATGATGCCCGACTGGTGTATGAGTTTGCTGCATTCCTTGCAGGGTGACATGGTGATATAGAGGGTTGCTCCTGCGCAAGACTGGGTAGAGGCTGCTACCTTGAGAATGGCATTGGCCTCAGCATGAAGTACATACCATAGGGTTTCCCCTTGGGCATCCTCGCAGCAATTGTCAAAGCCTGTGGGGGTACCATTGTAACCGTCGGAGATGATCATACGGTCTTTGACTATGATAGCACCTACTTGCTTGCGCTGGCTATAGGAGAGTTTTGCCCACTCTTGTGCCATACGCATATAGGCTCTGTCGTATCTTTCTTGTTTTTCCATATCTGGTGGCAAAGGTACTACTTTTTAAAGAATATCACTATCTTATTAAAGAATTTATTTACTAACGTATAGGCATAATTTCAGCCACTAATTTGGGGTACATTTTCTGTAGCGCTCCCCCACTTTCAGGCTCTCTGTCCATAGCAAATTCGCCAAAGTCATAATTCAGCTCAGGCCACTTTTCATTTGCTGTATCGCGAATGATATCCTCATCACTATCAGGGCGCGCTTCTTGATTGGCCGCATCGGCTACATAAAGGAGATCCTCTGCCCAAGTCTCTGCTATATCAAAATGGTATTTGCCTGATACAAAGGATTCTATATCCTTGGTGATATCCTCATAGAATTCTTTGCCCTTGAGTAGCAGCCAACAACGGAAATAGAGGAAACCATCGTCGGAGATAAAGCCATCAAAACTATAGGTATCCCCCTCTTTCTCGTACTCGTTGCCAAGAATGATATAGAGTTCGGCCATAGGAGCGGTATAAAGGGAAATTAGTTTCTGTTCTAAGGTTTTTTGAAAGAAAAGTAACTTTTCCTCACTATATTTGGCCAGATAAGTGGTGAGTTTTTCTATATGTTCGTCCAAGTCATAGGCTTCCCAGTCTTTTTTGTTGTATTTGTAGCTCTTTTCTATAGCTTCCCAGAAGAAATAATCGGCTTTTTCTTCTTCGGAGTACTCTTTTCTCTCAGGAGCGGCTTCGCCCTCCTTAAGTTCAGTATAGCCTTTTTTGAGTTTTTGGAGGATTAGCTTTTCGCTTTCTTGAGCACATTGGTCAGCTGTAGCAAATTCTTTTACGGCTTCTCGCCCTGCGGTACCTGTTTTCCCATAAACAACAGTTTGAGTAGTACCCTCAAAATCAATATCCCAAAACTTATCCGATTTGGCATCTTGATAAATAAATCTTCTTTTCATTTGTATAAGTTATTAGTTGTTAGTGATTAGTGGTTAGTGGTTAGTGGTTAGTCACTTGTCATTCGTCATTTGTCACTATTAAAAGGGTTCCTAATAGCAATGCTGTAAAAACAAACAGCCATATACCTTTTCCGCCTATTGTATAGAGAAATACGATCACTTGTGTTACCTCCATACAATAGCGCCGATCATGCTCAGGACAGAGAACATAAGTAGCCCCCATCATGGTAAACCAAAAGGTAGTGATGTAAAAAACAAAAATAAGCACTATCCCTAAGATAAAGTTCTTGAGCCTGCTATAGAGGTGGAATTTTACCTTTTGTCCCACAAAATAAGCCAATACAAAAGTAGGTATATAAAGGGCTGTAATGACTGCATAGGTACGCACTGCCCCCATTGCTGTAACGTAAGTGTTTGATTTTGGGTTTATTACATAGTGCATAAAAAGACAAAAGAGCACAAACTCTACCAACAAAGACAGCAATATATACTTAGTAGAGGTCTTCATAATAGGACTAACTTTGTGCAAATATACGAAATAATGAGCAATGAGTAATGAATAATGATAAAAATTTGTCATTCATCATTTGTTATTATTTTTGTATCTTTGTCCCGATAAACCCATTAACCCCTATTGATATGGAAGTCAAAGATTTACTTTCTATAGTACATACCTATGGAAGTCCTGTGTATGTATACGATGCTAACAAAATCAGTACTCAGTATGAGCGACTTACCAAGGCTTTTGCCGCTGTGCCCAGCCTTAGAATCAACTATGCGATGAAAGCACTGTCCAATGTCTCTATTCTTAAGCTTATGCGAAAGCTAGGGGCGGGCTTGGATACGGTTTCTATACAGGAAGTCAAGCTAGGCCTGCATGCGGGTTTTGCCCCCGAACAGATTATCTTCACTCCCAATGGGGTCTCTATGGAGGAGATCGAGGAGGCTGCTTCTCTGGGAGTACAGCTCAATATAGACAACCTTTCCATCTTGGAACAATTCGGTAGTAAGCACCCACAGATACCTGTATGTATTCGTATCAATCCACATGTCATGGCTGGGGGCAACTCCAAGATTTCAGTAGGGCATATAGATAGTAAGTTCGGTATCAGTATTCACCAAATACCTCATATTCTGCGTATTGTGGAGAATACCAAGATGCATATCAATGGGATTCACATGCACACAGGTAGCGATATTTTGGATATAGATGTGTTCCTCTATGCTGCTGAAATTCTTTTTGATACGGCCAAGCACTTTAGGGAACTGAAGTTTATTGACTTTGGTAGTGGCTTTAAGGTACCCTACAAAGAAGGTGATATTCAGACAGATATAGAGGAGCTGGGTGAGAAGCTCAGCCAGCGCTTCTTGGAGTTCTGCAAGCTCTATGGGAGGAACCTGACCTTGGCTTTTGAGCCTGGGAAATTTTTGGTCAGTGAAGCAGGCTTTTTCTTGGTGAAAGTCAATGTCGTCAAGCAAACTACCTCTACTGTTTTTGCACAAATTGATTCGGGTTTCAATCACCTGATTCGCCCTATGTTCTACGGGGCTACTCACTTTATAGAAAACATCTCTAACCCAGAGGGAAAGAAGCGTTTTTACTCGGTGGTGGGCTACATCTGTGAGACAGATACTTTTGCCTCTAACCGACAAATTGCCGAAATCTCCGAGGGGGATATCCTCTGTTTTAGGAATGCAGGCGCCTACTGCTACACCATGGCCAGCAACTATAACTCACGCCCTCGCCCTGCCGAAGTTCTCTGGATAGATGGGCAAGCCAAGCTCATCCGCAAGGCAGAAACCCTTGAGGACTTACTACGCAACCAAGTAGAGATTGACTTATAATATTAAAAAGGCTATCCCACAAAAGGATAGCCTTTTACTAACAGATATTTCTTTGATTAAACGTTTATTTTACTTTTTCTACAATTGCTTTGAAAGCCTCTGGGTGGTTTAGGGCTAAGTCTGCAAGAACTTTACGGTTAAGTTCTATATTATTAGCTTTAAGAGCTCCCATAAACTTAGAATAAGACAATCCATAAGGACGAACCCCAGCATTGATACGAACGATCCACAAGGCGCGGAAGGTTCTTTTCTTATTGCGACGGTCTCTGTAAGCATATACTAACGCTTTTTCAACCGCGTTCTTGGCAACTGTCCAAACGTTCTTTCTGCGGCCAAAGTAACCTTTGGCTTGCTTCATTATTTTTTTTCTACGCGCTCTACGCGCAACTGCGTTTACTGATCTTGGCATAAATTTCTAATTTTTTTTGTAGTAGGCGACTTTACGTTCTTTTTGAGCCATACTCCAAGGTGAGACAATTAATTTACCTTAGAAACAATTATTTTAAACCTAATTGTTTCTTTACGCTTGCCTCGTCATTGGTATGAACAAGGGTAGCGTGTGTAAGAGCTAACTTACGTTTTTTAGCTTTTTTAGTCAAGATGTGACTTTTGAAAGCGTGCTTTCTTTTGATTTTACCAGAGCCCGTTAGTTTGAAACGTTTTTTAGCGCTGGATTTAGTTTTAATCTTTGGCATTTGTTACTTAAAAATTAATGATGAAATATCTGTTATCTTTTTTATTTTTTCTTCACAGGAGCGATGAACATAGTCATACGCTTTCCTTCGAGTTTTGGCATCTGCTCTACCTTTCCGAACTCTTCCAAATCCACTGCCAAGCGTAGCAATAGCTCCTGACCTTGGTCTTTGTAGACGATAGAACGCCCCTTGAAGAACACATAAGCCTTCACCTTAGCCCCCTCTTTGAGGAACTTCTCACCATGTTTCTTTTTGAACTCATAATCATGGTCATCGGTTTGAGGGCCGAAGCGTATTTCCTTGATTTCCACTTTAGTAGCCTTGGCCTTTAACTCCTTGGCACGTTTTTTCTGTTCGTAGAGGAACTTTTTGTAATCTACGATTTTACATACAGGAGGTTGGGCATTGGGAGAGATTTCTACCAAATCCAATTCCAATTCTTCAGCCAGCTTTAAGGCTTCTTTTGTAGGATATACACCTGTTTCCACGTTATCTCCTACCAAACGCACTTCGGGAACGCGTATATCTCGGTTCACGCGGTGTGAGGTCTTTTCGTCACTTGTGCTCTTCGTGTTGGGTACTCTCGTATTAATGGCTATTGTGTTTTAAGTTAAACTTCTGTTGAGAAAGGTTTTATATTCTTGTTGATCTCTTCTTGTATTAGGGTGATGAAATCGGCTATTTTCATAGTACCCAAGTCCTCTCCTCCGTGGCGACGTACCGAAAGGGTGCCATTCTTTTCCTCTTCCTCCCCTACGATAAGCATATAAGGGTATTTTAGAGTTTCTGCTTCGCGTATCTTCTTACCGATAGTCTCGTTGCGGTTATCTACATGAGGGCGTAAATCAGCCTCTTGTAAAAGTTGGGCTACCTTTTGGGCATAACCCTCGTATTTCTCGCTAAGAGAAAGGATATTGACCTGCTCTGGTACCAACCAAAGAGGCAAGTTACCAGCGGTATGTTCGAGCAAAATGGCCACAAAGCGCTCCATACTACCAAATGGTGCTCGGTGAATCATCACAGGGCGGTGTAGCTCGTTATCAGCTCCCTTATACCACAAGTCAAAGCGTTCAGGTAGGTTATAATCCACTTGGATGGTTCCTAGCTGCCAGCTTCTACCTATGGCATCCTTCACCATAAAGTCAAGCTTAGGCCCGTAGAAAGCCGCTTCGCCTGTTTCTATCACATAAGTAAGGTTCTTTTCCTTAGCAGCATTAATAATCGCATTCTCAGCCTTTGCCCAATTCTCATCGGAACCTATGTACTTGGAGAGGTTCTCTGGGTCGCGCAAAGATACCTGAGCGGTAAAGTTGTCAAAGCCCAAGGAACCAAACACATAGAGTACTAAGTCTATCACATGCTTGAACTCAGCATCAAGCTGTTCTGGTGTACAGAAGATATGCGCATCGTCCTGAGTGAAGCAGCGCACACGAGTGAGTCCATGCAATTCCCCACTCTGCTCGTAGCGATATACGGTACCGAACTCGGCAAAGCGCTTAGGCAAGTCCTTATAGCTCCATGGGTGAGAGTTGTAGATCTCACAGTGGTGCGGACAGTTCATCGGTTTGAGCAAATATTCCTCACCTTCGTTCGGGGTAGCTATAGGTTGGAAACTATCCTTACCATATTTTTCCCAGTGGCCTGAGGTTACATATAGGTTCTTATGACCAATATGCGGAGTTACTACTTGCTCGTAACCTGCTTGTTTCTGTGCTTTGCGCAAGAAGGCTTCCAATCGCTCTCTCAGCGCTGCTCCTTTTGGCAACCACAAGGGTAATCCTTGTCCTACCTTGTTAGAGAAAGTAAAGAGTTCCAACTCCTTACCTAGCTTACGGTGGTCGCGCTTTTTGGCCTCTTCCAAAAGAGTGAGATATTCGGTCAGATCCTTTTGCTTAGGGAAAGAGATCCCATACACACGGGTCAGCTGTGGATTGTTCTCATTGCCACGCCAGTAAGCCCCTGCTACGCTAAGGATTTTTACCGCTTTTACAAAGCCTGTATTGGGCAAGTGCCCTCCCCTACATAGGTCGGTGAAGGTACTATGATCACAGAAAGTGATAGTGCCGTCTTCTAAGGCTTCAATAAGTTCTGTTTTGTATTCGTTCTTTCCCTCATAGTAAGAGAGCGCTTCGGCCTTGCTCACAGGGCGCATCTTGAACTCATGCTTGCCACGAGCAATCTCCAGCATCTTAGCCTCTATGGCAGGGAAATCTTTGTCTGTTATTGTATTTCCGTTGAAATCCACATCATAATAGAACCCATTGGCAATAGCAGGGCCTATGGTAAGCTTGATATTAGGATAAAGTTCCTCCAAAGCTTGGGCTAAGATATGGGCGGAAGAGTGCCAGAAGGCCTTCTTTCCTTCGGGACTGTCCCAAGTATATAACACTAAACTACCGTCCGTGGAAAGGGGCGTGGCTGTCTCAATTGTTTTACCATTGAAACTGGCCGATATCACATTACGTGCCAAGCCTTCACTAATACTTTGAGCTACTTCAGCTGGGGTTGTTCCCTTCTTATATTCCTTGACAGAACCGTCAGGCAGTGTAATTTTTATCATTGGTGTAATAGTTGTTAAAAAACTCGGCAAAAATAAGGCTTTTTTTGGTAGTATCCAAATTTTTTCTCAGTTTTTTCTTGGGCTGTATTTTTCTGTTGTTTTACTCCTATTTTGAAACACGGATCCCACGGATTTTCTATATATGTATATATGTAATTATACTGCTGTGATTCTCATAGATTGCTATACAACCTTTAATTTTGAAAATCGAATAATTAAAATTAGTTACTATACCTTTTTCTCAGTAGAGATCTGTGGAATCTGTGGGAAAATATAATTTTGCTCACATCGAATTCATGTCAATTAAAAAGTTGTTTACTTTTTATTTGGTAGATTATCATTTTTTTTGTAAATTGCCGCCCCTATAGAAAATATTTGAACCATATCTTTCTTATTTTGCGAATATAGTACTTTCTTCAATAGAGTTTATTTAAAAAATAATTCAAACAGCTGTATAGTACATTCTCAAAAAAGATATCTATTCAGGCACAACATTTAAGAGATAAAAATAGAACTATGAAAAGAATAATATTTTTTCTTTTACTGCTAATATTTATATCTTGCTCTAAAAATATAAATATAAAAAAAGTAAGTAATAATTTTTTTGAGAATGATTTATATATAGACAGTCAAGGTTGTCAATATATAAAGATAACTGAAAATTATAAGCAAGTAAAAGATAATCTTTTTGAAGATGAACAAGGAAATTTGTATATACAGGGCACCAATAATATGATCTTTTACTATTCTCGCCCGATATATATATCAGAGCTTTACAATATGAACTCTGATAAATTAAAAATAAAGGACATTGTAGATAGAGATACGTATGAAAAATTAGCAGATACAGGTTTTTCAAAAGATAAGCAATTCTTATACCTACTAAAAGAGTGGTCAGACAGATGGGAATTACATATTATTAGCAAAGAACCCAATAAATATAAACTCATTTGGAAAAATTGCAGATATTATCTTTATTCTGATGGTAAATATTATTTGAATCAAGATGTTTTTACAGAAGAAGAACTGAATATGCCTCAAAAATAACAAAATAACAATGAAAAGATTTCTAATTATTATTTCATTACTTATAACCCCCTCAATGTATGGACAATATTATGAACACTATAGTTATTATATGCCTCTCATTGATGAAAGTATTCAATATTTAAAAGACAACATTAGTGAAGACACTTACAACAAGGTACGCGATTATTTGATCATTACTGAAAGCGGACAAATCTATGAAAATCCTTATTTCGGAAAAAACGATTGTGACAAATTATTTGATTTATTGCCTTTTAAAGATGAAAAAGGCATCTTTGAGAAGAGATTTAATGAAAAAGCATTCAAACGATTAAAAATAGAGAAAGGAAATCGTTTCGATCACTGGAAAGTATATGTGTTAAATATTGATTCAAATCAATGTATTGTTTTTAAAAAGGGTATTACTTATGAAGATGATCAAGGAATCCACTTTTCTGATAGTGATACAGTAGCCCTTTTTATTTATAAAGTTGATTTTGAGCAAAAGAAAAAAATCTTAAACAAAGTGATATTAGGAACTAACTTAAAAAATAACAGCACCATAAATAATAAGTTTTAACAATGAAAAGAATTTTAATTGTCACTTTGTTATTGATTACCCCATTTATATATGGGCAAAACATTGAACCCTATAAACCTCTTATTGATGAAAGCCTTCAGTATTTAAGAGATAATATCAATCGTTTTACCTACTATGAGATAAGAGATAATTTGTTGATTACTGAAAGTGGACAAATATACGAAAATCCTCATATTGGAATATTTATATATGAGAAAATACACAATTTATTGTCTTTAAGTGGCGAGAATGGTATCTTTGGAAAGCAATATCGAGAAGTGATATTCAAACGATTGAAATTAAACAAAGATTATGAATTCCCGCATTGGAAGATTATTGTATTAGATATTAAAGATAACTATATTGGAATTGTTTTCAAAAGAGGCTTTACTCGTGAAGACAAAAAAGGGATACATTGTATTGATAGTAGTACAGTAGCTCTTTTTCTCTATGAATATAATGAAGAGCAGAAGAAACACCTCCTAAAAGATGTTCTATTAGATTATCATTTAAGCAGTAGATGAGGTGATTATTAGTGATATATTTTTATTTAACATGAGTTCGATATAACGAAAGCTCCCACTGATTTTTAGCCCAAATTAAAAAGAAATATAAAATGAAAAAAATAGTTATAATCACTTTCTTTCTATCTATAGGAGCCTTTGCCCAAGATAGTATTATTAATTATATAAAAAATAATCCAATGAAATATTTTGATATTAAATCCTTTGAAAAGGATAACGAAATACGAGAAGATATTAAATTATTCTATAATGAACGAGGGGATCATTTTAAACAATTTATGAGTAGTGTAGACAAGGGGCATTTTATAGAAAATGAAACAAAGAAAAATTCTCCTATTAGCATAGCAAGAAATTATTATTCTAATGGTGTATTATATTATGAAACTATATTCTTTTTTAATTTTAAAATAGACACTACAAAAAAATATAATAAACTGGGACTTTTAAAAGAAACTATTAATAATGATAAAAATTATACATTTAGTGTAAATTCTCTTTGTCAATTAATGAAAAAGGAATATAATGTAGATCTGATGACCATACAGAATCATTTTTCAAGAGATTATAACCCAGACGTAAATTATGATGTGATGAGGATGTTTGTAGAGGAAATTGGTAAATATTGTTATATTGTAATTTTATATCGTAATCCACTTCCTCCAGATGGTGATTTTTATCCTCGAAGACTAATCTATATAGATGGTAATACAGGAGAAATTCTTTGTGAGGAAGAGATTTTTTTATGGTTATTAGGGGGAGAGAATATACCTAAATCAAAGTCTTCTTTCCCCTCAAAAGAAGAATATCTAAAAAGAATAAAAAACAAAAATAAACTCAAAACCACCACTTTTAATGGTAAAACCTATACCGAAGAAGAATGGAAAGCTTTTGAACAAGAGCAATGGGAAAAGTACCAAGCTAAGAGAAACAAAAAAGGCTTTTTTGATTGGCTCTTCGGGTAATCTAAAATATACAAAATGAAACAAACACTTTTATTTTCATTATTGTTATTGATTCTTGTTGACTGCAAAGCTCAAGAATTTAACTTACACAATATGAAATATTTTAATGAAGAATTTTTTATAGATTGGGAAGTGAACAGACAATATGTCTCAATAGGAGATGATAAATACTTTAAAAAAGGAAATAGAAGAATTCAATTGTTATATGATTATAATGATAACGAAGTACGAATAGAGGAAAGTGATACAATCACTCCTTATACTCGTTGGGCTACTTATAACTTAGAAACAAAAATACGGACTACTATAGGTCAATCCTTTTTTAATATTGATTATGGTATATGGTGTTTTTACTCTAAAATTGGCAAATTAGAAAGAAAAGTAAATCAGGATGAGAATTATAAATTCTCTATACGCCAACTAATTGAGAAAGTAAAAAAAGAATATCACGTAGATTTAGAACTAAAAGAAGAAAGAGGCTATGTAAGTAGATTCAATGAAAATGGTAAATATTACTACCATCTAATATTATTTCCTAAAGATATTTATGATCAACCTACACAACATATTATGATAGATGGGCAAACAGGAAAGAACTTGTTTAAAACAGATATAATACACAGAAGAGGAGGAAGTGGAAGAGATCCTGTATATGAATTTTTAGAATTCTTAAAAGAGAAAAACAAACCTAAAACCACCACTTTCAATGGCAAAACATATACTGAAGAAGAATGGAAAGCTTTTGAACAAGAGCAATGGGAAAAAATACCAAACTAAGAGAAACAAAAAAGGCTTTTTTGATTGGATTTTTGGATAATCTAAAATATACAAAATGAAACAAATACTTTTATTTTCATTATTGTTATTGATTCTTGTTGGCTGTAAAAGTCAAACAAATAACACAAATAACAATATCAAATATTTTAACGAAAAAGAGTTTAGAGGGTGGAAAAATGTAGATGATATATTTCAAAGACCTGATAATGATAGATTCTTAAAAAAACATAATAAAAGAGTCCGAATTATAAAAAATGAAAAAGAAATTACAATAGAACGCACCTCTATAGATTCTCCTTATAGAAATGTAGAGGTATACTATCCTAATCATAATATAAAACTTTGGGGAGATGAATTTTACTCTTTCCCTATAGGAATATGGCTACATTATGAGGAAATAGGAAGAAAAATAAAAGAAGAAAACCTTGATGTTGATTATAAGTTTTCTGTAAAAGATCTTATTCAAAAATTTCAAAAGGAATATAATATTGATATTGAAGATCCTAAAAATGTCCATTATTGTAATAGACTTTTCCCAAAAGATATTGGGGCTATATATGAAATAGGACTAAATACAGAGGAGCCTTATGTATGGATGTATTATTTAATCAATGGGAATACTGGTGAAACTCTGTACAAACTGAAAATGGATGAATTTAGTAATACTTCTATTATAAAAGAATATAAAAAGTATTTAGAGAAACAAAAACAAGAGGATAGTACTACCACCACTTTCAATGGCAAAACCTATACCGAAGAAGAGAGGAAAGCCTTTGAATAAGAGCAATGGGAAAAATACCAAACTAAGAGGAGTAAAAAAGGCTTTTTTGATTGGCTTTTTGTCAAAAAATATCACTACCTTTGTAAACAAAAAAATGAGCCATTATACTACAAGATATAATAGTGAAACTTCCTTGAAAGACGTCATCTTGGCGATCTTCAAGCGATACCGCCTGAACTATGGGATTGACAAAGTACGTGTCAAAGAGGCTTGGGTGGAGGTCGTAGGAGCGCCCATTGTAAAATATACCGTGAGTGTACGCCTACAAGGCAGCAAGCTATATGTTACCCTGAACAATACCGCCCTTCGGGAGGATTTAAACTATGGGAAAAGCAAACTGGTGACCATGCTTAACGAATACCTACAGAAGGAGGTAGTCAAGGACATTGTCTTTTTAGTAGCTTAGAAAACATCTTTAACCTATGAAATATAATTTTGATGAGCTTATTGACCGAAGAGGTACCGATGCGCTAAAATTGGAGGCGCTGCTCCCTCGCTGGGGGCGTGAGGACTTGATTCCTATGTGGGTGGCCGATATGGACTTTAGAACCCCGCCTTTCATTGTAGAGGTCATAAAGAAACGTATAGAATGTGAAATCTTTGGCTATACTGAAAAGCCCCATACTTGGTATCAGTCTATCATAGACTGGCAGCAAAGGCGTCACCAGTGGACAATTACCAAAGAGATGATTTCTTTCGTCCCTGGGGTGGTGCCTGCCATCGTAATGGCTGTGGAGGCTTTCACCCAAGTAGGTGACCCTGTACTTATCCAACCTCCTGTGTATTACCCTTTTGCAGCTGCAATCCGCAATACAGGACGAAAAGTAGTTACCAATCCCCTACTGCTCAAGGACGAACAATATCAGATTGATTTTGAAGACTTTGAAGAAAAAGCAAAGACCTGCAAGCTCTTTATCCTCTGCAATCCTCACAACCCTGGAGGGCGTGTATGGACTAAGGACGAGTTAGAGCGATTGGCCTCTATTTGCCTCAAGCACAAGGTTTTGATGATTTCCGATGAGATTCATGCCGACCTGACACTTCCCCCCTACCAACATACACCTTTGGCAACCCTTTCCAAGGAAGTAGCCGAGAGTTGTGTTACCTTCTCTTCGGCCAGCAAAACTTTCAATATGGCGGGATTGGCCAGCGCTTATGCTGTTATCCCCAATGCTGAAGTAAGAAAGAAATTCTTGGACAAAACGGTAGGCTACATGCTCACCGACGGGAATATATTTGCTTTCCAAACCACGGTAGCTGCCTATGAGCAAGGCGAAGAATGGCTCAGCCAACTCTTGAGCTACATACAAGGAAATATCGACTACCTTACCCAATATATTGACCAGCACCTGCCAAAGGTCAAATATATAGTTCCTCAAGCCTCTTACTTGGTGTTCTTGGATTTCAGGGAGTTAAGGCTTTCTCAAAAAGAATTGGTCTCCCTCTGTACCAATCAGGCACACTTGGCCTTGGTAGATGGTAGCGTCTTCGGCAAGGAAGGCACTGGCTTTATGCGTATCAACTTGGCCTCCCCTCGCTCTGTGATTGAAAAAGCAGCACAGCAGTTGTTAGCGGTTAGTCATTAGTCATTAATCTCTTGTCCAGCCACTTCCTATAGGCTTGGCGGTTCTTGTTGTGTTCTTGTAGGGTGCGGGCAAACTTGTGGTAGCCAATACGTGCCGTATCGGCTACAAAAAAAAGATACTCATGCTCCTTGGGCGATAGTACCGCCTCTATAGAGGAAATATCAGGCATAGCGATAGGTGCAGGCGGCAAGCCTTGAATTTGGTAAGTGTTGTAGGGCGAGGCAATCTGTGTGTCCTTGATATACACCCGCTTGATGATGGTATCATAGTTGCCTGTAGTCTCCTTGATCGCATAAACCACGGTAGGGTCGGCCTGTAGGGGCATTCGCTCCTTTAGCCGATTGAGATACACCCCTGCTATGGTAGGCCTTTCATCAGTCATATAGGTTTCTTTCTGAACGATAGAGGCCAATATCATCACCTGCTCAGGGGTTAGCCCTTGAGCAGTTGCTTTTTCACGTCTTTTTTCATTCCAAAAGGCTTTGTATTCCTTCTGCATTCGCTCAGCAAACGCCTTGGCCGAGGTATCCCAATAGAACTCATAGGTATTGGGTATAAAGTGCCCCAATATATTAAGAGAGTCTGTCCCACTTTCGGCAAGGAAAGAAGGATTGAGGAAAGCATTCATTAGGGAAGTACTATCGGCCTCAATCTCCTTAGAGATACGTTGTGCTAAGAGAGGTAGGCGGTCTTGGTTATTGAAAGAAACTTTCACTGGCTGGCTCAGATTCCTAAGCATACGTACTAGCTGTAGGTTATTCATTCCCTTGCGAATCACATAGCGACCTGCACGTACATGCTCGGTGTATTTCATAGCGCGAGCTACACAATAAAAGGTCGTTGGGTTGGAAAGTCCTGTATAGAGTTTCTCAGAGATATAGGAATAATCACTCCCTGAAGGGATATAGAATACCCTTTGTTGCTCCTGAAAGGAAGTATTGGGGTAAAATAATATGTAATAACCCACTCCTGCAATGGCCAATATGCCTATAAGGAAAGTAATGGCTATTATTTTAAAGATTTTTTTTATCATTTCTTATCAGTTGTTATCTTATATGTCGAGTAATTGTAAATTGTGTGGTAGGAGCAAGCAAGGCAAAAGATTGTGCACTGGGGGAATAAACCGTTTTGTTATTAAATATCCCTGTAAGGGCAAACGACCAGTCCTCACGATTGTAGTTCAGGGTAAGCCTACCGATACTGGCAGGATAAGCCCTTAGGTTATGCCAGGCTAAAACTTCCGAATCGTTACCAAAATTTACCCCTGCTGATACCATACCAGCGAGCAACTAGCGGGGAGAGACCACCCACGAATAGGCATAGCCTATATTAGCTCCCATTTGGTAGTTATCAAAAGCCTTAGGAAGGCTCTGCTGCTGAGAAGCATCTGGCACAATCTTATGGTAATAGAATCCACTACCTAAGAGTAGACTCCCAGCCGACTTGATCTGCTTCTCACTCTGCTCGAAGGCGGCACGTAAGGAAAATCGTTTGTTACGCAACACATAAGTCCCATCAAGCCCCCACCTTTTTACAGTAAGGTTTGGGAAAAGGGTATATACTTTCTTTCCGTCTTGTTCCCTCTGGGTAAAAAAGCCTCGGTAATCTTGGTAATAGCCGTCTAAGAGTAGCTTCTTGCCATATTTGTGCATTTGGAAATCAGTAATGGAGGAAGACAAATCTGTATCCGTTTTTAAAGGGAATACACTGAAAGATACCAATAGATTCATACCTATAATCTTACGCAAGCCCACCCCTACTCCTATGTTCTGAGGATAAGTAGGATTATAGATTTTTTTGTCATGTAAGATTGTAAGCATTTTATTAGGAATAAAAGCTTTTACCCACCACTTATGAGGATATTCTTGTACGTATAGCGTATCCTTATCTTGTGCTATTGCGAAAGTTATATTTAATATTACAAAAAAGAATGTGGTTATCTGTATTATTGTATACCTCATTCTATTTTTAAGTAAGCATCTGTCCATTTATTGTAAAAATAGGATTAGAGTAAAACGCTTTTAGTGTTCTATGAGGGTACTGTTCTTAGTGTCAAATATATAATTAGGAATCATTACATAAGGATCAAAGTTGTCCTCTGTAATAAAAAATTCTTCTATATGATTAAGATAACGATCCCCAAAACTACTAAAATTAGCATCAAGCGAGATTGTTTTAAGTACTTTTCCGTTAATCATATAATCCATTACAATCTTTTTATCCTTTACTTTGTAGTAATATTCTATACTTTCGTCCCATCTGTTTTTTAGTTTAATACTTCCCTGTTGCAATATTTTATTTTTTATACTTCCTTTATTTATTTCTTTACCATTTTCATATTGTTTGAAATCTATAACAGTATCTTCATCACCTGAATTGGTATTTTTAATTCTTGTAATGGTATATATATAAGATTTTTCACCCTTTTCATCATATATTTCAGCTTTCATTTGACCATCTTTTTGTTTTTCCTTATAATACCTAAGTATATTATTCTCGTCTATCTGTTTAAGTCCTACAAATTCTCCAGCCTTGTAGAGTACATAACTATCATTTTCCTCCAAATCATTATAGAGATAGCCACTATAGCAAGCCCCCTCTTTGAAAAGCAATTCTCCTTTGGTTGTTTTATCCTTATTATAATAAGTAATCTTATCTATGTCATGATGGATACTATAGTCGGTTTGCTGTTTGATATTTCCATTTTTGTAGTAAACAATACTTTGTTCTATATGCCCCAACTTATACACAATTTTCTCTTCCAATAGTCCCTCTTCGTCCAAGCTATAGGCAGTACCTTGGTAAGGTTCGCCATATTTGTAAGTAAGTTCGCTCATTTTTTTCCCTTTTGCATCATAGAAAGTAATTGTTGTATTCTTTTTGTCCTCCTTTCTACGTGAAAATAGCTTTCCTGAGCGATAATATACCTTATCCTCCACAATATTTCCTACTGCATCCCATTGGGTAATTGCTTTTACTTGTGCAGGCGCATGATAGTACTCCACTTCTATACCTGCTTGAGCTTCATTTCCTTTTATATAACGAGAGCCTATGAGTTTTCCCCTTTCATCATAGTATTTTAGTAATACATTGTCCTCTCCCTCATAGAAACTCTCTATTCTTGCCTTTTTTAAATCCTCTTCAAACTGTATTCTTTTC
Organism: uncultured Capnocytophaga sp.; assembly: GCA_963528845.1. Lineage (GTDB taxonomy): Bacteria > Bacteroidota > Bacteroidia > Flavobacteriales > Flavobacteriaceae > Capnocytophaga. Next base: position 36,397 of record CAURXJ010000010.1, on the reverse strand, counting down.
TTTACTTTCGCATTTTCCTGATAATACACTACATTAAATTCTTTTTTCCCCTTCACATAAGCATTATCAGCATAATTATAGGTCTCTATATAAGTATCCTCTCCTGTTTTGTTATAGAATGTATTTATACGTCCCTTGGGGTCATACACTTTGTAAGAGAGATTTCCATTTTCTTCCTCTCCTTGTATCTCTATCTTACCATCTTCAAAATAAAAAGAAAACTTGCCTATAAGCTCCTCTATACTTCTAAAGTCCTTTTTAGTAGCATAAGCGTCCATTTGGAGTTTTCCGTCCAAGAAAAAATCCTTTACATGATAGCGTCCGTCCTTTTCAGAGATGACCCGATAAAGTTTGGCCTTGTCCTTAGTTGTAGTATTGCCCTCGCTATCTATATACATCTTTTCCTGTGTCCAAGAACAAAGCGGTAAAAGATATAAAAATAAAAGCCATAGCTTCTTCATTTGGTTACAATTATCCTATTGAAAGGGCAAATGTACAAAAAAGTTTTGAGTGCTGTGTTTGGAAAACTGAGTTTTTTTGTCCCTAAAAATAAATCCTTTACTCCCCTTGCAAAATAGCCTATTATTCCTTAATTTTGCTGCTGTTTGTAAAAGAACTTAAAGCAATGGGACAACATGCCAACTCTTTTGAAGATTTTATCAATGTTATCTTCAACCATAAAAAAGTAGAAATCTCCCCTGAAACCGAAAAAATCGTAAGTGATAGCTATCACTTCCTAAAGGAATTCTCCAAGAATAAGGTTATATATGGAGTAAATACAGGCTTTGGCCCCATGGCGCAGTACCGAATAGAGGATAAAGACCAATTGGCCTTACAATATAACATCATCCGTAGCCATTCTTCCGGCATGGGTGCTTATTTCTCTCCCGAAATCGTAAAATCGGCCATTCTATGTAGGCTTCATACGCTTTCATTAGGAAAATCAGGCGTACACCCTTCCCTCATTCACCTAATGAAAGAGCTTATCAATAGGGACATCACCCCCTTAATCTTCCAGCATGGGAGCGTAGGTGCCAGTGGAGACTTGGTACAGTTAGCCCATTTGGCCTTGGTGCTGATCGGTGAAGGAGAGGTCTTCTACAAAGGAAAAAGACGCCCTACCCAAGAGGTTTTTGCCGAAGAAGGACTCTCACCCTTGAAGATTCACCTGCGTGAGGGAATCGCTCTGATGAATGGCACCTCGGTAATGACTGGTATTGCAGCGGTTAATATCCATTATGCACAGCTGCTACTGGACTGGTCTGTCAAGCTCTCGGTGGCCATCAACGAACTAGTACAGACCTATGACGACCATTTTTCCCAAGAGCTTAATGCTGCTAAAAAGCACCATGGGCAACAGCTTATCGCCCAGAGAATGCGTAACTACTTAGTGGACAGTCAGCTAACCAAGAAGCGCAGTGAACACCTATATAAGGGCGAACATAAGGAAACTATATTCAAGGAAAAGGTACAAGAATACTATTCTCTCAGATGTCTTCCCCAAATCCTAGGGCCTATATATGACACTATTGATTATGCAAAGGAAGTAGTAACCCATGAGTTCAACTCGGCAAGTGATAATCCTATTACCGACCTCAAATCCCAACAAGTATATCATGGAGGAAATTTCCACGGGGATTATATCTCCCTAGAGATGGACAAACTCAAGATAGCTATTACCCGACTGTGTATGCTCTGTGAGCGACAGCTGAACTATCTGCTTAACCCAAAAATCAATGAAATCCTACCTGCCTTTGTCAATGCTGGAAAATTAGGATTCAACTTCGGTATGCAGGGAATACAATTCACCGCTACCTCTACCACTGCTGAAAACCAAACACTTTCTTTCCCTATGTACGTGCATAGTATCCCCAATAACAATGATAATCAAGATATTGTAAGCATGGGTACCAATGCCGCGACTATTACTCACAAGGTCATAGAAAACACCTTTGAAGTGATGACCATAGAAGCCATCACAATAGCACAAGCTATTGATATTCTGGGATATAAAGACAAACTCTCTACCACTACCAAGCTATGGTATGAGCAGCTACGCTCTCTTATCCCCTTCTTCAGGGAGGACATCACGCCCTACCCCTATTTGGAAAAGGTAAAAACATTCCTAAAGTCTCATTCTTAAAAAAGATATTTTTCTCAACTGACATGAAGCATCTCCTTTTAGCCCTTCTTTCAGGCATCTTATTAGCCATCGCTTGGCCTACTTATGGTATTTCCTTGTTTGTTTTTGTCGCTTGGGTACCCTTACTGTTAGTAGAATACCAGTTACGCAGCAGGGGAAAAGCGTGCAAGGGAAAGGTGTTCCTCCTCTCGTATCTTAGCTTTCTTCTGTGGAATACTCTCACCACTTGGTGGATATGGAACTCCACAGTGGTGGGGGCGCTCTTTGCCCTTTTGGTCAATAGCCTGCTGATGAGTTTGGTCTTCCTTATTTATCACTTGGTAGCAAAGCGAAATACGGCAAAAGTAAGTAGTATCTTCCTCATTACCATATGGATAGCCTTTGAGAAATTCCATCACCATTGGGATTTTTCTTGGCCTTGGCTCTCTTTAGGAAATGTCTTTTCTGAAAATATCACTTGGATACAATGGTACGAATATACGGGGATTTTCGGCGGAAGCTTTTGGGTGCTACTGGTCAATATACTACTATTTCACATGCTGCGCCTCTTCTTAGAGACAAAGGATAAAAGATTGTTTTACAAGCGTATAGCCAAAATAAGTCTGCTAGTATTACTGCCTATAGCGCTCTCTTGGGGCATATATATTAGTTATAAGGAAAAAGGCACTCCTATAGAGGTGGTTGCTCTGCAACCCAATATAGACCCCTATGAGGAGAAATACAGCCTTTCCAATGAGGAAACTATAGCACTATTGCTTACCCTTGCCAAGGAAGGCGTTACTGAAAACACCCACTTTGTGCTCACTCCTGAGACGGTCATCTCGCAAGGCGTCTATCGATTAGAGGATATATCACAAAGCAAGGAGTTACCCCCCTTACATACATTCTTAGAAGCACATCCACAGCTCAATTGGATAATGGGAGCTGCTATCTACGAGGTAGTTACAGACAAAAGTAAGATAGCCCCACAAACCAACTATAACCCTGTACAGAACTATTGGTTCAATGACTATAATAGTGCCTTTCTGCTCAACTCCTTTGGGATTATGGGCTTTCACCACAAGTCAAAATTAGTTGTTGGGGTAGAGAATATGCCCCTGCAATCTTTCTTAAAACCTATCTTAGGAGATATCATGATAGACCTAGGGGGAACAGTTGCGGTAAAGACTACCCAAAAGACCCCCAGTGTGCTAAGCTCCTTAGCCGAGCAGAAGGTAGCTCCTGTGATTTGTTACGAATCTATCTATGGAGAATATGTAGGCAAATATGTAAAGCAAGGCGCTCAATTCTTAGGCGTCCTAACCAATGATGCTTGGTGGGGGGATACCCAAGGATACAAACAACTGCTAAGCTATACGCGCCTGAGAGCGATAGAGACCCGCAAGAGTATAGCCCGAAGTGCTAATACAGGTATTTCCGCCTTTATCTCCCAGCGTGGGGAAATCATCAGCTCCTTGGGTTATGGAAAAAAAGGTGCACTAAGGGGTATTGTTTTGGCCAATAATGAGCTGACCACTTATGTACGCTATGGAGATTACATAGCACGCCTTAGTATCTTTGTCAGTGTAGGGATTTTGCTGATTTCCTTTCTAAAGAAGCGAAGTGAGGTGTAGTTATAGGTATCTTACCCTACCACTACCTTTGGTTTGCACATCTATTTTCTTAGGATTTCCTTTGACAGTAATATCCCCTGAGCCTCGGATATCTGCTGAAAGCTGTTCAGTAACAAAGAGATCCACATCGCCAGAGCCTCTAATAGAAGCGGTTGCTTGCTTGGCCTGAAGTGCATCACCGTCAAAGTCGCCACTGCCTGCTATGTCTACACTAAGATCTTGGGTGGTTCCTTTGATTTTCATATCACCACTACCTTTGACAGAAAAAGATAGAGACTCAGCCTGTAAAGAGAGCAGCATATCACCACTGCCCAAGACCTTACAAGAGAGGTTCTTAACCTGCAATTGTTCATGAGAACTGATATCACCTGAACCATGTACAGCAATTTCTGTTAGTGAGTTATCTACAGGAATACAAATCTCCAACTTTTTTGTAAATTGGTACGCGAAATCGGGCGACATTTTCACTGTAAGCACTCCGCTAGACACCTCTGTTATTACATAAGGTGCCATATTCTGAGAGGCCTTAATAGTAATACTCCCTACTTGGCCATGTGTAAGTACTAGATCTGCCCCACATTCCAGCCTGATTTGAGTATAAGCGGGGAGTTTTCTTTCCTCTGAAATAACTAGGCTATCTCCCTTAACCACTGGCAGAGAGCGACCACAGCCTGCTAGTAGTAACAAGCAGGCACATAGAAAAGCGATTTTTTTCATCATTAGATTTTTGGTTTTTGGGTTGTTATTTTCTTCTTAGTTTTTGGTTTTCTTCTTGTAAGACCCTTATCCGCTCCAAAAGGCGATGGATAATCTGGATACTAGGGACATTGATCTCAAGGTCATAGTGCCAATTGACAAAGCGCTCAAGTGCTGGTAGCTGGTCATAATGTACATAGGTTACCCTATCAATAACCTCTGTCTTTATCAATCCATTATCCACTAAGGCATTGAAGAAAGACGATTTGATCTTATAGAGCCTAATGACTTTAGTCTTTGATATTTTAAGCGGTTGTTCCATTTGCTTGTAATTTACGCATTTGTTCGAGAAGTTCTTTTTGCTTATCAGTCAACCCCTTAGGGAGTTCTACATTGTAAGTGACGAACAAGTCACCAAAGGTACCTCCTTTGTATACAGGGAAGCCCTTACCCTTGAGCCTTACGGTAGTGCCTGGTTGGGTTTCGGGTTTTACCTTTAGCTTCACTTTTCCCGAAAGGGTGGATACTTGCACCTCTCCTCCGAGAATGGCTGTATACATATCAATAGTAACTTTAGTTTTCAGATCGTTACCTATTCGCTCAAAGGTAGGGTCTGGCAATATCTGGAAGGTGATATACAAATCCCCATTAGGTCCCCCATTGACTCCTTCACCTCCATAGCCTTTGAGTTTTATCTGCTGGTTATTTTGAATACCCGCAGGCAGGGTAATACGAATGGTCTTTCCATTGACTGTAAGGGTTCTGGGCTGGGTAGTTGCGGCATCTCTGAGAGAAAGGGTCAGTTCCGTCTGTAGGTCTTGCCCCTTGAACTTTCCGTAAGCCGAACCATAATTTCCTCTTCCAAAACCAGCCTCTTGGCCAAATATCTCCTTGAAGAAATCTGAAAAATCACTAGCATTGGTATAAGTAGCGCTTTCAAAACCATTACCGAAAGGGTTTCTGCCCTGTCTTTGAGCATTTTCAAAAGCTTCACTCTGTTGCCAATCCTTACCGTACTTATCGTATTTAGCCCTATTCTTGGAATTACCTAAGACCTCATACGCCTCATTGATCTGCTTGAATCGCTCTTCAGCTGTCTTATCATTAGGATTCATATCAGGGTGGTAGAGGCGGGCAAGTTGCCTATAAGCCTTCTTAATATCTTTAGAAGAAGCGGATTTATCTACGCCTAAAACCTTATAATAATCAATATATGCCATTGGGTTGTAGTGTATTAAACATTCTTTTTACAATGATACAAATGTAATGCAAATTAATGAATTAACCTAAATCAACGTAAAAAAATTAAAAAAGTCTTTTATATGATATATTTACAAAAAAACAAATTGAAACACATAGTCTTTCTAAAATAAAAAACTAAGAAAAACCCTTTTCACTCTATTCTCCTAACTTGAAACGAATAGAGAGAAAACCTATTTGCGTTTGGGGAGCTTTCTCATCGGCATTGAAGCGATAGGTCATAGCCGATTTTCTAGCAGCATCGAGCAGGCAAGGAGCCTTGTTAGTTGTACCTTTTTCTCCTGCTTTGGCACGAACGACCTTACCTGAGCGATCCACTTCAATCTGGACAACGACCATGCCTGATTCGTTACAATCTTGGTAGACTTTCTCCCCACTTATGTACTTACGGCCATTAAGTCCCCAGCCCTTACCACTGCCTTGCCCTGAACCCTCGCTACTATCTCCGTAAAAGCTGCTAGCATAGGGATTCCCTTTGGGATCACCCTTATAGCCTGGTGTGTTATCATCGCCCTGAGAGCCATTACCAGTACCTGACTGAGGCTGCTTGGTGGAAGCATTTAAAACACTTGAAAGCGCATCGGTGGTAGAAGCAGCCGGCTTCTGCGGTTTCTTAGGGTTAGGCTTGGTCTCCATAGGTGTTTCCTTCTTTTTTTTCACCTCTTCCTTGGGTAGCACAACGGTTTCCTCCTCTGTATTGTCCTGAGTAAGTACAGGCTCCTGAGTGGGTGTTTCCTGTGTTTTTGTAGCCTCTTCTACAGGCTGTTCTGCTGCTACGGCCGTCTGGGTAGGCTTAGGAGGATTAATCTCTCCCATCCCCATCTTATCTGTTCCAAAAGTGATGGAAATTCCCTCCTGCTCTTCAGGGATAATAATAGCATTGGTAAGTTTCGCTACAAGTAACACTAAGACAATTAAGATCATAATTACCAGCGTAATAGCGAAAGATTTCTGCTTATGCACTGTGTTTAATATCATAAAATATTACTTAGGTCGTACGGCTAAGATAAGTTTGTACTGATTCTGATTGGCTATATCCATAATAGATACTGCATTTTCTATAGGCACACTCTCCTCGACTCTTAGGATAATGGTAGGGCTTTCCACTCCAGAGAGAGCTGTCTTGAGCTCTGTTTCCATCTGAGAGGGTTCTACCTGTTTGTTATTGACAAAATATTGCAAATCCTTATTGATACTTACCGATACATTCTGAATACTTGAGGATTTGCCATGTGCTTTAGGCAGTAGCATATCCAATACCTTAGGATTGTTAGAGGCGGTAAGCATAAAGAAAATAAGCAATAGAAAGACGATGTCCGTCATAGAGGACATGCTAAATTCGGGAGTTACTTTATTGCTTGACTTGATACTCATTTTACTAAATTGGTTCGTTCAACATGTCCAAGAAATCAACCGTAGTGGCTTCCAGTTTTTGAGTAACATTGTTAATACGCATTACCAAGTGGTTATAAGCCAAATAAGCTATAATTCCCACAATAAGCCCTGCTACGGTGGTGGTCATCGCTGTATAGATCCCGCCTGCCAAGATACTCATATCGGCCTGTCCCCCACTGGTAGCCATAGCATGGAAGGACATGACCATCCCTACTACTGTACCCAAAAAACCTATCATAGGCCCGACCCCAGCAAGGGTGGCTAGCAAAGAAACATTCTTCTCCAACTTATATACCTCCAAAGAACCTGTGTTCTCTATAGCCTTGTGAATATCATCAATAGGCTTTCCAATACGAGAGATTCCCTTGTTCACAAGACGTGCCACTGGGCTATTGTACTGAAGGCAAAGATTCTTGGCGGCTTCTATACGCCCAGAGGAGATGTTGTCACGAATAGCATTCATAAAATTAGCATCTATTCGCTTGGCCGAGCTAATGGCAAAAGTTCTTTCAAAATAGATATAAAGAGCAGTAGCCAACATCAGGAATAAAATCCCTATGATAATCGTATTGGCCAATCCCCCATTGAAAATCAGATCCATAATAGAGAGACTTTTCTCTTGTAGCTCTGAGGTTGTCTGCGCTGTAGTTCCTGTATTTGCTTGTAAAAATAACATATTTCTTTTAAATTGGTTTTAGGGACAAAAGTACATCTTTTCTTTATAAGAAAATTGCTTTTTAATATTTTTATCACTTTACCTTTTCAAAATATAATACCCTTAACAAATTTACCCCCTTGAAAAAACCTCAAAATATAGCCTCTAATTCCTTGATTTTATTTTTAACATATATTTATATTTGCATCTGCTTGCTATTTCAAAAAATATGCGTAACTTTGCACACGGAATAAGGAAGTAAGTTTCTCATTAGAAACAGCCTTACAAAAGAGACCTAGAGAAAGAGAATTACAAAAAGAGTAATTCGCTTATTAAAGATAATCTTATAATTGTTTAGTTTTTTCACGAAAGTCCGAGCTACGAAAGTACTCGGATTTTTTCTTTATTCTATTTCTCTAATTTGTAAAGTACCATTTTTATCTTACCTCCTGCAAGACTATTTAGCGTATATTTTTTAGAATCTTCTGTATAAAATAGACCTATTCCTCCAAGAGCTGTATTAGGACAAAGAAACTCTTGTTGTGCCTCATTTTTTTCTATCTTCCAACTATTCTCTCCAAAAGAAGTAGTTTCTTTCAGCAAAGCAAACTGTACTTCATTAGGTAAATCTGCCGTTCTAAAACAAATATTTACTCTTCTGAAAGGTAAACTAAAAGAAGAATAACCAGCTCCTATGGTATAAGAAACATCGACTAAGGTTGTTGCAATAGTTTTACCTTCATATTGAAATTCCACAATATAAGCAAGAATATTTTCCAACTTATATTTCTTAATCTCATTGTAGTTAAACTCTCCAAATCCTTGGCTTGTTTTCGTTGCTAATACATTTACTTCTTCATCAGTTAGCTTTGTTTGTTTTAGCTGCCCATAACTAAAGGCACTAAAGAATAATACCAAAAAAATAAGATCTTTCTCATTTGCTTTTAGAATTTTAGTTTTGTTCTATATGTAACTCTTTAATAAGGCAAATATACCACTTCTATCAAAAAACACCAAACAAAAACAGAAGTTTAACAAACACAAAAAATCATTGCAAATCCTTAGTAATAAACGACTTATATTTTTATAAATAAAAATGTTAGATATAATTTTGTATATATCAAAAAAAGTTGTACTTTTGCACCCGCAAACACAAACGGCGAGGTAGCTCAGGTGGTTAGAGCGTTGGATTCATAACCCAAAGGTCACGGGTTCAAATCCCGTCTTCGCTACAAAGTAACAAACCCCGATAAGCGAAAACTTATCGGGGATTTTTTTATTCCCAATCCACTGTACAAAGTGAGTATATCTGTGGATACCAATAAGAAAGAATCTTCTTGCCACACTTGGTAACAAGAAGATTGAAAAATATGAATATATCAGAGACAAGTGCTAATAGCCTAATATCTTAAGCATTTCTTCTGCTTTTTGTTGCTCCATGAAAAGGCGAGAGGTAATCTCCCCGTCCTTATTCTTATCAATAAGAATAATCTTAGGCTGGGGAATCAAGCAGTGCTGCAACCCTCCTACACCTCCTATTGAGTCCTGATAAGCACCAGTATTAAAGAATCCAATATACAAGGGTTTATTCTTGTTATACTTAGGTAGATAAATAGCATTCATATTCTGTTCGCTATTGTAATAATCATCTCCATCACAAGTAAGCCCTCCTAAGAGTACACGCTCATACTCATCATTCCAACGATTGATAGGCAAGAGCACAAAGCGCTTATTAATCGCCCAAGTATCGGGAAGGGTCGTGATGAAAGAAGAATTGATCATATTCCATTTTTCACGATCATTCTGCTGTTTTTGGTACATAATCTCATAGATAGCTCCTCCTGCTTCGCCTACAGTAAAACTTCCAAATTCGGTAAATATATTAGGCACAGGCACCTTTTCCTGTTCGCAAGCTATTTTTATCTGGCGAATGATTTCATCTACCATATAAGCGTAATCATACTCAAAAGCGAGGGAAGTCTTTATCGGGAAACCTCCCCCTATGTTGAGGCTATCAAGCTCAGGGGCTACTTTCTTAAGCTGAATATACACCTTCAAACACTTAAGAAGCTCATTCCAATAGTAAGCATTATCTTTTATCCCCGTATTGATAAAGAAGTGCAACATCTTGAGTGTCACTTTTTTATTATCCTTTATCTCTCTATTATAGAAAGGAACGATATTCTTGTAACCAATTCCCAATCTACTGGTATAGAATTCTGAACGAGGATCTTCCTCGGAGGCTATACGTATTCCTATATTATAGTTTCCCTTTATCTTTTGATCAAAAAGATTAATCTCTTCATAATTATCAATAATGGGCATACACCTATCATATCCCCTATTGACCAAATCAGCTATTCCATCTATATAACCATCACGCTTAAATCCATTGCAGAGGATATAATTCTCTTTGGTAATCAGCCCTTCATTAATCAGATTATTGATGATATTAATATCAAAAGCCGAAGAGGTTTCCATATGGATATCATTCTTGAGAGCTTCAACCATCACATGCTTAAAATGGGAACTCTTGGTGCAATAGCAATAATTATAAGCACCTTTGTATTTGTGCTTTTTGATGGCTTTCTCAAACCACTTTTTAGCTTTTTGGATATTCTCTGAAATCTTAGGTAGATACATGAATTTCAGTGGCGCCCCATAACGGCGTACCAATTCCATGAGGTCTATATCATGGAAACGAAGTTCATCTCCCTCAAGGGTAAATTCGTCCTGAGGAAAATAGTAAGTTTGGTCTATTAAGTCAATATATTTATTTTTCATTTTATTTTCGTATTTATCTTAGTTGTTGGAATGAAGTAGTAAGGAAATAAATAGAAAATAAAACTCAAATTCTCAAAGGAGCGTACTTCTTATCCGTCTTTTGTAATATCATTTTAGTAGATAAAGTAGAGAAAAAAGAAAGCACCTTAGCTTTTAGTATAAGCAAAGGGAAGATCAGTACATCATGCACTGAGGGAGGCTCAATAGGTTTATTCATTGATTATCAAACAATTATACACTCAATTAACAAACTTAAATTTTGTTCAATACAATGGGGCAAATATACTACTTTTCTGAGAATATGAAAAAATTTTTTTACAAAAAAAGCCACCTTTTAGAAGGTGGCTTTAAAAATATTATTTTTTAAGATTATTTTACTTCAAAAGTAGCACGACGAGCAAGTTGAAGTGCATTAGGTGATTTTGGATTAACGGTCTTATCTTCACCTTTTCCTTCAAATGAAAGTTGAGAAGCGTTAACACCTCTGTCAGTCAAGAGTTTCTTGATCACTTCAGCACGTTTGTTAGACAATTTTTGGTTGTAGTTAGCAGTTCCTTTTTCGTCAGCATAACCAACTACTTTCACACTAGCACCTGAATTTTGTTTCAAGTAGTTAGCTACGAAATCAACAGCCCACAAAGAAGATTTTTGAGGAGCAGAAGAGTTGAAATCAAAGTATACATTGATGTAACCTTTTTCGATAAGCTCACGAGCAGATTCTCCAGAATAGTTAGTAGAAGTTGGAGCTGATTGAGTTTGGTTGTTAGCTAAGCTACCGTATTTTTCATTGATGTAGTTTTCAACTTCATCAGGTACACGGTTTCCGTTGGTATCGACCATCTTGTCTTCCTTGTTATCAAGTCTCTTAGCAAGTTCAGCTACGCTGTTTTCTGCTTTAGCTACACGCTCAGCAAGTTGGTTATCAGCAACTGCTTGGCTGTACCAGTCTGCATGAACGAGGTTCTTTCCTAAGGCTACTTGCAAACCAACAGTACCTGTAAAGTTTACTCCTTGGAATCCACGTTTGGTAGTCGCTGATTTACCATCAAATGTTCTATTTTGTTTTGCATAGAAGTATACAGATCCATCTACTAGCAAAGATACACGGTTGCTAAGACGTACTTGTGGAGTAAGACCTGCGGTAAGGAAACCAATGTTATCTGCTTTCTTAAGATAGTCTCCTTTAAGTTGTCCTATACCGAAACCTGCATGTGCTAATAAGCCTAGATCACGAGTCCAGTCTTCAAATGAAAGTACGCGGCCTAAGTTAGCCACCCCTTGTAAGTTTACATTCCAAATATTGGAATTAAATTTAGGAGATTTTTTTCCTTCTGCGAACTTGTCGTAGCCACCTCCTAATCTCAAACCAAATTTGTTATTGAACATATAACGAACGCCTCCATTAAGTGTCCAGAAATTTGGTGTCTTTGTCGCATATCCTGATGTAAATCCTACAGTTGGTTTGTTAGCACCAAAATTTACATCTACCGACCATTTGTTGTATTCCTGAGCGTTCGCACCCAAGGCTACAAGAGCTGTCAAAGCTAGAATTTGCTTTCTCATAAATGTGATTTTTAATTCTAATTAAATTTCATTAACGTGGGAGCAAAGGTAAAACATTTTTTCATTTCTACAAAGAAAAAACGAACCTTTTTACTAATTCATTGTTTTTTTATGATTTTATTAATTTTTTTCTAATAAATTTCACTTATCTGCAAATCTTCATAACGAAGTATATACACGGCTCGGTTTTCATACCCTCCTCCTTTGGACGGATTCTTTATGTACTGAAACTTATTCTCTTGGTAAGAGGTTTCTCCTATATTGGCTTCTTTTAAGAAATTCCCATTGAGACTGGTTCTTAGTACTGCATCCATGGTAAGGTCAAACCCTCGAAAAGCATACTTACTAGGGGTTATTTTATAAGTTTTGAAATATTTGCTTATAAAGGTATTCGTCTCCCCTGCATACCTATTGGCCGCAGGATAAGTGAATTTCAGAGCGGAAAGTTGGCTATTGGAAATACTATTATGGTCATAGGCTTCCCCTTTATCCAAGGTTGCCATGATGATGTTGTAGTTCTTATTCTTGGCCGATATGCCTGCCGTATTGTATAGGATACGGATCACATCGGAGAGGAAAACGACATCGTCGGAGGAGACAAACACGATATTGGTAGCCCCCTTGACCAAGGCACTTTGTATACCTTGTATATTATCTACACTCTTGGCTTGCAAGAAGGATGATTGCAATTTCTCATTCATGTCCTTACTCTTGGCATCTGAAAGTAATATGATATTGGCATCAGGGTATTTCTGATATATGAAACTAATCATACTGTTCTGTTGTACTTCTATAGTAGGTACTGTTTGGAACACATTGGGGCGCAACTCTATATTCTTATTGGAAAGCGGTGCCAATATAGCGGTATTATCATCGGTGATTACCTCTGAAAGGGCATTGAAAGCCGAAGGGGCAAAAGGCCCTATGATCACTTGTGAGTTCTTCAGTGCTTCACTGGAGGAAATTGCCTTCACGCCTTGTACACTTCCGTTGCTATCATATACATTGACAGTAAGAGAAAAACCCATTTTCTGCAAAGAATCCAAAGCAACCAAAGCTCCTGAATAAAAGTCGGCAGCCACAGCAGTCATCCTTTCTTTTTGTAGTTTCCCTTTGATATCAGCTATGTTACCTGCTTGGATACTATTGACTCTAAAGGGCAATACGAAGGACACTCTTTTGGTATTGGCTGGCTGTATACCTGCTTTTACTTTGGGATTAGCATCGGTATTATTGGCCATACCTATCTGTGAAAGTCCTGCGGTGGCTACATAATCTAAGAAATTGCTCTTAGGAATCCAGATTTGTGCTTCGAGCTTGATCCCATCCTTAAGTTCTGGGTTGAGTTTCTCTAATTCTTTTTGGGAAAGGCCGAACTTGCGTTCCAAACTCATGAAGCCCTCTCCTTTCTCTACTTGGTAGAGAACCAAGGCCTTATCGGTAGTCACCTGTGGTACTCCTGTTACCCCTGCTGGCACCCATATCTCCATACCTTCTTTTAGCGGATTGGGTAGGTTAGGGTTGAGCTTCTCCAAAGCCTCCTGAGTGATTCCATAGTTCTGGGCAATGCGCCACATCCCCTCCCCTGGTTTTACCACATACTTAGTAAGACCTTCTTTGCCCTTGGTAATCTCCTTGGCAGCTTCTTTATAGACAGGTATGGTCAACTCCTGTCCTTTGCGTAATTCTTTCTTATATAGCACTATATTGTAGCGTCGCAAATCGTCCTGAGTAACGCCATACTTCTGTGCCAGTCCGTAGAGGGTTTCTTTGTCTTTCACCTCATGAGTCTGAAATCCTGAGGGTTGCTTTTTATTAAAATAGCTCACTTCTTCCCCTGGCAACAGCAGAATCATTCCCTTTTGTAGTCCTTTTTCTGCTAAGGCAGGATTTAGAGACTTTATATCATTAGGCGAAAGGCGATAGACTTTCGCTATATTCTCCAAGGTATCTCCTTCTTTGACCGTATAGCTAATGTGCTGCTTGGTCTGTGCCAAAAGAGGTATACCTATAAGAATTGATAACAATAGTAATATTTTTCTCATCTTATTGCTTTTTACAAATAACCTAATTTTTCTCTGACTCTTCTGAGTGTCTGCTCAGCTACCTTTGTAGCTTTTTCTGCGCCTTGCTTTAGAATCTCATCTACCTTAGAGAGGTGCTCCATATAGTAGGCGAATTTCTGACGCGGCTCAGCAAATTTTTCTAAGATAAGCTCATAGAGTGCTGTTTTGGCATGTCCGAATCCATAATTCCCTGCTCTATAATTCTCAGCCATCTGTGCAACCTGCGTCTGAGAAGCCAAAAGCTTATAAAGACTAAAGACGTTACAATGTTCTGGATCTTTAGGTGCCTCCAAGGGGGTGCTATCGGTCTGTATAGACATGATTTGCTTTTTGAGTTCCTTCTCTGGCAGAAAGATATTGATATAGTTACGGCGGGATTTGCTCATTTTCTCTCCATCGGTACCTGGAATAATCATGATATCTTCTCGGATGCTCTCCTTCGGTAGGACAAAGGTCTCACCCATTTGGTAATTAAATCGAGAGGCTACATCGCGGGTAAACTCCAAGTGTTGTAATTGATCTTTGCCTACGGGTACCACCTCTGCATCATAGAGCAGTATATCGGCAGCCATAAGCATAGGATAGGTGAACAGCCCTGTATTGACATCCTCCAAGCGATCGGCCTTGTCCTTGAACGAATGAGCTAAGGTCAGGCGCTGGTAGGGAAAGAAACAAGACAAGTACCAAGCCAGCTCAGTGGTATGGGGCACATCGCTCTGTCTGTAGAAGGTTACACGCTCATAGTCTAAGCCGAAGGCAAGCCAAGTGGCAGCCACCTCATAGGTGTTTTGTCTTAGCTGCTTTCCGTCCTTTATCTGAGTGAGTGAATGCAAATCAGCTATAAACAAAAAAGACTCATTACGAGTGTCTTGTGCCATTTGCAAGGCGGGTAATATTGCCCCTAATAAATTCCCTAAGTGTGGGGTGCCTGTGCTTTGAATACCAGTAAGTACACGTGCCATAGATCTATTTCCTAAAAGAATAACATTTTTTTAATGGTGCAAAAATACAACTTTTAATTCACATAGAAGCGTTTTTACATAAAAATAACGTATCTTTGCCCCTCTATTTAGGAGGGTGTTTTATTATGCTCTCCCTATTGCTTTAACTATGCAAAACAACGTCAATATACAAAACAAACGCGCGCGTTTCGAATACGAAATCTTAGACAAATATATAGCGGGTATCGTCCTAAGAGGTACCGAGATTAAGTCCATACGCTTGGGAAAGGCTTCCATTGCGGAGAGCTTCTGCGAGTTCAACGAAAAAAGCGAACTCTTTGTCATCAATATGACTATAGAGGAATACGCTTGGGGCACTTATTATAACCATAAGCCTAAAAGTGAGCGCAAACTACTACTGAAGAAGAAGGAACTCCGCAAACTACACAAGGAAGTGAAGAATACAGGGCTTACTATAGTCCCCTTACGCGTCTTTTTAAGTGAAAAAGGATTCGCTAAGATGGAAATTGCTTTGGTTCGTGGTAAAAAACTACACGACAAACGCGAAACGATCAAGGATAGGGATAACAAGCGCCAAATAGATCGCATCAAGAAGGCTTACCAATAGTTTATCACCTTGAGTATCTTCCGATTCAAACAGTTTTCAGTATCGCAGGAGCACTCCCCTATGAAAGTAGGTACCGATAGTGTGCTCTTAGGAGCTTGGACACCTGCCAAGACGCCCTCTCGTATATTGGATATAGGAGCAGGTACAGGGGTCTTATCCCTTATGATGGCGCAGCGATTCCCTGAGGCTCAGATATGGGCAATAGAGTGCCATAAGCAGGCCGCTCAAGAGTGCCAAGAGAATGTTTCTCTCTCTCCTTGGCCGCATATCAGGGTCGTTACAGCGGATATACGCCACTGGGAAGCTCCTGAAAAGTATGATCTTATCATCAGTAATCCGCCTTTCTTCTCTGAAAAAACCCTCTCTCCCAATAGTGAGCGTGCTCGTGCTCGCTCCAGTGAGCACCTGCCTTTCTCTGACCTACTTTATTGTGTGGCAAGGCTGCTCTCCCCCACTGGAGTGTTTTCTGTCGTTATTCCTTATAAGGAAGCAACTGCTTTTATACAAATCGCCGAGCCTATGGGACTATATCCCATGCGTATATTACATGTACAGGGTACCCCTGAGGCACCTATCAAGCGTAGCTTACTGCTTTTTTCTTTCCAGAAAACAGCCAATCCTCTTATAGAAACCCTTGTCATAGAAAAAGAACGACACCAATATACACAAGAGTATCAAGAACTTACCAAAAATTTTTACTTAAAGTTCTAAACAGATTGTTAAACCATATCTTCTATTCAAAAACAATTCGTAATTTTGTGCTCGTCTCAAGGGGTGCTGTAAAAAGCTGAGATTATACCCATAGAACTTAGGCTGGTAATGCAGTCAAAGGAAAGAAAAATAAACTATCTGATTACTATATAATTTAAGTGGCTTATTTTTGCACCTGGGTAGCAAAAATAAGCCTTTTTTTAATCTGACAAATGATGCCCCTTCGTTTGTAAAAATATTCTTTACAATGAAAAAAGAATGGTTGTGTGGGGCGTTACTTCTCTCTCTTCACACATGGGCTCAAGAAGTCCCCACTGAGGTGGAAACTGACAAGCAACCTATTGCCTTGGATGAGGTGGTTGTACAAGCTGTACGTGCTAAAAAGTCAACTCCTGTGGCCTTCTCCAACGTTTCCAAAAAGGAAATCCAACAAAAAAATGCAGGTCAACAGCTGCCTTTGCTCTTAGACCATCTGCCCAATGTGGTCTCTGTCTCTGAAGACGGAAGTGGCTACGGGGCTACTGCCTTGTTCATCCGTGGTAATGATGCTTATCGTACCAATGTAACCATCAATGGAATTCCTTACAATGATGCGGAATCTCAAGGGGTTTTCTTCTACAACTTATCGGACTTTGCCGCCTCTGCCGAAAATATCCAACTTCAGCGGGGGGTGGGTACCTCTACCAATGGGGCGGGAGCTTTCGGAGCGAGCCTCAATGTGCTTACCGATGCCGTTTCCCAAAAGCCTTATGCCGAGATTGCTAACTATTTGGGTTCCTATACCACTCATAAGCATTCGGTAAAGCTATCCACTGGCAAACTCAATGATCGTTTTGAGGTTATGGGGCGTTTCTCCAAGATTAATTCTGATGGGTATATAGATCGTGCTACCTCTAACCTCAAGTCGTATTTCCTACAAGGGGCTTATGCCGACGAACATACCTTAATCAAGGGACTCATCTTCGGCGGCAAGGAAAAAACTTATCTTACCTACAAGGGAATTTCTGCCGAGCAATTGGAAAAGGATAGGCGCTACAACCCTGCGGGAAAATATTCGGACAATGGGCAAACGCGCTTCTACGACAATGAGACCGATAACTACCAGCAAGACCATGCCCAACTCCACTGGAGCGAAAAATGGAATCCTTATTGGCATAGTACGCTTTCCTTTCACTATACCAAAGGGCGTGGCTACTGGGAACAAATGGACAATTGGGGTGATGCCAGAGGAAATTTTGTGATTCGTTATCAGTTGGACAATGATTTCTATGGAAGTGTATTCTCTGTCAATTATCGCAAGGATGCCATTGACTTCATCGTAGGAGGGTCTGCCAATGTATATGAGGGCAATCACTATAACGAAACACTTTGGGCGCAAAATGCAGGTACGGCTTATAAGGAAAGTACTACCCCTGTCTATGGTAACAAAAAAGAGACGACTGCCTTTGCTAAACTCACTTGGCAGGTAGCGCCTAAGCTAAGCCTCTTTGCCGACATGCAGTATAGGTATGTGCAATTTAAGTCTTATCTTAAAAAAGTGGATATCAACGAAGGGCTCCCTATGCTAAATCCTAAGGCGGGAATTAGTTACCTCTTAGCCCCTAACCATACCCTCTATCTTTCTTTTGCTCATGCTACCAAAGAGCCTAACCGAAATGATTATAAGGAGTATGCTGAGAACAAGAAGAAAGGTGCCGAACTGCCTAAAGCGGAAAAAGTCAATGACTTCGAATTGGGCTGGCGATATAGTACAGATAAGGTAAAACTCAATGCCAATTTGTATTATATGCAGTACAAAGACCAACTGGTACTCACTGGAGATATTAATAAAACAGGCTATTCTCTTCGTCGCAATAGTGGAGAAAGCTATCGTGCTGGTATAGAGGTAGATGCCAATGTACTCCTTAGCCCTCAATGGCAATGGGCACCCAATGTCTCTTATAGTCAAAACAAGAATATTGACTACAAAACCAAAGACCCTAACCAGCCAAATCAGTTTGTGAACTTGGGTACAACCCATATCTCCTTCTCTCCCGATTGGGTGGTGGGCAATACCATTACTTTCATTCCTTTTGAGAACTTCCAGATGAGCCTCATCTCCAAATATATAGGCGAACGCTACCTTACCAATGAGAATGAGGACAACGCCAAACTGGACGACTTCCTAGTGCATTCGCTCCATCTCTCTTATGAGCTCTTGTCTGAGAAGATCTGTAAGTCTGTGCTCTTCTCAGTGACAGCTAATAATATTCTCAATAAGAAGTATGTAGCCCATGGGCGATATAGTGGAGGCAAACCGCTTTACTTTCCTGCTGCTGAAATCAATGCTATGGCAGGAGTAACCCTCTCTTTCTAGGCTGTTCATAGCTTCTCATAAATGAATTTTAAAACACAAATCTTATAACTATCTAAAACGCAATAAATTGCGTCTCTACCCTAACACTAGCTTAATTAGCATAGTCATCTGTAGAGGCGCAATTTATTGTTTCTTAACAAATTAGGGACTCTATTCTTTACCCCCTAATCCATATTTATACAGTACTTCTTTTGTGAAGATTATTCTTTGTGGCAGATTTCTCCTCGCTCTAGCTGCGATTGAAATTCTTCCATAGCAGGCTTGATGGTACTCTCAGGTAGGTCATCGATACGGATGTACATAAGACCGTCTATGGCATTGTTAAACAAGGGATCTACATTGAAGGCAATGACCTTGGCATTTTGCTTGATGTACTTCTTAATCAGCACAGGCAAGCGCAAGTTCCCTGGTTCCAACTCATCTATGATTTTGTCAAACTTGTTCAGGTCGGACTGGGTTTCATCGAGAATAAAGTCCTTATCGGCATCCTTGAGCCGTACCTTGTATTCTTTCTTTGGCTTTACATACTGAGCAATGTAGGGGTCGTAGAAGTTGGACTTCATGAACTCTATCATCAATGATTTGGAGAAATCCGAAAACTGATTGGAGATACTCACCCCCCCGAGCAGGTACTTATGTTCTGGGAAGTGTAAGGTGGTCAGCGCAATCCCTTTCCATAATAGGAATAAGGGCATAGGCTTCTGCTGGTACTCACTCACGACAAAGGCGCGCCCCATTTCTATCGTTTGTCGCAGCATGGTATTAAGTTCTGGGTCAAACCTAAAAAGGCTGTGGGTATAGAACCCATTGACACCATAGAGATCAAAGAAATCACTCCCCAAGCCCATACGATAGGCTCCTATGATGCGCTTGGTATCACTTTCCCAAAGGAAAAGATGGCGATAATAGGCATCATATTCGTCTAAGTCTATTGAGAGATTGGTGCCCTCGCCTACCTCGCGGAAGGTAAGTTCTCTAAGTCTCCCAATCTCTTGGAGTATATGGGGAATATCTTCAGCCTTGGCTAAAAAGATTTCATATTCCCTATGTTGTAATAAGCGAGTGCCATGCTGAGTGCGCAAGGTAGCTATTTCTCTCTCCAATACCTCTGGCTCCTGTGCTGGGACTATCTCCTGTGGGTCTTTGTTATCTCTGACCCTTATCATGGAAGCAAAGCTCTTAAATAGTTTCTTCTGATCGTAAGTGTTTGATAATAAGTAAGTCTTCTTTCTCAGGAAGTTTGAGAACTCATAGAGATCTTCCATCTCTTCCTGTGTCTTGGGGGATATAGGTCGTCCTATACGTATGCCTATAGTCTTGTTCTTTTGGGAGAGCAACTCCGAAGGGAGCTTAGCGGTACGCAGCTTATCACTCTGCTTGGCCAATTGGTAGAACAGCGAGCTGTTCTTGGCATGAAAGTAGATCGGCACTATAGGAACATTGGCTTTTTTGATGAGCTTCATGGCCGACTTGTCCCAGGTCTTATCCACATAGATATTCCCACTGGGTTGAGTGGAGACTTCTCCCGCTGGGAATATCCCCAAAGGGAACCCTTCCTTAAGATGTGCCAGCGCTTGCTTGAAGCCCATAAGGCTGGAAGAAACCTCTTTGTGATTCTCAAAGGGATTTACTTGAATGATGTAAGGAGCTAATGGCGCTATACGTGTCAATAGAAAATTAGCCATTATCTTATAGTCTGGGCGCTGTTCCAAAAGGATTTTAAGCAATAATATCCCATCCAAGCCGCCTAAGGGGTGGTTGGAAATAGTGATAAAAGGGCCTTCCTTGGGGATCTTTCTCAAGTCCTCTTCCCCTACCTCATAATGCACCTTAAACTCCTTGAGCAAAGCATCTAAGAATGCTAGACCCTCTAAGTGCTTGTTCCTATCATATATCCTATTGAGAGGTGCCAAACGCAACAGATGCAATAGCCCCCAGCCTGCAAAGGTGCCCACAAATCCAAATCGGTCTAACTTAGCTGCTTTTGCTAATTCCTTTGCCGTAATCAGTCCCATAAGTTATTGTAATTCATTATATTAATTACTCAAACCTCATCTCTGAGGCTTGATGATTTTATCTATTTTTTCAAAATGCAAATATAAGAATTTTTTTGGAAAAAACATGCTTATTCTTTATCTTTCTCCTGATAAGAAAAAACTTTGCCAAAGAGACTCTGGCAAAGTTTGTCAATAAACTATGATGACAGTTCTTACAAATAGGCTTTCACCTTATCGGCTACCTCTTGAAATTCTTCAGGGGTAAGCGCTACTTTTTCTTGGAAGGTCATCTCGCTCATCTGGCTGATTGGAATCAGGTGTATATGAGCATGATGTACCTCAAGTCCTACCACAGCCATACCTACACGCTCGCAGGGGACGGCCTTCTCTAGGGCGATAGCTATCTTGCGGGCAAACTCTAATAGTTCATGGTAACGCTCCTTGGGTAGGTCAAAGAGCTTATCCACTTCCTGTTTAGGAATACAAAGGGTATGCCCTATAGCATTGGGATTTATGTCCAAAAAGGCAAAACAGTGCTCGTCCTCTGCTATCTTATAGCAAGGGATTTCACCTTGGATAATTTTGGTAAAGATGGATGCCATATCTTAGTTTTTATCGGGTTATTTCTATAATTTCCATCTGTAGGGTGCCATTAGGTACCTTTATTTCGGCTATATCTCCTACGGATTTGCCTAACAGGCCTCGTCCTATAGGGGAACTTACCGAGATCTTACCACTCTTAAGGTCAGCCTCACTCTCGGCCACTAGTGTATAGGTCATCACGGCATTGTTGGCCTTGTTCTTGAGCTTTACAGTGGAGAGGATTAGCACCTTGGAGGTATCCAATTGGGACTCATCTATCACACGGGCACTGGCTACCAGCTCTTCCAATTTTGCTATCTTCAGTTCCAAGAGACCTTGTGCTTCCTTGGCTGCATCATATTCTGCATTCTCTGAAAGGTCTCCCTTATCTCTGGCTTCAGCAATCGCTTGGGATGCACGAGGACGCTCTACATCGCGGAGTTGATCCAGTTCTGCCTTCAGTGCACGTAACCCTTCTTCGGTGTAATAAGCTACTTTCATGTTCTTTTTATGCTTTTTAGGTTGATTGATTAATAAAAAAATAACACCCCAGCAAAGTTCAATTAAGCTCACACTAATTTTCTCTCAACTGGAATGACGTGACTATTGATAATCAGCCGTATAACACTAAGCTATACAAACTGCTTACATAGGGGCAAAGATACAAACTTAATTCTATATCACAAGCAAAATCCCAAAAAAATTTTGTTTCGCTATTTCCCTTCTGATTAACTTTTATTCTTATTCTTTAACTTATGTCCCCGTGAATATCTTTTTTTAGAAACTACTCCTTTGAGTGTATATCGTTTTTATTTTTTTACTACTTTTGCACATTATTTTATTAATGACCAATATATTTCATATGAAAAGAAATATCTTATGTGTCCTTCTCTTCTTCTTTACGCTACTCTGCTCCGCTCAGGAATTTGATGTAGGGGTCAAGGGAGGGCTTAGCTATGTGAATCTCAGGGGTACCACTTCCAATGTCTCTACCTTCAAGGGCAAATGGGGTGTCTATGTAGGAGCCTACGGGGAACTCTTCTTAGGACGTATCTTCTCTCTACAGCCCGAAGTACTCTTTTCCCGACAGGGCGCCCGCTGGGAACGAGAAGGACTCCTGCCCAATGGTGAACTGTATAAGGCGTCTCTGAATACTGATTATGTGAATGTACCTATACTGAGTGGTATCAAGCTCCATGAGAAGTTCTCCCTACAGGTAGGGGCACAGTTCGGTTTTCTAGCTGTAAAACCTGAAATAGGCTCAGAAGAACCTATTTTCTACAATGGAGCAAACTTCCTTGACAAGGGAATCTACCGTACTTTTGACTTTGCTGTCATTGTGGGCTGTAAGGTGCACATCACAGAGGACTTGGCCGCTGAACTACGCTATGTCAATTCCTTAACCAACTTATTTGACAAAGAGCACCCTGCCCTGAATACTACTGAGTTCGGCAATACCAATGTCTTCAGACACTCCTACCTCTCCATAGGAGTAGAATACCGATTAAAACAACTAACAATATTCTAATGTATCAAGGAGACAATTGTCTCATTAGCCAATTGACTCCTTGACGAATTAAACTATTTTAGCATGAAAAAACACTTACTTTTTTTACTAACCGTCTTATCCTTAACCACTTCTATCTCTTGTAGTGATGATGTAGATGACCGAATTCCCAAACGACGCCCTACCCCTCCTACCCCTTCCACTGAAAAGGAAATTCGCATTACACCCCTAACCGACTCTGCCGCTGACTCCCAAGGGGGGCGACAAAGAGGAGAAGACGCCAGCGACCTTCTCAGCAGCTATTCCTTTAACCAACAAGTACTAATTACCTTCTCAGAGGGCAATGTACAGGTAGAAGGTGCGGCCGATATCACCATAAGTAAGCAACAAGCACACCTGAGTATAACCTCCGCTGCTGAGCACATAGAGTATGTACTTTCTGGGACTGCCCACAACGGGAGCTTTAGCCTCTCCAGCTCACACCCCTACAAACTCACCTTGCGAAACCTATCACTGACCAATGATAATACAGTAATCAAACTTACTAGTAATAGCAAGGCTTTCCTGAATATTCCTTCAGGAACGACAAACACTCTTACCAATACCATCACCCCCAACGAGGGTGACGATGCTACTGTGCTCTATAACTTAGGCGCAGTTGTCCTCACCGGAGAAGGCAGTCTTTCCCTAAAGGGAGAAAAAAGTTCTGGCATCATTTGCCAAAGTAGCTTGCGTACAGCACTCGCTGCCCAAGGTAAGCTCTCTGTTGAAGCTAGAAAGGATGGTATCCGCAGCAAAACGGCCTACATAGGTGATGGAGGTACCATAATGGTAGATACCCAAGACAATGATGGACTGGGCAATGCTATTGTAGTTACCAACGGTCATGTGATTATCAATGACGGAGACTATACGCTCAAGGCTAAGAACAATGCGCTCATGGCTTCCCTCACCCAAAGAGAGACTGACCCTTTTATCACGATCAACGGGGGGACACTCTCCATTAGCGCTTGGGCAAAAGGAATCGTCTCTGCCAGCATAGTTACTTTGTCCAATGCCTACATCAACCTGAACTCTATAGAGACAGGCGTACAAGGTAGCAAGGGTATCTATATCAACAAAGGTCGCTACCTCTTGGAATCTACCTCTGGCAATACCTTAGAGAGTGAGCAATCATTTACCCTAACCGCAGGCCGTACCTTCCTTAGAAGTAGAGGCTCACAAACCCCTATCAATGTGCCTGCAACAGGTACCTTTGAAATCACTGGAGGAACACTCATTGCCACAGGAGGAAAACCCCTACAGAAGGCCCCTCTCAAGGAAGGCTCCCAGCCCTCCTTTGTTTTCTTTAAGAACTTTACTGCTCAAACGCTCCTACACCTGAGAGAGGGCGAACGTGAAGTCTTTACCTATCGTACTCCTATATCCATTGCTTACCTACTCTTTACCAGTGAAAAGCTCCAGGCCAACAAGAAATACCATTTCTACAAAGGAGGTATCATAAGAGAAGGGCAAGAGGAAAACAACCTCTACCACAATGGCTGGTATTCCAAACCTGATTCTTTGGTTACTTATTTCACAGCTAATAAAACGGTTAATCCTTAAAATCACATACCGTCAATTGTTATTAACGCTTTATCAAACCGAGTGTGTGTTAAATAAATAATAAATCTGAAGAAATTTTTATTTTTGGAACAATATTAGCTGTCACTAAGTGTTCAAACACTTCCTATGAAAAAATGTATCTTTGCGATTCTTATCTGTAGTCTCTTGTGGGGCTGCAAACAACAGAAAAAACAGTACTTGCCCGATTCGGTAGGGAGTATCAACTCCCTTACCATCGTCATGGATCCCCAGCTCTGGAGTGGTATTGTAGGGGATAGCCTACGCAACTATTTTGCCTCTCCTGTGGAGGAGATTGCAGGGGCAAGAGAACCTATCTTTGATATCCAGCAAATCCCTGAAGATGTCTTTCAGGGTATGACTCGTGCAGGGAGAAATATCTTAGTGGTCTCCACTGATCACAAAAATCGTTTCCATATCAAGGATTCACTCTATGCCAAAGGCCAAAAAGTAGCCTTTCTCACAGGACAAACTACCGATGACCTTATCAGTGAAATACAACAATATGCACCCGTAATTATCCTCTCCTTCAAGGAGAATGAGATGCGTGAGGTAGAAAATCGTTTTAAGCAAACACTCAACAAAACCAAAGCTATAGAAGAGCGCTTAGGCATACAATTGACCTTCCCTTCTCTCTATCATATCGTAAAACAAGAAGGAGATTTCTTTTGGTTAGAAAGAAAAGTAAAAAATGGTACCGCCGATATTCTTATTTATGAGATGCCCAAAGGAAAAATTTGTTCCTCCGATAAGGATTGTACAAGTGCTATTATCCAGATGAGAGACTCCATTGGTAAGCGCTATATACCTGGCCCTGAGGAGGGTATGTATATGATTACCAGCCCTGCCTTTGCCCCTACTTATAAGAGAATTCAAATAGGCCACTACCCTGCTATAGAAAGCAAAGGCTTATGGGAAGTGAAGGACTTCTTACTCGGCGGCCCTTTTAGCAACTACATTATAGAAGATCCCAAGCGAGACCGCTGCATTGTGATAGAGGGCTTTATCGCCGCCCCTGGCACCTCCAAGCGTGACCTACTTTTTGAATTAGAGACCATTATCAAGTCTGTAAAGTTTTTAAACTAAGGCGTTGTGGAAGCAACTTGTAAAAGTTTCCCATTAAAATACGGATATTGGTGCAGTGCAAAATCCTTAATGTACTGCGCCATTTCTTTTGCCGTAACAGGAGCTTTATAATCAGCAAAGGCCTCCGAGAGCATCTCCGTCTGTACAGCTCCCAAAGCCAAACAATTGAAGTGCCATTGGGTATCTTTGTATTCTTCAGCTAATAATTCTGTCAGGGCTATAAGGCCAGCCTTGGAAGAGGTGTAGGCGGAAAGTCCAGCAAACTTCATAGCGCCCTGTACCCCGCCCATACTGCTAATAGTAATTATATGTGCCTGGGCTTGGAGCAAAGGAAGCAAACACTGTATAAGCCTAAAGACGCCCAAGACATTCACCTCATACACCGCTTGTAGGTCTTTGGCAGAAATAGCCGCAAAAGGGGTATTGATGAGCTTGCCTGCATTGCTCACCACTATATCAAGACGTATGTTTTCTCTCTGCAAATAGGCTACCAGTTGTTGTAGGTCTGCCTCTTGGGTAATATCAAAGGGGATATAGGTAGTCCTCCCCTCTTTATACATTTTAGGATAGCTGCGAGAGAGGGCAAGCACGCTATGGCCTTCTGCTTCAAGGGCTTTGACAAGAGCTGCCCCTATCCCTCTGCTGGTTCCTGTGATCAAAACGGTCTTCATAGCTTTATTCTCTAACAGCTGTAACGTCAGCTTCTTTTACTTTGCGAATTACAGGATAGTTGGTAGTGGTGTATTGCTTATATTCCGCCCCCTTGAGGATACAATCCATGATACGGTGCATATATTCGTCTATAGAAGGGTTGGTAGTGTTGAACAGAAATGCAAAAACTACTTCCTCCTTCGGATAGACATAGAACCATGCATATCCGCCTATACCATTACCTATATGACCGTAGTAGGTACGTCCTTGCCAATCGGGGGCCGACTGCCAACCTATACCATAGCCTGTATAATCTCCATTATTAAGCCTTTGAGAGGTAAGCATCTGCTCTTGGTATTCGGGCTTTAGAAAGGCCTTACCCAGTACCGCCTGCCCTATCAGATTCACATCATAGGCTGTGGAGAGAAACCCTCCTCCTCCGAGCTTAAAGAAGTTATTGACCTCGCTAGTTCTTTTGAATTGCTTCTTCTTATCTGTCATATAGGGAATAGTCTGGTTGGGAGAAAGTCCTCCCATATCGGGAAAGGTATGATACATACCCAAGGGTTCCAATACATTGTGGGTTACATACCACTCAAAGGGCTCTTTTCTGGCCTCTTGCATAGCCAAAGAAATCAAGTTAAAATCATAACTATTGTAGAAATACTTCGTACCTGGCTCAAAGAGCAAGGGATCTTGGTCAAATACACTGATACCTTCCTTGATACTCATAAAGCGGTTGAGCAATACCTCTTTGCCCTTGTAGGCACGTATACCTGCCAAGTGGCCGGCCAACTGCTTCACGGTGAAGTCATAGGCTTTCTTAGGGAAATAAGGCACATAGTCATAGAGTGAGCAATCCCAGTCTATCCAGCCTTGCTCCTGCATCTTGGTAAGAGAAAGCCCTGTGAGTGTCTTGGAGACACTGGCAATCCTATAGAGGGTCTCTCTGGTATTGACAGGTGTTTTTTGTTCTATATCGGCATAGCCATAACCACGCTCCCATATAGGAAAACCACGCTTGGTCACACAGACAGCGATACTGGGGCTATAGTGCTCCTGAAGTAAGTAGTTGATCACCAATTCGGATTGCTGTATAGCTTTCTCTAGTGAGGTGATTTTGGATACATCTTCTGCAAAAATCTGTTTTTTGGTAATAGGTTGGGCAAATAGTTGCTGAAAAAATGTAAAAATAGACATCATTAAGGCGATTTTTATTTTCATAGCGCTTTTTTCCTCAAAAAAACGCTCCAAAGAGAACTCTTTAAAGCGTTAAATTAAAATCTAAATATTTAAAATTATGTTTACTTCACTAAATCGTTAAGTACTGATACCGCTTCCTCTACATACACGTCCTTCTGAAGGCTTTCATGCCAACGATCACGACGAATTTTTACATCTTCATTGGTTTTGGCTTTCTCTTCTTCGGCAGGGAGAGAGGCAAATTGTAAAGCTGATTTGTACTCAGTTAGCTCCTTAAACTTCTTAATCATGGCCTCACTCTCATCTACTTGTTTCTTATAGGCGTTGTATTCGAGCGAATAGGTATTTTCATCTTTTTGCTTTTGTACCCAGCGGGCATTCTCGTCTATGAGCTTGAATAGCGGGCTAACCTCTATACGCTTTTTGCTATTAGCTATAGCGGTAGCAAAGTTTTGGTTTTGCTTCCATGGCGTGAAAGCTACCTTGTGTATCTCGTCCCATGGCAGTGGGTTTTCTAGTTCTCGTTCCCCTACCTTGATATATTGATAACGGTCAGGAATCACTATATCACTATTTACCCCCTTAAGCTGGGTAGAACCACCATTGATACGGTAGAACTTCTGTCGGGTGAGCTTCACCGCTCCCATATCACCCAAAAGGTTATTGCGCACCTCACGGTTTAGGTCTATAAGCTCCTGTACAGTTCCTTTGCCAAAAGACTGCTTGCTACCAAGGATAATTGCTCGACCATAGTCCTGCATAGCAGCGGCTAAAATCTCAGAGGCTGAAGCTGATAGCTCGTTGATAAGTATAATAAGAGGCTTGTCCCATTGTACAATCCCATCACTATCTTCCAATACTTGCATACTGTTGTTAGCACTGCGCACCTGTACGATAGGCCCTTCCTTGATAAAGAGACCACCTATCTCTACTACTTTGGAGAGTGACCCCCCACCGTTGTTACGCAAATCCAAGATGATACCTTCTGCATTGGCCTTCTTGAGCTTTTCTATCTCCAAGGCCATATCGGAAGCCGAGTTGCGCTCACGAGAGTTATTGAAATTTATATAGAACGAAGGCAAGTTAATCACTCCATAAGTATGTTGGCCGTCCTTGACAAGGGCAGATTTGGCAAAGGTTTCTTCTATCTCTACCACATCACGCTTGATAGGTACCACCTGTATACTGCCGTCCATACGCTTTACTGTAAGGCGTACCTCTGTACCCTTCTTTCCCTTGATGAGCTTTACAGCATCTTCCAATCGCATCCCGATGACATCCACAGGATCATCAGTGCCCTGTCCTACCTTAAGGATCAAATCACCTACTTCCAAGAGCTTGCCTTTCCATACAGGCCCTCCCATGATAATGTCGGAGATACGTATCCCATCGGATTTCTTTTGAAGTACAGCACCGATCCCCTCGAATTTGCCTGAGATATCGCGGTCAAAACGTTCCTTGATGTCTGGGGCCATATAGCTCGAATGTGGGTCGGTAGCCTCCATATAGCTATTGAGATAGATACCAAACCAATCGTCCTGAGTAAGGTCTTTATAAGAAAGAAACATCTCCTCAAAGGACTTCTGGGTTGCCTCCAATGCTTCCTTTTTAAGGGTTTCACTATCCTTGACTACATATTTGGCATCCTTTTCTTTTTTATCCTGCTCTTCTTTCTCTTTGATAAGAATATTGGAGAGTATAGAATACTTAATCAGTTTGCGCCAACGTTCTCTAAGGGCTTTTTTATCCTTGGTATAGGGAATTTTCTCATAGTCTAAGTCTACCGTCTCATCTTTGGAAAACTCATAAGGCTGTTTAAGAAGTTCTTCAGCGAGCTTATTAGCCTCCTCTATCCTTTCCTTAAGGCGGGTATAGGTAAGGGTAAAGAAAGAGATGTCCTTATTCTTAAGGTCATCGTCTAGTTTTGTTTCACTTTTCTTAAACTCATTGATATCCGATTGAACAAAATAGCGCTTCTGTGGGTCTAAGTACTGCAAATACGCCTTATAGACACGCTTAGAATAAGCATCGTCCAAGGTTCTTTGGCTAAAGTGTCCTCTTGAGATGAGGTATTCAATCACATCCATTAGGTAACGCTCTCTATCTCCCTCACCTGTAAGTTCCACTTTTTTACCTGTAAAACTACAAGAAGCAAAGGAGATGAGTCCTAAGAAGAAAAGAATAAAAATATTTTTTTTCATTGGTTGATTTAATAATCCGCAAAGGTACTACTTTATTGTGAGAATAAAATGTTTTTTATATTCTTTAACGATTCAACCTTCAGTCTTCAGTGGTTAGTGGTTAGTGGTTAGAAATTAGTAATGCGAATCAATAGTTAAAAATATCTGTATAATCTAATTCGTTAAGACGCAATAAATTGCGTCTCTACGGATAACTACGCTCATCAGGAGTTGTCTTAGCCAGCGTTAGGGTAGAGACGCAATAAATTGCATCTTAGAAAGTTAGCAAATAATATTTTAACTATTGATTCGAATTAGTAGTTAGAGAACTGACAACTGACTGCTGACTGCTGACTACCGAATCTTACAAACGGGTATCGGCTGCATTTTATGTTGGTTAGCCTTATTCAGTCGCTTAAAGATGGAGAGCACCTGTGCTTGGCGAGGGGTGAGACCTTCCTCCTTGTGGCCTTCCTCTACAAAGGTCATTGCCCATTCCAGTTCGGGATAGGAAGCCCCCAGCTGGTCTTCGTCAGTACGATCGTCGCCAAAAAGGCCGTCGGTAGGGGGCGCCTGACGTATGGCAGGGATAATCTCCAAGTAGTCGGCCAGCTCATACACCTCACTCTTCATAAGGTCAGCTATGGGGCTGACATCTACCCCGCCATCGCCATATTTGGTAAAGAAGCCTACTCCGAAATCCTCTATCTTGTTGCCCGTACCTACGACCATATAGCCATATAAGCCCGCAAAGTAGTAGAGCGTAGTCATTCTAAGGCGGGAACGTGTATTGGCCAATGCCAAGGCATTATCCGTCTGAACTGGAGGGATTTGCCCTACAAAGGTATCAAACACAGGGGTGAGATCCACCTCTAGGCTACTTACATTGGAGTAGCGCTCTTTAAGAAAGTCTATATGAGCACGTCCTCGGCTCACTTGGTTTGGGGCTTGGTGTATGGGCATTTCCAAGCACAATACGGGCTTACCCGTTTTGGCACATAGAGTGGAGACCACAGCGGAGTCTATCCCCCCAGAGATTCCTATAACCATGCCCTTGATGCCTGTTTGTTGGAGGTAGTCCTGTAGCCACCCCACTATATGCTGTGTTACAGCTTGTGTATTCATAATGTGATATTTTTATAAAGCTTACATTCAATTTTCTAAGATATACCTATGGAGCATTTTTTGTTTATCAACTACATAGATAACATAATACGATGCTACTCCATCTCCTCCTGACAGAAATATGATATACTCTTTGTCTGTCTTTCTATAAACTCTTGTTTGTTCTAAGTTGGGATTAAATAGGTATTTAATATCTGTCTCTGATATACTATATTGATGGTCTTCAGAGGAAATAGTGATACTTTCTATTTCATATTTTGGAAAATCAATATCAACACCATGTATTTCCAATCCTTTCTGAGGTATTATATCAGTATATTTTCTATTTTCTACCTTTATTGTTCTTATATGATAGTCATTTATATTTGTTTTTTTCTTAGCTATCTTAATGTTTGTATCTTTATCAGAAAATAAAGTATAAAATGGTTGTATTTCTCTACGATTTAATTTTGTATAAGAAAAATCTTGAATAAAAAAGGGAGGAGCTTCTTCTTTTAATTTCACTTTCAGGTCTAAAATACTATCTTTTAGCAAATCACTTTTATGATCATTTACTTTTACAATTAGCAAGTTGGTGTTATCTTTATTCTTTATTCTGCTTTTGTGAATAAAACCATATACACCCTTTTGAGTTTTTATTTTCACCCAATTATTATTATACTCCTCATAGAAAAAAAGCTCTTTTTTCAGCACTTTACCTATGATTTTAGATTTTACATCTGCTTGTTCCCGTATATTAGTATATCCATCTCTATCTTGTATTTCAGCTATTCGTATATTTTGAGATAATAAACTGCTGAAAAAAAACAAACAAAAGACAGTTAATAAAGAGGAAAGGTTAATATTCTTTTTCATTATTCTGTTTCCCCTTAATACCTAAATTCCTCCCAACCATATTGCCAATATTTAGGATTAGGACCAAAATCTCCATCTCCTAAATCAAAATCTCCAGAGCAAGGAATGCGATATTCTCCCCAAGAGGCTACCGAAGTTTTTTTAGTTTTATAACTCGTCCAAGTGCCAAAAAATTGGTAATTTCTACTTCCATCACTCTGAACAAATAGTTCAGTATATACAGGTTTTTCATTTATTCCCTTATACCAAAGAACAAGCATATCCCCCTTAAAAACACCTGTTGCTGTAAGATTTTCGTCTTCTTCCAGCGTATATAAAAAAGTGGAAAAACCTTCAGTTTCTCCCTTTTTTAGAGGCCCATCCCCATAAAAAGCAGGTGCTGTAAGTCTGTAATGAGAAAGTAAAGTAAACGTTCCTTTGAAAGTTCGTTTGTTTTGGTTCATCACAGTACTAAAGCCTTCTACTTCATATACATCTTTGTTTTCCTCACTCTTCTTTATGGAGGTAAAAGTGATGCGCAACCGTTTGCGATTTATACCTATGTACCCTAAAAAGTTGTCTTTTTTACCATTTAAAACTTGCAACATATCAAGATGAATGTTGTATTTTTCATAAGGTACATTATGTGTTGTTCTTTCTATGACATCTTTGAATGTACAAGGTTGTGCATACATTGTGCTACATAGCAGCACTAATGTATAACAAAACCATCTGTTTAGTAATTTCTTCATATTTTATACTATAACTTTCTTGTATTAAATGGGGAATTTTATCTCTTTTTTATTCTACTCTTGTGGATATAGCCTATTTTCATTGTCTCTTGTCATTACTTGCCACCAATTTCCTATGGTATCCAGTACCTCTATTTTTTCACCTGATTTTACTGTGCCTAAAATTTTAGATGAAGTACTCTTGCCTTCTCTCACGTTGGTATAACCATCAGAGTCTGAAATGTAATAGAGAGGATAAGCCTTTAAGTATACTTCAATCCTTTCCTTGTCTGATTTTGATATTTTAGGGTCTTTGAGAATTTTTAATATGATTTTTTTTACTTCTAAATCCCCCTTGTCTACAAGATAAGAAAATCGAGGTCCATCAACATAATGATATTCTTGATATTCATCTTTAACGTCTTCTAAAGCATATTCATATAGGGAAATGCGAGCTTCCTCTAATTCCTTTAATTTTTGATTGAGATTTTTGTCATTTTTGAATAACATCTTCATTTTTTGCTTTAGAGTAGCATTATTTAAATCCCAATTCCACAATTCATCAAAATAACTATGAGGTGCTACTTTAACTTTATTAGAGTTTTTATATAAAAACTCTAATAATTCCTTATCAGATTCACTTATGGAAAGCTCCTTATGTTGTGCTCTACATTGAAATATGCAACCAATCAATAGTATGAATAGTATTTTTTTCATTTTATTATATTTTCCTTTGTTGTTTTATCAAAGTTTCTTGTTAGACTGCTCTTCAGTTATTTTTCTGGAGAAAGAACTATCTTGTTTTATTGTATCAAAAAAGGGAATAGTAAGTTCTGACAAAGTATAATTGACAGAAATATTGGTATCTATATACTGATTTGCTTTTTCTGTACCATTAAAATGATATGATATAATATACTTAGCTTTCAGGCAAGATGATGATTTTCATTTATCGAGCTATTATTTTAAATTTTAACAATTATTCTTTCTTATAAGGAATAGCTAAGTTTTTATCTATGTGTAAGAACTGTTCATTATAGAATTCCTTACTTATCTCTATATTATTTACTCTATATTTCCTTATATATATAAGATCCAACTTTGAAAGCATTGTATAAACAGTTTTTTTTCTAATCTCAAAATCAGAAATGTTATATAGTAATGAATCATTAATTATAAGTCTATATGATAATTTTGTACGAAAATTCCGTCTTGATTTTATATATAAGGTATTAGCTTCACGAGCTGCATCTCTATCATAGACTCTAATTTCTTTTATCTTCTGTTGCTTACTACGTTTCAAAGAATCTATTGCATAGAGCTGTATTTCTTTTCTATCTATAGCCTTTTCACCCCAATCTGTAATGTAAATTATCGAGGGAATCTCATAATTTTCTTTGTCTTGAGTAATTTTACAAGAAATAAATAGGAGTAGTCCTATAAAAATTATAAATACATACTTTTTCATAATTTATTTCATTCTTATATAAGCATAAACTTACTTAACGTGAGTTCGATATACAAAAGCTCTCACGGATTGAGTCTTTTTTATTCTAAAACTTTATACCTTCCTGTATATGTGTTTGCAAGATATTATGTCAAACTCACCTCAGAGTAGATATAATAGGAAAAATGACAGAAAAAAAGTTATTAGATATAAAAAAAATAGCATTATCTTTTTTATATATTCCTTTTTTACAAAAACAAGAGTTAGTATGTAAATTATTGGATAAAATAAGCATAGAAAGAAATATATTCCACATAAAACCCGATAAGGTTCATAAATAAAATCATTCTTCTTTTCTATACGGAAAAAACTTACTACAAAGGTTGCTATGAGAAAAAACAGAAATACAAAAATCTGAATATCTATCCTCTTCAGACAATTAGAGAGAATTTCTTTTGTCTTAAGCTTTTGGAACTTCTTCATTTAAAAAACCGAATATTAAATAGTTGCAAATCTTGTAAAACCTAAATCATTTACATTTCCCTATAATAGTATCAGGCTCGTAGAAATTACCATATTTTTCGTAATATCTTATAACTCCAACTTGTTCTAATGTATCTTTCTTACATTTTGCTAGATAAAAAACGCATATATCATTTTCCTCTTGAT
This sequence comes from uncultured Capnocytophaga sp., assembly GCA_963528845.1. Lineage (GTDB taxonomy): Bacteria > Bacteroidota > Bacteroidia > Flavobacteriales > Flavobacteriaceae > Capnocytophaga. Next base: position 1,951 of record CAURXJ010000010.1, on the reverse strand, counting down.
AATGATGGATATACTCTCTAGAATATCCTCCTACTCTTTTATTATCTACAAATTTTTTAGTGCTTGAGGTATATTCATAAAACTCCATAAAATCTTTCTTTTTTTGATCCTTGATATATGCAACAATCATTTTCCCTGTTTCATAAGGCGATGGAGGTAGATTTTTTACTAAAACCAATCCTTTTATGGTCTTAGATTCTATAAACTCCATTTTTCTTTCTCTACAAGAAATTAGGATGAAAAATATTATTACAAATAGAACTATTCTCTTCACAACTCTCATTTAAGGTGAATTTGTTACAAGTAGATTAACCCATTGTACATTTTGATTTCAAAAAATAAAAAATTATTCACTTGATTAAAAAATTGTATATCTGACTAGCTTTCAAACGATTAAACACAACAAACAACTTGGAGCAAAGTTATAAAAATTTCTTGAAGTGTTGTCTAATTTCTTTGAAAATAAATTAACATGAGTTCAACATAAGTAAAAATTATATTTTTTATCGCACAAAGCCAGCGAATGCTCACAGCTGGATATGTAAAACACGGATTTTCTCGGGAAGAATGATACAACAACTAAGTGTAACTCTATGATTCCCACGAATAAATAAAATCTTTGGTCTTATAAAAATCTGTGTAAATCACAACAGCACGATACACAAACATAGGAAATCTGTTAAAATCTGTGGGAGCTTTCGTTATATTGAACTCACATTATTTTAAATTTTAACAATTATTCTTTCTTATAAGGAATGGCTAAGTTTTTATCTATGTGTAAGAACTGTTCACCATAGAATTTACTGCTTATTTTTATATTATTCACTTTATAATTTTTTATATATATAAACTCCCTCTTTGAAAGCATTGTATGAACAGTTTCTTTTATAATCTCAAACTCAGAAATGTTATATAGCAATGAATCATTAATTATAAGTCTATATGATGTTTTTGGTTGAAGTGTCCATCTTAATTTTATATATAACGTATTAGCCTCGTAAGTGGCATTTCTATCAAAGACTCTAACTTCTTTTATTTTCTGTGGCTTAGTACGCCCCAAAGAGTCTATTGCATAGAGTCGTATTCCCTTTCTATCTACAGCTTTTTCACCCCAATCTGTGATGTAAACTATTGAAGTAATCTTATAGCTTTCTTTGTCTTGAGTGAGCTTGCAAGAAACTAATAGGAGTAGCCCTATAAAAATTATAAGTACATTTTTTTTCATAATTATTTCATTCTTATATAACCATAAACTTATTTAACGTGAGTTCTATATACAAAAACTCCCTCGGATTGAGTCTTTTTTTCACTAAAACTTTATACCTTCCTGTATATGTGTTAGCAAGATATTATGTCAAACTCACCTCAGAGTAGATATAATCCAAAAAATGAAAGATAAAAAGTTACTAAATACAAAAGAAATAGCAGGATCTTTTTTATATATTCCTTCTTTACAAAAACAAGAGTTGCTATATAGATTATTGGATAAAATAAACATAGAGAAAAATAAAGCTCACATAAGATGCGATAAGGCTTATAAATAAAATCATTCTTCTTTTCTATACGAAAAAAACTCACTACAAAAGTCGTTATGAGAAAAAACAGAAATACAAAAATCTGAATATTTATCCTCTTCAGACAATTAGAGAGAATTTCTTTTATCTTAGACATACTACTTTCAAACTTCTTCATTTAAAAACCGAATATTAAATAGTTGCAAATCTTGTAAAACCTAAATCATTTACATTTCCCAAATACTAACCTGCCATTTTATATCATTTTTGTTTTTAGGGGCATAAGTTCTTTACACTCTATTTTTTCCCATCTGCCGAATTCTATTGCCATAATATTTGTAATGTTTTAAAAACAAGGCTCTTTTTTGTTAAACAAACAATAAGGAAATCGGACATCAACACTATCTTTTATAGAGTATGTTTTTACACTATCTATT
>CAURXJ010000009.1:0-72022 GCA_963528845.1 uncultured Capnocytophaga sp. | reverse complement strand
GGATGTACGTCAGACCCGTTTTGGAAGTATCTATACAGGTAGTGAGCGTGCTCCCATATTCAAAGATATCTATGCTCCCTTGGACGGTTTTGTGTTCAATGGAGGTATTAAGCTCAAGCTATAAGAAAAAGGCTGTCCTGCTTTCGCGGGACAGCCTCTCTTTTTTGAAGACAACTATATTCAATTATTAAATCACTCCTTGGTCGAGCATCGCATGGGCTACTTTCATGAATCCAGCGATATTAGCTCCTTTTACATAGTTGATATATCCTTCTTCTTGTCCGTACTTGAGGCAAGCGTTGTGGATAGACTCCATGATCTGGTGAAGCTTAGCATCTACCTCTTCGGAAGTCCAAGAAAGGTGAGTGGCGTTCTGAGTCATTTCCAGACCAGAAGTAGCTACCCCACCGGCATTGACAGCCTTACCTGGGGCGAAAGGCAACTTAGCATCTTGTGCATAAGGTAAATAAAAAGGTACTTTCCTTTGATAGCCCGCTATTTTTCATTATCTTTGCTCTTTTGAGGCGGCAAGGAACAATCGTCAGTGTATAGAGGTTACAATCTCCCCCCAAAAACCTAAACAAAAATGATGATAGAAGAAAAATATCACGAACTTGTAAAGCAATGTGAAGAATTAGACTATTCCGATATAAATACCATATTTGAATACGCTAACCATAAACTTTCCAAACATTCTTGGGAGTTAGCTTTGGTTATCATGGTGAATATTTGTATAAAACATCCAGACCTTCCTGCAGATGAATTGTCAGATCATATTTTTTTAGTAATGGAATATGAAGGTACTGAAACAACTTATAAGTATATGAGACAAAAGTATCAGAAAACTGAGGATATAGCTGTAAAGGAGATCTTAAGTTTGTTAATGGAAGTGTTAGAAGCTAAATATGCTAAAATGGGAATATTCTTAAAGAGATAGTAGGAGATCTATTACCTTCGCTGGCACATTTCTTGTAGCTCATTCCTATCATCCCAAGAGCTTGTAGCTTTGTTACCAACTTAGATAGTATCACTTATAGGTTTAGAAACGATGCCTTTGGCAGGTGTTCAGAGAAACGCTATATGAGCTCTACCTTCCGCTTTGTACCAACAGCTAAACTCGTAAGATGATATGATTCCCTCTAAATCTATATCTATAGATATACCTAATGCTATATCAGCAATAGATTATCAAAAATCATCAATAGGAAAGAATTTAGGAACATATGATGTAAAATTGATCCCATCTCTGAAGTATTAAGAGAAGAAGGGGTAAATATTCCTAAATCCCCTTTAGGGCAAATGAAATATTTAAAAGAATTAGGTATGGCATACTTTTTATATAGAAAAGATTTAGCTTTTTTTGTATCTCCTAAAATTGCAGAATGTATCATTAATAATGTAGAAATAGAAGATTCGGAGATTATGGCTATAACTTTTACTTTTCTAGGTGATCGATATAAAACGATTATAGATAGAGAATTTGCAAGCAAATACTATATTGTGAATGAAGATGTTTTTGATTTAGAAACAAATCATAAAGAAGAATTATTTTTTGAGTTACAACCTGTCCCTTATTCATTATTTAAGAATTTTATCTCTAAGAATAATATACATTGGTAGTAGGCAATGTATCAGCTGTGTTGCTAAAATTACAACAACTTAACAATCAATACAATACAAAAGAACTGCCCTACTATTTCCTTTTACCCACCATAGAGATAAGCGTTTTTAAGCCTATAATGGCACAAAATCAATTATAAGTCGGTATAGTATTTTTGTCGACGTGTTTCTCTAGATTTGTTATCCTTGCTATAAATCTCTTCATAATCAGGAGTATAGAGCGCATCAGGGACTACATTGTAGTCAAATATTACCTCTGCTTCTCCATCGGGGATATTGCCATAGATCTTAATAAAGTGCTTGACATAGCCTATATTTTTCTTGCTATCATTAACAATCCTAATTGTCCCTATCTCCCCTGCTCGGATAAGGCCTATAGCATTTTTATCTACTGCCATACAGCCACAGGAAGTTTGTACATCGGTGATTTTGAGAAAATGTTTTCCTGTATTCTTGATATTGATATTAATCTCAAACTTCTCGCCTTGTACTACAGGGTAATAATGGCGCACAGGGTCCATAATCTCTATGGAGGTAGGTGGATATAGCTCTGAAGCATCACGACAGCTCGCTAAGAAAAGACTTGCAAAAGATAGATATATCAGTAAAAATCTCATTGTTTTAGGATTAAAGGGTTTTAGAAATTAAGGAATTAGGCGAATCTCAGAATTGGCTAACAAGTTACGTTCGTTAGTCCTATTCCTATAGATCCGTACTTGGGTTACATCACTATCGCTCAGGTCTATATCTGTCGTAAGAGTACGAGCGAGTACCCCTGCTTGCGGGGGTGGGAGCATTGTCTTATAGAGCTTACTATTTTTGTAAATCTCTATTTTTGTCGGCATATAGAAGCGGCTCTTTTCATCCTGCAGGAAAGTAAGGGCTATTTTTTTTGCTTTTTTAGCTTCGGGGGGAAGCTGTACCTTCAGGTCATCTACGGAATTAATCACCCAACCGATATGATAATCCAAAGGAAAGCCCTCTACCCCATCGGTAAGGGGGGAGAGGTCTTGGTAGTCTTCGTCCAAGGTACACTGTACTTGCAAGGGCTTTCCTAAGAGCAAGTTTTGGAAATCAGCCCGTGCAAGCAAGCTATTCCATTGCTCTATATAGCCCTTGACGGAGCCTTTCTCTTCTTCCTGATAGCGTGCCATTTCCTTGTATTTTTCGCTAGTGGCTAAGGCAGCGAGCCACTGTTGCACCTCAGGGCGTGGCTGTAGGGTATTTGCTTGGCGCTGGGCAAAGCCATAGCTACTATATCCCTGCCTATAGGCGAGCTGTAGGCGGGTAAAGCTAAGTGCTGCATAGAGCTTCTCTAAGGCTTTGCTTTCCTCCCCTTGTGCCTCGAAGCGTAGCGTAGATAGCTTATCATAGAAGTTCACAAACTGTGCCGGATCGAGATAAGTCTCCTGAGCATGGGCGAAATTCCCATAGGACTGTAGGGGTTTGCTTTGCTGCTGTTGGGCATTCTCCAAGGAAAGATAATAGGCGGTTAGTTCTGCCCCTGATACAGGATAGTATTGTCGGAAGAATCGAGTAACCAGCTCGTCCACCGAGAGGGTCTCATCTATGAGCAAAGAGGTGATGACAAAGGTCTGCACATCGGCGAAGGTGCTATAATCATAACCACTTCCATTGACAAATACTCCTTTGACGCCTTTCTCCTTGAATACCTTCAACTGCTTTTGGAACCCCTTTAGGATAGGATAAGGAGTGAAGTAATCGTCGAAATCACAAGCATAGTCCCATAGGTATAGGTCATTCGTCTTAGCCTTCCATTGTGAAAGGGTATGATAGAAGGTTTCTGTAGCTTTACCACTGGGCAGGGCTATCCCTTTGGGTAGGTCGATAGTGCTTATAATCACTCCCGTATTATCGGCCAATCTCTCCGTGGGAGGGGTGCGGGTGGTGCGATAGCCGGAGGTATAGAAAGTATGCTTAGGAAAGCGCTTGGCAAGCTTATTGACCAGATAACTCACCGAAGGGGTGGCATTGGTGGGGGTACTCCCCAATGATTTATTCTTAGGGGTATCACTCACTATAGGGTTATCATTGGGCATGATGACAAACTTCATAGGGGGTTCTGCACCGAAGTTGTCTATGATGTAGTGCTCTACTTCTTGGTAAAGGGCATCGGAGGCAAAGTCCAGCTGGGATTCATTGCGCTTGCCCTCTACCGTAGCATAGAGATCCTTGTTGTTCTTGTCTATCACTTTAGAGAGGTTGTGCCCCCATAGACCCCAATCTATTTCTACATTGTGGGTGTTATAGATTTGGTTATATTCTTGGTTTAGATTAGGGAGGAAATGTGGTTCACGGTAAGTAAAGGCAAAAGAAGCACAGCCCTTACCGAGATTGATGATAGATGGGTTCAGGTCGGGCGCCTCTACCGAAGGATCGTCTTCGCTGATGCGCTTTATCATTTGGTATATCAGCCACTGGAGGGCTCGCTCCGTTCGGGCGGTAAGCAGCCACTGTTGCCCATCATTTTTCAGACAATAGTCGGTGGAGAGGGCAGTGTCCACCTTTACTTTCAGGGTGAGATAATCCTTCTGAGAACTTGCCAAGAGCACCCGCTGGCGATCGGTTACTCTATTTTTGAGATGATCATAGAAGTACTGTGCCCATTTTTCATCTATGGCGGAGGCATGGGGTTGCGTGGAGATAGCATAGCCCTTCGCCCTGAGAGAGATAGGTACCTCAGCAGCTGCGGCCGTACTCTCGGCATTGCTCTGACAGGTGCCCAACAGGAGAAAATAAAGGGTTACTATACTAAAACGAAACATTTATTCCAAAGATTAGGTTATACAGATCACTATAATCTACCCCATTGTAGTAGTTGTACCATACCCCAGAAAGGGATAGTGCCACCTTGTCCACGAGCATATACTGTGCCATTCCTCCGAAGTTGGCATTGGTGGTGGAGAACTGTCCATAGAGTTGGTAATTGAGAATCTCATCAACTGGAGCAGAGCCTACCCCTCCGAAGATTGCCAAGAAGCTACGCTTGTCCAAGAGGTCATACTGTATTCTTCCAAAAGTGTTGTAATACAGACTGTTATTAAAAGATACTCCCGTGAGCTTGACCAAGAAAGAGAAATCGTCCAATACCTTGGTTGCCCCCAAGTGTGCTTGAATAAGCTGTGGTGTATCCGCACTGCGGAGTTTCTTATACCCTGCCCCTACTTGGGCTTCCCACTCATTGCGCAAGGCTCTGTATAGGGTAACATTCCCCATATACTCCGGAAAGTAATGATTGGAGAGTGCTGCATCTATATCGAAATACCACTTGTAATTGACAATATGTGTCCATCCTACTTGTCCTTGGAAAGCACGCTTGTCTGCCCTCCCCGATGAGGAAAGCCCCAAAGTATAAGTATTCTTAGGCTGATACCTATGGTATAGGCCAGTGAATATGCCTGGTAGCTTGGTATCCTTCAGCTGGTTCTGTTGGTAGGAGAATTGCATTTCATTTTTGTACGTTTTGTACTTGAGGTAGTTCAGATGCCTTTTGAACTCAGCGAGTTCCACCAAGGACGGATTGAACTGTCGCTGGTAATAGTAGGCGCTATCATACTGCTTTTGCCCCTCGAATATACGTCCTCGCTCATACTGCAAATCCTTGTTCAGGGGGTCATACTGTAGTGCCTTGAGCAAGGTGTGCTGTGCTTGGTCATAATCCCTTTGCTTATACTCCTTTTGCGCCTGCTTCTCAGCCGCTTCAGCGTAGGCCTTGGAAAGGTCTTTGTTATAAGCATATTTCTCAAGGTAAGGCTCTAAAGCATTTATTGCTTCCTGAGGTCTATCGGTGCGGGTGTAGGCATAGGCCTCTTGTTCTACAAAGTAAAAATCATCTGGATAGAGAGCCTTTCCCTTCTGGGCATAGCTCAGTACTTCATCTTCCTTTTTCAGCAGGGAAGAAGTCGCCACAATATACCTAAGTCCTTGATTGCTATTTTCCTTGAGCGTCATCAGTTTTTTCTGTTGCTCATAGGCAGTGGTAGCATCTCCCTTTTCATTGAGGTACTTGATATAAGCCAAAGCCGTTTCCTCATAGCCACTGATATAGAGGTCGTTATCCTTGGCATCACTTTCCCCTATGAGTTTTTCATAGATCTCCAAGGCCTGCGGATACTGCCTCAGGGCGGATAGTGCTGCTGCTTTTCTTAGGTAGCCTCCCTTGCTCTGAGGATATTGCTGGATAAGGAGCTCTGCCTGTTCTAAAGCCTTGTCATACTGATGATTATTGAGATAGGCTCCATATAGGGCAGCGATAGCATCCTCTCGCCACTCGAAGGACGGCTGTGCAGCCACCCATTGCAAATCGGGGATGGCCTCGGTATAGCGCCCTTGTTGTGCCAACTGCTGCCCTCGGTTATAGCGGTATTGTAGGTAGTTATTTCGTATATCCGCATCGTTGGGATACTTCGAGAAAAGCTCCTCCAAGACCTTATATGCCTCCTTATCCTGCCCAGAGAGCATAAGGTAGGTGTATTTCTTAGACAACAGATCCTTGGTACGTCCGCGGCTTTTGATACCCTTTTCTATATATACAGCAGCATCGGTATAGTAGCCCTTGGTCAGGGAATTATTGATAAGGTAGTCCAGTGCCTCCGCATTGGAGGGGTTGTTCTCATAGAGCTTGCCATAGAGCACATAGGGGTCGGACTGGTTTTGGTAGAGAGCCGCCTGAGCAAGCAAGTCATTGTAATTCTTGAGCATCTGAGGGGACTTATTGCCCTTTTTCATTTCCTGTTGGATAAACTCTACCGCCTCCACCGGACGATTCATCTCAGAGAGAATACCTATTTTTCGATTGATAAGCTCTTGGTTATTAGGCAAGTTCTGCAAGCCTCGATTCACATATGTCAGTGCCTTCTCCTTGTCCCCCGAGAGGAGGTATGTATTGGTCAGGGTGAGATATGCCTCTTCATCCTTAGGATTCAGGCGGAGGGTCTCTTGCTCCATCTTGATGGCTTCCTCTATATTTCCTTTCTTTTTCTCTTGGGAAGACTGCACCTGAAGGGAGTAGAGGTAATCCTTTCTGAACTGCTCATCCTGAGGGTAGATCACTCGGATGCGCTTGAGCAAGCGATTTGCCTCTATATCATTGCCTTGTAGGCGATAAAGGGCAATCTTCTTGCGCCAGAGTTCGGCGTCATAGGGGCGGGTCTCCAGCAGCTCATTCACGTAGCATATCGCACTGGAATAATGCTTCTGTGTGGTCTCGATACTGGCCAAGATCTCCTTGGCTGCCACATGCTTAGGAAGCTCATCCAGCGCCCTTAGCAAGTGGTAGCGTGCCTTGTCATTGTCTTGCTTTTGGTAGTAGTACTTCCCCATGTAGAACTGAATATCCCCATTCTTAGGATACTGAGTTATATTCTTATCCAACAGCTTCTTAGCCTCTTCATACTGCCCTTCTTTGAAGTAACTATCAATCAGCTTGAGCTCCTTCTTATCCTGTGCTACAACCGAGATACATGGAAGCAGGAGCAGCAGTACACTATATATTTTTGTCATTTTCATCTTTTGCATTTTTTAGTTTTGAACCGCTACAGGTTGCTGCTTCTTCTTATCAATCCCCTTGCGGGTCATTTCCCCCCATTCGAAGTTTTTTTTGGATAAAAAACTGATATACCCTCGAATACTGAAATAGACTATCAGCAGGTGATAGGTAAAGGGTTCTATCAGGGTGATGGCAAACAGTCGAAAATACTCCCTGAGCCTCTTGTAATGCTGCTTGGTGACATAGTCAAAAACAATAGCCGAGGAGGAGACCATCAGTCCAAAAAGGTAAATAGTTCCAAAGATCAGAAGGGCATTCGTATAGTTCATTTTCCCTATGATAAGTAGGTAGATAAGTGTTCCCCAGCCGACTATTTCAATAAGTGGTGCTAAGAATTCGAAGAGGAACATATAGGGCATAGTCACCAGTCCCAAGCGCCCATACTTGTAGTTCCACAAGTACTTGCGGTAGATCATAAAGAATTGGAACAGCCCACGAGCCCAGCGGGTGCGCTGCTTGTACATAACCGAATAGTTCGGTGGCCCCTCCGTCCAGCAACATGTATCGGGAATCTCCACGATGCGATAATCGTAATTGAAATCCCTCATATAGACGATCATACGAGTGACCATATCCATATCCTCGGCAAAGGATGCCGGATCATACCCCCCTGCATTGATAAGTATTTCCTTGTCAAAAAGGCCTAAGCCCCCAGATATATTGGGCACCCCATTGATCACCGACCAACCCATTTTTCCTACCAAGTAGGAACGCAAATACTCGATTTCTTGGAAAGCGGGAAAGAAAGACTTAGGAGGGCTTACACGTACGAGCTTTCCATCTTCCATCTCGCAACCATTGCTCATACGCAGGGTAGCTCCTACCCCTATCACTCGTACCGATGATTTGAGGAAAGGCATAATCATCCGCAACAGGGCATCCTTGGCCAATACACAATCTACATCCGTATTGAGCATATAAGGGTACCTACAAGCATTGACTCCTGCATTGGAAGCATCGGCCTTGGTACCTCCATTGACCTTGTCCACTACGGTAAGCTTGGCATATTTGGGGTTTTTGGACTTGAAAATACGCTTTACGGGCGAGGCTTTGATACGCTCTATATACATAAAGGGCGTTTCTTCTAGCTCATATTCTTCTATCAGTAGCTCCAGTGTCCTGTCCTTGCTCCCATCATTGACGATAACCACCTCATACTTAGGATAGTCCAACGAGAGAAGCGAGTTCACATTCGAAATAATAGTTGTCTGTTCGTTATAGGCTGGTGCCACAATAGAAATCCCCGGCGCCAAGGGTGAGTTCTTTAGCGTAGTGAGGTCTAGATCCGTATATTTCCACTTGTTATTTCGCAAGTTCTGGCGCGCCATGAGCACCTGTGCACCGATGCACAGAAGAATCATGATCGAATAGATCAGTACCGATACCTGAAAAATATCATAGAGTAGTTCCATTTTCTATAGCGTTCTTTGGTTTAGAGGGTTTTCCACATGCTCAAAAGCCAAGAGTTCCTGAGGCTTGGCCTGTGCTTTTAGTCGCTCGAAGATAGCCTTTCCAGACTCCCCGAAGCACAATAGGGTATAGAGCCCTTGCATTTTTGTCTCCACATTGTGGGTGGTCACTACAGCATTCTCCACAAAAGGTAGGGAATCCTCTTGAGCAAACTCTCCTAAGGTCTTGAGGATTTCCTCCTGAATGAAAGAGGGTTGTACTGGGTATATCCCCATAAGGAAAGTAGCTGCTTCTTTGTACTGCAAGACCCCTAAGGTTCTGATAATCTGTTGGCGGAGCTTCATACCACTGCTTTCGATCATCTTGAGCAAGTAAGGCGAAGCCTCCTTTTGACCATAACACCCCATCTCGTAGACTAGGAACGACTTGAGTGCCTCGCCTGCCGAGTGGTTCTGTACCCAATGGATGAAATTAGGGATCGTTTCCTGTGGTTTCTTGCTCAGGATCTCATGGATCTCGATATTGTCCCATTCGGAAAATTGGTCATCGAAATCATTGTCGAAGAACTTGAAGGGGTTATTCTTACTGATATATATGTACAAGCTACGGGCTTTCCTTCTCAGGATAGAGTTCTTGATGGTAGTCATAGGAATAATCACCGACTCGGCTATGACCAGGTTCAGCCCCTTTATCTTGCGCAAAGCTCTTTCTTTACGTTTTTTAGAGCCTTTGAGGAGTTCCTCTTCCCAGAATTTTTTGAGCTTGAGCTCCTCCATGAGTAGTTCATAGTTCTTCTTGTTCACCTGGGGATATGTGTCGATGATCTCCAGTATAAGGTTGGTCAGCTCCCGCTTGAATCCATTGTCATAAGAGCTAACTCCCAAATAGTTATGAAAATCACTACTGCCGAAGACCTGCTCGGTAAGGAGAATTTCTTTGATTCTCTCAAAATACTCTCGGCGGAGATAGGCTACTCTCCGCTGTGTCTTGCGTCGCTTGAAGTGCTTTTTGATAAGAAAAAGAATATTATACGCACATAGGCACGAGAGGATAAAAACCAAGGTGTATAATATTTTCAGGAATAAACTATTGATTTGAAACAATTCATAGTAATATTCCACATTCATTAGGAATTTTTCCATCAATTTATTTTACTTTAACGATTAAATCTCAGTGTTTTATGAAAAAAATTTGGGGCAAAAGTACAACTATTTTCCAAGAAAGAAAGCTCAAAGCTGTTAAACGTATTGTAAACTTATCTAAAGGATTTGGAAACGGAAGGGTAGTAAAATAATTTTGTGAGATGGGAATAAAATATTATCTTTGTGGTGTACTAAATCACTCATTCAATCCATCTCATATAGTCAGAAAGAATGGTGGGCGCTTTTCCAATAGTCAGAAACAAAAAAGAGGCTGCCTCATAGTCGAGACAGCCTCTGCTTATTTAACAAAAACAATTATATGACCCCTTGGTCGAGCATCGCATGGGCTACTTTCATGAATCCAGCGATATTAGCTCCTTTTACATAGTTGATATATCCTTCTTCTTGTCCGTACTTGAGGCAAGCATTGTGGATAGACTCCATGATCTGGTGTAGCTTAGCATCTACCTCTTCGGAAGTCCAAGAAAGGTGAGCAGCGTTCTGAGTCATTTCCAAACCAGAAGTAGCTACCCCACCGGCATTGACAGCCTTACCTGGAGCAAAAGGCAACTTAGCATCTTGGAAAGCTTTGATAGCCTCAGGAGTACAACCCATGTTGGACACCTCTGCTACGAGTTTTACTCCATTAGCGATAAGCGTCTTGGCATCGTCTCCATCCAATTCGTTTTGGAAAGCACAAGGCAAGGCTATATCACAAGGGATCACCCATGCTTTTTTACCTGCGGTGAACTTACTTTCTTTCGCAAATTTTTCAGCGAAAGGTGCTACGATATTGCGGTTAGAAGCGCGGAGCTCAAGTAGGTAGTCGATCATCTCTTGAGTCATACCTCCAGGTACTTCTACACAACCATCAGGTCCAGAGAGACCGATTACTTTAGCACCAAGTTGGGTTGCTTTTTCTGAAGCTCCCCAAGCCACATTTCCGAAACCAGAAACTACCACACGCTGTCCCTTGATATCGCGACCGAGCTTTTTGAGCATATGATCTACAAAATAAAGAGCTCCATACCCTGTCGCTTCTGGACGGATAAGGGAGCCTCCCCAGTTGATACCCTTTCCTGTGAGTACCCCTGTATTGTATTCGTGTGCCAATTTTTTGTACATACCGTACATATAGCCTATCTCACGGCCTCCTACCCCTACGTCGCCTGCAGGTACGTCGGTATCAGGACCTATGTATTTCCACAATTCGAGCATGAAGGCCTGGCAGAAGCGCATGATTTCCGCATCGGACTTGCCAGTAGGATCGAAGTCTGATCCTCCCTTAGCACCTCCCATAGGTAGGGTAGTAAGCGCATTCTTGAAGGTTTGTTCGAAGCCTAAGAACTTAAGCATAGAAGGATTCACTGCCTTGTGGAAGCGGATACCTCCTTTGTAAGGACCTATGGCAGCATTGAACTGCACACGGTAGCCAAGGTTGGATTGTACCTCTCCCTTGTCATCTACCCAATCCACACGGAAGGTATGGATGCGATCAGGTTCTACAATACGTTCGATGATTTTTGCCTTAGCAAATTCTGGATGCTGGTTGTACACATCGTGTACTGATTCCAACACTTCATGTACTGCTTGTAAGTACTCTTTTTCTCCTGGGTGCTTTGCCTCCAATGAGGCCATAATCTTTTGTACGTCCATTATTATTTTTTTTATTTAAATAGCTTAGGTTAGTCGTTAGTTATTAGGCAACCTCTGTTCACTGACCTCTGTTCACTGTTCACTGACAACTGACAAGCAAAGGTACGTATTTTTATGAGAATAAACAAGCAAAAAGACAACAATTTTCACTTTCCCTTTATTCCTGCAAGGTTGTGACATAGAAAGAGTGTGAGACCCGTTGCTTTCCTTGTCTTTCTCAAAGGGGACTCTTAGAAATAAGAGAGTATCAAAATAGTAACAAATGCAAAAGGAGAGGCATAGATCAGACTGTCAAGCCTGTCGAGCAATCCTCCATGACCGGGGAGGATGGTGCCACTGTCCTTCTTGCCGGCTACACGCTTGAACTTGGATTCGACTAAGTCGCCCAAAGTGCCCGCCACGACCAGTACTGCCGCAATAACCAACCACTTCCACAGCTCTTTGTTGCTATAAAGGGAAAGCCATGCTGCCACCAATAGCGCCCCTACAAAGCCTCCTACGAAGCCCTCTACGGTCTTCTTAGGCGAGACAGAGGAGAAGAGCTTGGTGCACCCCAAAAACCTCCCTGATACATAGGCGAAGCTATCACTTGCCCAGATAATCGCCAAAAGGGCTATCATAGTGTGTTGCGCCTCTGAAAAAGCCTCAGAGAACTGCCATTGGGAAAACTCCCAAAAAGCAAAAGACGTGGCTGTAATCTCTTGTTCGTTCTTGTATATCTCCACCTTATAGAGCAGTGAGATAAAAAGACATCCTCCCCCTACATAGAGCAGGGCTAAGAGGAATTTCTGCCATTGGGTATAGCTCACTGCCTCATGCCTGTAGAGGTAGAAGCCTAAGTATACATCGGTGGAAATCACTGCCAAAAGTAGTAGGTATACTACAAAATTATTACTGAAACCCTCCATTGGGATCAGATAATTGAAGCACCACCACAAGCACAGAAAAGCCAAGTAGACGGCACTACTGGAGAGGCGTACCAACCTCTTGAATTCGTAAAGACAAATAAGTCCAAAGACAAGGAAGAGAAAGCCAAAAGCCTCAGCATTGGAGAGCATAATGGCAGTAAGAAGAAGGAATACATACAAGATTCCTGTGATACTACGCTTTAATAGTTCGTTCATTCGTTGGCATTTAGATCTTCTAAGAGAAGTAAGTAAGTGGTTCGATAACAATTCTCATAGAGAATGGAATCTTTTTCCTTAGGAGGCAAAAAAGCCCTAAGAGTACGGATATTGTTGGGGCGGTTCTGCTGTGTCTGCCTATTGAGTCCTCCCATAGCATCGAAGAGCGTGGCGACAATCTGGCTTATTTTGGCCACTACCACAAGGTTCTGAGGAAGTTCGTCCAAGTGCTTCTGCCCCAGCTGTCGGGAAGAAAATAACAGAGACCCTTCCTCGGCCACTAAGTACTCACAATCAGTGAGAAAGTGGGTAGCTTCTTGGTCATCATCGGTAAAAAAAGTATGAGGTACAGCCGAAAACAAGGCTTCTACCTGCTCATTGTGCGAAAAGACAAGGCTGTCAGCGCCCTTGTCCAAGAGTATCGTTTGTAATATATTAGGGAGCTCTATTGGATTCTCTATGTAGATAAAGATACCTCCTTTATTCTTGAAGTTGTTTACAAACGCTTCGTCAATAGGGAGATCGCTATTCTTTCCTTCATATACTTCAGAAGGTGCTTCGGAAAAAGCTCCTTTGAATAATTTTTCAAGCCATTTCATCTACTTTAATGATTAATGATCAATGATTAATAATTAATGATTTATTGTTGAATGGTCATTTACCTATAGTTGGTGCATTTTTTATAGGTTGTGCTTATTATTTATTTAGGTAAAGTTGTGTGAGCAATAACATTTTTCACTTTTCATCCCTCACTCAAATGAGGGGGTAAAGGTAAGGAAAATAATAGAAAGGAAGAAATGTTTTATGCTTTTATTTTATTTTTCGTCCTTTATGACTCCTTCCTCTCTGAATCTTTTTTAATCTCTCCTAATATGCCCTCAGGTCAGGGGTATTGCCTTACGATCTACACAAACTATGTTCTGAATGGCAGCTCAAAACACTCCTCTTACGCAGGGAAACGCTCATGCACGTTAAAAAAGTTAATTTATAGCCAAAAACTGTTTTTTTAACGCCCTTTTTTTAGAATGTTTTTGTAATTTTGCGCCCTCTAAGATATAACATGGATATTCGTCTAAAGAAAAAACGCTTAAAAAACAACAACCAACTTACCCTGAATATAGGAGGCTCAAAGAGTGAGAGCAACCGACTACTACTACTCAAGCAACTCTTTCCTTCCTTAGAAATAGAAAATATCTCCCCCTCGAAGGATACAGACATGATGTCGCGAGGATTGCACCTTCTGGGAGAGGAAATCAATGTAGGAGACGCCGGTACGGCTATGCGCTTCCTTACAGCTTACTATGCCTGCTGCACTGACCGCAAGGTGGTACTGACAGGCTCGGAGCGTATGCAACAGCGTCCTATAGGTATTCTGGTGGAGGCACTACGTCAGTTAGGAGCTTCTATCGACTACCTTTCTACAGAGGGCTTCCCTCCCCTATCCATAACAGGAAAACATATAGAAGGTGGAGAGCTGACCATCAAAGCCAATGTCAGCAGCCAATACCTCTCCGCCCTGCTCTTAGTAGGGAGCACCTTCCCCAAGGGACTCACCCTACACTTGGAGGGAGAGATCACTTCCCTACCCTACCTGAGGATGACCCTCGCTCTCTTGAACCAATTGGGGATAGAAGCAGTACTGGAGGATAATATCATCACCGTATACCACACCCCTGAGGTAGAGGCACAAACTATTGTAGTGGAGCCCGACTGGAGCTCTGCTTCATACTTCTATAGCATGATAGCTCTCAGTGAGGTAGGTACTTCCCTATTCCTAAATCATTATAAGAAGGAAAGCCTACAGGGAGACCGTATCTTGGCCGACATCTACCAGAGCTTTGGGGTAAAGACCATCTTCTGGAGGGATAAGATACAGCTGATCAAGGAACGGGACGACTTCTCTACTATTTTCTCCTATAACCTGATGGATTGTCCGGATATAGCCCAGACCATAGCTGTCACTTGCTTTGGCTTGGGGGTAGAGTGTTTCCTTAGTGGCTTACACACTCTCAATATCAAGGAAACCAATCGATTAGAAGCGCTGCGAGATGAGATTACGAAACTTGGCGGAGAGGTACACATCTCTCAAGGGGAAATATGGATAGGGGTTCCTCGCAAGATAGCCCGCAATGTCTCCATAGCTACCTACGGAGATCATCGTATGGCTATGGCCTTTGCCCCCCTCTGCCTGAAAGTCCCTCTTACGATCGAAAAGGGAGAAGTGGTAGAAAAATCCTACCCTAACTTCTGGACTGATTTTGAGAATATCAGCGAGTAGTACTCGGTCATAATATGACCAAACAGATTTCGTTTGTAGCCATAATACCCCTTATGAGAAGTTGCCCAAGGGGTGGGCGTGGTGTAGGCTGGGGGATATAGGTGAGATAATCGGAGGAGGTACTCCCTCCACTTCCATTGAGGAATATTGGAATGGAGAAATTTCTTGGATTACTCCAGCTGATTTAAGCAATTATTCAGATAAGTATATAGCTCAAGGAAAGCGTAATATCACACAGTTAGGTTTAGATAATTCTTCTGCTAAATTAATTCCTAAAGGATCTATTTTATTTTCAACAAGGGCGCCTATCGGCTACGTAGTAATAGCTGATAGACCTTTATCTACTAATCAAGGTTTTAAAAGCCTATCTCTTTCTATAAATATGTCAGAAGAATTTGTATACTATTTTCTTTTAGCAGAGAAGGAAAGAATAAAACTTCTTGCCTCAGGTACCACTTTTCAAGAACTTTCAGCAAGTGCCTTTAGCAAGATTCTTATTCCTCTCCCTCCTCTTGCCGAACAACACCGTATAGTTGAAAGAATAGAAACATATTTTTCTTTTCTAGATACGATAGAAAATCAAATCAATAGTTAAAATGTTATTTATTAACTTTCTAAGACGCAATAAATTGCGTCTCTACCCTAACGCTGGCTAAGATAACTCCTTACTTAGTGTAGTTTTTCGTAGAGACGCAATTTATTGCGTCTTGACAAATTAGATTGTATAAATGTTTTTAATTTGTTGATTGGTGTTAGAAAGTAATTTGTAAAAAGTTCGTTTATTATCATTTCTAAATTTTAAAGAAATGATAGAACAATTCAAGTCTTTTCTACTGAAAAGCAACTTAGCACCCAATACGATAGACTCGTATGTGTGGACAGTGAGGTATTTCTTAGAAAAATACCCTATTATCAACAAGCCTAACCTGATGGCTTACAAAAGTTTCCTGTTGGATAAGTACAAAGCTCAAACTGTCAACCTACGTTTGCAAGCTATCAACAAGTACTTAGACTTTGTCAAGAAAGGCTCTCTGAAGATGTCCTTTGTAAAGGTACAGCAAAAGAACTTTTTAGAGCATGTGATTAGTCATGCGGATTATCTGTTCCTAAAGGCACAGCTCAAAAAGGAAGGGTATGAGCATTGGTATTTTCTCGTATGGTTTCTCACCGCTACCGGAGCTCGTGTGAGTGAGCTAATTCAGATAAAAGCAGAACACCTCACCCAAGGTTATTTGGATCTTTATAGCAAGGGCGGAAAGGTACGCCGCTTATACATTCCTAAGCTCTTGCGAGAGGAAAGTAGCCTATGGCTTAAGGCAAAGGGAATTACTTCAGGCTATATCTTCCTCAATCGCTTTGGCAAACGTATCACCCCAAGAGGAATTGCCCAGCAGCTCAAGGTCTTTGCCCATAAGTATCAGCTTAATCCTAAAGTGGTATATCCTCACTCTTTCAGACATCGGTTTGCTAAGAACTTCTTAGAGCGTTTCAATGATCTTACACTCCTTGCCGACCTGATGGGGCATGAAAGTATTGAGACCACTCGTATCTATGTCAGGCGTACTGCCAGCGAGCAGCAAGCCATTGTAGATACCATTGTCAATTGGTAAGCTGTAGGGGCAAAGTTGCGCAAGCAAGTATGTGAGGCAATTTGCCCCTTATTGTATTTATGCTCTATGCTAATTCTTTTTCTATTTGGTCAAAGGAGGCAAAAAAACTTTCTATTTTTTCAACTATACGATATTGCTCTGCAAGAGGGGGGAGAGGGAAAATAAAATTTGTTATATCTTCATTGTTAATTGAGGGTGAATTATCTCCTTTCATATGTTTATTCAGTCCCTGAACTACATAATCAGACACCATCAGATAAAATAAATACTTAGGAAACAGAGCTTCATTAGGACTACACACATAAAAGCCTGTTGAAGCTATACAGTTTGAGTATTCTTCATCTACAAAAGCTATATTTTTCAGATAAGGTCTAACCATAGAAAATAAGGTGTCACCAAATTTCACTTTCCTACTGGCTCTACTTGGGGCTTCAGTTACAGCTATAGTTTTTACCTCAGTAATTTTGTTTTGTCTATTATCTATAGAAGCAATGTCTATATAATTAAATTTTTCACCTGAAGGCTTTTGAGATTTCATTGTATTCAAAATTTGATTTCCTTGACACCACACCCACCCCTCAGGCAACTTCTCATAAGGGGTATCAGCAGCAGTTGTAGTTGTTTTGCCTATACGCTTAAGAAGTGCTTCCGCAGGTTCATCATTAGGGTCTTGATGAGTGAGTTTGCCCGCTATGGCATAGTTGAGTACCTGATTTTTGGTCTGTTTGACAAGGGCTTTGAGCTCCTCTTGAAGTTGCTCAATAGTATCTACAATGGCGAGCAGCTGTTCTACTTTTTGGGCAATACGATGTTGTTCGGCAAGAGGAGGGAGGGGAATAATTTGATATAGTAAATCCTCTCTACTAATACCAGGAATTAAACCGCTCGCTTTTTCTTTTAGATCTTTTATTCTGAAAGACAAGAAATATAAGATATATTTTTGATAACAAAGAATTGCCTTTATACTCATTATTTGTCTTGCAATATGGGCTTTATCAATTTCTAAAATTGACATTTCTCCAACGGTTCCTTTACAAGTAACTAAAATTTCTCCTTTTTCAGCAATATTCTTTCCAAACTCAGTCCATCTATTTATGTTTAACCTTCCATTATGGAAATTACTTGCTCCTATTATATAAGGAATGCCCTGTTGAGTTTCATTACATTCTTTGTAATTTAAATCTTGTCCCGATAGGAGAATTATTATCTCCCCCAACCTACACCACTCCCATCCCTCTGGAAGTTCAAAGGGGACTTCATCAATCGGTTCGTTGTCTTTTTTATCTCGTTTGAACTTTTTATCTTTGATAAGTTGCTCTTTCTCTGCACGGATACGCTCCAAGAGCACAGAGGCAGGCTCATCGGAGGGGTCTTGGGGGACTAACTCCCCTCGTATGGCAAGGTCTAATATGGTTTGTCGTATTTGCTTAGTGTTCATAATTCAAGAAATTTATCAAAATCCGATTGGAAAAGGTGGTCTTGTACGATACGATACTTTTCAAACTCCGCTAAGGCATGGGTATGGGCGATCTCGGCGGTGATTTTACCAGCGTCTTGTAAGACCTCTCGGTCGGCAAATTCTAAAAAGCGGTTCAGGCGTATTTCCCAATCGTTCATGGTCATCGGGATATGCCTCAGCGCCATATCTTCTGCCATATCCAAGTAGGCAGAGACTAAGCGCTGTAGCTGCGCCATCTCCTCTTCAGTAAGGTAGTTCTTGGCTACAACTACATCAAAGGGATAGATTTTCCCTTCAGGGGCATCCTTCCAAGAGGTCAGTCCCATGTGGGGCTTTTCGGCATTGGCACGCTCGTAAATGACCTCGGCAGCGGTATGTCCGTGAATTGCCCAATGTAGTTTGTTCTGTACTGTAGCGAAAAAACGTTGGGTGGCAGAGGCTTTGGGATCATAATCAATGGAAGTAGCGTAAATATCAGTGATTTTCTGATAGAACTTGCGTTCGGACAGGCGTATCTCTCTTATACGCTGTAGCTGTTCCTCGAAATACTTCTTTCCCAGCAGGGTTCCATCGTTTTTCAGGCGCTCATCATCCATGGCAAAGCCCTTGATAGTAAATTCTTCTATGATTTGCGTAGCCCATTTGCGGAACTGTACCGCCCTTTCTGAATTGACCTTGTAGCCTACGGCAATAATCGCTGATAGATTATAATGTTTGGTATTATAGGTTTTCCCATCATCGGCAGTTATCCGAAAATCTTGGATAACTGAATTTTCTGCTAACTCATTGTCAGAGAATATCTTTTGTAAATGATAATTGATGGTTCTCACATCTACGCCATAGAGTAGTCCCATCATTTTTTGGGAAAGCCATACATTCTCGTCGGCATAAAGGCTTTGGATATTGCTCTCTCCGGTAGCGGTAACAAAGGTCAAATACTCCGCTACAGAAGCCCTTAGCATGTCTTTAGGTTTCTTTGGACTACTCATTTCCCATAATGGTTTTTAGTTGTGCAATAGCCTCAGTGATTTTGGCTGCTTTTTCCTCCATAGTGGCTATGAGTTCGCTCAAGGGGATGTCTTCGGTTTCTTCTCCCTGACGTATCCAGCTCAGATCAAGGCTTGTTTTGTCACGGGCACAGATTTCCTCATAGGTGTATCGGCGCCATCTGCCTTGGGGATTTTCCTCACTATAGGTTTCTTGGCGCTTATGGCGGTCGTCACGCTGATAGCA
Organism: uncultured Capnocytophaga sp.; assembly: GCA_963528845.1. Taxonomy (GTDB): domain Bacteria; phylum Bacteroidota; class Bacteroidia; order Flavobacteriales; family Flavobacteriaceae; genus Capnocytophaga. Next base: position 52,921 of record CAURXJ010000009.1, on the reverse strand, counting down.
CTGTACAAACTCGTCAAAGTGTTCCCGCTTGAGGGGATTGGTTTTCCCGAAGTTAGGCATATTGCTACGTAGGTCATAGAACCAAATCTCTTGGGTATTGCCTTTGTCCGAAAGACCTCGTTCGAAGAAGAGTACATTGGTCTTGACCCCTTGGGCATAGAAAATCCCCGTAGGTAGGCGCAGGACGGTATGTAGGTTGCACTTTTCCATAAGGTCTTTGCGGATACGTTCGCCATCGCCATCTACAAAGAGTACATTGTCGGGGAGTACTACGGCAGCACGTCCGCCTTTTTTAAGACTGCGGTAGATATGTTGTAAAAAATTCAGCTGTTTGTTGGAAGTAGGAAAGGTGAGGTCGTCACGGGTCGCACGTTCGCCCCCTTTCTTGGTGCCAAAGGGGGGATTGGTCAGTACCACATCATAGCCTGTCATCTGCTTACCTAAGGAGGAAAGCGTATCACCAAGCTGTATATGCCCTTTGATATCGTGCAGCATGGCGTTCATCAGTGCCAAGCGGTGGGTCTCATGCACCAATTCGCCTCCTGAGAAAGCCTCATTGATCTGGAACTCTTGCACCTCTTGCGAAAGAGAGAAAAGGTCATCAGTCTGGTCTTTGATATATCGGTCAGCGGCAATCATAAAACCAAAGATACCACAAGCAGGATCATTACAGCGTTCGCCAGCTTGCGGATGGGTGAGTTCCGTCATTACATCAATGAGTACACGAGGGGTAAAGTACTGTCCTGCCCCTGATTTCTTTTCATTGGCGTTCTTCTCCAGCAAACCTTCATAGAGGTTACCCAAGCCTTCTTCTTTGGCAGAATACCAATCAAGAGCATCAATGGTCTTGATGATTTTCTCCAAGTTTTTAGGTTCTTCTATATTGGATTTAGCCCCTGCATAGATTTCCTGAATCCTCCCTCGGCACTGTTCGCCCAAGTGTTCTAATAGCTCTTTATAGAACTTCTTTAGTTCTATACCGTCTTTGCTCACAAGGATGTCCCAGCGATAAGCCTCAGGTATTTCCCCTTCGGAATTGGTTTCCTTGGCCATTTTTAGGAAAAGGATATAGGTCAGTTCTGTTACATATTGGTGATAGGTGATACCATCATCACGGAGCACATTGCACAGTGCCCACAGTTTGGCTACAATTTCTTGGTTGTTCATAGTGATAATTTGCTTTAGGGTTTTACTGATGAAATAAGAATTATTTTTCTTTTGTTCTTCTAATATCGATAGATTTAGCGAGATTATCTATATCAACATTACTATCCCTTTGTTCATTTAATAAATTCCCGAATCCATCTTTATCCTCTTTTGAGGCTATCCTATATAATTCTTTTAGCTTTTCTGAATTTTCAATTAACAACTTAATGAATGTTGTATCAGAGAGAAATTCATTTTTAATAACTAATCTAAAAACATCCTTTTGACTTGTGAGTAAATTATATTTGAAAAAATAAGGTAGTAATTTATTCGTTATCTCTAATGATAACTCAATCTTAGAATTTGTTATCTTACCTAAGATATTTTTTAATAGATTAATAATGGAAATAGAAGAATTCTTAGTGTCATAGTTTTCTAATATATTCCACCATTGTTCTTTTATATTACTATTTTGCTCCAACATTTCAATAAATCTTGTTTCGAAAACATCTAAAGACAATTGAGTAAGACTTTCATCTTTTAAATATTGGAAGAATTTAAAATGTACATCATTTCCTGTGTTATCAAAAACTTTCTCATAGTCCTCTTTGTCTAAATTAGAAAAATCTTCATTAAATACAGAAGAAACAGTATTAGAAATTTCTAACTCCTCATTTTTAAAACAATCACTTAGAAATTCGTTATCTAATGTATTTACATTAAGTTTTTCTATTTTCCATTTATTTAACTCTTTCAATAGGCTGTTATCATCTATTTGTAAAGCCTCCTTAATATCTTGATATTTATTTATTAGAGATATTATGTTTACTTTTTTTCCCAAATTTGATTTTTTAAACATCAATAAAATAATTTGTCTAAATAAAGGATGTTTTCCTAAATATTCTGAAGATAATAACAAATCACCATAACTTGTGTAATTTAATATAGTATGGGCTATTGGATCAGCTTTTTGAGTGTCTTCTGTGTTTAGGACATTATCAAAATAACTTATATAAGAGGGATTAAAGCTATTTCCTCTTGCAATTCTCATTGCTATCAGTTCATATATTATTCGCCATTTAGAGTCTTTATGATTTGCATATAATTGACCTATTCTATCATCACCTAATACTCCTCTCAGTTCCCCTGTTTCCCGGATAATTTCCTTTATTCTTACCAAGATATCATTTGCGGATTGAATATTATTTTGACTACTGAAATTATTAAGTGCTGTTTTTAGTTTTTCTCTATACTTTTTGAAATCATAATCTTTCGGCAAATATCTCATTTCTTTCAGTTGCAGAATTTTATCAGTATCCAATTTAGAAAGATAGTCATCTAGTAAATTGTAATCAACTGAAAGTTTATACTTATTGTATTCTTTTGCTTTATACTCTACTAATTTTACATAATTTTCTTCTGATATTTCATTTTCTATTAAGTTATTTAAGACTCTTTCTTCTGTAAAACAACTTATCAATTTGTCTATTAAATCAATATATTTTTCAATATTTGTATCATCTATTAATTCAAAGTAATTCTCTAATAGTTTTGATAGATATCTGTTGTCTAAAATATTCTTAATTAAAGAAATTTGCCAATCATTAATTACTAAATCTTTCATGCGTTTATCTACTCCAAGAATTCTATCATAGAATATACTCCATATCTGTTCTATGTGTTGAGTAGAAACTTTGGTGTCTTTATCTAATGAATCTAATGCTAAAATTGGATTTTCAAAAGTACTAACATCCTTTATTGCAGAATAGAAGATAGAATCAATGAAATCAGCTTTACAAATTTCATTAAATTTCTGAACATCATTTTTCAACATTGATTCTCTCAACTCTTGTGTGTAAATTAGTTCTAAAGCTTTATCTACTTCAATATGATAAATAATAGCAGTGAGTTGTTTAGGATACTCTTTGTCATTTGAGTAAATATGATATAGTCCTCCCAATATTTCCTTGTAATCCGAAACAGCTTTTAGAGGGTTTTCTAATATTTTATCTTTCTGAAGAATAAAAATACCAATATACCTTTCTTTGTATTTTTCATCCAAAAACTTTATTGTAAGTACTTCATTAATAAAAGAAATGATTTCACGAGGAGTAATTCTTCGATTTAGAAATTCATACACTTGAATTACTAAATTCATCTCTATTTCATCACATTCAGTAAATGCTTTTTTCCATTGTTCCTCAAAGAATTTTTTCCAATCAGACATAATTGGTTTTGTAACTCTGAAAACTATATCAAAAGTTTTATTGACATAGTCTTCGCCAAAGCTTTTATTTTCTCCATTATTCAGATCTTTAAAAGCGTTTTGAATATGTTCTCTATCAAAAGGAATAATAACTTTTATATTTGAATAACCATTCTCAGCAAAAAATATATGGATAGATGACCATATACTGAGTATGTGTTTTTTTGGTAGTCTATCAAAATTATCAAAAACTATTATAATAGGTATCTTTAAATCATCATTTATTTCTTGCATCCACTTTTGAAACTCTCTTACTGAAGGTTCACTTTCAGATATAGTTTCTATTTTAGTTTCTTCTCTTTGTTTATTGGTATATACTTGAAAGGTCTCTTCTGCAGACAGTTTGAATGATTTACAGAATCCTTTTCTATTAATCCAATTCTTAACCAGATTCCAAAGATATATTCCTATGACAATAAGTATCGGAAAAGTGACTAATAGAAGTTTCCAATACCATCTCTTGATCTCAAAAAAATCTACCATTGTATCTTTGAAGACATTTACAGTTGGAATATAGATAATAGACAATAAGCTAAATATGAATCCAATACTTAAATAAGGTTGATTAATAGTTTTAGTTTCTTTTGATTTAGCAAGAAGGAGCTTTAATTTGTTATCCCAATTGTTTCTCTTTTTTACAAGGTTTGATTCAGACTTTATAAACTCTGTTAATTCTATCAATATTGACTTTCGCTGTTCATCTTCTTGATGCCCCCAAACATCATAAACAAAAAACTTGTGGGATATCTCAAGTTTTTTTTCTATGAGTTTTACTAAATTACTTTTACCTGATCCCCATTCTCCATCAATTCCTATAATTTTAAAATCATGTTCTTTGATTATTTTATCACTAATAACAGTAGCTATTTTATCTTGAGATTTATTTGAAAATAAATCTTCGCCTAAAGGCTGATTCTTTATGAAAGTATATTTAGTATTCTTGCCCATAATGTATTTTTTAATCCATAAATTTAATTATCACCCCATAAACAAATATTCCTTTAATTCATCTACAATTTCCCCCAGATGGTTTTTAAATACCTTATTAATTTTCTCGTAGCCGCCTGCATTTTGGAAGGCACCTGTATCAAAATCGGCTTTTTCAATATATTGTTCCTTTTCTAAGAAAGTCTTGATACGGTCAAGCCATTTGGTTTCCATAGCATTGAAGCTGTGTGTCTGTTTAAGTTTCTCAAAAGCATTGTCCAAGCGTACTTTATAATCCACAAGGGCATTGCCGAGGGCTAAGGTACGTATCATACTGATGAGGTCGGCAGTGATCTCTACATTCTTGGCATTGTTCCATGCCTTATTCAGCTCCTTCAGGGTATAGCCCTCTTGCGCCATTTCTAGGTAAAGATGCTTCAGATCACTACGAGTAAGCTCCGAAGGGCGCGTACAGAGCAGGTTCAGGGCGGTGAGCTTATTGCGATTCTCGGCTATATAGGCTGAGAATTGTTCTATATAGTCCCTTGGGCGTTTTTCGGTCTTGCCATAGCCTACATAGTGTTCACGTACTTCATCTGGCTTGTCACTGATATATTTGTACTTTACCGTCTTAGGGTGGGAATAGAACAAACAAGCAATAGCTTTTACATTCTCTTTGATAAAAGTCTTTACCTGTTCGGTGGGGGTATTTTTAAGGATGGCTAAAAAATCCTTAGGGGATACCCCTTGACTTAGGCTACAGAAATAATCAAAATCTTGCTGGCTAATATTCTTCGTTCGTCGTTGCAATCGAGCTAAGAGCTGTTGGGTATATTTGGCAATCAGCTCAGGGGCTTCAGTATGTTCAAAGCCATTGATGATATCTTCTAAAGTGGTATTGGGATTCACTACAATAGGTACCATTTCAGAGACTTCTGCAAAGAAATCAAAGACTCCCACGGGATCATATACCTCAAAACTCTCCTTGTTTATCTTAGGACAAAGACGGGTAGCACGCCCCATCATTTGCTCAAAGAGAATACGTGATCTTACAAAACGCATGAATACCAAAGCGGTAATTTCAGGGACATCTACCCCTGTGGTAAGTAGGTCTACCGTTACCACTATGTTGGGATAAGTGTCGTTTTTGAACTTATTAACTGCCTCTTCTACCCGCTTTTTATCTCCTATGCTACCTGTTATCTTTTGGATAGCATCGTTATCTACCCCTTGCTCAGCATAGATTTCTTTGAGGATCTTCACCACAAGATCGGCATGGGCATCATCTACCGCAAAAATAAGGGTCTTTCCTTCGCCAGTAGGGTCTAAATAGAGGCTTACTTCCTCCAATACGGCACGGTTAAATCCTTCTGTGATAACATTTCGGTTGAATTGTTCTACCTCAAAATTCAGCTCGTCAGGGATATCGGACAATGGTCTTATCTCATTTGTCTCAGGATCATATATCTCTATCGTAGCCCCTTTAGGGATATGGATGCCCTCCATACGTTGTTGAGTAAAGATATGGTGAGGTAAGTTATAATCCACTAAGAAACCATCCAATACGGCTTCACGATAAGAATACTCAAAGATGGGTTTGCCAAAAAGCTCGGTGGTATGTAGGGCAGGGGTCGCTGTTACAGCTATTTTTACAGCATCAAAAAAATCCACTACCATGGTATATTTGCTAGAGAAATCCTCTTGATTTCGGAAAGCAAATTCATCCTCACTCATCTCTTTATCAAGGATATAGCCGCGGTGTGCCTCATCTACAATTACCAAATCGTAATCCGATACGGAGGGCATATCCTCCGCTTCGTTATAGAGAATACGCCTTACCATAGCCTGTACAGTGCTAAGTTGTATTTTGGTTTCTTTCGCTATTGTTTTTTCACCAAGTTCATTGATAGGATAGATATTATAAAGCGTTTGTAGGTCTTCGAGTTTTACATCCTTGAACACATCAAGTGCCTGCCTTCCTAAGACATTACGGTCTACCAAAAATAAGATACGCTTAAAGCGTTTGGCAGCCAAAAAGCGGTAGATCATCGCCAGCAAGGTGCGTGTCTTTCCTGTCCCTGTCGCCATAGAGAGGAGCACCGAGCGGCGCCCTTCTGTTAAGGCTTTTTCGGTGGCTTCTACAGCGCGGATTTGGTAGGGACGTAGGTTCAGTCCGTTGGGGTCTCTCAGTAGGTCATAAGGGGTCTGAGCGAGGTCTTGAGTAGCTTTGGCTATATCTTGTGCCAAATCCTCCAAGAGTCCTTGAGGACTTTTCCAGCCTTGTAGTGCTTTAGAGATATTGCCATTATCTCGTACATCTAAGAACCAAATCCCTGCTTTGGTATCCAATTGCTTAAGGTATTTTCGCCCATTGGTGGCAAAAAGGAAGGGTACCTGATAGTCTCCCCATTGCCCAATAAGATAGCAGGCATGCTCTTTCTTGATATGGGTGGCGTAGTCCTTGCATTGGTTGGAGAGGATACTTGAAATATCTTTGTGTTTGGCTTTGGCCTCCACGATACCCACCAGTTGTAGACCGACAAAAAGGGCATAATCGGCAAAACCTTTGTCTGTTGGCCATTCGGCTATGGCAAGGTTTTTCCCTTTCTCAGGGCGGGTACCTTTGCTATAGCGTAAGTGCTCTGTATCGGCCTGCCACCCTGCTTCACACAGTTGTGCATCAATGAGCTGGCGTGTTTCGGCTTCTGAGAGTTGAAGGTTTTTTGTATACTGTTGGGTACGGCGTGCACGCTCTTTTTGAGCATTTATAAACTCTTTGGTCTTGGCGGCTTCCCAATAGCTTTGCTGTTTTTGTAGTTCAAGGAGTTGCTCCGTAAGGGCTTTGATTTGCTGATCTTGCGCTTCTTTTTCTGCTTGTAGCTCAACGGCATTGGGAATATCCGCCTCCTGAGGCATGACAAAGGTATGCCCTCCTGTTCCCTCACCATAACTCAGGGCATACCACTGAGCCAGATGATAGGCCATTTGCAGGAGGGTTTTAGCTGAAGTAAGTGAGTCAAAGCCTGCATGAACCGCCTCGTTACCTCTTTGTCTCAACTCGTTTAATATACGACCCAACTGGTGTTCTATAATCCCTTCCCGCTTAAGCACACTGATTCTATTGGCCTGATTGTTATCATAAGGCAGGGGAATATGTTCTATCTGAAACACCTCATTGACCATAACCTCGGCAAACTGGCGTAGCTTCATCAAGCAGCCATTGGGGTCGGTATATAGGTACGTCTCCGCCAAGTGGGCAATACGATAGAGTATATGGGGTTCAATCTCTTTTAGAAACTCAAAATTACTTCTCATAATGTAGCCTTATAGGAAGTTACAAAAGTAGCATATTCTCCTTAAGATTTTAACTATATTAACAAATAATTAGCAAGTAAAACACTTCTCTTTTTACACTTCTCTCTTCACTCCTCTGACTCCCCTAACAAGTATCACACTATAAAGCACACATAGCACTATAGCCAAAGCGAAAGCGACTAAGGGCAAGGTAAAACCTGTGGGAGTGAAGGGAAAGAGCTGGGAGAGCTTGGCCATATAGAGGTTGCGCAACCCATAGCAGAGAGACAAGGCTGCAATTATCGCCCCGATGGTGAAGAGACTGACTGCCCATTGGTAATAGCGGGCGATCTGGGCGGGCGTATAGCCTATGGAGAGCAGCGAATGGATCTGTTCCTTGTTGCGCTGCAAGACCAAATGCAGGCTCAGTACCACCACTCCTACCGAGAGAATAAGGATCAGAAGGGCGATCCCTACCACTACCCAGAGAGCAGAGGAGAAAAAGAAACGCATCTTACTTAGCTCCAGCTCATCCTTGGCTATGGTGTAGTTATGAGCCTTGAAATAAGCTAAGATTTCCTTTTGGGAAGGATCATGAAACTCTACCAAGAGGCGTGATACCTGTGAGGTAGGCGACCCATAGGTAGCGTTTGCCCAAGAGAGAAAGTCCTCAGGAACAAGAATAGAATTGATCTTGGCGGAAAAGCCTACAATACGGCTGGAGAAGGTCGCTTCCTTGCCATTGCCTGAGAGGCGCAATCCGAAGGTGAACTTGTCTATCAAGCCCTTAGAGAGTACGGGTAAGCCTTGGCTCTGAGCAAAGCCAAAGTTATAAAGGGATAGGTAATTCTCAGGGATGATAATAGGCACAAAAGAGCGGGATGGATTCCACTCCCATTGGTCACTCTTGACATCGATATACTTATCGGGGATACTCTCAAAAAAAAGGTCTGTAGCGAAGAGAGGGAACTCTCCCTCACTCTCACGAGTGTAGGCCATGATCTTGAAGGTAGCCACTGAGAAGGGTGCCATACTCTTGACAAAAGGTTCTTGTCGTAAGGATTCCTGCTCGGCTGGGGTAAAGTAAATCATCTCCTTCTGGAGGGAGCCTATGGCGGAGATAGGCTTGGTCACCACGGCATAGTTGCTTGAGAAAATATCTGTCTGCTCCTCCAGCAAGGGCTTTACATCCCTATAGAGCTGCCAGATGCCTCCGAGCAATACCACAGCAACCATCAGGGCGAAAGCATAGCCCAAGAGCTGTCCCTTGGGGAGGGTTTTTCGTTGGAGCTTATGGAGCATACTTTAGGGGTTTAGAGCTGTAATACTTGGTCATAATTAAGTAAGTCATTGACTTCCAAGGAGGTCATTAGTAGCGCAGCACCTCTCTGGGAGCATTCTTCTTGTAAGAGCTCACAGAGCAGATGGGTATTCGCCTCGTCCAAATGGCTGAAAGGTTCGTCCAAGAGGAGCACCTCGAAGGGCTGGGCTAAGGCACGCAGGAAGGCCACACGCTGGCGCTGTCCTAAGGAAAGAGCTGCCAAAGGGGTATCCACCTTATGAGCAAGCCCCACCCGCTCGAGCAGTTGGCTGACTTGCTCAGAGGAAAAGTAGCCCGTCAACCGGTTCTTGAGCTGTATATTCTCCTTGGCTGTTAGCGAGGGGAAGAGACGCAGGTCTTGAAAGAGGTAACTTAGCTTGTTGCTCCGGTACGAGAAGAGGTCTTTGGGGCGAGCCACTCCATCGTAGGTAATAGTACCCTCGTAGGTGTCTCGATCCCCATAGATAAAACTCAAAAGAGAGGTCTTTCCCCTACCCGACTGAGCGCGGATAAGATAGCGCTTGGCTGGAGCAAAGACGACCTCCTCCCTCAGATAGATATCCGAGGGATGTAGTTCGGCTTCTTCCATATAAGTAGGCTTGAGATGGCGTAGAACGAGTTCCATTATTGCTTATTCTTCATCTTTTTCGATTATGATATCTTCGTCCATTGCGGAATCCTCTTCATATACTCCATCGTCTTCGTATGTGCTGTCGTCTTCGGTGGCCTTATCCTCTTTGTTGGCTTTAGTTGTATCGACCTGCTTGGCAAACTGAAGAAAGCTATAGAGGCTGTTGCGCTTCACATTCCTCATATGATAGATAAGGGTAGCGGTGTTCTTCTTAGCATCAGCTTTGATTTCCAAGTTCTTAGAATGATCTATCATCCACTGAAGAGACGCCTCGTTGCGGGAACGTTCGTCGGCCTTCATTGCCATCTTGAACACGGAGGGATAGTCATCCATATTCAAGTTAAAAAATCCATAGAAGGTATTCTTACTTGCCTGTGAGGCCAAGGAACTACTATAGGCGTTATTTTTGCGTTTCCCAGCGAGGAAGGCATCTACCTCATCGGAGGAGTTGCTTATGAAAAAGGCCTTGTCGTTGTAGGCGAAATATACATTTACAAAGAAGAAACTGAGGCTATAGCGGTCACCATCTTTGGTAAAGGATCCCTCTTCAGCGACCATCTTGTCCAAGATTTTTTTATCATTGACCTCAAAACAAGCGCCTATTACTGGGATAGGGATACTCATACCCGTCTCGAAGTCCTCCAAGGCTATGACGAAACTCCCCCCAAAGAGGTTCAAGAGGTTATCCAGCTGAAGGTCTTTCTTAGCAAGCCACTCCTTGATATCGGCTTCTTTGACGAGTTCGGGTTCTGCTTCTTTGAGGAACTCATAGTAATGCTTCACATTGAGCGCCCCTGTGATTGCCATAGGCATTTTCTCTGGGAAATGCTTGAAAAGCTTTTTGTTAAAAGAGGCATCTCCTATATGGTGTTTGTCTAAGAGCTTTTGGTATTTTTCGTTATATAGGGTACGGGCTGAAAGGGCTATTGCCTCCTTTTGGAAATCCAAAGTAGCATAGAGATAAGTACCCTGTTGTAGGTTGAATAGCGAGGGGGAAAGCGCGGCAGTGGAGGGTAGCTTCTCATCTAAGGTTGCGTAAGCAGATGCTACATTGACCCATATACTGATGTCCTTCTGATCGTGAAGGAAATCTCCAAAACCACTAAGTGCTGTGATTTGCTTTTTAGCCTCCAAGGAACGGAGTTGCTTGGCCTTCAGGAAGGTTTGCAAGCCTGAGGAAGACTCTCCCTTGTCGTCCTCTGCCCCCAGAAAGAGCACTTTGTCATCATCCCAACTCAATGTATACTTACCCTCAGATAGGTTCAGCAACTTATAGCCACCTTCCTCGGTAAGGTTCTTTTCCTCTTTAGCCAAGGCAAAAAGTTGATTCAGGGTGTTTTCAAACTTTTTCTTATCCGAAAGGGCACACGCTATCCCGATATAGTTCTCCATACCATTGCCCCCTTGTTGTCCATACTGGAATAAATAGACAGGATCTCGAAAGCGTATCCCTGAATTTCTTGGGTTGCGGAGCAGCTCTCGAAGGAAATCCCGCTGCTTGTCTGTTAGGGAAAGACTATCTATCCATTGCTTGAACTCCGCTGAGTCCTCAGTGGAAGCAATATCCGCTTTTTGGTAGAGTGACTTAAAGTCAATAGAGACTACCCAAGCGGCATCGCTGGGGACCAGAGCCAAAGAGGCTGGCTGCTTAGAACAAGAAGCCAAAAAGATAAGGACTAAGCCAAGTAAGAATCGCTTCATAAGTTTTGAGTTTTTAATTTTAAGTTTTTAATTTTGAGTTTTTTAATTCTAAGTGATTAGTTTCTGACAACCACTCTCTGTTCACCGCTCTCTGTTCACCGTTCACTGACAACTGCTCACTGCTCACTGACAACTGCTCACTGCTCCTGCATAGATCTAAGTATGGTAAGGACAGCTTCGGTATTGCCTTCGTCAAAGCGTCGTGCCCAAAAGGTATAGACCCAGCGGACGTAACCATCACTGGGGCTGTTACTATCCGTTAAGTCTCTTTCAAACTCGGGGATTTCGTACTCCTTGAATACCTTTTTAAGCCCTTTTATATGGTCTTCTATATAGGAAGACCGATTCATCACATCAAGAATGTCCTTATAGAGTTGGCCATTGTCTCCTTGTAACTCATAGACATTCAGCAGGTCTGCTATTTGTCCATTGAGCGTACGGTGCATATAGGTATTTTCCCCTAACTGTCCACTTTGATACATCGCCTCCATAACACTACCTCCAAAATAGTACCAAAAGGCAAGGAGCTTATTATTATCTCTGCTTATATAGCGCTGGAGATGATAGAGCGTAGGCTGTTTTCTGGATAGGGTATCCCCCTTCGCATAGATATACATAGGATAAAGATGACCGTCCTCTTTGATGAAAAATTCTTGTAGATCTTCTACCTTTTTATAGATTTCATTATTTAGGAGCTTTTGTAGGGAATCCTTATTAAATGCTACAAAATCCCATTCAGGGTCTTTTACTTCTTCTCTTTGGTAAGTATCTTCAGTATCTGTATCGCTAAAGGTCTTGCGCTCTTGTCCTATATAGCTACCGTCATACTGGCTCTCATCAACCACTTGGGCGGAGGGACGGCGCAGCAGATCAAAATAATCGTAATCCGTATTGAGTTCTCCCTTGAAAAAGAGATAGATACTCACCCCCAGTCCATAAAATAGGCCTACGCCAAAAAGTCCTAAGAGACTCATCCCCATAAGGCGATATCCTTTTCTGCTGAGAAAGCGTCCTAAGAGAAACAATACAGCTGTTATGGGTAGCAGGGCAAAGAATATATAGCTGGAATTGTCCCTATCTCGGGCGTCATCAAAAGAGGTAAAGAGTGTCCAGAAGAGCGCTCCTACAGCCAAGACTCCCAAGAAGATTCCCTCAAAAAGAAGGATATCCTTCATCCACTCGGTCAGGGGTAGTGGCTCTTTCTTTAGCAGCTGACGAATCTTCGTCACTACCGCGCCTATGAGGATACTTATCCCTATGAGTAACACCCCTACTAAGAAAGCCGCAATAACAGAATAGTGAAACCTATGACCTATAAGCGCATCCAAGAAGGAAAGCAAAGGTGGGTTCACTACCTTGGAAAGGGCAGTAAAGGGTTCTATTTTGGTCAGAGACCAAATGAAAGGATCCAGCCAATAGACTCCTGACAAGCATAAAAAGAAGATCCCCAAGGCTGTAAGCTGCACCCAAACGATAGCGGGTATCATTCGTTTTAAGTTATGGGTTATGAGTTTTAGGTTTGTATTCACTGCTATTATATTTTCTTTAAAGTCTTAAAATCTGTTTTTCACGTTCTATTTCAGCAACAAGTTCTTCTTCCGTAGGTAAAAAAGGAAGATACTTAGTAGCAAAAAGATGTTTGTTCTCTGCTAAAACAGAATATTTTGCAATAGTTTCATCTGTCTTTGTACAAAGCAGAATACCAAGTGTAGGGTTATCTGTTTCTGATTTTTCTAAATCATCAAACATTCTTACATACATATCCAATTGTCCTATATCTTGATGTGTGATTTTATCTGTCTTGAGTTCCACAATGACAAAACATTTCAAAATATAGTTATAAAAAACAAGATCTATAAAGAAATCTTGTGTCTCTGTACGAATATGCTTTTGTCTGGCTACAAAAGCAAAACCTTTTCCTAATTCTAATAAGAATTGTTGTAAGTTATTGATAAGACTAGTTTCCAATTCATTCTCATTATAAGCATAATGAGTAGGAATGTTTAAAAACTCTAACACTGTAGGGTTTTTAATAAATTCGTGAGGGTCTTGTTGAAATTCAGCTGTTTTCAACTGCATTTCTTCCTTGACTACCTCTTTCATCTGTGAGGCAAGCAAACGCTGGTAATAAAGCGTATTGATATTGCGTTCTAAGGTACGAACTGACCAATGTTGTTGTGCAGTCTCTTGTAGGTAATAAGTCCTTGCTTGATCGCTCTCTACCCTCATTATCAAGCGAATATGAGACCAAGTCAATTGTGCACACATGTGTGCACAATCTTCAATATTAGGAAAAGTAAGATAGAACTTTTTATAGTCCCAAAGTGTTCGTTTGCTAAACCCTTTTCCTAATTCTTTTGAGAGTTGTGCGATCACTTGCTCCCCATAGTTAGCACGAATACTCCCTTGCTGTTCCTCTTCCACAATACGCCTTCCTATCCTCCAAAATCCTTCAATCATTGCAAAAGCAGTGGCTTGGTAGGCCTTCTGTTGTGCTTGAAGAAGTATTTGCTTAATGTCGGTGATACACTTCTGTATGGTGTCCATGGTTATGAATTATACAGGTACAAAGATAATCAAAAAATGATAAATGACAACGATTTTTTTACTATCTTTGCCTATTATTTTTAAAAAACCGATTTTTATATGAAAAAATTTATTTTTCTTTTATGTTTTCCCTTAGTCGCTGGAGCACAGGAGGTACTCTCTGGATATATAACAGATAGCTTGGGCTTAAGTGTTCCTTATGTAAATATAGGGGTAGTGGGCAAAGGGAAAGGTACTGTCAGTGATAGTAAAGGACAATACCAAATGGATCTTACAGGAGTTGCCCCTAAAGATAGTATCTACTTTTCTCATCTGAATTATTACCGAAGAGCCTTTACTGTCAAAGACTTACAGCGAGATCCGAAAGTTGTCCTTGTAGAACATGTCTTTGAATTGCCGTCCTTTACGGTAAGCCAAAAGAAGCCTAAACTACAGACGATTAAGGGAATGGGTACCTACCTGGGGCAGGTATATTATGGAGGGAAAGATGTACTTAATAAAGAAGAGATTGGTAATATCTTAACCCTAAAGCATACTTATTTGGCCAAGGAGTTTGAGTTACCCGTCTTGAAGAATACCATGCCTAACCTTTTGCTACGCTTGCAAATTCTTAAGATAGAGGACGATGGTACACTCACCCCACTTATGGAGAAGCCCATTTATCTTAGTATTCCACAGAATAACCAAAAGCAAAAAATTATCCAAGAGCTACAGGTGGTACTTCCCAAAGGACGTATCTGGGTAGGACTTCGTACGGTGGAAGGCGCAGGAGATGGATACTTTGTCTTTGAGGGTAACTTCAGTGGTGGCTACGAACTCAGAGAGGGAGTTTTTAAGAAATTTGATCTAAGCTTGGGAGTAAGATATGGCATTAGAGGAATCAAGATTAGTGATTAGTAACTAATGACTAATAGTTCAAGTGATATTTTTCACTCTTCGCTTTTCACTCTCCTGCTAGCTCGTTTTCTTATAGTTCCAAATTGCCCAGCTGTTCAGCAGTATTGCAAAGCCTACTAAATACAAGAACTCAGTACTGAGTTGTGCAAAACTACTCCCTTTGAGCACAATAAGGCGCATTGCATTGACAAAGTGGGTTACCGGAATGGCGTTGCTCACCTGTCGGCTCCACGCAGGCATACTGTCTACACTGGTGAGGAAACCGCTCATCAGTAGGAAGATCATTATAAAGAAATAGGCGATGAACATAGCTTGCAACTGCGAATTAGCATAAGTGGAGACCAGAAGTCCGAAGCCGAGAATCGCGACGAGATACATTGTGGCAAAGGCATACAAGGTGAGCAAACTACCTGCGGGGAAGATGCCATATACTACATACATCACGGTGAGTCCCAAGGTGAAGAGGATTAACCCTACTACCAAAAAGGGAATGAGCTTGCCTAATATAAACTGCCACTTCTTAATAGGCGTTACATTTATCTGCTCAATAGTGCCTATTTCCTTTTCTTTGACTACATTGAGTGCTGAAAGAAAGCCCCCGATAATGGTGAGTAATATAGCTAAAATGCCTGGAACAATATAGCGCGTGTATTGCATATAGGGATTGTACCAATGGGTACTCTCCACCCCGATTTTGGCTACATTACCTATGCGCTGAGGTGTTTTTACATTTACATCGAGCTGAGTGTTGAAGTCGCGTATCACCGAAAGCAAATACGCCCCTCCTAACGACGACTTACTCCCGTTAATGGCATCGATAGAGACACCGAGAGGTTGCTTTCCTTCGCGTACGAGGTTGCGCTCAAAACCTTCGGGGACTTCCAAAACTACATCAGCTTTGCCGTCTTCTATCAGGGCGATACCTTCCTTATAAGAGAAAGGAGCATCTACAAGCTTAAAGTACCCTGACGCAGTAATCTTCTGTATGAGCTCGTGCGAGTATGGCCTCTGGTCGTGGTCAATATACACAAGGTTGATGTTCTTCACGTCGAAATTGGCAACCAAAGGCAGTATAATCAGCTGCATCATAGGCGCTACAAGCATCATTGCCAAGATCGTCTTATCTCGGAATATCTGCTTAAATTCTTTTTGTAGTATAAATGATAAGGTTTTCATTGTATTAATTTGTCAATAATCTGTTATAGGCGAATTGCCATTCGCCCCTACATACGATCTTCTACTCTAAACGAACTTTAAACTTCTTCATTGCAAGGCTTAAGAAAATTACCGCCATTGCTATTAATATCAGCGTTTCTTTCCATACGTAAGTGAAATCTAATCCCTTGAGCATTACTTTCTTTACGATAGCGTAGTAGTAACTAGAGGGGAAGATTTTGGATATTCCCTGAAAGATAAGAGGCATATTCTCTATGGGGAACATAAAGCCGGTAAAGAAAGCCGTAGGGAGCATCATTCCCATCATAGCGATGAGCATAGCTGTTTGTTGTGAAGCAGTAACGGTGGATATGAGTAGCCCCAACGACAAACAGATGATGATAAACAAAGTGCTTTCGGCGTACAGCAACAGCAGATTGCCACATATTGGGACATCGAGCATATAAACCGATAGCAGGAGTATCACGGTGAAGTTGATGAGCGAGAGAATAAGGTAAGGCACAGCTTTGGCAATGAGTATCATTATAGGTTTGAAAGGCGATACCAAAAGGATTTCCATAGTACCCAACTCTTTTTCACGCACCACCGCTACCGAGGTGAGGGCAGTGCTCACTATCATAAAGACGAGTGCAATTACCCCAGGGACGAAGTTCATAGAGCCATTCTGCTCCTCGTTGTACAGCATTCGGTTTTCAACGGTTATCTGGTAAGGTAGTTGCACAGCAGGGTTCAGCTCTTGCTGATAGCTGGCTACCATAGCCGAGAAGTAGTTTTGCACCGTTTTAGCCGTATTGGGGTCGCTCCCATCGGTGATGAGTTGTAGCGAGGTACCACTGGAGGTGTAGAGGTCTTTGCCGAAATCGGGAGGGAAGATGAGCGCAGCTTTTATTGTGCCACGCTTGAATTGGTCTTCTACTTGATTGTAATGGTACAGAGGCTCTTTTAGCTTAAAATACGGACTTGCCTGCAAGCGGTGTGTAATTTCTTGGCTATAGGTATTATTTGCCTCATCTAATACAGCGATACCAATGTTCTTGACCTCGCTGCTGAGGGCTTGACCGAAAAGGATAATCTGCGCTATTGGGATACCAAAGAGTATCAGTAGTGTGCGACGGTCGCGGAATACGTGATAGAATTCCTTGCGTATAAAGGCGATGAGTTGTTTCATATTAAAAGGTGGGCGAATTGCCATTCGCCCCTACGGGGGTTATTCATTACGTTTTGCTTTACGGGCGAGTTGGTAGAACACCTCGTCCATTGAATGAGTGTTAAACTGTGATTTAAGGTTAGTGGGCGTATCCATTGCTTCCACCCTGCCATCTACCATTATGCTGATGCGGTGGCAGTATTCGGCTTCATCCATATAGTGGGTGGTAACGAATACAGTGATGCCCTGTGCCGAGGCTTCGTATATCATATCCCAAAACTGACGGCGCGTTATCGGGTCTACGCCACCGGTGGGCTCGTCTAAGAACACGATTTCGGGACGGTGGAAGATAGCCACCGAGAAGGCGAGTTTCTGCTTCCAGCCCAGAGGTAGCGAACCTACGAGTTTGTTGGCTTCTGCCTCCAAGCCGAGCTTGGTGATAAGGTCGGTACTGCGGGTTTTGATTTCCTTGCGACTCAAGCCATAGACGCCTCCGTAGAAGGTGATGTTTTCCTGCACGGTGAGGTTGTCGTAGAGCGAAAACTTCTGACTCATATAGCCGATGTGCTTTTTTATCTGCTCTTGCTCTCGATAGACATCGAAGCCTGCTACAGTAGCCTCGCCCGAAGTAGGGTAGGAGAGGCCGCAGAAGATACGTATAGCGGTGGTTTTCCCCGCGCCGTTGGCACCGAGGAAGCCGAAGATTTCGCCTTTTTCAACGGTAAGGGAAATGTTGTTCACGGCTTTGAAATCGCCGAATTGCTTTGTTAGGTTATGACAGTGGATTGCGTTCATTTTATTAAATTAGCAAATTAGCAGATGTGAAAATTAGCAAATTAGCTCCCGTTCCCCCGAAGGGGACAACTTATAAAGGGGATTGATAGTGATTGAAGGAGTGCTTTTTATTTGTAATAATAATACCAATTTCCGTTATATTCTTTATCACAATCTTCTTGAGAGGCGAAAGTACAGTCTTTTATACCTTCTTCCGGGTATTCCTTCTTGCGTAGTAATTGTTTGTGATAATTGCTTATTTTTTGTAATAATCCTATCTCTTTTGCTTTATTTAAAGCTTCTTCTGTCTCGAAAATATAAGACACAAAATAATCTTGTGGGGCTATATAAGCTCCAAAATCTAAGGAAGCATATACTTCACTAAAGGTTGCTTTTACCTCTTCTTGTGTTTCAGCAACAATATTTTTCCATATTTTGTTCATTGTTTATCTTTTTTAATTTCAACTTTGCCAAAGTTTTGGTTCAGAATTTATATATTCCCTTTTTCCTCCATTAGGCGGATAAAACTGTCCTCTATGGTGGGGGTAATGGCCTGCCAATCGAGGTGGGGGAAGGTGGTTTTCAGCTGTTGCTCGAATATGGGAATGTGGGTGTTTTCTTTGAGAGTAATGTGTAGGTACTCGCCAAAGGGGTAACAGCTATCAATGTGGGGGTCTTCGCGCAGGTGCTGGAGCAGAGCATATAGGTCGGGAGCCTTGATAGCATAGAGAGCGGTGGGGTACTGAGCGATGATTTGCTCGGGGGTGCTGGTGGAAAGCACCTTGCCTGATTGTATTAAGGCTATGCGGTCGCATAGGCTGGCTTCGTCCATATAAGGGGTGGAAACGAGTATGCTGATGTCTTGCTCCTTTAGCCGAGCGAGCATCTGCCAGAACTCTTTGCGTGAAACCACATCTACCCCCGTGGTGGGCTCGTCTAACAAAAGGACTTTGGGCTTGTGAATGAGGGCGCAACAAAGGGCTAACTTCTGTTTCATTCCGCCTGAGAGCTTGCCCGCGCGACGGTTGCTAAACGGCTTTATTTGCTCGTAAATATCTTTGATAAGGTCGTAATTCTCAGAAATAGTCGTACCAAAAACGGTGGCGAAGAAGGAGAGGTTCTCTTCGACAGTGAGATCTTGGTATAGAGAGAAGCGCCCAGGCATATAGCCCACGTGCTTACGGATTTCCTTATAATCCTTAACGATATCCCAGCCCTCTATGGTAGCCGTGCCCTCATCAGGCAAGAGGAGGGTGGTGAGCATACGGAAGACGGTGGTTTTGCCCGCCCCATCAGGACCGATGAGCCCGAAAAGTTCACCTTTTTTGACTTCTAAGGAAAGGTGTTGCACGGCGTGGGTATCGCCGTAGGACTTGCTGAGGTTATGTATAGTGATGCTATTCATCTTTTGATTTACTGATTTGGTTATGAGCTACAAGTTCTGTTCTTGGTAGGCACGAGCTACAAGAAAAGCACCAGCAAAATTATTTTATTTGTTTTTCTTTGCTATTATTATATCATATATAGCTCCATAGATTAGGAAAAAGATAAATACAATCCCTAACAAAATGGGCTCTCCTATACTTATTGAGGCATTTTTATCTAACAATGATATTTCACCTCTTTCGTATTTTTCGTGTAAAGAATCTTCAAAGTGCATAAATAACATAGAGGAAAAACTGAATAATATACCCCAAAGAATACTCCTATATCCCCAAATGAGTCGTTTTTTATAGGTAAAATAACATATTGGCAAGAATAGTATTGTTATCACTACCACTATCGTATTACTTAACTTAAAAGCCTTATTGAAATATTGAGGGGCATACTCTATATTAGTTAATAGAATAAAAGCGAGTAAAAATAAGATAGTGCTTACTTTGCCAAAGTGTTTGTTATGTATACTTATGTTTGTCATTTTTTGATTTTTTGATTTGTCTATATGTTATTTTCTTAAAATGATTGCCATTTAAGCAGTTGAAAATCATCTAAAATACATTCTTTTTTTGTATAATCGTTACGATAACTTATTTTGTTTTCCTCTATTTTGACAAAAGGATACCAATCATCTAAACAAGCAAATCTACTATGTTTAGGATCAATAATTAGGGTTACAACACCTGACCATTGATGAGGTTTCACGGCTTCTATTGATATAAAGAAACTTTTGGTCGATTTATCTATACTTATTTGCTTGATATTTCTCAGGTAGCACCAATAGGGCAATTCGTTGTTTGACTCAGGGAAATATACAGAGCAAATCTCATCTCCGTGTGGAGGCTGTGTTTCATATCTTAGCAACATACGCCCTCCTAAGTAAGCTACTTCGCATGTGTACTCTGTGAGAAGGGTTATTCTACATTCTTCTATATCAAACATATTTTACTAATTATGAGGTTACTTTCCGTTTTCTATATCAAGGCAAAAGCAGAGGTCTTTGCCTTCGGGGTCTTTTTCTATATAACAATCTTTTCGCAAGGGATAATCCCAATCGCCGTTAAGGTTTTTTACTTTCTGATAAGGGGGTACATATACAGTGCCTTTGTCCCAAAGAATTTGAGCATATAGTACTCCGTTGCAATAGGCATAATGCCCAAAAGGGTTCATTTCCTTTGAGGGGTAACACATCTGAAAGTTCTTACGACCGTCATAATCGCGTAGAGCTTGCGCCCCCATAAACTTCTGAGTAAAGCATTCGTTATCCTCACCGAGCTCGTTTTTGTACAATTCGTAGAATGCAGGACGATCTTCTTCGAACAAAGCGTAATCGTCGGCACTTATCCGGTAATAGCGTTCATAGCATGCTACCCAACTTACAAGTACTTTCATCAAATGGGTTTCGATTGCTTCGCAATAGCCCACAGAGAAAAAGTGTTCTCGGTCTACAAGCTCTTTGGTAAGCTTTATGTGTTCTATGAGTTTTAATTTCATTTTCAGTAAAATTGTTATATTTTTGCCACGAATTTAGATACTATACTTATATGCATTACTTATATCTCACTTTAGCGATTGTTTTAGAGGTCTTAGCCACCGCTCTTTTAGGTAAATCGGAAGGGTTTACCAAGTGGTTATTTGCCGTAGGCTCGCTGTTGTCTTATGGTGTTTGTTTTTATTTTTTATCCTTAGCTCTCAAGAATATTCCACTGGGGGTGGCCTACGCTATCTGGTCGGGGGTAGGGATTGTACTGACAGCCATTGTGAGTATTCTTGTTTTCAAAAACAAAATAGACCTGCCTTTTGTATTGGGTTCCCTGCTTATCATCGCTGGGGTGGTGGTGATTAACCTCTTTTCAAAGGCAAATGGACACTGATTTTCCTTTTATTTTTTCTCTTTTTTTCTTGCTCCTAACCACAATAGGAATATAAGTAGCCACATTATAATACTTTCAGGAAGTATTTTGCTAAGGCTACCTCCATCGCTTGTTAGGGTACTAAATGCAATACTTGCCCAACGTACTGCTAATAAGGCCATTACAAACTGAGCAATATACTTGCCTGCGTTGTCGTTCTTGCGCAGCGCTATAAGCACTAAAGCAATACCCATTACCACGTTTTCGGTGGCTATGATATGCCAAAGATAATTGAATGTTACCCTACTTTCAGCATCGATGTTGGTGTTTGACAAGGCAGGGAAAAGGGTTCCGAAGCCGTTGATCTCGTGAGTAACGGCAGAGAGTAAGCAAAGTACTCCCACTACAAGGTAAAAATAATTACGTATCATATTTTTTTTATAATTGTTACTAATTCAATTTTTGTGTTACTAATCTTAGAGGAAGAGGCGGGCGAGAAAGCTCAAAAGCACGAGTGATAAGGTGATGAGTGATAAGTTGAAGCTGGTTGTGCGCTTGTGTAATCTCTTTCTAAGGCTGTGTTGGTACATAAAGTTAATATTTATTTCTACAATTACCAGATAGATAAAAAATAAAGGAAAAAAGAGGTAAGCTCCCATGAAAACCACTTTGGATAGGATTATCCCAAAAGTTGAGTCGCAACAATCGGGATATAGTAAGCGCATTGCTACTATAACGAGTGCGAGTATGGCTGCGGATAAAAACGCAATACTTAGGTATAAAAGACGTTTTTTCATCATTGTTTTTGAATCTATTACCTACCTTCATTTATGTCCTAATGACAAAAATACTTACTTATAATAACGTTCCAACGCTTCTTTTGCCACTTCTACAATCTTATCGTTTACATCTTTGGCAAAGGAGATTACACGACAGGGAACAAGTACCATTATGAGTTTTTCTTCGTGCCAAAACATATAACAAACATGCGACATTTTCATTATGGGGTCGAATGCTATATAATCTTTATCCTTCAGGGAGTGTACAAACTTCATTAATGACTTATTGGCTGATGAGAACGAAGATAATACATATAGGTTAATGATGTGATCGAAAAAAAGTTCCGTATTGGTATACACATAAAGATTGGTCAGACAATAATGTGTTTGTGGGTTGCGAACCAATATTTTATTCTGCGATAATACTGACGAAAGCGACCACATCAAAAGTCTATGCGTAGCTTCAGCTTCTCCCTTCTCTCCTTTCTCTATGGTAAAATGTCGTGAAGAATAACAAAACTTCTGATGCTCTTCCATACTTTGAATGGCAAGACTGTCTTTTGCTAAGTGGGTATATTTTTCGAACTTGTCAAATTCTTGTATATTCCTAATACTGTCTACAGTTTGTGCTATCCCGCATACAGAGACAAAGAAGATGACAATACATATATAATAACGTTTCATATTGCTTGATATTTTAATTATGATTATGACAGAGTAAGAGATTGAATTCTTCTCAAGTTGATACTTTTATTCATCATCTAAAATAATTAACATTAAATGTGAGAGAAGTTAGCTTCGAAATTCAACTTCTGAGCTCCAATGTTTAGCCTCCAAACTTATATGGGAGTGATGACTCGGATGTTCATATTTTTTGTTATTTTTTATTTCTAAAAAGCGAACTACCATAAAGACTTACTTCTACTTCTTCAACCTCTTTAACAGAACATACCGCATTGCGTCATAGAAAAGAGCAGTGGATAAATGTCCCGTGTTCCAAATTTCCACTTCCAGATTTCCATAAGCGGAAGCGTGCTGGTGAAGTGGTAAAAACAGATCATAGCGAGCCATAACCGGAAATACATTTGGGGATTGATTTTCTTGCCATTGGGCTGAGAAATTTAGGTGATGTGTAATGATTTTGTTTCGCTCGATTTCGCTTTCAGTAATATTTTTCTTTGGGAAAATAAAAAACTTTTCGTGTGCTACTGTTCCTACTATCGGCACATAGAAATCCGCCGAATTATATGCCACTCGATGCCTGTTTGCTATCACAGCCCCCAAGCTAAATCCGCCAATTTCAATAGTCTGTACTCCTTTTTGTCGTAAAGTGTGAATCAGCTTTTCGGTTAATTTCACACTCGTTGCCATCGTTGCCATAAAGGTCGATAGGTTCGCTGTGCCCTGTCTCAAAGCCCCTTTTTGCTTGTGAAAAGGAGTTCGGACTACGATTAGGTTTATACCTAAATCGTTCAGTATCGCTTTTTTGAAAATCTTAGAAAAAATACCGTAGAAAGGATATTCCGATGCTCCGTGATGAAAAATGAGTGTATTGGAAGTGTCCGAATCCCATTTGTATACTAAGAATGCGGGATCTAAGACACCTGCTTTGGTAGAAGCTTTTACCTCGTATAATCCTTCTTTGTCCCAATCGGGAATTTCTAAATTTATAGCTTCTAAGTGTTCTGCAAAATCAACTGTTTCTACTCCATTAGGAAAATAAACAGGTTCGGAATAAGCTACTTTGTCTACCAAAAAATTCAGATTAAGAGCAGGAATTTCTTTTTTAATTGCAGAATCTGTTGCTTGTACGAATGTTTTATCTATTTTTTCGTAAGACGGGTTTCTAAACAACCACAAAAGACTGATTGCTAAGAAAATAATAACTGATAATAAAAATAAGTATATCATTTTTTTGATTTTCATCATAAGCGTTTTTAAATTACCCTTTTGCTCTCTGTGCCCTTACTTTGGCAATCACGTCCCATTTGCCCGATGCGTTTTTAAGCTCTTTCCGCCATTTGAAGGAAGTAGATGTTATCTCGGAGAATACATATCTCATCTCTTCAGTAGTATTTTCGGTTAGAATAATATCCTCCCCTACCTTGTAAGCTGTCAAACGGATAGCCTCTCCTCTGCAACCATAGAAAATATCCCATGCTGAAGTTTTGGGATTGAATATCCGTAGCGTAGTCCCATATTCAGCATCTGGTTGTTTGTTTTGCAAACGCTCTGAGCGTGAAGGGACAATAAAAACATCTTGTATGGCTACCCCTTCTAGTACCCAAGAGAAAATCCATTCGCCTTTTACTCGTCTGGGTTCGTCAACCTCTAGATGGTCTACCCATTCGATATCCCACTCGCCCACAAAAACTCCAAAAAAATTGTATTCTTCCGGTATATGTGGGTCTTTTTTGTCATAATACAATGCTTTGATAAACTGATTCATAAATTATTAGATATTTTTGTTGCTATTATAATGACAAAGATACGAATTTCTTGCTTTGCTCCCTATCCTTATCTGTGCAATTTGTCTTTCTATATATTTCATTTGTGTAGGAAAATATACCTAAAGCCAATAAGAAAAATGTTGAAAATAGTCACTTTCCTTTGGTCAGTTTATTTTTTGAACACTACTTCCCCATACATTCCAATCTTTAAATAACCATCGTTTTTTACTTTAACCTTGATAGCATAGACCAGGTTGGCGCGTTCGGATTTGGTTTGAATCGTTTTTGGAGTAAACTCGGCCTTGCTGGCTATATAGGTGATTTCGCCTTGATAGGTGCGTTGTGCTCCTTCTCCTGCATCGGTACGGACGGTAACTTGCTGTCCTAACTTGATTTGGGTCAGCTGGTCGCCAGTGATGTAGGCTTTGAGAGTAAGAGTCTCGATATTGGCAATTTTATACAGTGGCTTGCCGAAGGTCTGCATTTCCCCTTTGAGAGCGTAATTGGTGAGTACTGTCCCTGCAATGGGGTTGATAATCTCTCCTTGGTTGATTTGTACTTGAACAGCCTGAGCATTCTTTTGCAAGGGGGCTTCTTGGCTGAGCACATTGCGGTTCTGGGTGTTGATATTGGTTAGGCTCACCTTGAGTTGGTTCTGAGTAACGGCAAGTTGCTTGCGGAGCTGGTCTACTAAAGCGCTGAGGTCGTCCAATTGCTTTTGGGTAGCAGCGCCTCCCGCCACGAGTTGTCGCACACGGGTAAGCTCGCGCTCCTGTTGTTCGAATTGTGCTTTCTGTACCTCGTATTGGCTACGGATGAGCGCTACTTGGTCGGTAGGACTTAGGGTCTTCTCTTTGAGGGAAGAAATGGTAGCCTCGACCTGCTCTTTTTGGAGCTTGAGGACTTCTACATTGATTTGCCCCACCTTTTGTCCTTCGGTGAGGGTCTTGCCTTCTTCTACTTCGTAGGCGATGAGTTGCCCTGTTTGCTGGGCGGAAACAATCACTTCGTCGGCAGTAAAGTTGCCTGAAGCATCGAAGTTGTTCTTATGGTTGCAGGCGATAAGGGCTGCAAGGGCGATGATGAGTGTTATCTTTTTCATTTTCCTATAATTAATTGTTGTTGTTCTTGGGCTTGTAGCAGCTGTATCTCATGCAATAGGAGTGTTTGCTGTGCCAGGTGCCAAGCATTGACCTTCTGCAGGTATTCGTGGGTGGTAATCACCCCGTTGTCCAACTGTACTTGGGCGGCTTGGGCTACCGAGTGGCGTAGGTCAGCGCTCTCTTTGTCCTGCTCCATCAGGCGCTGGAGCTTGCTCAGCTGGGTATCCTGCTGGGTAAGATCCAGCTCGGTGCTCATCAGGAATGCTTTGCGGTCTGCCAAGAGCGATTCCCCTTGTAGGCGTAGGAGCTGCTTCTTATTCGAGAGGCTATAGAGCGGACTGAGATTCCACTGCAAGCGTACCCCTGCTATATAATACCAGTCGAACTCGTTCTTGATGATATTCAGTGTAGGACGACCATAAGCCCCCTGAAAGAAAAGCCCTATTTTAGGTAGGTACTCCGAGGTAAGTAGTCGCTCTTGGGCATCTAACACTGTCTGTCGTAGGTCAAAGCCTCTGAGCTCAGGTCGGTGATTGCTATGACTAAGTACCCTTGGCTCGGGACGTTGCAAGGTTGTATCCTCAGGTAACTCCTTCCCTATAAAGGTGCTAAGCATTTTCAGATACATCCCTTTTGTGGCTTCATATTCTGTACGTTGCATCGCAAGGCGCAAGAGTTCCGCTTTGAGCTCTGCTACATTGCTCGGCAGAGTGGTTCCGTGCTTGAGTGCCACCTGTGCTTTTCCCAATTGTGACTGTAAGGTTTCAGCGTTCAACTGGTTTTGAGTCAGTTGTGCCTCTATAAGCAATACCCCGAAATAGAGATTGCTCACCCGCTGCTTCAGGGCATAGAGCTGGGTCTCCACTGCCTGAGCTTGTACGGCACTTTGTGCTTTGGCAAGCTCTTTTTGTGCACGAGTAGCTCCTCCATTATAGAGGAGTTGGCTTACCTCTCCTACCACTTTATATTGGTCTTTGCTTACCTCTGGTAGTGTTATAGGCAATGGCAACCGCCCGATAGACTGGGAAAAATCAATCGTCTCGGACTGATAAGTAGCCTGTGCTGAGAGACTCACTTGTGGCAAGTAAGCCTTGTTGGCATTGGCCAAAGTATATTCCTTACTCTTGGCTATCAAGTCCAACTGCTGTACTATTGGGTAGTGCTCACGGGCTAACTCATAACAGCGCTCCAAGGTAAGTCTCTCTTGGGCAAAGACTACTACAGGTAGGAATAAGAGTAAAACTGATAATCGCATTTTTTTAATGATTAATTTAAGTTTTGAAAGCTATTTTTAAGCTATAATTTTATTTATAACAAACTAATAATCAGTAATATGAAAAATATTTCTTTCTGAAACTTATCGAATTTCAAATACTTACTAATTCCCCCTCTTGGAGGAAGTCGCGAGAGCGAGTATGTGAAGAGGGGGAGGTTTTGAAAATCAGCAAATTATAGAACTCACGAAACATGAGTGAGTAATAATAAAATCTAATCATTTAGTTTAACCAATTGGTTAATATATGGATAAAAAAATATAAACTATTCTTTTGAGGACAAAATAGGCTCCTCTATTTCTTTCATGGGTGCTTTACCTCACGCTCCCCTGCTTATGAGGGATTGGAGAGGAACAACATCCCTTGGATCCATTGCGGGATCAGTGCTTTTCGCTGGAGCATCAGTGCTTTATAGGTATCCCTATCCATTAGCTCAAGTGCCATAAAGATAGGCTGAGAAATAAAAGGAAATATCACCAGACTGATCACATTGAGTATTGTATGGAACAAATTGGGTTCTCTCACTTGTCCTTGGGCTACAGCCTCGGCATATTGGCGGGCTAAGACAGAGTCCTGCAAGATCTCACGGATAGGGGTATGGGCAATAAAAGGCTCAGGGTTGGTACGTACCTCGTTGAACATAAAAGTAGGCAACTCAGGCTCTTCCAAGAGCAAATCAATGTAATTGGCTACTACCCGCTCTATTTTCTCCTCCAAAGAGGAGTTTTCATCATTAAGGATCGCTGACACTCCTTGGAAAAAAAGCGTCATCGTTTCCACCATCACCATTTGAAAGAGCTTTTCTTTGCTACGAAAATAATAATTGACCATAGCGTGGTTGACCCCTGCTTCCTCGGCTATATCACGTGTGCGCGTAGCAGCATAACCCCTCTGGTGAAAGACTTTGCGCGCTGCTGCTTTGATACGTTCTTCAGTGGATGTGTCTTTAGTGTTACTCATTGTCATTCTATTTCGGGGGCAAAGGTACATTAAATATTTGGATTAACCAAATGGTTAGATGTATTTTTTACATTAATTGTTAGAAATCTTTTTTAAACGGTAAAAAGGTTAATTTTCAGCCTGATATGCAGCACACAAAAGCATAGAATTTTCCCCACTTTCTAAATTTGTTGAAAAAGGAATGATAAACCTAAATTATTTAGTAAAGAAAAATTTCAAACGGATTACGCTGAGACATAGAATCCTAACAATCAGATAGATATATTACTAAACAAATATAATATTGAATAGATAAAACAGCTATATTTAAAAATGATAAATTTATTTTAGTTCAATCTAAAAATAATTTGTACCTTTGTCGAAAAATAACAAAGTATGAATTATAAAGTATTTATTTTATCAGTGGTAGGTGGATTGAGCTTGACTGCCTGTGAGAAAGAAAAGGGAGAGGAAACAATCTTATCAGTCACGAAAGATGTAAAAATGTTAAATGCAACATCGTATCAGAAATGGGTATATTACTCATTCGAAAAAGGTGCTGTGGTAGAGGTGAGTTCTCCAGAAACAGACCTTAGCTGGGACATTGCTTTTCAACGTTGGTATATAAAGACCAATAGTGGCACATCGGGAAAGGGAAAAGGAGGAGCTATTAACACTAAAAAAACGGATTGGAATAAGGTGGTTTACGCCTCGCCCTCTGGCTACAAAGAGGATGCAATAGGAACCCTAAACGGCTGGGACATCATTAAGAATGTTGAAACCAAGAAAGAAGGTAGTTTTTCACAAGAAGCTTCGCTATATGTAACTTATATAAGTGGAGGAAAGTATAAAAACCGGAATGAAGTTTACCTCCTAAAAACAGCTGAAGGTAAGTTTGTAAAAATTCAGTTCTATGATTATGTAAATGAAAGATTAAAAGGAGGTTATCCAAGTTTTAGATATAAGATAAGTAATGATGAGAATTTTTAATATGAAATATTTGTGGACTGCACTGTTTTGGTTATTAACAGTGCCATCTAATGCACACGCTATTTGGATTGAGACCAATACAGAGGCAAAGGTAGGTGATTGGCATGAAGTACGGGTATTTTTTGGTGAACCTAATGAAACGAACAAACCTACACCTACTGAAAGGTGGTATTCGGATTTGAATACGCTTTCGCTTTTACTAATATCTCCTTCAGGAAAGGTGGTCACTCTAGAGAAGAAGCAGGCCGAATTATATTATTATGCGAATTTCAAGGTAGAAGAAGAGGGTGTCTATACACTCAGCATCAACCATCTAGTCGCTAAGGTGTACAAACGAATGCGATTGAGATACCAATCCGTTGCTTATGTGAGTACGCATCCGCTTAAAGAGACAATTATTATGGGGGATAAGTCTTTCTTCCGGTTGGGAATAGTTCCTGCTGAAAAGGAAGGGCAGAAGTACAAGGCTTTCTATAAAAAACGTGGCCTAAAGGAAGAGAATGTTACCTTTGACTTTTCAGTAGATAAAAGTGTTACCGTTCGTACTGATAAAAAAGGTGCTTTCTATTTCAATCCTGATACGTCTGATAGATATGTACTGAATTTGGCTAAGAAAAAGAAACACCGAGGAAAGCATAATGACAGAAAGTATCTTTTTGATTATATCTGGCTGACTTTTAGACATTAGCCCCAAACTAACCTACTCTTTCGGAGATAAATCCTTTTAACGAATAACTATAAAAAATAGCAAAATTAGTCATCAGTTTTCTCTCATTAGTCTCTAATAACCGAAAATCAAAAACTGATGACTAAGCACCGAAATTTGTTATTAGTTTTTTGTCATTTGTTATTAAATTTTGTATATTTGCCCTTTCAATACACATAAAATGACTTTCCCAACCGACCTTGCCATAGCGCAACAAGCCAAAATACTGTCTATCAGAGAGATAGCGAAAAAGTTAAATATCTCCGAAGATGATATAGACCCCTATGGAAAGTACAAGGCCAAGCTGCCTTTGTCCTTGATAGACCCTAAGAAGATTGCCCAAAACAAACTCATCTTGGTTACTGCCATTACCCCTACTCCCGCCGGAGAAGGCAAGACTACTGTGAGCATCGGTCTTACCGAGGGGCTCAACAAAATTGGCAAAAAGGCCATCGCTGTCCTTCGGGAACCTTCCTTAGGCCCTGTCTTCGGTATCAAGGGGGGTGCCGCTGGGGGTGGTTACTCCCAAGTGGTGCCTATGGAGGATATTAACCTACACTTCACGGGCGATTTTGCCGCTATCGAGCGCGCCAACAACCTCTTGGCGGCTGTCATAGACAATAATATACAGAGCAAAACACACTCCTTAGGTATAGACCCTCGTACAGTAGTCTGGAAGCGTGTGATGGATATGAACGACCGTGCCCTACGCCATATCATCGTAGGCTTAGGCGGGACTACTCATGGGATTCCCCGAGAAGATGGGTTCAACATCACCCCTGCTTCCGAAATCATGGCTATCTTGTGCTTAGCGGAGAACTTTTCCGACCTCAAGCGCCGCTTAGGCAATATCTACGTAGGAAAGAAATACGATGGCACTCCTGTTTTTGCTCGTGATCTCAAGGTCGTAGGTGCGATGGCGCTGCTGCTCAAGGAAGCTATCAAGCCCAATCTGGTACAAACCCTTGAGAACAACCCTGCCATCCTACACGGAGGTCCTTTTGCCAGTATCGCCCAAGGTACCAATACGGTAGTAGCTACCAAAATGGGGCTTTCCTTAGGCGAATATGTAGTTACCGAAGCAGGTTTCGGGGCTGACCTCGGCGCCGAGAAGTTCCTCAATATCAAGTGTGTATCGGCAGGACTCGCCCCCAATGCGGTAGTTATTGTCGCTACCATACGCGCCCTACGCCACCATGGAGGAGCTACTAAGGAAGAGTACAACACTCCTTCCTTGGAGCGTGTGAAAAAAGGTATTGCCAACTTAGAAAAACATATAGAAAACGTACAGTGCTTTGGTCTGAAGTCGGTAGTGGCTATCAACCACTTCCCGCATGACAGCCAGGAGGAAATTGCCTATATCCAAGCTTTCTGCAAAGAACGAGGCGTGGAAGCGATTGTCAGCCGGGGCTTTAGCGAGGGCGGCGCAGGTACCCAAGAACTTGCCCGTGCGGTGGTAGCCTTAGCCGAGAGTGGGGAAAGCCACTTTACACCCCTATATGACCATGCCGCTTCGGTAGAGGAAAAAATAAAAACGGTAGCTACCCGTATCTATGGAGCTAAGGGGGTAAAATATAGTTCCACAGCCCTAAGCCAGCTCAAGCAGATCAACAAATTAGGGTTCGATAAGCTCCCTATCTGTATGGTCAAGACCCCTAAGTCGCTCAGCGATGACGAGAAGAAACTGGCACGCCCGACCGACTTCGAGGTAACTGTCCGTGAGTTCGAGTTTGCCTCAGGCGCTGGCTTTATCATCCCTATCTTAGGAGACACCGTTCGTATGCCTGGCCTTCCAAGTGTCCCTGCGGCCGAAGGTATGGATATTGATGATGACGGAATCATTACAGGACTTAGCTAATGACAAGTAACTACTCCCTAATGACTAAGCCCTCTTTAGAAGAAATAACTAAAAAGATAGACCAATTCCTCAGTACACTGCCCTCGGATTCTCTGGGGGTGTGTAAGGAGCAGTGGGCAGCGTTCGTATGGGCGTATGCCCAGAACTATCACGCCCAGCAACAGGGATTTGAGCGGCTCTCTATAAGGACTGCCGAGGGGATAGAACTGATTCCCTTAGCCAGTATTCTCTATTTACAGAGCGATAAGGGCTATACAACATTCTGCCTCGAAAGTGGGGAGACAATCCTAATCAGCAAGGTACTCAAAGTATACGAAGCGCTTTTGCCCGCCTCACAGTTTATACGCTGCCACCAATCCTATTTGGTCAATGCTCGTTACGTGCGAAAGTATTACAAAGAAGGCATTTTAGAACTGACCACAGGCGAACATATTCCTGTGGCCGAACGCCGCAGGGAGCTGGTACAGCAGTGGTTAATGAAAAGCGAGTGACTCGCTTTTTTCTTATTTATAAGCGGATATCTACCCATCTCACGCAAATATTGATTCTTTTGCTTATAAATGCTAAAATTATTATATCTTTGCTCTGTATAACATAAAACCTTTAAATAATGAATACTGAGATTCCACAAAACATGGCAGCCTACTTTCAGGCTCACCCAGAACAATTTGTCCTCAAAGCAGATGTAGCAAAAAAATCCACCTATGGGCTACTCTTTGCGGTTTGCTTGGTACTGATGATAAAGCCTGACCTTATCCCTGTGGGCGAGCTATGGATATGGCGTGTCATCGCTTGGACTGGTATGGCCTTTGCAGGGATTAGTTTCTTCCTTGCTTCTGATTATTACAACAAGCAAACCCAAACCAAGATCAAACAAAAAGGGCATAAGAAATTTGATTCTGGCCATACCACCGTAGAGGAGTTGGCACGCCTTTTAGAACAAGGAAACTACCAAGAGCTGGCGAACCTACCCTCCAAGAACAACCAACCTCTACAGATGTATGTCTATGAAGATACACAGAATAAAACCTTCTATCTCCTCTTGATGAAGTATTTCTCTCCATCAGATTTCAGAGGGGTTACTCCTGTGAAAGTGGTCTCTGGGGCGGACTATGACCGCTATAAAATGGTTATTAGAGCCATTGATGGATACTAAAATAGTGACTAATGACCAATGACAGATTCTATAAAAGTATTTTATTTGTTATTTGTCATTTGTTTTTATTTTTGTACATTTGCGACATATTTAGATAGAAATGTACAGAACTTAAATTAAGGCACTATGACTACCACTACTTTATCACCCTCAGAACCACATTTCCTTACAGACAAACAAGGAAACACTATATATGCTGTATTGCCCATAGACCAATACCATCAAATGTTGGATATAGTAAGATCATATGAAATGGGAGATGATCTACTTACAGAAGAAGACATTAAAGAGATTACTATATCTAGAGAACAACTAAAAATGGGATTAGGAATAAAAAATGAAGATGTTTTCAAAGAAATAGAAGAAAAAAGAAAGAAAGGATGGAAATAATTTGGTCTCCCAAAGCAAAAGATAATCTTTTAGAAACACTTGAATATTGGGAAGTCCATAATGGAAGTCCGTTATATTCAGATAAAATCATTGAGGAGATAAAATCCCTATTACAAGAACTCTCAAATAACCCTTATTTCATGGGAAGATATATTGAAAAACTAAACTTGTATGTAAGACCTATTTTAAAAGGAAGATTCCTAATATATTTTCAGCTAAAAGAAGACAATTCAATAGAAATACAACATTTCAGAAGTTCTAAACAAGAATCTCTGGAATAACTCAAAACTCAAAACTCAAAACTCAAAACTTATTATGACCCTATCCGAAGCTAAAGCATCTGTCCTCTATGAGGCAGGAAGAGAAAAGCGTATTACCTTGAGGAACCTTATCATCGTCGGGGTACTCGTACTTATAGGAATTTTCTTAGGCGTGAAATACCTCCTACCTATCCTCTCACAACAGGTTACCAATGTACCTACTTATGTAAAATTCATACTGCCCTTAGCCTTGCTCCTGAGCATAGGCTACCCTCTTGTGCGAGTATGGAAAATCTTCAAGCGCAGGGAACAAGTGGAAGAGGCCTTCTCCTTAATCGCCCAAGGAGAAGAATGCCGTATCACAAGTGAGACAGATGACTACCTCACCGTGATTCCTTTTGGCAAGCGCTCTCGTATCAATATGGATCCTATCTCCTACCTTGGGGTGACGATCAAGAATAAGAACTACCTGCTCCCCGTTCATTACCGTGCCGGTTCGGCTGAGATCAAGCGCGTGCTTACCGGAGCCGATGACGGAGCCTACAAGGAAGTAATGTACGAACTCTATAACAAGCCACAGGCCAACTCCCTATTTAACAAGGCTGCTGAGAGAAGTGAGGCCGATAAGGCTCCTATCACCCTAAAACCTGTTTCAGAGTTCCGCTCCTTCGCCCAGAAGGAATTAGCCCCTACCCTCGCCTCTATGGAGAAGGCGCGTAGCACCAACCAAAGTATGTTCAAGGGGCAGACGATCATCGCTATAGCTTTTGTAGTGGTGATGATGATCTTAGTCTTTACAGGAGTGATCAATTTCTCCTCTCAGACAAGTGTGCTGTATTTCATCATTGGCTTCGCTGTTTTTGGCTTTTTATACAGTTTCCTTTCTATGCAACATGCCAAAAAGAAATTGGCGGGCACAGAGGATTACACCCAGCTCAAGACAAAGATTTTTAGCCGTATAGTGCACTACATCAGCCCTGATTTTCAGTATATAGAAAAGGGACATATAGGCATAGGGGATCTTTTGGCTTCTTTCCTTTTCCGCCAAGAACGCTATGACCTTACTGGCGGCGACCAGATTGTAGGTCACTACAACGGAATACCTTTCCAATCCTGCAACTTAGCGCTGACCTATCGCCCTACCATTAGCAATGAGAAGGAGCCCGATCGTGTAGCCTTCTATGGAAATTATTTTGTGGCTCGCTCGCCCAAGACCTTTGAGCACCCTATCGTGATCCACCCTGTCAAGAGTTTCTTCGGCACGCTCAATGATAATGATATAGCCGCTTACCTCAACACAGGGGGCGAGCGCATTCGCTTGGAAGACCCCGAATTTCAGAAGATGTTCGAGGTATACTGCGACGACCAAGTTACTGCCCGCTATGTACTCACTCCAGCTTTCATGGAGCGCCTCAAAAAGCTCAACGAACGCTACAAAGGACAAGTATATATCGCTATCAATACCGACAATATCGTCATCGCTACCAATCGTGGAAATGTACTGAGCTCGGTAGATAGCCCCATCGGTGCACTCTTCCAAAAGATAGATCTCAACTTGGTGACCGAGGTATACGAAGAACTTGTCGAACAATTACAAATGATAGATACCCTAAAACTCAGCAATCAGTAGTGGTCTGTTCCTGACAACTCAAAACTTAAAACTCAAAACTCAAAACTTAAAACTCTTTATGGTAACTTACATTCTATGTGGTATAGGAGTACTCGTAGTCCTATATGTAGTGATGGCCTTCAATAGGCTTTCTACGCGTCGTAACCAGATACAGAACGCGATCTCCTCACTGGATTCTCTTTTTATCCAGCGAGCAGAGCTTATTCCGAATCTTATCGAAACTACCAAACAGTATATGCAGTATGAGCAGGAAACACTCACTCAGATTACAGAATTGCGCTCCCCTACTGTTACAGAGAAACAAAATCCCTATCTACAACCCGAACAGGGCAAAAAGGTACTGATGAATTTCATGGCACGTGCTGAAGAATATCCTGAACTCAAGGCTAATACCCAGTTCATACAGTTGCAACGTGCTTTTTCGGACTGTGAAGAACAAATCTCGGCCGGTAGGCGCTATCTGAGTGCTTCCATCACCGACTATAATGATGCTATTGTTACCTTCCCCTCCAATATCATCTCTGGACTTTTTGGATTTACCAAATACCAATGGCAGTATGCTACAGAGAAACAGCGACAAGCCATCGATGCGAAGGAACTATTTAAATAATGATCAATGTTTAATGATTAATCATTAAACATTGATCATTAAACATTAATCATTGATCATTATTTCACTGCTATGCATGAGATTTCCACGGCCACTCCTTTAGGGAGCTTAGCCACTTGGTAGGTCTCACGAGCAGGGGCGCCTTCTCCGGGGAAGTACTCCCCATAGAGTGTATTGACCGTATTGAAGTTGGCCAAATCATCCAAGAGGATGGTTGTCTTTACTACTTGGTCAAAGCTATACCCTGCTTCTTCCAGAATAGCTTTAATGTTTTTCATCACCTGTTGTGTCTGTGGTTCTATTCCTCCAGCCACCACCTCGCCTGTGGCAGGGTTGATAGGAATCTGTCCAGATACATACAGAGTGCCATTTGCCTCTATGGCTTGGCTGTAAGGCCCTATAGGTGCAGGAGCCTTAGAAGAAAGAATGACTCTTTTCATATTTTATAAGTATTATAGATTTTTTAAGAGGGTTTATCAATTATCAATTATCAATTATTATTCATTGATCATTGATCATTAATCATTAATTAAGTACTCTATCTGGCGACTTGTTCTTCTCCCACTTGAGATCGGAAAGCATAGAAGCCTTAATTCCTATGAAGAAGTACCAAGAGTTACGATCTCCAAAGGGCGAAATGCTAAAGGACATCCTAAAGCTGTTCAGATCTCGCTCAAAACGTAGCTGGGTATAAGTTACCCCTTTCTCCTTGAAATCATATCCAGAGGACGCCCCTACCCGCATCTTTGGGGTGAGGTCTATATTTCCTGATACCATCAGCGAATTGGTCGAAATCATAGGATTTCGGTTGGTGTTCGAATACGAAAGCGAGTATGCCAAGGTGATATCCCATGGCATAGACGCATAGTAAAGGCGTTGTTTCTCCTCCTTCTCCTTATCGTTGGGGTCATCTTCCTTCATAGGTTTACTCAGATCGGTATTCATCGCCGAACCGAAAAGATCATCCGAACGACCTCCCGACTGGGTATTGTCCGCATTTTTTCCTTTCTTAAAGTTTTTACTGGAGAAAGAATAATTCAGGGTCATATTCGCATTGGTAAGCCTAAAGAGACTTCCTCCGTTATTGATATTGAACTTCTCCATCTGTACCCCATTGGCATCGATAGCATAGGGGTTCATGGTTGCACCAAAGTTCAGCCCGAGCTTATTGTCGAAGAACTGGGTACCGCCTGTCATATTCAGCGGAGAAAAACGCTTAGTCACTAAGTCATAGCCTGAAGAGAAGTTCAGACTATTGAGCAGCATGACCTTCTTTGGCTTGCCATCTATAGAATCCTGCTCACGATTACGTATTTTTGCCTCGAAAGTATTGCTCAGTGAGAAGCTCATCGAGCTGGACTCATTGCGCCCTGGAGCCCCATAGAGCCCTCCCTCAAAACGGCTATAATCACGCTTGGTGCCAAAAGCATCGGCTATATAATAGTTGTAATAATTGTCAAACGAAGGTGTATATCCATAACTCACCGAAGGGCGCATCACATGGCGTATAGCCTGTATTTTCTTATCCTTGCCAAAATTGAAAGTCCCATAGATGGTTGTCCCTAAGCTCGTCCCAAAGTTATAGGTCATATAGCGAGAGAAGCCATTGATGGTATCCTTGCGCACCTTGCCGGTAAGCTCATCATAGTCGTGATACTTAACCGTCTTGAACTGCCACACTTCATCCAAGGAAGTATTCAAGGACATACTGACAAACTTGAGAATCTTAAAGTTAGTCGAGATTGGAATGCTATGACGGAACCCTGTTTGCCCCTTATCAAACATTTTCTTAGAGAAAAAGTCTCTATCAGAGGTGTCGTACCTATTGTCTCCCTGTAAGCTATAGTTGAAGTTGATATTCTTTATCATCCCCTTCTTAGGGGTTCCTTCCTTAGCAAATGGATAGATACGCTCCATGCTCACCCGCATCGCCGGTAGGGTCATCTGGATACTCTGGGTATTGGTGTTTTGTGAGTGAGATGCTGTAAGCGAGAGATTCACAGAAGGATACGAAGGGAATGTACGTGAGTATGAGATGGACGAGGATAAGGTGTTGTTCAGAAAGTTAGCCGAGTTCTGTTGGTTATAGGAATTACGGTAATAGGTCGAGCTCCCCAAGTTCACCGAAGCGGAGAAAGTAGAGAGTGGGCTGGCCTTGCTATCCTGAGAGTGTGACCACTGTATGTTGTAGATAGAGTTGCGGCTATAATCAGGAAATCCCCTTTGGCTATAGATCAGGTTCTCGTAGCGTACCCCGAAATTGCCCGAATATTTATAGCGCTTGCGATAGGTAGAGGCGCCACGCAATCCGTAACTCCCATTGGTATAGTAATCCCCAGTAAGTGCCAGATCAAAATAATCAGAGATAACAAAGTAATACCCTCCATTCTGCAAGTAGTACCCCCTGTCATTGACCTGTCCAAAAGTAGGAAACAACAGCCCTGAGGTACGAGAATCCACCATAGGATAGTAGGCAAAAGGCAATGCTATGGGCGTAGGTACGTCCGAGATATACATATTGCTAAAGCCCGCAACGATTTTCTTCTTAGGAACAAACTTTGCTTTGCGCAGGCGGATATAGTAATCTGGATCCGAAAGGTCTTCCGCGGTGGTAATCATCCCCTCCTTGAGGAAGTATGTGGAATCATTCTCTTTTTTGATAATCTGGGCACGTATCTTATTCTCGTCCTGTACAGTATAGGCATTGCGGATGATTGCCTTCTTGGTCACATAGTTAAAACGAATCGAATCAGGCTCTATCACTTGTTGTGCTTGCTTGAAGACAGGCGCTTGTACCAGCTCCCCCACACTATCCTTGATACGCCCTGCATAGGCTTCTCTCTTTTGGTAATCAATTACACTAATCCCTGCCTTCAGGTCAGTATCCTCATAGGTAATCTGTGTCTGGTCATAGAGGGTAATTTTGCTCAAGGGCTTGCTGATCACCACACAATCCTTGGCATGATAGCGCACCACATCGGTAAGCATAGCGGGTTTCTTAGGTAGGGAATCCTTGACCTGTGCTAAGGTATCTTTGCCCTTACCAAGAGTATCTTTACTCTTGGAAAGAAGGTCTTCCCCCTTGGCACGAGATGAAGCGCTCTTTAGGGAATCTTTGCCCTTGACAAGTGTATCCTTCAGAAAAGCCTCTATACGCTCACGTTGTGGAACTTTGAGCTCCCGCGGTCGCTGAGCCGAAAGTCCTACAAAACAGGCGATAACCCCTATGAGAATGGTATATTTTTTGTAAATATGCAAAATATAAGCAAGCCTATGTAATAGTTCAACATTTTTTTTTACCTTTGCATTTTGAAAATCAAAGATTTAAGCAATAGGTAAACTCTTTATTTTCAGAGGTCAAACTTACGGATATTTTTTGTATCCTAAAAGCGATAAACGAAGTTTGTGAATGTTTTTAAAGAAATTTTAGAATTGATGAAATATTTTTATTATATTTTTTTACTTTTTTCTCTCTCTGTCTCTGCTCAGACCGAGCGTTTCAAGGTGGTTTTAGATGCGGGGCATGGAGGAAAAGACCCTGGAAAGGTACATAAGAATATATTTGAAAAAGAGATAGCCCTGAATATCACCCTATTGGTAGGAAAGGAACTGGAGAAAGATCCTTTATTCAAGGTTACCTACACACGTAAGGATGACCGTTTCATTGAGCTCTATGAGCGTGGAGCTATTGCCAATAAGGCCAAGGCTGACTTGTTCATCTCCATTCACTGCAACTCCTCTCCCAGCAAGGATGCCCATGGGTCGGAGTCCTATGTATTGGGACTACATGCCAATGACCTGAACTTTGAAGTAGCCAAGGGGGAGAACCAGGTAATCTACTTGGAAAAGGACTATAAGGAGCGCTATGCAGGGTACGATATCAACTCGCCTGAATCCTTCATAGGCCTTTCCATCATGCAGGAGGAATTCCTCGAACAAAGCATACAAGCGGCCAAGCGCATACAATCCTCCTTGGCCGAGAATCCTGTACACCGCGATCGCGGAGTCAAGCAAGCGGGATTCATTGTCCTACACCAGACCTATATGCCCTCGGTACTGATAGAAACAGGCTTTTTAAGCAATGCTGAAGAGCGTGATTACCTATACTCTGCTCAAGGACAGAAACAAGTAGCTGAGGCCATTGCCAAGGCTATCAAGAACTACCGCTATTGGCTCAAGAACAGAAACCAACTCAGCCCTGAAAATGCCTCCAATGATCTTATCTATAGGGTACAGATAGCCACCAGCAACAAGGACTTGGCCGCTACGCCTTCCAACTTCAAGGGACTCAGCCCAATCCTCAAGGAAAAAGTAGGCAACGCCTTCCGCTACTATTACGGCAAGGAAACAGATCTTAAAAAAATAGACGAACTCTTACAAATCGCTAAGAAAAAGGGATTCACCGATGCCTTTATCGTTTCTTTTTCTGCCAATGGCAAGAGAAATGTACAATAGCTGTTCTCTGTTCACCGCTCTCTGTTCACCGTTCACTGTTCACCGCTCTCTGTTCACCGCTCTCTGTTCACCGCTCTCTGTTCACCGTTCACTGTTCACTGTTCACTGATTTTATTTGGCTATTATCTCTTAAATTCGTATCTTTGCAAAAATTAGCCTTTAGGTTTTACTACCAGAGAGCTGAAAAACCCTATAATTCTTAGAAAATGAAAATACAAAATTCTGAACTTATTCTCTCTGGGGAGGGACGTATCTACCACCTCAATATACAGAAAGAGAACATCGCTCCTACTATTATTCTTGTAGGAGATCCTCAGCGCGTACCCGTGGTCAGCGCTCATTTTGACAAAGTAGAATTCACCGCACACAAGCGAGAATTTGTCACTCACACAGGCTACTATCAGGGCAAGCGTGTTTCGGTAATTTCCACTGGAATAGGCCCTGATAACATTGACATTGTCCTGAATGAATTAGATGCTCTTTTCAACATTGACTTAGAGCGAAGAGTACCCAAGGAAGAACACACTCCCTTGACATTCGTTCGCTTAGGTACCTCCGGTAGCTTACAAGCCGATATTCCTGTCGATAGCATTGTACTCTCTGCCTATGGCTTGGGCATGGACAACCTCTTACACTCCTACAAGGATAGCCCTAAGGTACGTGAGAAAGCTATGGAGGA
The DNA here is from genome assembly GCA_963528845.1 of uncultured Capnocytophaga sp. Lineage (GTDB taxonomy): Bacteria > Bacteroidota > Bacteroidia > Flavobacteriales > Flavobacteriaceae > Capnocytophaga. Next base: position 12,525 of record CAURXJ010000009.1, on the reverse strand, counting down.
TGCCTTTATCGCTCATACCCAATGGCTTATGGACAAGGGACACCCCTGTATCGTACAAGGGTCGGAAGCCCTCCTCGAAAAGCTCTACTCCCCTGAGGTGTTCAAAGGCATCACCGCCACCGCACCCGGATTCTATGGACCTCAGGGACGCAGACTTCGCTTGATCCCTCAGGACGAACATCTCAACGAAAAATTGGAATCCTATGCTTTCAATGGCTACAAAGTAACCAATATGGAGATGGAGACCGCCGCTATCTATGGACTGAGCAAGCTCTTAGGTCATCAAGCGCTTTCGATGAATGCTATCATCGCCAACCGACCTGCCGGTACCTTCAGCGCTGATCCAGGTAAAGCCGTAGAAAAATTGATACAATATGCTTTGCCTATCATCTGCAAGGAGTAAACAGTGAGCAAAGATCTATAATCACAAAAAATCCTCACCATGCTATGGTGAGGATTTCTACTTAAAACTAACTGGGTTTCTAATGAGGTTAAAACAACTGATATAAAAACACTAAAAAAGAACTTACTCATTAGAACACGTAATGGAAATGAAATACTAAAAACATTCCTTACAGACGGATTTTTACATCCAAACAACAACAGTGCAAAGATATAACTTTTTTCCAAATAAACAAACATTATTTTTAATTATTTTAAATAAATATTTTAATTTGTTGATATACAATTTATTATAAATATACATAGCAAGAAAAACTTATCCATTCCCACAGAGAGAATACATTGTATTTTCTTCTTATTGCCGATACGAGCTACAAGAAATGCGCCCATAAGGTCGGGTAAATAAAAAATATTTTTTATCTTTGCTCAAGATGTTGTACTTTTGCACTTAGAACTGATACCACAGATGAAACGACTTGATTTTTCCGAATTTCTCAAGAGTTATGCCTTTGTTATTGGCGTACTTAAGTCCTTTGCGATCCTCTCCTGCGCCATAGCAGGGTGGATCTTTGGCAATGTCTCGGCGGGACTTACAGCAGCCACTACAATCATTATGATTGCCCCCAGTGACATCCCTGGCAACCGCAAGCACCACTTGGGAGGGATTGTCATTGCGACTCTTTTCGTAGCTATCAGTTCCGTAACGGTCAATTTTACTTATGCTTACGGACACCTCTGGCAGCTCCTCGCCCTAATGGCTTTGCTCACCTTTGGTTATGCTTATATCTCCCTCTATGGAGCGCGTGCGGCCATGGTCTCCATTGCGGGAATTTTCACCCTTACCTTGGCCTTGGTACGCCCACAAAAGGGCATCGATATCCTATACAATGCCTTGTATATATTCATGGCAGGGGCTTGGTATATCTTCTTAGTACGGGTACTGATGTGGATACGCCCACGCCAATACAGCGAACAGCTCTTGGCAAAATGTATGACCCTTACCGCCAAGTACTTACAGATACGCGCCCTACTAATCCGAGACACCGAACACCGCACCGCCAACAAGCAGCTGCTCCTCTCTTTGCAGTCCTCCCTCAATGAAGAATACGAGAAACTACGCGCTGTCCTCTTGGACTCTCGCTCCAAGTCAGGCAAAACGAACTACCTACAACGACAGTTCCTTATCTTTATCGAGATGGTGGACATCTTCGAACTGGCCATTGCCAACCCGATTCCTTATGAAAAAGTAGACAAATACGCTACTAAAAATGCAGGTTTCTTGGATCAATACACCCATTTCTTAGAGGAACTATCCCAAATACTCCTCAAAATGGCTGAGTACATTGGGGAAAGAAAAAAAGGCACCTATGACATTAGCCTCAAAAGTCTATTAGAAAAGCAATTGGAGTTCAAGCAGACCTATATCAGTATCAGTCAGGAAGGTTCTTTCTCTGAAGAACAGATGCTTTTGGAGAAAATGTACCTTTATCTAAGCAAGCAAACACAGAATATCTACAACGTACAACAGATATTCAACAACTATTATACCCAAGAGGTGAGCTTCCGCGACGAAAAGAGTTTCCGCCGCTTTGTCAGCGCGGACAACTACTCTATCAAGCGCTTGGCTGACCACTTTTCTTTCCAGTCCTCCTTCTTCCGGCATGCCTTGCGCCTTGCCATTGTTACCGTCATTGGTTACCTGATAGGGAATGCCTTTGAAGTACAGAACCCCCATTGGATTCTCTTTACCGTATATGTGATCATGCGCCCTGGGTATGGCCTTACTCTCAAGCGCTCCAAGGACAGAGCCTTGGGTACCCTCATAGGAGCAGGTTTTGCTTTTGTCTTGGTATATGTATGCCAATTTGTACTACACTTGGACTATGAAGTCTATAAATATATCTATGGGGCAGCAATTCTCATGAGTATGCCTTTTGGCTATGGGCTATTGCAGGAGAACTTTAGCATGAGTGCTATTTTCCTTACTCTATACATCGTATTGGCTTATGCTCTTTTCGTCCCTGATGCGATGAGCGTAGTACAATACCGTGTGGTGGATACCCTGATCGCTTTTGCTCTTTCGGTAAGTGCCAACTACCTGCTCTTCCCCTCATGGGAGCATAAGAACTACAACCTACTGATAGTAAAGAGCTTAAGAGCCAATTTAGGCTATACCAATGAACTGATCAAGCGGGCAGAGCATCCGGAAATCACTACCGAATACAAGGTGGCGCGCAAAAAGGCTTTCTTGGCCTTGGCCAACCTAAATGCAGGCCTGCAGCGTATGCTCCAAGAGCCCAAGTCGCAACAGAAGAACTACACCCAGCGCAACGAGATACAAGTACTTCAGCAGGATTTCCTTTCCTGTGTAGCGACCCTTAGCACCCAGCTCAGTGAGACCCCCTCCCCTATCATCAAAGACCTTTTCGTCCGTGCTATAGAGGAGATACAGCACAAGCTCCAGCACTGTGTAGCCCTCTTGGACGGCAAGCTCGATGAGGAGATACGCCCCTTTGACCCCAAGGTATTCCAAGAAATACGCCAGACAACCTTGGAGCTATTTGCCCAGCAGGACAAAACCCCTGCCACAGACAATCCCTTAGCCACCATCCGCCCCCAAGAGATGCTCTTCTACACCGAACAACTCAACTACCTAAGAGAACTCACGGAGAATATTGAGAAAATGATTAAGGTAATTGTTACGGATTAGTGAGGTATGGGTAATAAGGCTTAAGAAGATCACAGTAGGCTAGCCTTGTGGCTAGCCTACTGCCTTTTGCAAACATTTAACCATCAAAGAATTACATATTTTCTTTTAAGAGAATAATCATACACCTTAGTACTTTCTTGGATAGCCTCTACAAACTTACCAAATAATCACTTCATCTACTATTTGACGTTGCTCAGTTGCTGTGCGTCGTAGGTAAATTCGCGTGGTTTCAATACTTTCGTGCCCCATAAGATCAGCAAGAAGGGCTATATCACTCAGGTGCTCTAAAAAGTTTTTGGCAAATCTATGTCTGAAAGAATGAGGGTAAACTACCTCTGTGGGTATACCATATTTTTTAGCAAAGTGCTTGAGTTGATGGGTAATCCCACGAGGACTAATGCGTTTGCCAAAGCGATTGAGAAAGAGATAACCAGAACTGCGCCCACACTCACTAAGCCACACCTTAGCCTCTGTTTGCAAAGTTACAGGGATATATAGCCGCCGCAGTTTGCCCCCCTTGCTATACAGATCCAGATGCCCCGCAATCACGTGCTCTACTTTGAGCTGCAACAACTCACTCACCCGCGCCCCTGTAGCCGCTAAAAACCATACCACAAAATGCCAATAGGTGTGTCCATCAGCTTTTAATTGTGTTTTTAGAAACTTGTAATCAGCATTGGAAATGACATTTTCCAAGAAGTTTTTTTGCTGTACTTTTACGAATTTGAGTTTTAAAGTCTCCTTTCCCTGAAACTCCAAATACTTGTTGAGGGCTTGCAATCGCAAGTTGACCGTTTGTGGCTTAAAATGTTCCACTAAATAACCCTTGTACGCTAAAAGGTTCTTTTGATTTAACCCCTTGTAATGTTCGTTAAAATACTGTACTGCATAAAGATACGATCTTAATGTACTCTCAGACAGCTCCTGCTCTTGCAGGAATTTCCTAAATAAATCTAACATTTTTAATAATTTTTAAAATAAGACACAAGATAGGAAATTAGGAGTTAGAAAAAGAGAAAAGTAGGAAAATAGGAATGCTGTTGATACGTCTTATTATCAGCAGCAGCCACCTTTTGAACTGCCTAAGGGGTGGGTGTGGTGTAAGTTAGGGGAAGTGTGTTTGTTTTTATCAAGAGGAAGGTCGCCAATATATTCAGAAGAAAAACTATATCCCGTGTTTGCGCAAAAATGTAACCTTAAAGAGGGGGGTATTTCATTAGAAAATGCTCGCTTTTTAGACCCTAATACATTGAACAAATGGAAAGAAGAGTATAAATTAAGGACTGGGGACATTCTTGTAAATTCAACAGGAACAGGAACAGTAGGGCGTACAAGATTATTTGATGAAAAATATTTAGGAAATTATCCTTTTGTACTACCTGATTCTCATATATCTGTTGTAAGGATACATAAAAATATTATGTCTTCATATGTTTACAATTATATATCTTCAACTCTGGTACAAAGATACATTGAAGATAATCTTGCAGGGAGTACTAATCAGAAAGAATTATATATTGGAGTATTAGAGAATTTAATTATTTCCCTCCCTCCCCTCAAAGAACAACAACGCATTACCCAAGAAGTGAATCGTTTATTTACTCTTATAGACCAGCTTGAAGAAGACAAAGCGGCTTTACAGCAGCTGGTATCGCAGCTTAAGAGTAAAATACTAAGCCTTGCCATACGCGGACAATTAGTGCCGCAAGACGCTAATGATGAACCCGCTGAGACATTGTTAAAGCGCATTAACCCTGAGTATAAAAGTAGGGGTAATTTGCATTATAAGAACTTACCTAAGGGGTGGGAGGTCATCCCTATTAAAATGGTATGCAAATTAAACGATGGAGAGAAGAAGAAAAATGTAGAATTACCTTATCTTGATGTTAAATATTTTAGAGGGAAAGTAGCAAATACCACTAAAAAGGATGGTAAATTTATTCCAAAGAATACAACGCTTATTTTAGTTGATGGGGAAAACTCTGGAGAGATATTTTACGCCTCCAGAGAAGGATATCAAGGCAGTACGATGAAGATACTTAAGATTGAGCCTATTGTTGATAGAATGTATATATTACATTTTATAAAATCATACCAGAAAGAATTAAAAGAAAATAAAGTGGGGTCAGCTATTCCCCATCTTAATAAAAAGCTATTTGGTGAATTACAATTACCTTTACCTCCTCTTGCTGAGCAACAGCGCATTGTAGAACAAGTTGAAAAACTTTTTAAACAATTAGATGAGATTCAAAACGCCTTAGCTATTTAAGGCGTTTTGAATTTCATCAATAATATTGAATAGTTCTGTAATTCTTTTAGCTATTCGCTTTTGCTCATTATAAGGAGGCAAAACAAATAACATATCACTTAAATCAGTGCTATTAAACCCAGCTTGTGCAGTTCTTGATATCGACTTTAATTTATCTTGATAGATTTCTGATAAATAGTAATAGTACGCAAAATCTTTATCTATTAAGCCTTCAAATTTAAAAACTATTTTAGCCATAGCTACATTGTAGGCTCCTTCCTCAGCAATAAATACTTTACCTAAAGATCCTCCATAGCGAGCCAATAATATATCACCTTTCTGTGTTAGCTTGTTAGCTAATTCCTTAGGAATATAAACAGGCATAGGCTTATCTCCATAATCTCTTATTTGATATAATCTCACGTAATTAGGTGACTTTTCTTCTGAAAAGTAACTTTTAGATGGTTGTGCACCTCCTGAAATACCTAAAATAATTTGATGTTCCACCCACACCCAGCTCTTTGGTATTTCAAACGGCTGATAATGCAAATTACCACTACTTTTATACGCAGGGTTTATTTGTTTTAACAGCTCTTCTGCGGGTGTGTCGTTAGCATCTTGTGGCACTAATTGCCCACGTATAGCAAGGCTTAATATCTTACTCTTAAGTTGGGTTACTAACTGCTGTAAAGCGGTTTTGTCTTCTTCAAGTTGGTCAATTAAAGCAAATAAGCGATCTACTTCTTGGACTATCCGCTCTTGTTCTTTGAGGGGAGGGAGTGGAATAAAGGTTTCTACTATTTTCTCTTTTGAAATATTAGGCTGCGCTCCACCTCCTCCTATCATTACAAAATTTTTCTTGTGTGAAAGTAAAAAATAAAATAGGTATTTTTGTGCTACTATATTCTCATATTCGGTGCAGGCACAACAAGCCTGATTTGTTGCAGATTCAAAGGTAAGTATTCCCACTTTACCTATGGTTGCTCCATACATAGCAATAAGTATACTCCCTTTGGGGTTTAGCTTTATAGAAGTTTCTTCTAATGCTTTTTCAGTAATGTATTCAGATACTTCATAAATATAATCGTCTGTCAAATCTCCTGTTTTTAACCAAGGTATATTGCCACCATAATAATCTTTTCTGCCTCTACTTGGTGTTATTCCTGCTCGCCATTTCCCTATCTCCCCTAATTTAAACCACACCCACCCCTGTGGCAGCTGAAAAGGAGGGCACTGCTGATAATAAGACGTATCAGTAGTTGCCTTTTTCTTACGCCCTTTTTCAACAGTGCTTTCTCTTTCTGCCTTGATACGCTTTAAAAGTTCGCTTGCAGGCTCATCGCTGGGGTCTTGAGGTACTAACTTACCACTAATGGCAAGCGATAGTATCTTTTGCTTTAATTGTTTGGTATTCATTCTGTTGCTTCATTGATGTTCGTTAATAACTCCTGCAGCTGACTGACTGAGTTTGCAATGCGCTCACTACGTTCTTTGAGTTCTGCCATTAGCTCTGTGAGGGGGCGGTTGGCGTCCTCGTCTTCTTCGCGTATCCAACTGATATCGAGGCTGGTTTTATCACGAGCTAAAAGCTCTTCTACAGTAAACTTACGCCAACGCCCATTGGGGTTGGTCTCAGGGTGATAGGTTTCGCTACGCTGGCCAATACGTCCTGCTCCAATAGCGTTGTAACAGCTGACAAAATCATCTAAGTCGCTACGCTTAATAGGATTGGTTGCTAGTGTGTGCTTAACACCAGTGCGATAGTCATAATACCACACTTCTTTAGTGGGGGTACCTTTTTGGAAGAAAAGCACATTGGCCTTTACCCCATTGGCATAGAAAATACCTGTAGGAAGACGCAAAATGGTGTGTAGATTAAAATCTTTCAGTAGCTTTTTGCGTATTACCTCGCCTGCTCCTGCTTCAAAAAGTACGTTATCAGGCAATACAACTCCAGCTCGTCCGTTACTTTTAAGTTCGCTCATTATATGTTGCAAGAAATTGAGCTGGTTGTTGCGGGTATCTACAAACTCAGGACGGTTAATCTCTTTAGCTCCTGAGGGGCGTGTACCAAAAGGCGGATTGGCTAAAATAACGTCAATAGGCAAGTCAGAGGACTTCTCTAAAGAGTCTCTACACTCTATTGGGCTGCGTTCTGTGCCTATGCCGTGCAAAAAGAGGTTCATTGAGGCAAGGGTAACCACCAAAGGAGTATTATCAAATCCGTGTAGGGCATCATTTTGCAAGAAGGTTTGTTTGGCACGGTCTTGCGATTGCTTTTTCATTGCAGCGTAAGCCGCTAGGAGGAAACCTGCCGTGCCACAAGCAGGGTCGCATACTGTTTCGGTAATCTGCGGTTGCACTACACTAACCATTGCATCAATGAGAGGGCGCGGCGTAAAATACTGCCCTGCACCACTACGCTTGTCTTGCCCATTACGCTCAAGAATTCCCTCGTAAATACTCCCCTTCACATCATCATCTTCTAAGAGCCAATTGGGTTCATCAATCATCTTGATTACTTTTTCAAGATAAGTCGGAGTCTCTATCTTGTTTTGTGCCTTAGTGAATATCGTCCCTATAAGTCCCTCTTGCTCTCTCAAGGTTTTAAGTGTATCTTCATATTGTTTGATGAGGTCTGGTCCTTGTTTATTTAGAAGATTTTCCCAGCGGTATCCCTCAGGAGTAGCCGCTTCATCTTTCAGCCCTAATGTGTCAATGCTTTCCTGATCCATTTTTAGGAAGAGCAGGTAGGTGAACTGAGTGATATAGTCAGTAAAACTAATGCCTTGTGCTGCGAGGGTAGTTGCCACATCCCACACTTTGCGGTCTAAATTTACTTCTTTTTTGGGTGTTGTTTCTTTTTTCTTTGCCATAATTAAGCTGCTTTTCTATAAATAATAAATTCTGCTAAGGATTGTAAGGCAATATTTGTATTTTCTATATTTCCATAGGCACTGATAAGTCGTGCGGCTTGCGGGCGATTATTCTGAATGATATCCTGAGTGTCACAAAAGCCATTAGCAGCGATATAATCTACTACTTGAGCGATCACTTCTTGTTGTTCGGGTGTGATGTCACGCTGCTTTTGCCCACACCAAAGGTTAAAACGCTGCATTGCCTCAGGGTAAAGACTCTTCAAGGTCTCTGTTTGTTTTAGAGCAAATCGCACTAACTGAATGATGTTAGTAATAGCCTCACGTTCGTTGCTGTCATCTGCAAACTTAACCACTTTTTTAGGATGCAAAACACTGTAATTAGCCCATAGAGTATTAATAGTAAATTTAGTATCTACTGATTTGAGCGTAAAAATCAAATCAGTAAGCATCTCATAGGTGAGTGCCTCCCCACGATTGTTGTAGATGATGCGCAGAGCCTCTATTTCATCCTTATGCTGCTCGCAATAGGCTTCAAAAGCAGCCGTAGTAGCTGTAGCCTCCTCAATAGAAAATCCTTTAGAGATCAATGTATCCCTACCAGGCTGAAGAGTATCTACATAACCTGCGTTATAGATGAGCAATAGCTCACGGGCTTTGGCATTGGTAGTGAGTGGACGCACTAACTCCTTACGCAAATCATTGTCTCCATTAATATCTACATATATGGGTAATTCACCACTCTCTAATGCTTGCTTGATTTGTGTGGCAAGTTCTTTCATTGACACCTTGGCACAATGGGTAAACTCCTCTCGTTGCTTAGGTGTGCAACGCTTATCAAGGCCAAAGAGGCGATTAGAGAGCATCATAAGATAGTCATCTTGGAGATTACCAAGGGTGATAAGCTCTAAGAGGCGTGCAAGGGTAATATAATTGTTAAACTGTATTACAGAGGGATTAATCACCTTTTCGTGCTCAGTAACCCCCACTGCATCTACTAAGAAGAAGCAGTTTTTCTCAATGGCATTAGGGGTAACATCTTGCAGTGTCTGGTTGTTTATCGTACGTACGCCCCGTCCTTTCATTTGGGTGTAGAGTGTCTCTGAGCCTACATCGCGCATAAAGAGGACTACCTCAAGAGCAGGCACATCGGTACCTGTTGCTACCAAAGTACAGGTAACTGCGATACGAAAGTCCTTATCGTTTCGGAAAGACTTAATAAGCCCATCGGTATCGCCTACTGTATGGGTGATTTTCTGTACAAATGTATCATCTTTGCGCCCAAAAACTTCTTTAGCTATGGCAACGATATTGGTAGCGTGCGCTTCGTTAAGTGCAAAAATGAGGGTCTTGGGCAGATAATTTATATCATCCTTGCGCTGTGGATCGGTGAAAAGTTCGGTATAGACAGCATCGCGATAGGTTTCGAGCACGAGTTTTATCTGTGCAGGATTCACTACACTGCGATTGAGTTCCTCGCGTGTATAGAGACGACTTTCGGTATTGTTCACTTGCTGCACTTCCCCATTATAGCGCACTACACGTCTGTATTTATCTCCTTCCAAAATAGCACCGCCATTCTCTGTAGCCTCTGTTTTAATACGATAAACACGGCAGCCTACATTGATATGGTCTTTAATAGACTGTTCGAGGGTGTAATTAACCACTATATTCTTATCAAAGAAGGCCAATGTCTCGGGAATAGGAGTAGCTGTTAGTCCTATAAGGCGTGCCGAAGAGAAGTACTCAAGCACCTTACGCCAATTGCCATAAATACTGCGATGGCATTCGTCAATGATAATCAGGTCAAAGAAGTCAGGAGGTAGTGTAGCGTTTTCAGGCACTTTCATCTCTTCGAGAGGGTCAAAACCACCATCATCATCTACATCTTCAATAGTTTCTCCTTTTAAGAGTGAGAATAAGCGTTGAATTGTAGCTATTACTACTGCTGATGAAGGTTTTTTTGCACTAAGGATACGCTCTACGCTATAATTTTTGTCAAAAGGATCACCGTTTTCCGTAATGGAGAAGTCTCCAAAGCTGTTTTTAGCTTGCCTACCGAGGTTGTTACGGTCTACTAAGAAGAGAATGCGTTTTATTTTGGGTACATATCTGAGCAAGCGATATGCAGCAAGGCAAGCGGTGAAAGTTTTACCTGCACCTGTAGCAAGCACCATCAGCGCACGGCGTTTGCCTTGGCGAAAACTCGCCTCTAAGTTCTCAATAGCCTCTATTTGGCAAGCGCGCAAGCCTTTTTTAGTATGTTCATCAATAGGAGGTAAGGCGGCAAATATATCTTTAAAGGCTAACATCTCCACTATCTCTGAAGGGCTGTGTATACGTTGTATTTTTTGATAAGAACTACTTCCCTTACGCATATCCTTGAAATAGAGTTCCTCTCCATTAGAGAGATATACTAAAGGGATGGTCTTATAATCGGACTGATAGAAGTTGGGGACACCCCGTGCATAACCTTCAGCTTGCTCAGCAACCGCATTGTCCCTCACATTGCGTTCTGCACGCTTTGCCTCCAAGAGTCCGACCACCTTGCCACCGAGTAGGAGAAAATAATCAGCGCGCTTATTCTCACTAAGGATAGCCTCTTTAACTGCCATCGGCTTATCAACTTCAATGGCGCTACGGCTAACAACATTCCAGCCTTCATCATTGAGCATTTTATCGATATGCTCACGTGCTTTGCCTTCAGGAGTTTGATAATTACTATTCATAATCAATGCATTATATTTAGTTCTGACAAGACTACATTATCAGAAGTTGCAAAGATAAAAAAATAATCTCAGTATACGGCAAACAAATCTACTTTTTTAGGTTTGCAGAGTTTATGCCTGTCGCCCATAGCTTTACTAAAGATACTGTTTCTACAAAAAAATGCTCATAATCAATAATAGTGATTTCTAACTGCTCAGGGTTTGAGAATTTAGCTGTTCCTGTGCTTACCAATGTTAGTCCCTGCCCTTCTATATCATCAAACTCAAAATAGCTATCTTGTGGATACAAGGGGGTAATTTCTGTGTCAGGCAACTTATAATGAGCTATCAAATCTTTCGTTAGTAAATCCTCTATCATAATTTATTTAATTCCTCGTATTGGTTGTAAATGTCATTAATAGTGTCAGACAGCCTATTGGTGTTTACTATTCGTTGTTCCTCAATAAGCAAACTCTCCACGCCCCCATCTATTACTTGATAAACTGCCAGATCATCAAAATTTATACGAGCACCTGCTATGAATTGGTTCTTATCGTATGCCTTTATCAGCAGATTGAGGTAGTTGACAATATAGGGACTATGGGTTGAAAACACTAAATTTAGCTCGTTTTTGTTTTCTATAAAACAGGCAGCAATTAAAGCACTCATCAAATCACATTGTGCATCAGGGAAAAGACTAAGCTCAGGCTCTTCAATATGCAAAGAGAGGTGTTTTTTCACCTCTCCCAAATTAGCCACAGGTTTAAAATCTGCAATTCTATCAATCTGACTTAAATAGTTTAGGATAGTTCGGTTAAAAGCATCTTCATAGTCAAAATGATGGGCGAAATAGGTCGCAATGAGCAGCGAAGGAATAACATTCTGTATCCCAGAAGAGCTATCCTTCATATCTAATTCATAATCAGAGTTCTGAACTACATATCGCGTTCTGTTTTTCTCTTTTTTCACAGCGAATTGTAGGTCAAAAAAGGGAATATTAAGAGTTCTGAGCGTGTCAGAGGTAGCTATAAAATCATTTAAACCCTCTTCAAAATAATACCCCCAATTAGCTCCTGTGGGTGTTTTATCTGTCCATATATGGTATAAGGTTACGCGTTTCAGAGATAAAACTCAACTTATTGTAGCGTAGGTCTTTTGTGGCTATTTCATCATTTATTTTCCCGAGTTTACCTTTTGAAAAGCGAATGCTGTAATGCCTTTCATCATCAAAGCAAACGGTATAGGTAATTTCTGTATCTTTTTTTAAATATTTCTCAAATCCACAGTTTTTTAAATAGGTCTCCATTCTAAAGCGGAAAGGGCTTTTTGATATTTTGCTACTTCTCAGATAAGCCCTAATATTATGCATCTTGTAGAGCCATCTAAAAAGAGCCAATACCTTCATAAAAGTACTCTTCCCACTGGCTGACTCACCAATGAGTACGGTTATAGGCTTTATCTCTTTGATATGTATCTCTTGTATAGCACTAAAATTCTTTATATGGATACTTTCTTTTATTACACAATACTGCTGTTGCGTTGTTTTTAGATAGTAAATAAATTGGGTTGTTCATAATCATA
>CAURXJ010000008.1:0-76209 GCA_963528845.1 uncultured Capnocytophaga sp. | reverse complement strand
ATATATTAAAAGACATTCGCAAAGAAGCCCTTAGTTTCTTTGCCGAAAAAGGTTTCCCACATAAAAAAGTAGAAGCGTGGAAATACACCTCACTCTCTAACCTCCAAGCTACTGATTACAGCTTGTGGCAACCTATCCACAATAAAACAACCCTCTCTCCCGAAGTGTTGCACAAGTACGCTATCGCAGATTGCTATCAGCTTGTGTTTGTAGATGGCTATTATTGCCCCGAAATGTCGAGCAAAGAGATTGTAGGCGCTACCATTACTCCCCTATTAGAGGCGTTGCACAAGGGAGGAGAAGCCTTTATCAAAAAATACTTCAATACCAATACCGAAAAAGGCGATATATTCACAGCCCTTAACACGGCTTTTGCCTCAGAAGGAATCTATATAGAAGTACCTAAAGGGAAAGTAGTAGATAAACCTATACAGTTGTTGTATTTCAACGACAGAAAAGAAACCACTTGCTATCAGCCACGCAATATTATTGCCGTGGGCGAGAATGCACAGCTCAAAGTCATTGAAGTTCACCAAAACCTATCGGATACTGCTACAGCTATCCTTACCAACGTAGTAACCGAGGCATTTGTAGCCAAAGAGGCTTTCCTCGACTATTACAAATTGCAAAACGATAGCCTTACCGCTTCTCTTATCGATAACACCTATATTTCACAAGAAGCAAATAGCCACGCCAGCGTGCATACCTTCTCATTTGGGGGCACACTCACTCGCAACAACCTCAATTTCTATCACCAAGGCGAGTATTTGGAATCTACCCTCAAAGGGTTGAGCATCCTCAAAGGCACTCAGCACACCGACCATTATACGCTGGTGAACCACGCTCAGCCTAATTGCGAGAGTCATCAGGATTATAAGAGTATCGTAAGTGATGAAGCTACCAATGTATTCAATGGTAAGATAATGGTAGAGCAAATCGCCCAGAAAACAAATGCTTATCAGCAGAACGACAATATCCTCCTCTCCGATAAGGCAACGGTATACACCAAGCCCCAACTCGAAATCTTCGCCGATGATGTCAAGTGTTCCCACGGCTGTACCGTAGGCTCTCTCAGCGCAGACTCCTTATTCTATCTGCAAACACGTGGAATAGGCAAAAAAGAAGCGGCTGCCCTACTTACCTATGCTTTTGCTAATACTGTATTAGAAAGCGTAAAAATCCCTTCTCTTTCAGCCTATATCAATCAGATTATTGCTGAAAAATTAGGAGTAACTGTAGATTTTTAATTAATGAGATATGTTACCTTTTCTCACAAAGATATTTCTTATTTCTTTGTTGCTAATAGGGAATACGTATGGACAAAGGGAGGATATTTGGCAAGAGCAATCTTCCTGTTCTATTCTTAGAAAAGTAGAGAAGAGCAAGGAGATATTCCTATCTTCTACCTCTTGGCATACTTGCCAATGGGTGCATTATCTTCATGGGGAGACCAGTGCTTCTCTTATGAAAATACCTAAGGGGGAGCGACCAGCTCCCTCATCCTATTTGTACCCTAACGATATAGCAGTACATTTGAGTACTTTTCTACAAGGGGCTTCCTATATCGTACCTGAAGATATTTTGGATAAGTATGGGCGTGCGCTTGTGGGCAGGCCTGACAATTGTCAATTTGTAATCCCTAAGGAACAAATGGATTGTCTTTTGGAAGAAGCAAAGGGAAATGTTTCTTATATAGAAGCTGCTTTAGGGGTACCTCATGGACATTGGGCAGGAAGGAGACTCTCTCGGATAGATATTCCTTCTCCTGAGAATTTTCTCCTGAGAATGCCTACAGGCAATGAAGCAGGGGTCAATAAGTTCTGGTTGCCAGGGGGCTATCTGTGGCAGGGGTATCGCGAAGCAATCATTAGCCAAGTCCCCCAAGGAGCCTATGTAGAAACGAGGATAATGATCAATGCCAAAATAAATAATGAGTAATGACTAATACTATATTAGTCATTACTCATTATTTATTGATCATTGAGAATTAGTTCTTTGCTTTTTCAAATTTCTGAGCCACTACATCCCAGTTGATTACATTGAAGAAGGCATCAATGTATTTAGGGCGTTGGTTCTGATACTTGAGGTAGTAAGCATGTTCCCATACATCCAAGGCAAGGATAGGAGTTCCTTGTATAGGCATATTAGGCATGAGAGGGTTGTCTTGGTTAGGGGTGTCTCCTATGTGCAACTTGCCATCTTGCCCTACTACAAGCCATGCCCAACCTGATCCAAACTGCTTAGCTGCGGCATCTGCAAATTGGTTTTTGAAATTCTCCAAAGAACCGAAATCAGCATTGATTTGTGCCAATAGAGCTCCTTTTGGAGTGGTCTTTTTAGGAGTCATCACTTCCCAGAAAAGAGTATGGTTATAGTAACCTCCAGCATTGTTGCGTACAGCCTTGTTGTTCAAGTCCAATCCTGCGAGAATCTCCTCTATAGTCTGGCTCTCAAGGGCGGTACCAGCAATAGCCTTATTTAGGTTGTTAGTATATCCCAAGTAATGCTTAGAATAGTGGATATACATAGTGCGCCCATCTATATAAGGTTCTAAGTCACTATATCCATAAGCAAGACCAGAAAGCTGGAACTTACCTTGTGCTTTTACTTCATTGGGATTACCCCAATTTTCTTTTGCAACATTTTGCTTTACAGTCTCTTGTGCTGCGGACTGTGCGGTCTTAGGGCAATTACAAGAAGCAACTGCTGCCAAGATCCCTGGTAGAATGAATCTTTTCATTTTCTTTTAGGTTTTATCTGTTAAGAGGGGAAAAACTGTTTAGAAGGGTTAGAAGAATGGTCAGTGCAAAGGTACAAAATAAAGTAACACTATTCTTTTTTTAACTTTTATTTGGCTTTTGTTGGTTAGTCTTCAAAATATACTTATCTTTGCCGTCCTTTTGTCTGTGATTGGTAGTAGAGTAGCTAACAGGTTTGTGATTGGGTTTTATTCTTCACACGCTATTACTCACATACTCAGCTGTGGACACTCGCTGGCTTTACTCACTATTTGCTCATGCGACTTTACTTATTATCTAAAAAATGAAAGTGATTATTTATCAAGCCTTTGTGAGGCTTTTTGGCAATATATCTACTGATAATATTCCTTATGGTACTAAGGAAGAGAACGGCGTAGGGAAGTTTTCCGACTTTACCGATGCTGCTCTACAAGGGATAAAGGAGTTGGGGACAACTCATATTTGGCTTACAGGGGTGCTACATCATGCCTTGGTAGGCGACTATACTGCTATAGGGGTTGCTCATGACAATCCCTATTTGGTCAAGGGGCGAGCAGGATCCCCCTATGCAGTGAAGGATTATTACAATGTGAATCCAGACTTGGCGGAGAATCCAGACAAGCGTTTGCAGGAGTTTGTCGCTCTGGTGGAGCGTATCCATCGGCAGGGGATGAAAGTCATTATAGACATAGTCCCTAACCATGTAGCTCGCCAATATCACTCTACCTCCAAGCGGGAAGGGATTAAAGATTTTGGAGAAGAAGATGATACTACAGTAGGATATAGGCGTGATAATAACTTCTATTATAATGTCGGAGAATCCTTTCAACTGCCAGAATTTTCTTTAGGATATACCCCTACCATTCCCTATACTTCCTATCAGGAGTATCCCGCTAAGTGGACAGGGAATAGTCGTAGTAGTACCCCTGCTCTTACCGATTGGTATGAGACTGTAAAGCTCAACTATGGAGTAAGCCCTGAAGGAGAAAAGGACTTCGATACCCTGCCTCCAGAGTTTGCTCAGTGGGATTGGGGGGCTCATTATGCCTTTTGGCGTAGTCGTGTAGTGCCCAATACTTGGATAAAGTTCAAGGATATTGTCTCTTTCTGGTTAGCCTTGGGGGTGGATGGCTTTCGCTATGATATGGCACAGATGGTGCCAGTGGAGTTCTTTAGTTATCTCAATTCCTTTATCAAGACACAAAAGCCTGATAGCTTTCTCATGGCGGAGATTTACGAAGAAGCCCGCTATCGGGAGTACCTACACATGGGGAAGATGGATGCTCTCTATCATAAGGTGGGGCTCTATGATACCCTGAGAGATATTATCTGTTATGGACATTCGTCCGACAGGATTGATTTTGTCCAAGAACCTCTTGGTGATATTGCTCCACAGATGCTTCACTTCTTGGAGAATCATGATGAGCAGCGCATTGCCAGTGAGGGTTTTGCTGGAGAGGCGCGTTATGGGCTACCTGCCATGACACTCACAGCTCATTTGAGCCAGGCCGCAGTAATGCTTTATTTTGGGCAAGAAGTAGGCGAACCAGCTCGAGAGCATGCAGGATTTGGTGCGCCTACTCGTACTTCTATTTTCGATTATATAGGGGTGCCCGCTCATCAGGGGTGGGTCAATGGCAAGCGCTATGATGGTGGAGGCCTTACCCCCGAACAGGCTTCCCTAAGGGATTTCTATTGCCGCCTGTTACGCTTACCTATAAAAGGAAATTTCCAAAATATACATAGATATAATCGAGAACATACCTCTTATTATAATGATAAGGTATATAGCTTTGTGCGGGAGGAAAAACAGCGCAAATGGATTATCATAGTTAATTTCAGTAGGGAAGATACTTACGGCTTTGACCTACAGATCCCTCCTGTGCTTAGGGTACATTGGCTACTCTCCGATGGTGTTTACCCATTGGAAGATCGACTCTATGGGGAGAAACAGACCCAACTCTTTACCATGGGAGGGCAAGCACATATGCGAGTGGATATAGCACCTTTGGAGTCCTTAATTTTCTGTTTGGAGAAATGAAAAGGTGGTAATTTTTAGTCTCATAAATGAGCCTAGATTCATACAAAAAACGTATCTTTGTGACAAAAACATATTCTGATGAATTTAGAACATATTGCACAGATTTCTTTTAAGCTTTTTTGGATTATTGATATTATAGGAGGACTTCCTATTTTCATCAGCCTGATGAATCGTTTTGGGAAGATACAAACAGAGAAAGCTGCCTTGGTGTCAGCCTGTTTGATGATTATTTTTCTTTTTGCCGGAGAAGCTATGCTTCGCTTTTTGGATATTCCCCTGAAAGTCTTTGCCGTAGCAGGGGCTTTTATCCTTTTCATCATTGCGGTGGAGATGATCCTTGGGGTCAGCTTTCATAAAATGGAAGAAGCCAATAGCATTTCGATAGTTCCTATAGCATTCCCACTTTTGGCAGGACCTGGGGTACTTACCATGATTTTATCTTTGCACTCTTCTTATTCTTCTGTGGATATTGTTATTTCTATCCTGATCAATGTAGCTATTGCTTATATAGTCATCAAGCACTGTCGAAGAATTAATGATTGGATGGGGCAAACAGGAATTGTTATCGCCAATAAGATAGCAGGGGTCATTCTTTTGGCACTTTCTATCAAGATGTTTGCAGATAACTGGAAGACAATATTTGAATAATAGGTGTTTTCCTCCCAGAAGAAAATGCCTATATTGCTAATAGTCGTATCCTGAATCCTAATCGAATATAAAAGTAAAAGCGTAATTAATTGGAGAACAATTAATTACGCTTATTTAGTAGCGGGGACTGGACGGTTTTTACTTAAAAAACAAATCGTAATTAATTGTATATCAATTAGTATATATTCCTTTTCTCTGTATTTTAGGGAAATTAATGTCTTATATTGGGAACAAGGTATGCCTAACACCTTGCTTTAAAATAAAATTTGTGTGAGTCTGCTTATCTAACCTTATATTTTTTTGTACCTTTTGTACTATATATAAAATAGTAAATATAAATATAAGAAAATGAATAAGTTACAAGCGGTACAAAAGTCGGTACAAAAGCGGTACAAAATTCAAGGTCAAAAATTTGTACCGTGAAATATTTGTTAAAAATCTATTTCCTTATCTAAGTTATCCAGAATGTCTTTCATTTGTTTTCTGTGTGTTTTTACTTCCTCAGAGATTTTTTTTACTTGTTCTATAAAACTTTTATTGCCATTTTTCAAATTCTCATAAAATGAAATACCCCTCCCGCTTAAATCTATTTCATCAATAATTGTTTGAAGAGAACTTTTAAAGGAGGTCAATTCCTCTGCAAATTTTTCATACTCTGATACATCTTGCTCAAACTGCTTGTACTTTTCCGGATTTTCTTTGTACATCTTGCTTATATAGCTCAAGAAAAACATATCTTTTTTAATAGGAGGAAAACCGACAGCAACATTGAAATCTGAAAGGCTATTGCTCAAAGTTCTTAGCATATCCCCCTCTCCCATAATAAGCCATTCAGGATTAATTTCAGGAAAAGAAGCGAGGATTTTCGTTAAAAACACATCTGAAACAGAGGATTTCAGTTTGTCTGTATCTAAAAAACCTCTCTTTATACCTGTAATTTTAAAGAAATCTGTAAGGGTAATTCCTTTATATTCAATGAATTGTAAAATTCTTTCTTTTGTCATAACGAAAAATATCGTACAATATTTTGTTTTTACGAAAAATATCGTACTTTTGTCCTCTAAAAAAACACAACTAACAATGAGCAAAGATACAAAAAAAAGAAACAAATACAATCAATATATAGTAAAACATCTTACTCAAAAATATAAGGTGTCTGTTTCTATGGTTAGAAAGTCCCTTTCTCAGGCACGAAACAGCCCAAAAGCAAAGGAAATTTTACAAGAGTATGAGCGTATATCCTTAACCCTTGACAGCATTACGGAGGTGGTAATTAATAAAGTATGATATGGCTACAAAAGAATACGAAAAAACACCTCAAAAGCTATACGAACACACTAATAAAGGGCTTGATATTCTACATAGATATTTGCCAGAAAGTGTAGGGTGTGAGGTAGGAAATACAAAGAAGTTTAGGTACTCCAATGAAAAAACGCCATCTGCTACTTTATTCTATTCTAAAGAAGTCAGTACCTGGGGCGTTAAGGATTTTTCAAGCGGTAATTTCTATTCTCCTATTCAGGTGGTTATTGAAAAAACGGGTGCTGACTTTAAGGATTGCCTTACTAATCTATATGCAGAATTTAATATACCTACGGAGGGGAAAACATTCACCAATAACATAACCTTTAGAGAGGATAAGAGCCTACCAGCTAATTACTTCTACTTAAAACCTAAACAGAGAATAGAACACCCCACCGCTTATAGTAAATTCGTAACGGCTGACCTCTTGGAGAGTTTCGGGATAGTGGAATTGCAATACCTGGAGCGCACTACCAAAACAGGTAAAATAATGAGAATAGAGAGCAATAGCAATTACCCTATGTTTGCCTACTCTAATAATTTAAAAGTCTGGGCTAAAACATACTTTCCTAACGAAAGCGACCGAGCTTACAAACACGGTTATATAGGAGAGAAGCCCGCAAAATATATACACGGACTGGAACGTATTGAAAAGAAAATTTCTTTTTCCAAAAGCCGTATCAATGAATTACACAAGCTACTGAAGTCAGAGGTTACAGATACTGAAAAGAAAGAAGCCCAAAAGGAATTAGACAAACTACTATTGCCGTATATTATCATCTGTTCGGGTGGCTCTGACGGCGTTTCTGTAGCAAGCCTTTCAGAAGCATTTAATCCTATATGGTGCAATTCAGAGGGGGAAACAATAGATAGTGATACCTATTACTACCTAAAAAGTATCTGTAAGCACCTAATAAATTTACCCGATTTAGACCCTGCTGGAATAAATCATGCGCATAAATATTCGCTTTTGTATTGGAAATTAGATACTTTATTTATACCTAAGCGCTTTTTAGGTGAAAAGGGTAAAGATTTCAGGGACTATCTAAATTATTTTCATTCAGAGGATAAGGATTTTATTGCTAATGAGTTTAAAAAACTGCTTTCAGTGCCTGAAAATTGTAATTTCATTACTAAAAACGAGCGTAACCAGCCACGAATAAATACGATAAACCTAAATTATTTCCTCAATGTACATAATTTCTACGTATATCGTGATACTATTTCAGAGCGTTCTAATAATGAGGATAGCGGCATACTAATACATATCAATAACAATATAGTAAGCCTACCCGAAAGCTCGGAAGTACGCCGTTTTTGTATGGACTTTCTCAAGACAAAGGGCACCACAAATGAAATACTTTCTTTGGTGAAAGGTTCTACAATGCTTAATGCAAATGAACTTAGAAAAATAGATGTAAAAACCTTAGATTTTACTAAGCATAGCAAGGAATATCAATTGTTTTTCTTTGAAAATACCTGTGCTAAGGTTACCGCTCAAGGCGTGGAGCTTATCACTAAAAGTAAAATAGAAAATTACGTGTTTGAGAATAACATAATCAAATGTTCTTTCCAGAAGCTCGGCAAATCATTCTTTGAACCTTACACAGATAACAAGGGTACAAAAAGAGTACATATCACTGAAACCAGCTGTGATTTTATGAATTTTCTTATAAATGGTTCTCGTGTATATTGGGAAAAAGAATATCCAAAAAATGCCGATAATTGGGGCAAACAATACCTATTAAACAGCCCTTACCTATCGGAAAAGGAGCAGATAATACAGGAACAACATTTTTTAGGGAAATGCTTTGCTATTGGGTATATGCTACATAGATATAATACCCCCGATTTTGCAAAGTTTGTCTATGTGGTTGATGATATGATAAAGGAACACAACACGGACGCAAACGGAGGAACAGGGAAAAGCCTTTTTGTGAAAGGTATTGAACAGCTCGCAAAGCGTTTTTTCATTGACGGAAAGCGCAAAAAATTGTTTGAAGACGAGCATTTATACGGCACACTCAAGGAGGAACACGATTTTATATACTTTAATGATATGCTTTCTTATCACGACTTTGAAAACCTTTATTCGGTAGTTACGGACGGCATAAGCATTAACCCCAAAAATAGGGATAGTAAGTTTCTACCTTTTGAGAAGTCCCCAAAAGTCATAGGAACATTTAACTATGGACTACGAACAAACTCCGATGCAGATTTAAGGCGTATTTTATTCGTTTCCTTTTCCTCTTACTATCATTACCGAAATGATACAATGGGCAAGGAATGGCAACCAAAAAACGATTTTCAGCACCGTTTGTTTGATGACTGGGAAGCCGACCAATGGACACTGTTTTATAACTTTATGCTAAGGTGCGTACATTTCTATATTGAGAATATGAATACCCCTTACTATTCCCCTACAGAAAACATTGAAACCAATAACCTAAAAGCCTCTGTAGGTGATAACTTTGAACTGTGGGCGGATGAATATTTCTTAGAAGATAAGTTTAACCAGCAATTACCTAAGAACGAAGTAATGGAAGACTGCCGTAAGGCTATGGGGATAAAACTTTCTCCCCAGACTTTCAAAAAGAAATTACAGGATTATTGCAAGCTCAAGGGCTATATATTGAACCCTAAAGAACTGCAACGAGCTGACGGCAGAATATTACAGCGAATAATAATTAATTCCCCTTATGGGCAAAAAGAAAGCTCCCGTGAGTGTATTTATTTGCAAGTCCCAAGGACAGAGGAAAAAGCAGAAACACAACAGCCTTTAACAGATATTACTAATGAGATACATTCCCTAATTGATAACCTTAGCAACGAAATAGATTTTTAAATACGATTTAGCTTATAATCCATTAGCTACTTTGACAACGGTATATTAGCGCGAGATATGCCGTTGTTTTTTTACAAAGATATATAAACGCCTATTGCAATAACTATTACCAATAGCTATTAATCACTATTGCAAACAGCTATTTTTCACCTGTTGCTTATATAGAAAAGTATATGTATCTTTGTGCTTTCTTAGACAAAAAGCCTTTCTCACTTTCTCGCAAAAACAACTAAATTTTAATTTTATAGTAAGCTCCTGATACCAGGGGCTTTTTATTTCCTACAATAGATAAATATTCATAAATAACTATTCCTAAATAGCTGTTTCACTTTGGTATAAAATTTGTACCTTTGTACCCAAAATAAATATTTATGGCTTATACAATCACAATAGATAGCAACAGCGCACAAGCTGAGAACCTTGTACGCTTCTTAAAAAGCCTTGATTTTGTCAAGGTAACGAATACAACAGCTAAGAAAGCACCCGCCAAAGCAAAGACTAAAACAGCCCTTGCAAAACCTGCCTATGATGATTTAGAAGAGGACGAAGACGGAATACCTATAAAGTACCGAGAAAAGATTATGGCACTATCTAAGAAGACAAACAAAGCTATCGCCAAGCGTTGGGACGAAGCTATAGCACGAAGAGAAGCCGAACGAAAAAAGAAATAGGTAATGATAGTTATTTCTGACACCAACATCATATATAGTTGCTTTTATAAGCCTAACGGAGTAATTGCCACTATCCTAAAGAATGAGAAAAAGCCCCTGCAATTTATAGCCCCTGACTATCTTTTGCAAGAGGTAGAAGAGCATTTGCCCGATATTATGGAGGATAACGATTTGACCAAGAGACAGGCACGAGCATTGCTCAAGGAATTCACCAAGAACATTACCTTTTACAAGGTTGAGGATATTCCTCAAAAGCATATCAATAAGGCTCAGAAAATTGTAAAGGATATAGACCCCGACGACTACCCTTTTGTAGCGCTTCACTTAGAACAAGGACACAAAATATGGACGTGCGATAATGTGCTTTCCAAGGGCCTAAAGGAAAAAGGCTACGATATTTGCATAAGTACCCAAGAGCTTAAAAAACGAACCTACAAGAAACAAAAATAGCCCTTTTGAGGGCTTTTCTTATGCCTTGCAATGACTGTTGATAGGCATTAATATTCGTTTTTGGATAATTGAAGCGTATTTTTACCAATTGCAATATATTGAATACCAATATACAAAGGAATAATTTTATTTTTTTGATGAAAATATTTTGTAGTTCGGGAAATAGTTGTACCTTTGTACCGCTTAACCAAGTGCTGGACTTGTTTCAAATCAGCAAAAAATATTTTTTAAATATATCCGTGAAGGTGTGTATAGTAGTAATGCTATACAGCAAATGCGTCAGCACTTGGTTAAGCAACACCCACTCACGGATTTTTTTTATTTATACGTTATGCTTAACCAAGAGAAAAACAACAACACAGGCACGAATAACAGTAATGCCTGTAACACTTCTCACAACTCCTACTGCTTTGATGTGGAAGCAGTAAACGCCTTCTTTTCTAAGGAAATTAGTACTAAGGCATTCGCCAAAATGCTACGAAAACTCAATTACGAAATAGCCCTTATCCTACTGAAATACCCAGAGGAAATTTACGAAGAGTTAGAAGTAACAATTCCTAACCTTAATACCTTCGCAGAAGTCATTGACCCTTATTTAACCTTAGAAAATTAGTAGCTATGAAAGAAGTATTTATCAGTTCATCGGAAATTGCCCAGCTAAGAGAGAAAAACGAGTTAGACCATTCTAACGAACAGGTATGCATTCACGAATTTCTTTTTTCTTCTCTTGAGGACGGACACCAAAGAGCATTAAACGAATTGTTCAATTTCTACTGCCAAAATCATTTTTTTCTATCAAAATTCGGCATAGATTGCGACCAAATTTTTGAAACCTATCACCTTTTTTCCCTCCTATGCCAAAAGAGGAAACTCCTCATAGAAATAGCCACCAACAAGGGTATTTTGAAAGAAGTAATTAATTCCTTTTCAACTAATCAAAAATTGTAAAGCTATGGAAATAAGAACTAAATTTGAAATTGGAGACAAGGTATGTTATTTGTCTCAATCAGGAATTGTAGAAGATGAAGTAGTAATAGGTATGGAGATTATTTGCCATAGAAGCCGTAAAAATATCTGCTCTGATGAATTTGAAGGTCCTACAAGATATGAAGTAAAATACAGATTTGATTGGGAAGAGTATCTTATTCCTGAAAATCTCGTATTCTCTTGCAGGAAAGATTTAGAGTATTGTATTTTAAATGATAAGCTATGAGAACAGTAAAATACTATCACTTGGACACGGCTGGAGAGCTACAATATACCGAAACTCGTTATTATATTTTTGGTTGGTGTTTTTATTCCTTTTTCTCACTTGTGGGATAGCATAAAAATTGTACCTTTGCAACAAGGAAACCTAAGACTTTCCGAAAGCCATAAATACAGGTTGTAACATCATTGTTACAACCTTTTTTTATATCCTATAAAAACGAAAATTTTCGTTTTTGAGCCTTTTTACAATTAACATTCATTAAATATTTTATAACAAATAGCCTTTTTGTTCCTATGCGAAAAAATCGTATTTTGAGGAAAAACGGTACAAAAAATAGCTGGCGGTACAAAAATTAGAGGGTAGCGGTACAAAAATTTTCCGTGTTTTTTGGTTTGTATCGGCGTTTGTACAGAGCATAAATAATTTATTTTCAATTATATAAAACACAAAAAAGCCTAACGGTACAAACGATACAAAAAAATACCCACTCTGGAGAGCTCACACACACAAACACGCACACACGCACGCCGCAAATGTTAAAATTAACTTTTCTGTTAATCGGCTCAAAAATCAAACTTTGCCCCCTTAATTGTATCATCTGCAATTAGGTTTCGGGTGGTGTAGGCTTCGGTTTGTTTTATATCATAGTGGCGTGCCTGGTCTCGAACTTTTATCGAGGGAATACCACTATTGAGCAAATCCATTATCCCTGTATCCTTGAGAGAATAAAACTGAAACTTACTGTCAAACTTGTATTTCTTACGGTACTTTATCCAAGTATCTGAAATCTTCTTAGGATTAAGCTGTACCTTACCAGGTTTAAAGTCCTTGCCAAAAAGGTAATCACTATTATTGGCTGTTGCCAAGTGTTGCGCCAGGATAGGTAGGAATACGTCAGGAATAGTTACACTATCAGTTTTGCGGTTTTTGGTAATTGAGCCGTCCAATATAATACGGCTTTCAGAAAGGCGTACATCACTGACTTTTAATTTCGTTAGTTCGGTACGACGTATAAGGCAAAAGTAAGTCAGCATACAACAGGTGAAGAAATGAAAATCTTTATCTCTTAGCTCCTTAATACATTTCTTTACTTCTGCTGTGAGGGGCTCACGCTTCTTTTGTACTTTTGGCTTTGATTTTATGCCCTCTGCTGGGTTTTGCTTGGCATATCCTTTGAGCTTTGCCCACTCAAAAAAGCCCTTCATATAGGCGAGGTAGTTATTATAGGTTCGTGGGCTATTTCTCTTATCGTAATAGATATAATCAAGGAAATTATTTACAAATAGGAAATCTATATTTAAGACGAACTTTATATCTAAATGTTTTTCCTTTATATAGGCACTGATATTACTAAAAAAAGACTTCCACGAGCGCAAAGTGTCAGGGCGTTTTATGCCGTCCTTTACTTCTTTTTCTAACTGCTTGAGGAATAAAGAAAAACTATCTTCTAAAGACTTATATTGGTTGCTTGGATTTTCATAGAAAGGTGACCAACCAGTCTCTAACTTCTGATTAATAGCCTGAACCATCTTTTTAGCGTATTTCTCTCGCTCTCGTTGCGACTTCATCGAAGGCACTCGCTTTTTAAATCTTTCTAATTTTTCAGTAAGGGGATTTTTGGCATAATACTCGATATACCACACTTTGTTAGCTCTTAGTTCTGCGGGCTTGTAATCCACAAAAACTATTCTCTTAGAAGTACTTTTGTTTCTGTTGTCCATTTTTTTATATGCCCAACTCCCACAAAGAAGCGGAACATATTTGGAACGCTATTTTAAAGAATTTAAGCGTAATTAATTGGAGAACAATTAATTACGCTTATTTAGTAGCGGGGACTGGACTCGAACCAGTGACCTTCGGGTTATGAGCCCGACGAGCTGCCTACTGCTCTACCCCGCGATTTACGGGTGCAAAGGTACGACCTTTTTTTTAATTACCCAAATAAAAAAATAATATTTTTTGATAAACTTTATCTAATTGAAAAACAGGTTTTTATAGCAAGAATTCACTATAAAAACCTGTTTTTGTATAGAAGATATGCTACTCTACCGTTACCGATTTGGCCAAGTTACGCGGCTGATCTACGTTGCAACCACGTATAGTAGCGATGTGGTAAGAGAGCAATTGCAGTGGAATAACACTTAGAATAGGGGAGAATATCTCATCTACTTCAGGAATTTCCAAGGTATGATCAGCAAGACTACTCATCTGGGTATCATTCTCTGTTACTACAGCAATGATTTTTCCTTTTCTTGCTTTGATTTCCTGTGCATTGGAGACTACTTTTTCATAATGACCTTTAGAAGGAGCCAAGAAAATTACAGGCATATTCTCATCTATTAGGGCAATAGGGCCGTGCTTCATCTCTGCTGCTGGATACCCTTCAGCATGGATATAGGAGATTTCTTTCAGCTTTAAAGCTCCTTCCAAGGCTACAGGGAAGTTGTAGCCACGCCCTAAATAGATGCAGTTAGATACATCCTTGTACTCTTGGGCTATTTCTATAACCTTATCCTTGGTCATTTCGATAGTTTTAGCTACCAAATCAGGCACTAAGGCAAGGTTCTGGCATAGCTTCTTATAGGTTGTGTGGTCTATGGTTCCCTTCTTGTGTCCTAAGTGGAGGGCTAAGAGGGTTAGTACAGTAAGCTGAGTGGTGAAGGCCTTGGTGGAGGCAACCCCTATCTCTGGTCCAGCGTGGGTATAGGTTCCTGAGTGGGTAAGGCGAGCGATGGACGAACCTACGACATTACAGATACCATAGATGAAGGCACCACGCTCTTTGGCCAATTTCAAGGCTGCCAAGGTATCGGCAGTTTCTCCTGATTGGGATATAGCGATCACTACATCCGAAGGATTAATCACTGGGTTGCGGTAGCGGAACTCGGAAGCATACTCTACTTCCACAGGAATACGTGCCAGTTCCTCAAAGAGGTATTCTCCTACCAGTCCAGCATGCCAAGAGGTACCACAGGCTACGATAACAATACGGTCTGCACTAAGGAACTGCTTGAGGTTGTTATTGATTCCTGATATTTTGGTGGTATGATCTTCCAAGAGGCGGCCACGCATAGTATCTTGGATAGATTGGGGTTGTTCAAAGATTTCTTTGAGCATGAAGTGCTCATATCCTCCTTTTTCTATGGCATCGATACTGAGCTTAAGCTCTTGTATGGTAGGGTCTACTTCCTCGTTGTTATGTATCTTGCGTACCTGAACCTCTTGATTGAGCTCTATGGTAGCCATCTCTCCATCTTCGAGATAGAGTGCATTCTGGGTATATTCTATAAAAGGAGAAGCATCGGAGGCTATATAGAACTCATTTTCACCGATTCCTATTACCAGGGGACTTCCTAAGCGAGCTACGACCATTTTAGAAGGATGATCTTCCTCCATTACCGCAATAGCATAAGCGCCTACCACCTCGTTAAGAGCGTAGCGAACGGCCTCCTCCAAGGGGAGTTGTTTCTTATTCTTGATGTATTCTATGAAGTTAACCAATACCTCTGTATCTGTATCAGAATGGAATACATAGCCTTCTTTGAGTAGGCGCTGCTTGATAGGTTGATAGTTCTCTATGATCCCGTTGTGTACGATAACCAATTTGCCAGAATTGGAAAAATGAGGGTGAGAGTTCACATCATTGGGCACCCCATGAGTAGCCCAACGGGTGTGGCCAATTCCGAAAGTAGCTCCAGAGAGGGTATCTTTAGCGGATTTTTCCTCCAAGTCGGAAACTTTTCCTTTGGTCTTTTCGCTGATAAATTTTCCAGCATTTACTACAAAACCGGCACTATCATAGCCTCGGTATTCTAAGCGCTTGAGTCCGTTGATGATAATCGGATACGCTTCTTTATTTCCTATATATCCTACAATTCCACACATAATTTTCTGTTTTTAATTATTATAGATAGTGTGCAAAGGTACACCTTTTCTAAAAAATAAATGGGTTAATTAATGTTTATTTTGTTTTATTATATCTTTTTAACTCGATATTCATCATCGATTATTCTTTCAGCATATACTGCATAGTATCTCGGGGTGAAGTATCTTAGCAAGGGGCGTATCCCAAGTTTCCCAACGGGGTGTGTCCATTTTTCTCTATATTTTATTCTCCAACCGGCTTTCTCCAAAAGCATATCCAGTTGCCAGTCCTCGAACTCGTGATAGTGACAGTCGCGAGGGTCTTTGTCATTGCGATAAGCCGAGGCAAACCACAAGCGTAAGGGTACAGTTACCAAAAGTCTTTGCGCAGGTAAGTGCTGGAGCACCTCGAAGGGGTTTACCAAGTGTTCTAATATCTCCAAGGCGGTGACAAACTCTCCTGTATAGTCAGCTAATTTCTCAGGGAAAAGATCCAAATCCTCTCCTTGAGTATTGTTCACGATGTACCCTTCCTTTTCCATTACTTCGGAAAAGGGGTTGCGTACCCCTAAGTCCAATATGGTGGTTCCCTTGGGGGCAAACCGCTCCAAGATAGTCAGGGTCTTGCGATAGCGCTTCTGAGGATAGATACGATACATAGAGTTCATGGTTATACTACTTTTAACAAAGCATACGAATATGAAAAGCGTCCACTCTCTGGTACCGAAAGCAATAGGTTGTCTCCCTTTTGTAGCTTTCCAGAGTTGAAAAGTTCCTCCAACATTAGGTAAGGAGAAGCGCTTCCTACATTGCCAACCTTCGTTAGGTTCATGAACCAGCGGTCAAGAGGAATATCTATCCCTACTTTCTTAAGTTCCTCATATAAGCGTTCCTTGAAATAATTGGAAGAGATGTGAGGGAGGAAGTAAGTGATTTCTTCAGCGGAAAGATCATGTTTCTTTAGGGCAGCGCGCATACTCTCTGCTCCTTTTACCAAGATGTTTTCATTAAGTAGTTTCACATCTTGTTTGATGGCAAAGATAGAGTATTCTAACCACTCTTCAGGAGAGTAATCACTCCATGCTTTTAGAGAGCCATCGGATTGTTTTTCGCCTCCAGCATACATACAAGCTTCCAACTGGTGGGCATAGGAGTATCCCTCCATCCACATGATTTGTAAGGAATCTTGTGAGGGAAGAGGGGTGTTCTCTAAAAGGAAGGCCCCTGCTCCATCGGAAAGCATAAATCGAAGGAAGTCTTTCTTGAAAGCCAAGATAGGGTGTTCTTCTAAGAGGGCAAGGGTCTGTATTTCATTCTCATATTTGTTTGCCCTTAGCCAAGTAGAAACACGTTCAGATCCTGTACAGACAGCATTGGAACTATTGCCTGCTTTTACAGATAAATAGCCAAACTTCAGGGCATTCATGCCTGAGTTACATACTCCTGCTGAGGAGTTAAGCTCCACAGACCCACTTCCTCTCAATAGGCCGTGTACCATAGCTGCATGCGAGGGTAACAAAGTGTCTGGTGTGGAGGTGCCACAAGAGAGTACTTCTATATCTTCTGCCCTAAAGCGATCGTCTAATAACCCTTCTATCGCCAAGCAAGTCAGTTCGGTATTGGTGTGAGTAGGATTGCCTTGTGTATTAAGCGCATAATAGCGGGTTTGTATGCCATTATTTCTCAGTACGACACGCTTGGCTCGCGAGGCAGCTTCATTTATCTTTCCTAACAAAGCTTCCATCTGGTCATTGTCAATAGGGGTATTGGGTAAGAATTTGTTAGCTTTGGTGATATATACGCAATTCATGAATTGTTTAGCTATTTATAAAAAGTTACGGAGTGCAAAGATACGATTTTTCTTTTAATTCTCTACTAAACTCTTGATAAGGGCTATATGAGAGAGCGTCTTCTCATATCCATAGTCAAAGGCCTTATCTATAAGTTTTGTTTCTAATACTCCTATGTTGTCTAATTCATGTAGGAAGACATAATCACATTTCTTGAACTTTTTCTCATAGGATCCATCCATGACTACGTTGTAGATACGTTGGAGAAACTTGATAGGATTACCTAACTCCTTCTCATTAACCTCCTTGAGCGGGTTTACGAAACTTCCTATAAGGATGTCACACTTTCCCTTGAGGGGCTCTATTGGGAAATTGTTCAGAAGCCCTCCATCACAATAGATGGCCTCTCCTATCTTTATAGGGGAGAAGTAAGGCGGCAAGGCCGAAGATGCAACCATAGGGGAAATGAGGTCTCCCTTAGAGAAGTAAATAGCTTTTCCATTGAGTAGATTGGTAGCGGCTATGTATAGTGGGATGGAGAGTTCCTCAAAGGTATTGCAAGAAAGGTGTTTTTGGAATAAAGCAGGGTATTTGTTGCTATTGATAAGTCCCATTCTTGGGAGGGAGAGCATCGATAGCTTAAAGAGGGGAGTCTCTTTGAAGAAATCTACTATCTCCTCTGGAGTTTTTCCTGAGGCATAGAGAGCTCCTACCAAAGCCCCTCCACTAGTACCTGAGATCACTACAGGACGCAGATTGTGTTCTTCCAAGGCCTTGAGCATTCCCCCATGGGCTAAAGCACGCACTCCACCCCCAGAGAGTGTAAGTCCAAAAGTTTTCATAGACAATATCTTATAATAGGTTAATATGATGCTTTGCACATAGGGAGAGTATTTCCTCTGTCCAGATAGAGGCTTGCACCTCTCCTATATGGGCTTTCTGAAGGAAAAACATACAGATACGAGATTGACCAATCCCTCCTCCTATGGTAAAGGGCAAGGATCCTTCCAGGAGCATCTGGTGATAATCCAAGTGCTTACGTTCTTCTAAGTTGGATACTTTGAGTTGTTCCATAAGGGAAACCTCATCGACTCGGATACCCATGGAGGAGAGTTCTAAAGCACTTTCCAGGACAGGGTTCCAGAGAATTAGGTCGCCATTGAGTTGCCAATCATCATAATCAGGAGCACGACCATCATGTTTCTCACCGGAGAGGAGTACCCCACCTATCTGCATGATGAAAATAGCCCCTTTCTCCTTAGCAAAGCGTTGTTCCCGTTCGTTGGGAGATAGGCTTGGGTACCTGTGTTCTAATTCTTGGGAGGTAATAAAAGTAATCTCCTTGGGCAAGAATGGGGTCAGTAGCGGATATTCAAGGGTGATTACCGCCTCGGTAGCTAAAAATACTTGATAGATTTTTTTGACAGTTTCCTCCAAATAGGCCAAAGTACGCTGCTCTTTGGTAATGATTTTTTCCCAATCCCATTGATCTACATAGATAGAATGGGTATTGTCCAAGGTCTCATCCCGACGAATAGCATTCATATCAGTATAGATACCTTCCCCAGTATTGAGTCCATAACGCTTGAGAGCCAAGCGTTTCCATTTGGCTAAGGAATGTACGATCTCGATGGTGTCCTCAGGGGCGTCTTTCATACTAAAGGATACGGGTCGCTCTATTCCATTGAGATTGTCATTGAGTCCAGTAGAGTTTTTTACAAATAGAGGTGCCGAGATACGAGAGAGGTTCAGGGCTCTGGATAGTTCTGTCTCGAAGAAGTCTTTGATTCGCTTGATGGCTCTCTCGGTATCCATGATTCCATATTTGGGATCATATCCTTGGGGAATTTTGCATACGGTCATAAGTGGTTATATTAGGTGTTCGATAAAGTCTATATTCATCTTGGCCGATAGGGCGGCTGCTTGGGAGACAAAGGTATCATAGGAGATCGTATTTCCTTCGCCTGCATTGTCTGAAACAGCGCGTAGGATAAGGAAAGGTGTATCCATAAGGTAGCAGGTTTGCGCTATAGCTGCTGCTTCCATCTCTACAGCTACAGCCTCGGGGAAGTGGGTTTCTATCCATTGGCGGGTCTCTTTCTTGCTCACAAAAGAGTCTCCACTGACTATCGGAGCACAATGCAGCTGAGAGGTATAGCGAGCTACCGACTCTTGGGCTTTGTAGAACCATTGTTCGGCAGGGAGGTAGCTTCGGGGCATCTGGGCTTGTTGGCCTATGGCATAACCAAAGGCTGTGACATCTACATCGTAGTAGCTGACCTCTGTAGCCAGTACCATATCGAAGACCTTGCTGTGTCGTAAACCTCCAGCAGTCCCTGTATTGATAACCAGCTCTGGAGCAAAATGATCTATAAGGAGTGCAGTCCCTATGGAGGCACTTACCTTACCAATACCCGAGAGGAGTACTACCACTTGGTGGTTGCCTATCTGTCCCTCATAGAAAGCATAACGCCTGAGGTGGGTTGGGGCAGGATTGCCTAAATATTCTCTAAGAAGCTGTATCTCACTCTCCATAGCTCCGATGATTCCTATCTTCATAGTTTTGAGTTTTTAATTTTTGAGTTATTTATAATAAAGGGCAGACTACGGCTTATCCCTCTGCTCCCTGATGAGGGAACTTTTTCACGGATTACTCACCGCCCCTACAGTGCCTCCACTTACGGCAAACTCCATAGCTTGTTTGGCTGTGAAGCCCTCGGCAGGTTTTACATAGTCCTGATGGACAACAATCACCCAACCAGAGATAGCATAGGAATGGGGTAGGTATACACTGACCATTTCTTTAAGACCGATGGCAGACATGTCCTCTTGGGTAAGGAAGCCTATACGCCATATATCCGGCTGCTCTTGTACTTTTACCCATACTGGGTTAGAGAACTTTTGCTTGTCTCCGACAAAGGAGCCTATCACGTCCCGAATGGTCTTGTAGATAAACTTCACCCCTGGGGTGTGTTCCAAAAGATAGTCCAATCCCTCCACTAAGAGTTTTCCTACAAGAAAACGATTGCCTAAGTAACCGATTAAGGTGGTACCCCCCAGCACAAGGATAAAGACAAGTCCTGGGAAACGTTCTGAAATATGAGGTACAAGGTTGTCTACGCTGTAGAAAATAGACCAAATAATCCAAACGGTCGTACTCAAGGGGCCTATAATGACAACTCCTTGTAGAAAATATTTGAGAAAACTACGTATATATGGGTTCATAAATATTTGTAAAGCTATTTTACTTAGGTTATTTTTTACTCTTCACTTTTTACTCCTCCTCATCTTCTCCCAATACATCTATATGCGGTTCTATAAGTGTCTTTTTGTTGGCGATACTCTTCTCCAAAGCAATCAGCAATGACGGTAGGAGAATTAGGTTGCTGGTCATGGCAAAGAATAGAGTGGTTGAGATAAGCCCTCCTAAAGCTTTTGTGCCTCCAAAGCTCGATAGGGTAAAGATGGAGAATCCAAAAAGCAATATTATAGAGGTATAGAACATACTAATCCCTGTCTCCTGCAAGGCAGCATATACCGAGCGCTTCACCTTCCACTTATGCAGGACAAGTTCCTGACGATACTTGGCCAAAAAAT
Organism: uncultured Capnocytophaga sp.; assembly: GCA_963528845.1. GTDB lineage: Bacteria > Bacteroidota > Bacteroidia > Flavobacteriales > Flavobacteriaceae > Capnocytophaga. Next base: position 55,053 of record CAURXJ010000008.1, on the reverse strand, counting down.
GGATGGTATCATCTATGGAAATCCCAAAAGCAATTCCAAAGACCAATATGGTAGAGGGCTTCAGTGGGATACCTGCATATCCCATGACTCCCGCGGTAACCAGTAGTGGTAATAGATTGGGGATAAGAGAGATGATAACCATTTTGAACGAACGGAACATATAGAACATCATCACAGCGATAATCACTATAGTAAGTAGCAACGACTGAATGAGGTTTCCTACTAAGTAATCAGTTCCTTTGGTGAACATATAAGCCTTACCTGTCAGGCGTACCTTGTATTGGTCTTGAGGGAATAGTTTTTCAGTTTGCTTGGCGATAGACTCTTCTATCTGATGCATTTTCTCGGTACCTATATCCTTCATGAAAACCGTGATACGGGCTACCTGTCCGGTACTATCTACAATACTACGTAGCATATCGGCCTTTCCCTCTGAGTTTTTTACATAAGCAAGGACAAAGGCACGTTCCTGAGCCGTAGGCAGGGCGAAATATTCAGGATTGCCATTATAGAAAGCTTGTCTGGCATATTTCACTAACCTTACTACTGAGATAGGTTGGGATATTTCGGGGATATCCTCCAGATATTCCTCGAGCTTGTCCATGCTCTGTAGGGTAGAGGGGCGCATGACCCCATTTTTCTTACCCGTATCGACTGTGATTTCTAAGGGCATAATGCCGCCAAACTCTTTTTCAAAGAAGAGTATATCATCATAGAAAGTCTCTCCCTTGGGCATATCCTCTATGACACTTCCTGAGATGTGGATACGATAGATTCCTATAATACTGGCCACTAAGAGGGCTACCGCTACAGAGAAAGTAGCAAAACGGTGCTTCTTGACAATATGCTCTATCCCCTCCAAGAGTCCTCCTATCCATTGCTTGGTTAGGTGCTTAAGATGTCGAGGCTTAGGAGTGGGCATAAAGCTATATATGATAGGGATCACACACAAGGAAATCACATATAAGCACATGATACTGATAGAGGAGATAATCCCAAACTCCTTTAGGATACTGCTCTCAGTGATGATAAAGGTAGCAAAACCTGCGGCCGTGGTTAGGTTCGTCAGTAGCGTGACATTTCCGACCTTGGTAATGACACGTTGGAGCGCCATTGCCTTATACCCATGCTTGTGTATTTCCTGCTGGTAACGGTTGATGAGAAAGACACAGTTGGGCACCCCTATAACGATTACCAAAGGAGGAATTACTGCCGTGAGTATAGTAATCTCATAATGGAAAAGACCTAAGAAACCAAAAGCCCACATCACTCCTATAAGAACTGTACACATGGAGATGAACATCGCTCTAAACGAACGGAAGAAAAAGAGCAACACCAAGCAGGTGGCCAAGAGTGCTCCAATGATGAAAAAGCCTATCTCTCCAGTGATAATCTCGGTGCTTAGGGTACGTATATAGGGCATACCCGATACATGTATAGGAACCCCTAAGTCTTTCTGATAATTTTCTATCAAGGGTTTTAGATCCTTGAGAATAAAATCCTTACGAATAGCTGTATTGACAATATCCTTGCGTAAGGAAACGGCCATTCGCAGGGTGGAATGGTCTTTGTTATACAACAGACCTTCATATACAGGTGTTTTGTCAAATAGTTTTGGGAAAAGGCTGTCCACTTCCCCTTGGGTAGAGACCTCCTGAGGGAAAAAGTTAAGTGTGGCAAAGCGCTCATGGATCGTATCCTTGTACAACTCTTTAATGGTATTCAGCGAGAGTACTCCCTCCACTTGTGGGAATTTCTGTAAATCATGAGCCAACATATTCCAGCGGTTAAAGCCCTCTGTTTGGGTGATCTTGTCGGCTTCTACTCCTATGACAATCAGGTTGCCCTCTTCACCGAACATACTCAGGAACTTATCATACTCCTTGCTGATAGGGCTGTCCTTCGGGAGCATATTCGCCTCCGAATAGGTCATGCGGATATACTTCCACTGTAGGGCTAAGAAGATAGTAATCCCTATGAAAACAGATAGGAAAATATAGCGATTGCGTAAAACAAGACGCGCGACAAATACCCAAAAATTATTTAATAACTTTCTCACGTTCTTCTTTAAGTTAAGTGCTTAACAGGCTGCAAAGGTAAACATTTTTCGCTACAATTTTTAATCTTACGAAAATAGATTGTGCTAAATCTATCTCAAGGAATGGTATGTTGTTGTTTTTCTGTTTTAACTCTTCTTTTTGGTGTTTTGTAATAGAAACGCGGCATTTTACATGTAAAACAACTATTTATAAAAAATCTCAATAACAATAATATGTAATACGTATTGTAGTTTTGTAGTTTTTTAGACGGTTTTTCTGTTAAAAATAAGATTAAATCGTTTGTTTTTCTACTGAAAAAAGTGGGAATAAAATTTGTTTTTTTATTTGTTGTCGTGTAACTTTGTATCGGTCTCAACGGAAAATAACAATCTTAATGTAATAATCTTATGAAAAGAGATGTATTTTTAGCATCATTGCTTTTTGGAATTCTGATGTTTGCTTCTTTTATAGTGGTTTACCAATATGTATTGGGAACTTCTTTTAAGGAGAGTGTGTACCTATCCCTACCTGTGGCACTGCTCTCAAGTATCACTTGGGGGGTTATTGTCTACTACTTAAAGAAGAGACAAATGAAAAATTAATTGAAAAACAGAGAATTACTTGTTCAATACTTTATTAAGGAGAGAAGGATGCTAAAAAATGATACTTCTCTCCTTATTTTTATTTTGCTATTTTATAAAAAAATAGTAATTTTGCACCCCAATTTATAAATCATTTACACATGAAAAAAATAGGACTTTTTATGGCTTTGTTTTTTACAATAGCCTCCTATGCACAGGACTATACCCAGCATAACAAAGGGAAAATCTTTGTCTTTTGGGGTGGAAACCGTGGGTATTATACCAACTCTGATATTACCTTCAAAGGGAATGACTATGACTTTACCCTCTCCAATGTAGAGGCTGTGGATAAGCCCAAGGGGTGGCATATCGACTACATCAACCCTCTTAGAATGACTATTCCTCAGACCAACTTCCGTATTGGCTACTACTTGGGGGACAACTGGACAATTTCCGCAGGAGTGGATCACATGAAGTATGTGATGGTACAAGATCAGGAGGTCAATATCAATGGATATGTAGGGGCTGGTACCACTCATGACAAGGTGTATAATAATGAGAAGAAGAAGCTCACCGAGGATTTTCTTACCTTTGAGCATACCGATGGGCTCAATTATGTATTGGTAGAAGGGGCTCGTGTGGATGATATTTCTTCTTTGTTTGGGATTCGTAACACAGATATATTTCAGGTAAACCTAACCGAAGGGCTTGGTTTCGGAGCGGTATATCCTAAGACTAATACCAAATTACTCAATCGTGAGCGCTATGATGAGTTCCATGTAGCAGGGGTAGGTATGCATGCCAAAGCAGGCTTACACTTATTCCTCTTCAAACATTTTATGATGGTGGGCGAACTACGTGGGGGATATCTCAATATGTATGATGTGCGAACTACCCAAAGCAAAAGTGATAGAGCGCATCATGATTTCTTCTTCTTTGAGACTATGCTTTCTGTAGGATGGATTTTTCGCATATAAAATTAGGATATTCAAAAAAAATTAGTACTTTTGCACTTTAATTCAAAAATAGATACTTTATGAAGAAAATGTTTTTTACTATAGCCATGGCACTACTCTCTGTAGGGGCTTTTGCGCAAACCTATAAGAATGAGGCGAAGATCAATATCCTCAATGTAATTGTCCGCCCTTCTATAGAGCTTGGATATGAGTATTACTTAGATGAAAACCAATCTGTAGATGCAGAACTCATGTTCTTGGACAGATTCTCTTACTGGCATATATGGTCAGGAAGCAAGGAATATAAGTTCTCTACCACCAGTTTCAAGGTAGGATACAACTATTATTTCAACTCTGTCAATGGAGAGGGTGCTTACATCAACCCATTCCTTAAGGCTCGTTTTGGTACCTTTACCGAAAATAAAAATGGAGTAGATGAAAAAACTAAGATGGATGCCTTTATCATCGGGGTAGGAGCTGGATATGCTTGGGTATTCAATGACAAGTTTGTCGTAGCGCCTTATGTGAATATAGGTCGTAACTTCAGTGGTCCTGTAAATAGCCGATTCATAGCTATAGAGCCTAATGCAGGAGTGCGCTTAGGATTCCGCTTTTAGTAGAATTTCATAGTTTTTATTGTTTTATAATTTTATTGCAAAAGGGTATGCTACCTTAATCAGGAGCATACCCTTTAGTTTTTCTTTTATATAGCTTACTTACATTCTTTCAGGTACTTCTATACCTAATAAGTCAAAACCAATAGCAATGACTTCTCCCACCTTGCGAGAGAGGTGTACTCTTAGAGAACGTTTGTCAGTGTCTTCTTCTCCAAGTATAGAAACATTCTGGTAGAAAGAGTTGAATTCTTTCACTAAGTCATATACATAATTGGCAATCAGGGCAGGGCTGTAAGTATCAGCCGCATTCTGTACTACTTCAGGAAAGAGACTCAATAGCTTGATAAGTTCTTTTTCTTTAGGGTGTAGGGATACACTCTTAGGAAGTTCACAGTTTTCCGCCCTTCGTAGTATGGACTGTATCCTTGCATAGGTATACTGGATAAAAGGTCCTGTGTTCCCCTGGAAATCAATAGACTCTTGAGGGTTGAAGGCGATTTTTTTCTTAGGGTCTACTTTTAGAATATAGTACTTAAGGGCTCCTAATCCTATCACCCTATAGAGTTGTTCCTTTTGTTGGTCGCTATACCCCTCGAGCTTACCCAGTTCCTGGGAGAGTTCTTGGGCTACTTGTACCATTTCCTCCATCAGGTCATCGGCATCTACCACGGTACCCTCACGGCTTTTCATTTTCCCATTGGGCAGCTCCACCATACCATAGCTTAGGTGATAGAGATTCTTAGCCCAAGTATAGCCCAATTTCTGTAGGATAAGGAAGAGTACCTTGAAGTGGTAATCTTGTTCATTGCCCACCGTATAGATCATGCCTTCTACTTTAGGAAAATCCTCCTCGATACGCTTGGTAGCTGTACCAAGGTCTTGGGTGATATACACAGAAGTACCATCCGAACGCAGAACGAGTTTTTCGTCCAACCCCTCAGCGGTGAGGTCTATCCATACTGAACCATCTTCTTTGCGGTAGAATACTCCTTCGTCCAAACCTCTCTGAATAATATCCTTGCCCAGTAGGTAAGTTTCACTCTCATAATAGTTGCGGTCAAAACTCACTCCTAAGTTGTGGTAGGTAACCTCAAAGCCATCGTACACCCACTGGTTCATTTGTTTCCAAAGAGCCAAGGTAGCCGCATCACCCTGTTCCCACAAGCGGAGTAGCTGCTGAGCCTGATGCATAATAGAAGTGTTTTGACGCGCTATTTTATTGATTTCTAACAATATAGTAGCTATTTTATCTTGAACAGTAACTAATGGTTTTATATATTTTTCTACTTCTTTAAATTTTTTTGATTTAAGAAACTCTTCTGTTTGTTTCTTTTTGAAATCCAATAAAAGTTTATTTATATATTTTTTCTTTATTGCTCTTCTAAAAATATCTCCTAGATCTCTATCTATTTTATCTATTTCTTCTATATCTATATTTTGAGATATCAAATTATATATTTCTTCTTGTTCTAGTATTATTTTCAATTTTAGATATTCTTCCACCATTTTTTTTAGTCTAACCTGACTATTAGTCTTATCTGAAGAAAAATTAAAATGAAGAAATTCCTTACAAATAGGATCTGTCTGTTTTTTTAATTCATTTTCAAAAAGTACATAATACTTCCCAACTAGTTTATCACCTTTTAACCCTGTACTTTCTGGAGTTTCTCCCTTACCAAAGAGTTGCCAAGCAATCATAGACTTACAGATATGAATACCACGGTCATTGATTATCTGAGTTTTATACACTCGCTTACCTGTTGCTTCCAATATCTTGGCCATGGAAAAGCCCAATAGGTTGTTACGGATATGCCCCAAGTGTAAGGGTTTGTTGGTATTCGGGGAAGAATATTCCACAATCATCGCTGGTGATTCCGCTGTAATAGGGGTTGTACCATAACGCTCTTGAGCCACTATTTCTCCAAAGAAAGAAAGGAAGTAACTATCGGCAATGGTAAGGTTCAAGAAGCCCTTTACCACATTATAGGCAGTAACTTCTGCTACATGCTCAGTAAGATAAGCTCCTAAGACCTCCCCTATTTGTTCAGGTTTTGCCTTGATGAGTTTAAGTAAAGGAAAAAGCATAATCGTATAATCTCCCTCAAACTCCTTACGAGTAAGCTGGATTTCTATATTTTCTATTTGTTGGCTATAGTGCTCAGCTATTGCCTTTTTGGTATTTTCTAAGAGAATCTCTTGTAATGACATGAAGTGTGTAATTTTAAAACAGCAAATGTACAAAAAATAATTGTTAGAAAGGAAGGATTTAATTATTTTTTTAAAAAGTTAGTGGTTAGCCTCCTACAGATAGAGGCTAACCACTAAGGACTAACGATTGACCACAATATAGCTTTTCAAAGCTTCCACATAACTCTCGAAGGCGAGCAATCCCTTGTGAGTCAGTGAGATTTCGGTATTGGGGTAATTATCCTTGAATGATTTGGTAACAGAGATATACCCCACAGCTTCAAGTTTCTGTATCTGTACAGATATATTCCCAGAAGTAGCCTTGGTGATCTCCTTGATTCGAGCAAAATCAGCTTTTTCCTCGGCTATAAGCAGGGAAACTATGGCTAATCTTAACTGAGAATGTAAGATAGGATCTAAATCACTGAACATTCTTCTGTTTTTTATAATTAGAATAAAACTGAATCCCTGGAGTGAGGAATAATAGACAGGCCAATATAGCACAAAGTAGAGGTAGAGCAATACCATAATGTAAGAATAACACACTATAGGTAAGTATGATTCCTATGATAGAAGTCACAATCCATAGGGAGATTCTCAGGTGCAAGGCAATAGCCAAGGAGACAAAGGAGAAAGGTAAGTAAATCACCAATAGGGCAATCTCATAATTCTTCCAATTGCTATAAGGCAAGCAGAAACAGGAGATAGCTCCCAGTCCAGCCACCAACCAAAGCCAGTCGAGAGGGTCGGTACTCTTTTGTTCTTTTCGGTTTCTTATGCCCTCTCTCATTTTGCTAAAGAATGATATGAAAAATCCCAAAGGCATCAGTACACCCCAGCCTATCCAAGAGTATTTCGGATAGTAATCTGTGGCGAGCATCACAAATTGTACAATCCCCGAAAGGGCGATCAGTACACTCCAAAAGATAAGGAAGAAGCCGTTTTCTTCATACTTTTGTTTTCTTTGACGGATGATATCTTGAATAATCTTCAAGCTATCGACAGGTTGTAGTTCCATGATGATATAGATTAAAAGGTTTTAAATACGATGCAAAGATAAATAAGTTTATTTCATAAACCAAATATTTTTTAAAATATTTTTCATAGGCATTTAAAAAAAAGTTATAATAAATTGATATTCATGTATTTATATAAAATACTGTAAAGAATATTTTGCAAACGAGAAAAGGCCGATAATAAAATCATTATCGGCTTTTGTTATATAAGTTTTTGATTTTTATGATTGTAGTATCTTTGCTATGAATAGGGGCTCTGCCAACTAACCATTAATCTTACTTCCGTCATACTTGCTGGCTTTCACACAGGATAGGTCAAAGTTCTGAAAGCTCTTCATATAGTTGGTAATAGTAGTACCATTGGCATCGGCTAATACATTTTTGCCTTTGGATTTGAAAAAGGATTTGACACTATTGGCTCCCAAAAGGTGGGCAGCAGCCAAGATACCTGATTCGGTTACGTATACTCCTGCAAAGTGCTTTCCTGCAAAGGTATCAATTTCATGCTGTAGCTTCCACTTGTTGTGTGCAAGACTTGTATAGAAAACATTTTCTTGTAGGGAGGGGTTATTGAGAAAATCTGATCTGGAAACACCAAAGAATTTTAAGGCAGACTTGCCAAACTGGTATTTTCCTATATGCCCATAAGGGTTGGTAATAAAATAGTTGTTACGAGATTCGCGGTATCCCATTTTTTCCTTGAAACTAATGAAATCATTGTAATGCTGTAGTGATACCAAGCGAGGGGAGGGGAGAGAAGTATCCGTGTTGGTTGTATAACCATATACACCTACTTCTTTAGGAGTATCTACTCTTAGGGTGTTATGAAGGTCACTTCTTTTGCCTAAGGAAGGAGTTAGAAGAATGGTAATAATGGCTGTGATCCATGCTGAAATAAATAGGTCATGAGCCATGGTAAGGTAATTTGTCTTTTGAGTAATATGCATTTTTTATTTTTTTCTTCAAGACTGACCCCTCTATCATTCCTAAAAAAAGGTGAAGGAGAGTGCTTGAAATTTCACGGGGCAAAAGTACGTCTTCTTTACGGATAAGTCAATATCTCTCATTAAAGTTTAGTTAATCCCTTAATTTTGTTTGGAAAATGCAATATATTAATAAAAACAATTACCCTACAGAGGAATTTAGAATCATTCTTTTAAGAAGATAAGGGTATTTTTAACACCTCACAAATAGTTTTTAACACCCCATTATGGTTGTTGTCATCCTTAGTTTCATAGAAGGCTACTTGTTTTACTTCTTCTTGAGCATTCTTCATAGCATAGCTGTAGGAAGCTCTTTTAAGTAGCTCTAAATCATTAAGATAGTCTCCGAAAGCCATCGTTTCTTCGGGAGAAATTCCTAAAAATTCTTGTAGGGCGGTTACTGCTACACCTTTGTTTACTTCTTCATTGGTAATATCAATCCAGTAAGCTCCTGAAATAGTGATCTTGAGTCCTTCTTGTGAAAGGGAAGAAAAGGCAGGAAAAGAGTGTTCTCTGGCTCCTATAGGGTCAAGGATAGTGATTTGAGAGATGGTATCATCAATCTGGGAGAGGTCTGTTACCTTCTCTACAGTATGGTGGTATATATTTACCTGCTCCTCGGCATAGGGGGTGGTAGGGAGTAGATAGGTCGCTTTCTTGCCACATAGGCCTATAGCCATACCTGAAAATTGTTTGTAACGGGCCACTACTTGCTGGATATGGTAGGGGCTGATGGCATTTTGGTATACCTCTTTCCCGTTAATACTGACAAAAGCTCCATTTTCTGAGATGAAAGCCATTTTGTCTTTGATAGGAGCAAAGAAGGAAAGCAGGCTTAGGTACTGCCTTCCACTGGCTACACAGAAGTAGATACCTCTCTCTTGGAGGGTTTCGAATACATGCATGAAGTCTTGGGGCAACTCGTGATTACTATTCAGGAGTGTCCCATCCATATCGGAAATAATGAGTTTGATCATTCTTGGCTAAGGTTAAGTTCGCTGAGAATCTCGCTGGCTTTCTCCCATTGATCTTGGAATACATATACCTGTTGGTCTCCGCCTAAGGCACCATAACCAGCAATAGCAGCTGAAGCCATAGGGTCTTTTACAATAGGGGTGATACCAACTTCTTCTAAGGCTCCAACAAGCATAGTTACTGTAGGAATATCTCCCTCATAGAGTTTCTTGAGTTCTGTTTTCATTTTCTAAATTTTGGTATTCGGGTTTTATTTTTTCTTCAAAAAGGTTGTGTATTTTATTGATCTTAGGTGCGATAGAAAAAATACAATAACCTCTGTCTGTATTGTTTTCGTAATAGTTCTGATGATACTCCTCCTTGGCAGGGTAGAAGATAGTTGCGGGTAGGATTTCGGTGACTATAGGATCACTAAAGATTCCAGACTGTTCTATAAGTTCCTTGCTCTTGAGGGCTATCTGTTGCTGTTCGGGGTTGAGGTAGAAAATAGCTGAGCGATATTGTTCTCCTATATCCTCTCCTTGTCGGTTGCGGGTAGTGGGGTCATGTGCCCTCCAGAAGACCTCCAAGATATCCCAGTAGCTGATCTTTTTAGGGTCGTAGGTGATACGAATAGCTTCGGCATGTCCTGTCTGTCCATGGCATACCTGCTTATAGGTAGGCTCAGGGAGACTGCCCCCAGTGAATCCTACTTCTACTTGTGTCACTCCTATGAGCCGCTTGAAGATAGCTTCTGTACACCAAAAACATCCTGCAGCTATGATTGCTTCTTCCATACCTGTCTTTTCCGGAGGCAAAGTTAATCATTTTTATTTAAATCTGCTAATATCTGGCAGGCAAAAGTTATCCTGTGAGATATAGTCTAAACCGAAAGGAAAGATATCAAAAAGAGGCTGCCTGAAAGGCAACCTCTTTTTTCTCAGATTGATGTATTCACAAACTATTTAGCCACAATCATGTTCTTAGGATCAAGGATTTCATCCAATTTTTCTTTGGAGAGCAATCCGTGGTCGAGTACCAAGTCATATACAGCTTTGCCTGTCTGTAGGGCTTCTTTAGCAATCTTAGTACTGTTCTTATATCCTATATGAGGGTTAAGAGCGGTTACGATACCGATACTATTTTTTACCATGTTGAGACATACCTCACGGTTGGCAGTGATACCTACTACACATTTGTCCTTAAGGGTATCTACAGCATTTTGGAAGAGAACGATGGATTCCATAATAGCTTGGCAGATTACAGGTTCCATTACGTTAAGTTCCAATTGTCCAGCCTCAGCAGCGAAAGTTACAGTAAGGTCATTACCAATTACCTTGAAACATACTTGGTTCACTACCTCAGGGATTACAGGGTTTACCTTACCAGGCATGATAGAGGAACCAGGTTGCATAGGAGGGAGGTTGATTTCGCTAAGTCCAGCACGAGGACCAGAAGCTAAGAGACGTAAGTCATTACATATCTTAGAAAGTTTTACAGCGAATTTCTTCAATGCTGAAGAGTAGAATACATAAGCGCTGGTATCAGGAGTTGCTTCTACCAAGTCGTGAGAAAGTACAAATGCCTCTCCAGTGGCTTTGGCTAAGTTCTCAGTACATAGCTTAGCATAACCATGAGGGGCATTCAGACCGGTACCAATAGCAGTACCTCCCATATTGATTTCGAGTAATGAATTTGCTGTCTTGTTCAAGGTAGCGATTTCGGCTTCCATGCTCACTGCATAGGACTCGAACTCTTGTCCAAGAGTCATAGGCACAGCATCTTGCAGCTGGGTACGTCCCATTTTGATCACATCAGCGAACTCTTTTCCTTTAGCGCGGAAAGCATCGGCAAGTGCCTGTACATGCTTTACCAAAATTTTATTCATATTGAATACTGCAAGCTTGATAGCAGTAGGGTAGGAATCATTGGTAGATTGAGAACCATTTACATGGTCATTGGGGTAGCAGTGTACATAGTCTCCTTTTTCGAAGCCAAGAATTTCCAAAGCACGGTTAGCGATTACCTCGTTAGTATTCATGTTCACAGAAGTACCAGCTCCTCCTTGGAACATGTCTACAGGGAATTGGTCATGGAACTTACCATCAATGATCTCATGAGCTGCTTTTTCTATGGCGGCACCTATTTCTTTAGGGATTACACCAAGGGCAGCATTGGCCTGAGCTGCTGCCAATTTTACAAAAGCAAAAGCACGGATGAACTCAGGATAATCATTCATTTTGCTTGTTGAAATGTGGAAATTCTCTAAGGCGCGCTGTGTCTGTACGCCATAGTACGCTTCTTTGGGAACTTGTAACTCTCCCAATAAGTCAGATTCTGTTCTAAACTCTTTCATATACAAATGTTTTATACTGTTTAAAAAAGTGGTGCTAAGTTACGTTTTTTTTATCAAACGACCAATCTTTTTTTAAAAAAAATCTTACACTATACCTTAATATAATATCCCTCCTTGTTTTCCTTCTTCCCTCTGAAGAGCTGATTCCCTTCCTTGTGAACGTAAGGGGGATTATGGATTATTGAATATTAATCGTTAATCATTAAATTTATACTTTCTTTAATAGTGAAATTCATTTTTTTTTACTATTTTTACACTCTCAATTCTAAAGAACACATAATATGCTGTATGATGGTGATACTCTATTACTTCCTTACAAGAAAATTCTCTTGGAAAGGCAGTTGCTGACCCTGCAAAAAGCACAACTATTACAGGGTTCAGCCCCTTGTTTGGCCGATAGTTGCAATTCGTATTTGTACTACGGCTTGCACTATACAGGTCAGGAGTGGGTGCTAAGGGAATGGGCACCTCATGCAACAGCTATTTTTCTACTCTTTGAGGGGAATAACTGGAAAAAACATACGGACTACCTCTTTACCCAAGTAGGGGACGAAAATTGGGAATTGCGTTTACCTAAGGAGACACTCTCTCATGGGATGCTCTATAAGCTCTTGGTTGAGTGGTACGGAGGAGGGGGAGAGCGATTGCCCTCCCATACTAAGCGTGCTGTACAAGATCCTTATAGTAAGGTTTTTTCAGCTCAAGTATGGCAACCTGAAAACCCTTATTCTTGGAAACATTTACGCCCCAAGGGGGGAGAACCTCCTCTGATTTATGAGGCACATATAGGTATGTCCACCGAACAACAGAAGGTGAGTACTTTTACCGAATTTCGCCTCTTTGTACTCCCTCGTATAGCCAACCTTGGTTACAATGTACTTCAGCTTATGGCCATACAGGAGCATCCTTATTATGGTTCTTTTGGCTATCAGGTATCCAACTTTTTCGCAGTAAGCTCACGCTTTGGGACTCCTGAGGAGCTCAAGGAACTCATCGATGCCGCACATGGCTTGGGAATTAGGGTTATCTTGGATCTGGTTCATTCTCACTCAGTGAGCAATGAAGCTGAGGGGTTGAGTCTTTTTGATGGTACCGAATACCAATATTTTCATAAAGGAAGTCGTGGCAGGCATCCTGCTTGGGATTCTCGCTGCTTTGACTATGGCAAGCTCTCGGTAGTACATTTCTTACTCTCCAATTGCAAATTCTGGCTTGAGGAATATCACTTCGATGGCTTCCGTTTTGATGGGGTCACCAGTATGCTCTATTATGATCATGGCTTGGGAAAGACCTTTACAGACTATAGTCTATACTTTGATGGTAATGAGGACAACGATGCTTATTCCTATCTGGCACTGGCCAATCAGCTTATCCATCAGGTATATGGCTCTGCCTTGACCATAGCTGAGGAGATGAGTGGTATGCCAGGGGTAGCTGCACCTATCCAAGAAGGAGGCATGGGCTTTGACTATAAGCTCAGTATGGGGATTCCTGATTATTGGATCAAGCTTATCAAGGAAGTGCCAGACTATAAGTGGCATGTGGGGGATATTTATTATGAACTGACCAACAAGCGGCAGGAAGAAAAGACCATCAGCTATGCCGAGAGCCATGACCAAGCGCTTGTAGGGGATAAGACTATTTTCTTTCGCCTTACGGACAAGGAAATCTATACAGGGATGAGTGTTTTTGAACAAAGTCTTATCATAGATCGTGCCATAGCCCTACACAAGGTGATACGCCTGGTGACTATCACTACCTCAGGAGGAGGGTATCTCAACTTTATGGGTAATGAGTGGGGACATCCTGAGTGGATAGATTTTCCCCGTATGGGAAACTGTGATAGTTATGCTCATGCGCGTAGACAGTGGAGCCTCGTGGATGATCCTAATCTGAAGTTCAAGTATCTCAATGCTTTTGATAAGGCCATGATTCATTTTGTTAAGGAAAGCTCTCTTCTGGAAGAGACTCCTCAGGTACAGGTACAGGATATAGAAAAGCAGATTTTGGTTTTCAGTAGGGGAGGCTATTTGTTTGTCTTTAGTTTTAACCCCACAGAGGCTTTTGTGAACTATACTTTTCCTATTTATGCAGGCAAATATACCTATGTACTTAATACGGATAATCCTGCCTTTGGTGGACAAGGGCTTATCAATGAGCAAACGGAACATTTTACACAATATATAAACCATCAGAACCTTATTTCCCTATATATCCCACCCCGTATAGGGTTGGTACTAAAGAGAGAATAGTAAAAAATGAAAATTCAGTATTGTATTTTTATCCTATTGGTGTGTTTTACCTCTTGTAAGAATATTTCTTCCAAGCAAGGAAGGACTATGGCTGCTTCCGTGCAAGATTCTTTAAAAGATTCACGCTATGACAGTATTGTCTCTTTTGATGCTCATCATATGTATGAGAGGGTTAAAGAAGGGAAAAAATACTATTTGCACAAGGATAGCCTTTTCGTTCGTGAAAAAGACACATTCTATTGTAGGGAATATCATTCTTATTTTGATACTCATGGGAATATAAGAGGTATCATTTTCTATAGGAAAAACACAGAATATACCGATCCCTTTATGGAGTATTGGTATCATGATAATGGACAAATAAGTGAAAAAATCTACTATTTTACCCAAAAAGACAGTATCATCTATGATATAGATACGGTAAAGTGTAATGCTCTACATATTCTTTATGATCCCAAAGGGAATATCATATTCAGAGGATGCCAAGGTACCGCAGCAAATGAGGATATCAATACAGGAATGAGTGTAGGGACTTGGTATTATTATAAGGATGGGAAATTGGTGAAAGAAGAATACTATCATAATGGCTCCTATGGGAAAGATTACATCATTCATTTCTTATATAAGACAAAGTATACTAAAGAAATTATTGTTACTAATAATTTTCAGTTGTATCAGAATGACTCTGTAGTGCTTTACCCCAAGAAAGTAGCAGGAAAATCCTCTAACAAAGGTGAATTATTTGATATTCTAACTAATACTAAGCGAAGAAAACAGCTCAAGGATGATCAATTGTTGCTGCTTACCAAGAAAAGTGCCCCTTATGAGCAATCTTCGGGGGATTACAAGGAGTGTAAAGGCTGGTTTATCCCTGAAAAGACAATAAAGTATGTAATGAAGCATTCTCGATCGATGGATTTTCGTGAGTTGCATGATATGTTTGGTGTATTTCCTTGTATGGTGGAGGGGGTGCTTATCTATAAGGATGAACCTTATTTCTATAGTATGAATGCAGGTGGCTGGTGGGAGCTTACCCAAGGGGAGAAATACCTGATGATGGGCTATTACGGAGATGATGCCATAAAAAGAGGCTTTATCAATGGGGTCTATGGCTGGAGTAAGATGGAATAAAAAAATTAGGCACAAGCTACAAGCTCGTACGAGCACAAAGTATTAGGATACAATGTACTCTTATAAGGCGAACAATTCGTCCTTCCATAGGGTATATTCATTAACAATTGATAATTAACCATTAATCATTAATCTAATGGCTTTAAGTTTCAAACAGCGTGATTTGGTAAATTTAGAATTTGCCTTACAGAGAGAGTTTCTCGGCACTAACCGAGAAGGAGGGTATCTGTCCACCACTCTCAATTTTTGCAATACCAGTCGTTACCATGGGCTCTTGGTAGTGCCGATTGATGCCTTCGAAGGGCGTAACCATCTCTTGCTCTCCTCGTTGGATGAGACTGTCGTGGTCAATGACATGGAGTTTAATTTTGCTATCCATGAATACCCCGATACTTTCTTTCCTAAGGGGCATAAGTATATTGTCTCCTCCGAGCTCAATAAGTATTATTCTATCACCTATCAAGTGGCAGGGATAAGTCTACGCAAGGATATTATGATGCTTCATGGGCAACCTCAAGTGCTTATCCGCTATACACTTTTGGGAGGAGCCGACGCTGTACAGTTGCGACTGAAACCTTTCTTGGCTTTTCGTGATATTCATGCGCTATCGGTAGAGAATACGGTGGCTTGTACCGATTATGAATATGTGTCACAGGGAATTGCCACAAGGCTCTATGAGGGATTTCCTACCCTCTATATGCAGCTTAGTGGCGAGCATACTTACCTGCATGACCCCCATTGGTATAAGCATATCCAGTATAGCAAGGACAAGGCACGTGGAGGAGATTATCAGGAAGATCTATTGGTGCCAGGGTATATGGAGCTCACCCTGCATAAGGAAATACCCGTTGTCTTCTCAGCATCGACTAAGGAGGAAGAGGTTGCTTCTTTGCCTATGAACTTCTCAAAGGCAGCCCAGCAGAGGGCGCCTCGGGATAGTTTCGAGAACTGCTTGAAGTATGCTGCCAACCAGTTTGTGATAGAAAAACTTACCGAAACACGTATCAAGGCAGGTTATCCATGGCATCTCTCTTATGGGCGTAATACTTTTATCTCTCTTCCGGGGATTGCTATTGCTTCAGGCAATACGGGGCTCTTTGAGCAGGTGCTCTCCTCCATGCAGCAATACCAGAAGGGAGGACTTTTCCCTCGCCTGATCAGCAGCCATGCACCAAATGAATACAATGCGGATACTTCCTTATGGTTCTTCTGGACACTCCAGCAGTATGAGCACTGGGCAAAGATACCTCCTAAAATGCTCTGGGAACGCTACAAACATACTCTATCTTCGGTACTTGAGGCTTATAGAGATGGACGTACTTTCCCACAAGTACACATGACTGAGAATAAGCTCATCTATGCCCAGCGCTATCACCGCCCCCTTACCTGGATGAATGGCACCATACAAGGGGAACCTCTTGTAGAGCGACATGGGTATATAGTAGAGGTGAATGCTCTATGGTACAATGCCGTATCCTATGCCCTAACTTTGGCTCAAGAAGCAGATGATAGGGATTTTGTAGCCCAATGGGAAGCGTATCCTGCCCAGATAGCTCAAGAGTTCGTACAGACTTTCTGGAATGAACACAAGAGGTACTTGGCCGATTGGCAGGATGAGGGCGTACAGGATCTCTCCGTCAGACCTAATCAGATCATTGCTTGTGCACTGGATTATAGCCCACTGAAAGAAAGCCAAAAGAAAGATATTATTGACTTAGTTGAGGACAAACTGCTTAATGACCGCGGACTGCGTACATTGGCTCCTGATGACAAGCGCTACAGAGGATGCTGTGAGGGGAGTATGCGAGAACAAGAAGAAGCTATCTACCAGGGGGGTACTCATACATGGTTATTGAGCTTCTATATAGAAAGTGCCTTGAAGCTCTATGGAAAAGATTTTGTAGCAGAGGCAGAACAGCTCCTAAGCCATGTCGATGAGGATATACAGAACTATGGCATAGGACTTATATCAGAATTCTATGATGGAAATCCCCCTTATGTAGGTCATGGATGTATCTCGCAGGCGAGAAATACAGCCGAGATTATCCGTAGTATCTGCCTTATCCAGTGCTATAGAGAAGGAAAGACAAAGAAAATGTAAAATAAAAGTAAACCCAAAAACAATCACTATATGAAGAAGATAAAAGTACTCATGTTCGGATGGGAGTTTCCTCCCCATATAAGCGGTGGCTTAGGTACCGCATGCCTTGGTCTTACCAAGGGATTGGCCAAGAATGAGGTAGAGGTTCTCTTTGTGATGCCCAAGGCCTCTGGAGACGAAGACGCTCAAGCGGCTCGCATTATCAATGCCAGCGAGGAAGAGATGCTTGAGGATTATTCCCTTTCCCAGGACTATGCAGAGCATATTAAGTTCATGGAAATAGGGTCTACACTGCGCCCCTATCTCTCTCCAGAAGTTTTTGCTTCCTATTGGGAGGAAGAACGTACCAAAATACAGACACAAGAGTATCACAATAAGCGCCTTTATAATTTCTCTGGGAAATACGGAGAAAACCTCTTGGAAGAAGTGTATCGCTATGCCTTGGTAGCAGGAACTATAGCGAGCAAATACGATTTTGATATTATTCATGCTCACGATTGGCTGACCTATCAGGCGGGGATCTTGGCCAAGCGTATCAGTGGTAAGCCCTTGGTAGTGCATGTACATGCTACCGAATACGATAGGGGAGGGGAGTACAACCGCAATTCTATCGTATATGAGATAGAAAAAAGCGGCATGCACCAGGCGGATCATGTGATCACTGTAAGCGATTGGACACGAGCTATAGTGATAGAGAAGTATGGAGTAGCTCTTGAGAAAGTAAGTACGGTACACAATGCAGTGGATTTCTCCGATGAGCAGTTAGACCTTCCTCCTCGTGCGCTCAATGAGAAGATTGTTACCTTCTTAGGGCGTATCACCTTGCAGAAAGGGCCAGAATACTTTATAGAGGCTGCTGCAAAGGTACACAAGCGCTTGCCCGATGTACATTTTGTTATGGCTGGCAATGGGGACAAAATGACCCCTTCGGTAAGGCGGGTGGCACAGCTTAAGCTCGGTGGACATTTTCATTTTACAGGATTTCTAAGAGGAACAGATGTACAACGTATGTTCCGCTATAGTGATGTATATGTGATGCCCTCGGTATCCGAACCCTTTGGTATCTCACCGCTGGAGGCTATGCGAATAGGCGTGCCTACGATTATTTCTAAGCAATCAGGAGTATCGGAGGTATTGCAACACGCTATCAAGGTTGATTATTGGGATGTCGATGCCTTGGCCGACGCTATCTATGGAGTACTGGCCTATCCAAAACTCGCCCAATCGCTCCAAAAGGAAGGACTTACAGAGGTCAATGCTCTCAAGTGGGAGGGGGCTGCTGGTAAGTTAAAAAGCATTTATCAGACAATGATAGCTTAAAAAAAAGAGCTACAAAGTTAGTATAATTGAGAAAAAAAACGTATATTTGTTACCAAAGAAAGACAACCATGAAAGCGATATGTTTCTATTTTGAAGTTCATCACCCTGAACAGCTTCGCCAGTATCATTTTTTTGATATAGGCAAACAACATGATTATTTTGATTATTACTTAAATCGTACAGAGATAGAGCAGTTGGCTCGTGAGTGTTATCTCCCTGCCAATAATCTCTTATTGGAGCTTATTGCTCAATACAAAGGACGCTTTAGGGTAGCTTTTTCCCTATCGGGAAGTGCTATTGAACTCTTAGAATTGCACGCTCCAGAGGTGATTCGTAGTTTTGAGGCTTTGGCCAAAACAGGCTGTGTGGAGTTTCTCTGTGAGCCTTATGCACATTCGCTTTCCTCTCTTTCCAATACTACCACAGAATTCGAAAAGGACGTTCGCCGGCACGCTCAGCGAATAGAGAAACTTTTCGGTCATGCCCCTACAGCCTTCCGCAATACGTCCCTAATCTATTCCGATAGTATAGGAGAACGTATTGCTCGCTTGGGGTTCCATACTATACTCACCGAAGGGGCTAAGCATATCTTGGGCTGGCGCAATCCTAACTTCGTGCACCATCACCCCAATAATGACAAGGTAAAGATATTGCTCAAAAATGCTAAGCTCAGCGATGATATTTCTTTGCGCTTTTCCTCAAGGGATTGGGATGAATATCCTTTGACCGCAGAAAAATATGCTCGTTGGCTAAAGGCCAGCCTTCAGGAGGGGGATGTGGTGAATCTTTTCTTCCGCTATCAGGCTTTCGGTAAGTATAATTTGGCTTCTTCGGGTATTTTTGATTTCTTACGCTACTTACCACAATATATCTTGGACGAGGAGCAGTATGCTTTCCTTACCCCTTCGCAGGTGGCGGAAACTTTTCCCGCTAAGGAGGCTATCTATGTACCCAATCCTATCTCTTGGACAGATGAAGAGCGCGATATTACCTCATGGCTGGGGAATGAACTACAAGAGAATGCTTTCGAGGAACTCTTTGCTCTAAGTCCTAAGGTGGAAAATATTCCAGATGAAGCCTTGCATCGTACCTATAGCCGATTGCAGTGTAGTAATCACTTTAACTATATGAGTACTAAGATAATATCCTTGGAACAACGTCTTAAGAAAGTATCTCCTTATGCATCTCCTTACGATGCTTATATCAACTATATGAATGTTCTAAGTGATTTCTCTCTGGAGATAGACAAGGCTTTGGCCAAACAGGTCAAAAATGAGGTAACACTACAAGAATTTTAGTCTTTGTCTGTCTTAGAATTGGAAATAGATGAAGGCAGGAGCATCATTGGAGAAAGTCTGATAACAGATTACGGCTACCACGACCATCACAAGGACTTTTACCCAAAGATCACTGCGGTAATAGGCCTGCTCTACCTTGTCCTTGAGTGACTGAGGAAGCCAATGTACAGTATAGCCTAAGATCATCACCAAGAAGGCTTCTCTGAAGTACCATAATACTTGCCCACTGCTTGCCCAGTCCATATTATTCCATACTTGTCCATACCATTGGTTGATACGCTCCATGTCTTCTCCACGGAAGTAGAGACGAACAAAGACGATAAAGAGGAAGGTAGAGAACACCTTCCAGAAGTGCGCCAGCCAATGGGTGGAATGCTCATAAGGACTTACCTTGCGCCAGAGTTTGTAGAAGACAATACCTAAGCCATTGATCCCTCCCCATAGGATATATTTCCACGAGGCACCATGCCAGAGTCCTCCTAAGAGCATGGTGAGCATTAGGTTGATATTGGTAGTGATATAGTGCTGAAAGCGAGTGCTTTTCATTGCTAATAAGGTGCCTCCTAAGAGCAAAAAGCCTATAATCAATGAGAAATAGGGATTACCTACTCCAATAAGGGCTACCACGACAAAGACCAAAGCAATGGCCACCGATGCCCATGAGCCTGTACGGTTTCCTCCCAAGGGGATATATAGGTAGTCCTTAAGCCATGTGGAAAGTGAGATATGCCAGCGCTTCCAGAAGTCTCCTGTATTGATAGCCTTATAAGGGGAATTGAAGTTGCGAGGGAGCTCAAAGCCCATCAGCAGGGCAAGCCCTATAGCTATATCCGTATAGCCTGCAAAATCTCCATATACTTGTAGAGAGTAACCTACCAAGGCCATAAGGTTCGTAAATCCTGAATACATGGTGGGCATCTCAAAAACTCTATCCAAAAACTCTACAGCGATAAAGTTGGCAAAAAGCATTTTCTTAATCAGCCCCTTAAAGATAAAGTAAGTGCCTCGGTTGAAGTCCTGTGCTGTGATTTCCGTAGGGCGAAGTATCTGGGGGACAAACTCTTCTGCACGGACAATAGGCCCCGCTACTAACTGAGGAAAGAAGGTGACATAGAAACCAAAATCCAAAATAGAATCTAAGGACTTGAGCTTTCGCCTGTAGATATCCACAGTATAGCTAATGGTCTGAAAGGTATAGAAGGAAATACCTACGGGAAGCACAATCTCATCTACAGAGAAAGCACCCTTGGAGGAAAACCCATTTCCCCAATAAGCTAAATAGTTGAATACCTTGTGATCGGTGTGGAAAATAGTATTGTAGGTATCGGTAAAGAAATAAGCATACTTGAAGTAACTCAGCACAGTAAGGTTCAGAACAACACTGAGGGTAACGAAGAATTTCCGCTTGGACTCGTTCTCACTCTTATCTATTTGTTTGCCAAAATAGAAATCGGTTATGGTGCTGAATATCAGTAGAAGTACGAATAGTCCGCTGGTTTTGTAATAGAAAAAGCAGCTAACAAAGAACAAAAACAAATTTCGGATAAAGATACGCTTGTATACCAGAGCGAAACCTATATATATGATAACAAAAAATATCCAGAAACTCATCTGAGTGAAGTCCATGGGGTATTTTTTGGAGAATTCGAAAATATCATATATCCAATCCATTCGTCTTTCTAAGCTAAGGGTTACAGACCAATAACAACCCCTACAGAGGGGAAGAATCCAGAAGAGAAAATACTCTTATCTTTTTTGTACAATACATTGTAAGAGAAGCCCATTTGTAGGTAAGCATTCCCACCTAAGGGTTGCATATAGCCACCTCCTAAGTATAGGGCATCTTCTTCTGTATGATAGGATTCTTGTCTGTCAAATTTTTGTTTGATGAAATAATGTTGGTAGGAGGCATGTACATAGGCAGAACGAAAGAAATAGTAGTTCACAGCGGGGCCTAAGCCTAAAAAGTTATATTGGCTATAGCTTGTCTTCTGCCAGTTATAGTTTACGGAAAAAGCCAATTCTAAGTCGTCTGTAAGCTTGTATCCTATACGAGGAGAGAGGGATACTCCCCATACATTATCACCAAAAGAAGCACCTATATTTCCTCCAAAGGTAAAACCTCCAAAAGGATTTTGATTTTTCTGGTTCTTAGGTAATAGGATATTGCCATCATCCTCTTGACTCCACAGAGCACAAGAGGATCCTGTGAGTAAGAAAATAAAAAATAGTTTTTTCATAAGTCTTTTAGAATTCCAAAGGGATAAGTGTATTTCCTTTTATCTCAAAAAGTTTGTCTGAGATAGGGATGTTGCTCTCCACATAAGCCTGAGCCACACGATGGCGTATCCAGTTCATATCAGCAGCGTTCCCACTACCGGTGATGAGTAATACATTGTTCGAAGGGACTCCTATGGTAATGGTTCCTTCTACAGGAATATTGTCCTTTGACCAAAGTTCGGAGACTACCAAGAAGCTGGCTTCGAACTTACCATCTGCTACAATCGTATAGCGACTACCTTCTTCCTCTACCCCTACCTCTACTTGGTCTATGAGGTTCTGTACTGCCAAGGACTTGAGGGCTAATCGGTCAAGTCTTAGGTTCTTGAGGTCTCCAGTGGTCAGACTTACTTTCTCGTTGCGTACCAAGTAGATTACTCCAAGCTCACTATTGATATTCTCATAGAGTAGGTCAGGGAGTTCTCTCTTTAGGTCGTTGATAAAAGAGGTGGTTCTCACCAGTGGGAAGATCTCTTCCTTCTTGATGATGATATTGCCAGAGACTACCTCTGTAGCATTTTCATCCATAAGAGGCTCTTCATGAGGCTCCTCTACAGGAGCCACAGGGGTCTCTACAGGAGTTTTAGGAGTCTCTATAGGAGCTACGGGAGCTACAGGCTCTGGTGTGGTCATAGCCGCAGGAGTCTCTTGGGTAGTATCTAAGTTGATAGCTACATCGAGGATATCCTTGAGTGACTCACTGATCTCGATAGGAGTTTCTTCTTTTGTAATTGTTTTTTCTTCCTCAACTTTCGCTTGAGGGACGAATTTGCTTATATCAGGGAAAATGGGGCCTTCTGCCTCTTTAGCCATAGATCCAGGGGTCTCTTTCATGGCAGGCATTTCTTGTGTTTTTTCTTGAGTGATCTGTGGTTCTTTTTCTTCTTTTACAATCTCCTCCTTGTTTGTAGGCTCTTGTGGGGTAACAGGTTCTTTTGCAACAGTCTCTGTACCTCCAGAGAGTTCTATGATTGTTTCTTCTTTTACTGTAACCTCTTCCTTCTTAGGTTCTTCTTTTACTTTTTCTACAGGAGGTGGAGTGGCTATAATTATAGGTTCCTCCTTAGGTGGTTCAGGGGTGATAACCTTAGGTGGTTCTTGTTTAGGTTTTTCAGGCTGTGGCTTAGCTGTAGGTTGTGGTTGTGGTTTGGGCTTGGGTTTTTCCTTAGGAATAGTCTCAAGGATAGAGCTGGCATACTTCTCTATGATTTCACTTAGGTAGAAGTCACTACGATGCATATACTCTGCATAGGCATTGTCCAAGAAGCTGGTGATGAGTTGTCCTGGTTCACTCTTGAGCATCCACTCTATCTCTAATCCTTTGGTTTTTCTTACTTGTACATTGGGATTCTTGGTAATTAAGCGTTCGGCAAAAAGGCGGGTGAAGTCAGCTACATACTGTATACTCATTCCTATTTTGTCTACCAACTCTCTCATTTCGAGGCTATAAGGGTCTTTGTGGCGTAGGATAAGCTCAGTGATAATTGCCTTGTCATCAATCTTTTTGGCGCAGGTGAAGTGGTATTCGACCTCATCATAAGTTTGAAAGGTCTTGCTTATATAGCGCTCATTGGAGGTAGTTTCATCCAGAGCAGTGAAACCATCTCTTTCATATTCCTTAAAAAAGTCTCCCTTAAGCTTTTCGAAAAAGGCTTTGGTAATCTCTCCCTTGATAGGTTCTTCAGAACTCATCACGGTGAGATTGGCTCTATCATCGGCAGATTTTGCTAAAAAACGGTCAGTATTGCTCACTTCCCAATCGGTAGGAATGAGGATAGTAGAAATAGGATCTAACCAATATCTTTTGTAAGTTATTGATTTTAAATCTGTTTCGTCAAACTTTTTTTTCTTAAATAAATCTAATAATCCCATTTTTTTTCTGCTTTTTCCAAAGGCAAATATATAAACTTCTTTTGTAATGATAAAGTATTCACAAGAAAAAAATTTTGGTTTAAGGTGTTTTTAATATTTATAGATAAAAATAACATTTGATTAACGATTATACTCCATTTTTTTTACTAATTTTGACCTTCAAAATAAACACATAAAAAAGTTCAGATGAGAAAACTTATTTTTTCGTTAGTGACCTCCTTTTTCTTGTTACTACCTGGTGTAATAAGAGCAGATGAGGGGATGTGGTTTCTGATGTTCATCAAGCGTTTGAACGAACGCGACATGCAGAAAAAAGGTCTACAGCTTACCGCTGAGGAGATCTACAGTATCAACAACAATAGCCTCAAGAATGCTATTGTACAGTTCAATGGAGGATGTACAGCCAGTATCATCTCTCCCGATGGGCTGGTAATTACCAATCACCACTGTGGCTATGGTGCCATAGCAGGGCTTTCTACTCCAGAGCATAACTATCTAAAGGATGGTTATTGGGCAAAAGACAGATCTCAGGAGCTTCCTCCCAAGAGCCTCTATGTGCGTTTCTTTGTACGTATGGACAATGTAACAGACCGTATGCTCTCTGTAGTGAATTCTTCTATGAGCGAAAAAGAACGTCAGGATGCCCTTAATCGAGAAATGGAGAAAATCCAAAAAGAAAATAGCGAAGGGGGTAAGTATGTAGTTTCTGTACGTCCTTTCTTCCAAGGTAATGAGTACTACTACTTCGTATATCAGGACTTCAAGGATGTTCGTTTTGTAGGGACTCCTCCTGAAAATGTAGGAAAATTCGGTGGTGATACAGACAACTGGGAATGGCCACGCCATACAGGTGACTTCTCTGTATTCCGCGTATATACAGATAAGGATGGTAACCCTGCACCTTATTCTCCTAACAATATTCCTATGAAAGCAAAAAAATATCTCAATGTAACCCTCAAAGGAGTACAAGAGAATGATTTTGCGATGATATTAGGTTATCCTGGTCGTACCAACCGTTGGGTATCTTCTCATTGGGTGGATCAACAGGTGAAATATGGCTATCCTGCTTGGGTAGAGGCTTCCAAAACAGCTATGGATGCGATGAAAGCTCATATGGATAAGGACAAAGCAGTACGCCTAAAATATGCTTCACGCTATGCCAGTTTAGCTAACTATTGGAAAAACAGACAGGGTATGATCGATGCCCTCACAGCTCACAAGACAGCTGATCTTAAGCGTGCTGCAGAAAAGAAATTCGCTGTCTGGGCTAATAAGCCTGAAAATAAGGCAGAATATGGTAATGTGTTGAGTGACTTAGCTACTTATTTCGAAAAAACCAATCAAGAAGCAGCTAATCATAATTACTTGTTGCTTTTCTTCAGAGCAAGCCGTATTGTACCCCAAGCCAATGGATATGTAAAACAACTCAATACCTATCTTAATTCTTCTTCTGACCAAGAAAAACAACAGATCAGAGAACGCATTGCTAAGGAATTGGATGCTTATTATAGTGAGTCTTACCTACCTGCCGAAATTGACCTTTTCGCAGACAACCTTAAGCTATATGCTGATAAGGCTACTGATATTCCTCAAGAAATAGCCCAGATAAAAAGCCAATACAATGGAGATTTCAGGAAGTTCGCCGCTGAGGTATTTGCTCGTAGTATCTTTACTACCAAAGAGAATTTCGAAAACTTCATGAACAATCCTTCTTCCGATGCACTACAGAGCGACCCTATCGCTCAGATAGCTCGTGTGATGATTGACAAGTATTACAACTCTCAATCAGAAGCCTTGAAGGATGGTTATGAAAAGGCTTTCCGTAAATATGTAAAGGGAATGCGTGATTCTAAAGTGAGCCTAATACTCTATCCAGATGCTAACTCTACCCTTCGCCTTACTTATGGAAGTGTGAAATCACTTCCTAAGGATAAGCGTAATCATGATGTGAAGAGAAACTATTATACTACTTTCAAAACCATGCTCGAAAAATACAAACCTGGGGATGCCGAATTCGATATGCCTAAGAAGTTTGTTGAAATGTATGAAAAGAAAGATTTTGGTCGTTATCTTGACAAAGATGGTACCATGCATGTATGCTTCCTTACTAACAATGACATCACAGGAGGAAACTCTGGTTCTCCTGTAATGAATGGTAAGGGAGAACTCATAGGCTTGGCTTTCGATGGTAATATAGAAGCTATGGCTGGAGATGTTATCTTCGATAAAAAACTCCAAAGAACTATCGTAGTGGATATCCGCTATGTCCTCTGGTGCATAGATACTTTTGGAGGGGCTAAACATATAGTAGATGAAATGACTATTATCCAGTAGTGATATTCAATTAATCATAAGAGGTTATTCAAAAAGTTATACATTGTGCTTTGTAGGGGCGAATTGCAATTCGCCCATTAATGACAATTCGCCCATTAATAGCAATTTGCTCATTAATAGTAATTTGCCTATTAATGACGATTAGTCCACAAAGACTTTTTGAATGACCTCTTTTTTTATTTTAAACACTTTAGTTATATGCATTTTCTTTCAGAAGACTTAGAAAACTATGCCAATACTCATAGTCAAGAAGAGCCTGCACTACTGAAGGCTCTTAACCGAGAAACCCACCTTCGGGTACTACAGCCTCGCATGCTTAGTGGACACCTACAAGGTAGGTTTTTGAGCCTTCTCTCCAAGCTCATAAGACCTAAATATATATTGGAAATAGGTACTTTTACAGGATATGCTACACTTTGCTTAGCCGAAGGTCTTGCCCCAGAAGGGGTGCTACATACCATTGAGGTCAATGAAGAACTGGAAGAGATACAGAACAAATATTTTGCGCAAAGTCCTTATAGAAAGCAGATTGTACAGCACTTTGCACCTGCTCTTGAGGTGATTCCTACCCTCGAGACAGGGATTGATATAGCTTTTATAGATGCAGATAAGAAGAATTATCTCAATTACTTAGAGGCTGTTTTGCCTAAAATGAGCCATGGAGGAGTGATCCTTTCCGACAATGTTCTCTGGAGTGGAAAGGTCGTAGAACCTCTCAAGGAAAGCGATAAACATACCCAAATCCTTATGGAGTACAACCAGCGGTTGGCTACAGATCCCCGCTTGGAAACTGTCTTGCTTCCTATTCGTGATGGTATCTCAATAGCACGCGTGAAATAAAACTTATCTCCTTTCTATTGCTCACTTACACAGAGCACATTCTTTTCCTTGAGAAAGGCCAATAGAAGTTTTCCTTTGTCTTGAGTTACATCAGCTTGGGAAAAAGAAAAGACAGGAAAATGTGAGTAGATCTCTCCCTGTGTATTTAACAGATAAAGACGACTATTCTCGCGATCAAAGACAGAAATAACAGGATTTCTACCCTCCCAATGAAGCTTAGCCCCTGAGTAGTCAGCATAGGGGAGTTCTACTTTTGTTTGGTTGATGGTCAGGATATTGTTATGTAGGAGTACTTTTATATCTCTTTGGCAATCAAAGCTAAAATTACCTTCCCCTATAGATTCTGAACGTACCCCTCCGTTGGTATCTACAAAAAATAATCTGCCTGCTTTGGTGGTGAAGCAAAAGAAATCCTTGTAGGTACTTATGGGATTGTCTGAGAAATCAAATTTCTGAGAGATAGGAATACGTACTGTACCATTGCGGTGAAGGATACTCAGGGTACCATTCTTTTCAGGGAAGACAATAAAATCTTTTCCAGCTATCCTAAAGTGTTGGGGTGTCTGAGCAAGACCATTAGGCACTTGACTTTTCTCAAACCCTTTTACTATATCCCCTCGCTTGTCGATCAGGCGAATTGTCCTCTCGGAACATACTACAAAGCGATATTCTCTATTTCTTTCATAATCAAACACTTGTAAGGGTAGTAGTTTTTCCTTATATGACATAGGGAAGGGGGCTACCACATTGCCATTGCGATCCAGTATCCAGAAGGAAGAAGCCGTATTAAAAGCCATTTGTAAGAATCCATTTTGGAAAAGATCTACCTGATGGATTCCTCCTATGATAGGGGCATCAAGGCGCTTTTTCCAAAGAATTTTTCCATCATTTCCTATAAGGTATAGCTGATTGTCAGCATCTTGTATAACCACTTCCTTTTGTCCTGTACGGTGATTGGTAACAAAGACAGGCTGGGTGAGAGCTTCCTTGTCCAAGGTGATGAGAAAGCGCTCACTTATTCCTCTCTCTTCTGAAGAGGTGGCTGTAGCGGTGGAGGAGCCTCCAGTATCGGCGGTGGTGGTCAGGGTCAGCTGGTAGAACTCGTCCTGTGGGCTTATCTGTAGCGAGGCATAGGCATATCTTTGTGCTAAGGAAGCATACTTAGCTGAAAAATCCTTCTGCTCCTGTAGGTTTTCTATGGTGATGAAAGAGTTTTGGCTGCTACTCTTCTGTTGCAGCGCCTCAAAAGACTTTCCTTGGGAGAGGGTCTGCTTCATTTGTATAGCGTTGATAAGGGCTTCAAGGGCTTCTTTGTTTTGAGCAAAGATAAGGTTTTCCTCATTTCGGTATAGGTACTTAGGTTGTAATTCCCGCTCGAAGATAGAGAAAAAGGATTGTATATCCGAGAATTCTTCTATATGATGAAGGGTCTCTCCTTGGAAGGTATCGCTCTTGAGTATAGTGAAGTAGCGCAAGGTTTCTTCTGGATTGGAGCTGCGGAGTACTGCCATAGAATCTCTCTGGAAGTCAAAGAAGGTAACTGAGGAAATATCCTGTTGGAAATCGAAATAAAACTCTTCGGGAACAAGTTTTTCCTCAAAGGAAAAACAGCTGATCCCTTGAGCCGTTTGTGGGATAACAGCATAGGTCTCTATGGTGTTCTTCTGGGAGGGTACTATGGGTAATTGTGGAAGGCTATCTGCTGGTCGCAGTAGGGAACCACTCATGCGTAGAGTGTTCTTTTCCAAGTAGATATCCCAAGCTGTCCACCCATCCAGGTGCTTGACAATGCGTTCAGGAAAGATTCCCCCTATGAACTCCTTGTTCTTCTTCTGAGCGAGGAATATATTGGCAGGTACTTCTCCACTAATGGTCTTGGCTACTTTGTGAAAGGCTTCTTGGCGTACCACAGGGGTTTCAGGGAAGGATATATCCTTGAGGGAACTGATAAGAATCTCTTTGTCTTTTGTGATATAATACCACTTTTTATTTTCCACAGTTAGCGAATCTAACTTTCCAGAGGAGAGATTTTTCCATACACTCAGGCTGTCTTGCTTTTCTAAAGTGGCGCTTAGGTATACCCCATCATGGGTATAGGCTACCCAAATATGATCGTCCTCAGGAAGAGACCGCAGGAGATTTTGCACATTTTGATTGGGGTAATACTTGAAGTAGTTTTTCCAAAAATCATTGTGAATCAGCTGATTGACGAACTGATCCTTGTGGTGTATCTGAAAGAGTAGGGAAGGGTTTTTACTCAATAGATAATCCACTTGATCGGTAGCTTCTTCCTTGGAGGAACAACCAACCAACAATAAAAAGCAGAAAAAATAAGCCCCTAAGTAGCGCATGGTATCATGTTATCTTTTGTTGTGCAAAAATAATACATATTTCTTGTATTACAAAAAATAATGAAGAAAAGTACATTAAAAGATTAGATAGTATGTGGTCTTCATCATTTTTTCTTATTTTTGCATCTGAAAAAGTATCTGAAAAATGGTCGAATATTTTCCTTATCTATTACTATTATTGATTGTCATTGTAGGGATTACTATGCTTGCCAATCGTATACGGGTGGCCTATCCTATACTCTTGGTCTTTGGAGGGTTGGCTTTGGCTTTTATCCCCAAGCTCCCTATAATGGCTATAGATCCTAATTGGGTGTTGCTAATCTTCCTACCACCACTGCTCTATGCGGACTCATGGGTGCTCTCTCCTAAGGAGTTGTGGAAGTGGCGACGTATTATCTTTAGTTTTGCTTTTATTGTCGTCTTTATCACAGCAGCGGTGGTAGCATGGGTGGCCAATATGGTCTTGCCAGGATTTTCCTTGGCCTTAGGCTTTCTCTTTGGTGGGGTGGTCGGCTCTACCGATGTGGTGAGTGTCTCGGCCATACTCAAGTTTGTCAAGGTACCACATCGCCTTTCTACTATTTTGGAGAATGAGAGCTTGCTCAACGATGCTTCCTCCTTGATAGTCTTTCGTTTTGCTTCTATTGTGGTTACTACCGGTCAGTTTGTATGGTATGAGGTGGCGGGGAGCTTCGTATGGGTTGTCTTAGGAGGGATAGCTATAGGCTTGGCTGTAGGATGGCTTCTTAGGGCTATCCATAAGCTACTGCCTACCGATGCCAATATGGATATAATCTTAACCTATATTTCTCCCTATGTTATGTATATCTTGGCCAATGCTGTGGATGCCTCAGGGGTGCTCTCCGTGGTGACAGGTGGGGTGTATCTTCACTATTATCGCAATGAGATTTTCACAGCCTCCACACGCAATAAGATTGAGGCTGTTTGGGATAATATCGTTTTTATACTCAACGGATTAGCTTTTTCTCTCATAGGACTGAGTCTTCCCCAAGTACTCTCAAGCTTCCAACAGGAGGGGATGGCTCTTAGTACTGCTACTTACTATGGCTTACTGATGGCAGGAGTGATTATAGGGGTGCGCATCTGTTGTGCCTATGCTGCTGTGGTGACCACTCAGATAATGAAGCGCTTTATTAAAGTCGCTGATGGACGCAGGTATAACAATGTTTGGATACCCTTACTGCTGGGTTGGGCAGGGATGCGTGGAGTGCTCTCCTTGGCGGTGGCACTTTCTATTCCGCTAACATTGGCCGATGGTACTCCCTTCCCTCACCGGAATCTGATTCTCTATATGACTTTTATTGTTATCTTGGTAACTCTTGTCCTACAGGGGCTTACACTTCCTTGGTTTATCAAAAAGGTTACTTTCCCTGACTATGATGATCATATCCCAGATACTGAGGCAGAAACTCTTATTCGTAAGGACTTGGCTCGGGTGGCTTTGGAGTATATGAATGATCATTACAAGGAGGGGATCACCGATAGTTTTCTTTTGCAAAACCAAAAAGATGTATGGGAGTTCCAGCTCAAGACGGCTTATTGTAATGTTACAGCAGAGGTGCGCGATAAGTACATAGCTATTCTCCGCTACCAACGGGAATATCTCAGCGAACTGAATAAAAATCCTCGTATCAACGAACAGCTTATACGCTCCTTCGAGAGACAACTCAATCTGGAAGAGGAAAAATGGGAATCCTCAGAATAAGCGGGACATAAGGATGAATTTTTTTCTCAAAAATCTTTTTTTTCTAAAAAAATAATTACCTTTGTCGGCAGATAAGAAAGATAACCTACTGGTAGCCATAAGAAAAGGAAATGTCGATACAAAGAGGTGGCTATAGAACAAATTCTAACAGAAATTAATTTTTATTGCTATGAATACATATATATTGATCTTTGAGTTTCTTTTCCTCTTAGGAATTCTCTACATAGGGAGTCGATATGGGGGAATAGGATTAGGTGTTATCTCAGGGATAGGACTTGTCATTGAGGTTTTTGTTTTCCGTATGCCTCCTGCTTCTGCTCCTATCGAGGTGATGCTCATTATCTTGGCGGTAGTTACTTGTGCTTCCATACTGGAGGCCGCTGGGGGGCTAAAGTTTATGCTACAGGTAGCTGAGAAGATTCTCAGGAAGAATCCTAAGCAAATTACCTTTTTAGGACCTATAGCTACCTATACCCTGACTCTTATGCTTGGTACAGGACATGCGGTTTACTCTATTATGCCTATTATAGGCGATATTGCACTGAAGAATAAGATTCGCCCAGAGCGACCTATGGCGGCAGCTTCTGTAGCTTCTCAGTTAGCACTTACAGCCAGTCCTATCTCAGCAGTGGTTACCGTATATTTGGGCAAAGGGTTGTTAGATCTCTTTCATCAACAAGGAGGGGAGTCGCTTACTTTGATCAATATTCTTTTGGTAACTCTGCCTGCTACTTTTTTAGGGCTGATGGCTATGTGTTTCTATAGTCTTCGCCGTGGCAAGGAATTAGAGGCTGATCCAGAATACCAACGCCGATTACAGGATCCCATCTACAGGGATCAGATTCTCAATAGTACCAAGACTACTCTAAATGATTTTATCCCACAATCCTCTAAGAATGCGGTATATATATTCCTTTCTTCTATTGTCTTGATTGTGGTCTTGGCGCTCTATGAGGATATCCGTACTTTCGAGGTACTCAAGGAAGGAGTAACTACCCAGATGGTAGTTCCTATGGGAGTTATTATCCAAATGGTCATGCTCTGTTTTGGAGGAATTATTCTTACCACCTGTAAGACTTCTGTCAAGCTCGTTCCCGAAGGAGTGGTCTTCAAGTCTGGAATGGTAGCCTGTGTGGCTATCTTTGGGATTGCTTGGATGAGTGATACTTACTTTACCTATGCTATGCCTTATTTCAAAGATGGTATTACTGCTATGGTACAAGCCTATCCATGGACATTTATCTTTGCTCTTTTTGCGGTTTCTATAGTGATCAATAGTCAGGCAGCTACAGCCAAGATGATGCTCCCTGTGGCCATTACTATGGGGCTTCCTGTGCCTTTGCTTATAGGAATTATGCCTGCTACTTATGCTTACTTCTTTATTCCTAATTATCCTTCGGATATTGCCACAGTGAACTTTGACCCTACAGGGACTACCAAGATAGGGAAGTACTACTTCAATCATAGTTTTATGGTGCCAGGACTTATTGCGGTAGGTGTATCCTGCTTGGTCGGAATCGGACTCTCACAATTCCTGATACGTTAATTACCTCACAGAATATAATAAGAAAGCTGCTTCTTTTCGAAGCAGCTTTCTTATTATGTATAATCGCGTGCGATAGCGCCGCACCTATTGAATACTTGCCTTGAGGTATTCGCGGTTTAGGCGAGCGATATTTTCCAAAGAAATACCTTTAGGACACTCTACTTCACAAGCTCCTGTATTGGTACAGTTACCAAAGCCTTCGTGTTCCATTTGGTTGACCATGTTGAGCACACGTTCGGTCGCTTCCACTCTACCTTGTGGGAGTAGGGCGAACTGAGATACCTTAGCCGCTACGAAGAGCATAGCAGAAGAGTTCTTACAAGTAGCCACACAAGCTCCACAACCTATACAAGCAGCCGCATCCATGGAACGGTCAGCATCACGCTTAGGAATAGGAATAGCATTGGCATCCTGAGTATTTCCAGAAGTATTGACAGAGATGTAACCTCCCGCCTGTTGGATACGCTCGAAAGCGCTTCTATCCACCATAAGGTCTTTGATTACAGGGAAAGCGGTAGCTCGCCATGGTTCGATAGTGATAGTATCCCCATCCTTGAACATACGCATATGCAATTGGCAAGTAGTAATACCACGATCTGGTCCGTGTGCTTCTCCATTGATAAAGAGAGAGCACATACCGCAGATACCTTCACGGCAGTCGTGGTCAAAAGCTACAGGCTCTTCTCCTTTTTCTATGAGTTGTTCGTTGAGAATATCTAACATTTCCAAAAAGGACATATGGTCAGAGATGTTAGTGACTTTATATTCTACCATTTGACCTTTTGATTTGGCGTCTTTCTGTCGCCATATTTTAAGGGTAAGATTCATGTTCATGATAATCAGTTTTTATTAGATAATAGGCAAGAGCTAACAGGTAATAACCATTACCTGTTATCTGTTACCTTTTACCTGTTATTTATAGCTGCGTTGTTTAAGTTCGATATCTTTGAATACTAAAGGCTCTTTGTGTAAGACCTCTTCGCTTGGGTTATAGGTATTCACTACTTCTGTAGGATTACCTGTGTACTGCCAAGCGGCTACATAGGCATAGTTTACATCGTCACGGAGCGCTTCTCCTTCAGGTGTTTGGTATTCTTCACGGAAGTGACCCCCGCAGGATTCATTACGCTCAAGTGCATCTTTGGCAAAGAGCTCTCCTAGTTCGAGGAAGTCTGCTACACGGTTAGCTTTCTCTAGCTCTACATTCATTCCGCTAAGCTCTCCAGGTACTTTCACATCGCGCCAGAACTCTTCACGAATCTCACGAATCTCTTGGATAGCTTGCTTAAGGCCTTCAGCGTTACGTGCCATACCTACCTTGTCCCACATTACTTTACCAAGTTTTTTGTGGAAGTAATCTACAGAGTGGGTTCCTTTGTTATTGATAAAGTGAGCCAAACGTTCTTTCACTACTCGCTCAGCCTCATCGAATTCAGGTGTATTGGTAGAGATTTTTCCAGTACGGATATCAGCTGCAAGGTAATCACCTATGGTATAAGGCAATACGAAATATCCATCGGCCAATCCTTGCATAAGTGCAGAAGCTCCCAAGCGGTTGGCACCATGATCGGAGAAGTTAGCTTCTCCAATAGCGTAAAGTCCAGGTACAGTAGTCATCAGGTTGTAGTCTACCCAAATACCTCCCATGGTGTAGTGGGTAGCAGGGTAGATCATCATTGGAGTCTTATAGGGGTTTTCTGCAACGATTTTCTCATACATTTGGAAGAGGTTACCATACTTAGCTTCAATAATTTTCTCTCCGCGCTTAGTTACTTCTTCCTTGGTAGGTTCTACCCCATGGATTTTACATTGCTCTTTACCATAACGCTCGATAGCAGAAGCAAAATCAAGGTATACAGCTTCTCCAGTTTCATTCACTCCATAGCCGGCATCACAGCGTTCTTTGGCTGCACGAGAGGCTACGTCACGAGGGACAAGGTTACCGAAGGCAGGGTAGCGACGTTCCAAGTAGTAATCGCGGTCTTCTTCTGGGATTTCAGTAGGTTTTTTACGTTTTTCACGGATAGCTACAGCATCCTCCATTTTCTTAGGTACCCAGATACGTCCATCATTACGCAAGGATTCGGACATAAGGGTTAGCTTAGACTGATAATCTCCAGAACGAGGGATACAAGTAGGGTGGATTTGTGTAAAGCAAGGGTTAGCGAAGAATGCGCCTTTTTTGTGGATTTTCCAAGCAGCAGTAGCATTACAACCCATTGCATTGGTCGAGAGGAAGTATACATTACCATATCCTCCTGAGGCGATAACTACAGCGTGAGCCGAGTGGCGCTCTATCTCACCAGTAACCATATTACGAGCGATGATACCACGAGCTTTGCCATCTACGATAACCACATCCATCATTTCATGGCGGTTGTACATATCTATCTTACCACGAGCTATTTGTCGGTTCATAGCCGCATAAGCCCCCAAGAGGAGCTGTTGTCCTGTTTGTCCTTTGGCATAGAAAGTACGAGATACGAGCACCCCACCGAAAGAACGGTTGTCTAAGAGTCCGCCGTAATCACGTGCAAAAGGAACCCCTTGAGCTACACATTGGTCAATGATATTTCCAGATACTTCCGCCAAGCGGTATACATTCGCTTCACGGGCACGGTAGTCACCTCCCTTTACAGTATCATAGAAAAGGCGATAGTTGGAGTCGCCATCCCCCATATAGTTTTTAGCAGCATTGATACCTCCTTGAGCAGCAATAGAGTGTGCACGACGAGGAGAATCTTGGTAAGCAAATGCTTTTACATTGTACCCAAGTTCAGCAAGGGTAGCTGCGGCAGAGCCTCCTGCAAGCCCTGTCCCTACTACGATAATATCTATATTACGTTTGTTAGCAGGATTTACAAGGTTGATATGGTCTTTATATTTTGTCCATTTGTCCGCAAGTGGACCTTCTGGTATTTTAGAATCTAATGTACTCATATGTGTTATATTAAGGAGTTAATGTAATGGAAAAGGGCTACAAAGATAAAGCCTCCACAGATAAGGAAAGAATACCATTTGCCTAAGCAGCTAATGAATTTTTTACGCTTGTCATCTTTCCAGCCCATGGATTGGAATGCAGATTGGAATCCGTGAAGTAGGTGCAAGCACAAGAATACAAAGCAGAACACATAGATACCTACACGTATAGGATCGTGGAACTTCTCTATGAGTTCGCCATAGTAGCGAGTCTCATCAGGCTCGTTGAAATCAATGTACTTGTAAACCATCTCAGGAGCCCAGAAGTCATAAAGGTGAAGGGCTAAGAACCCAAGCACAACTACCCCTGTGATGATCATGTTGCGGGACATCCAAGAAGCATTGGCCGCTCCATTGTAGCTATAATAAGGTTGGTTGCCTCGTGCTCTCTTGTTTTGAAGCTCCAAAACAAAACCCATTACAAAGTGGAATACTACCCCAAAAAGAAGTACAGGTTGCATCGCAAACTGAATCAATGGATTAGTACCCATGAAATGAGAGAGCATGTTAAAAGTACCTTCACTTAACACTGACATGAAGTTTACAGCCAAGTGTATCACTAAGAAAAGGATTAGAAAAAATGCCGAGAGTGCCATCGCCACTTTTCTTGCTACGGAAGTTTTGAATATTTGCATATTTTGTAAATATAAGTTTCTAAAAATAACTAAATTATCTAATAATAATTTCAGAGCTACAAAGATACGATATTCTCTTTTTATCTCCAACAAAAATATTAAAACACGACTAATTTATAGTTAGTTTAAATTAGGTAAAAAATCAAGGGTGATCTATAGAAGAGTGCAGAGGTAAAAAACTAAAAAAATAATTGTTTTTTAGAGACTAAAAACGTATCTTTGTCAGACCAAATCTAAACAGAAAATTAATTTATAACTATCATGAAAAAGATATTTCTTTCAAGGGCTATCATCTTCATTGCCCACCGAAGAGAGAATCAATTTCTCTACAATACTTCCTAATATCAAAAGCCAAAAATCTCAATCATAAAAGAGAGGGTAGCTCAAGTACCATATAATATTAAAAGATCTTTTGGAAACTATCCACAGATGGACAGATACCCATATGATATAAGCATTATAAACAATATATATTAAAAAAATGAGTCATGAATAAAGTAATATATTTATTGGTGGTGATATTGGCTTTTGGGGCTTGTCACAAAGAAAAGAAACAAGAAGATAAGGATATAGGTTGGAAATGTTGCAATTCACCTAATGAGGATGCTGTTATTCTTATAGATAAGACTTTAGTGCCGGAGGGCTCTTTGCAGAAGTTTGTTTTGTATGAAGAGAATGAGGCTAAAGAAAAAATAGAGCAAAAGCAATTTACTTACTCTCAGGTTATAAAAGATACTATTCATTTCACTTTTGCTATTCTGCATGATATGGATAGGGTTTTGGGAAATCGTACTATCAATTTCTCTTTAGAAATTCCTAATTTTGAGCCTATTTCTATGACTTTCTCAGGAGAATATATTACTGTGCCCAGGTGCTGTAGCATTCCAAAAGTCTATAAGGCATGGCTTAATGGTAAGGAGTGGAATCCTAAGAGTGGACATACCTACATACTTCCCAAGGAAGCTTTGAAAAAGAAAAACCTTAATTCTCAGTGATAAAGAGAGGTAGACTTTTCTCAGATAGATACCCATATGATATAAGCATTATAAAATATTAAAAAATGAATTATGAATAAAGTAATATATTTATTGGTGGTGATATTGGCTTTTGGGGCTTGTCACAAAGAAAAGAAACAAGAAGATAAGGATATAGGTTGGAAATGTTGCAATTCACCTAATGAGGATGCTGTTATTCTTATAGATAAGACTTTAGTGCCGGAGGGCTCTTTGCAGAAGTTTGTTTTGTATGAAGAGAATGAGGCTAAAGAAAAAATAGAGCAAAAGCAATTTACTTACTCTCAGGTTATAAAAGATACTATTCATTTCACTTTTGCTATTCTGCATGATATGGATAGGGTTTTGGGAAATCGTACTATCAATTTCTCTTTAGAAATTCCTAATTTTGAGCCTATTTCTATGACTTTCTCAGGAGAATATATTACTGTGCCCAGGTGCTGTAGCATTCCAAAAGTCTATAAGGCATGGCTTAATGGTAAGGAGTGGAATCCTAAGAGTGGACATACCTACATACTTCCTAAGGAAGCTTTGCAAAAGAAAAACCTTAATTCTCAATGACAAAGAGAGGTAGATTAGGCAAAGAGAAATAGCTGTTACAACTGGTGTCTTTCTTTATAAAAGAGGCTGCCCACAAGGGTAGCCTTTTCCTAATTAAACTATTTTCTCTCTTCTTCTTTGGGGATTCTTCAGAAAAGTTGTACTTTTGCCTTTCCTTAAAACCTTACTATTAGGACTATACAGACAATGAGCAAAGAACTACTGCTTTCCTCCTTCTTGGAAGGGAAACCTTATCATCAGTTATCGGAATATATCAAAGGGAAAACATCTTGTTTTGCAGAGAATCTTGTAGGTTCTTCCCTTAGTTTTGTTCTTTTCGATATTTTCAAAAGAACAGGGCAGACCCTTCTCTTTGTAGGAGATGACAAGGAGCAAGCCGCCTACTTACTCAATGATTTGGAGCTCCTCTTAGGGCAGGAGCAGGTACTCTTTTTTCCCAGTAGTTACCGCCGCCCTTATCAGACAGA
The DNA here is from genome assembly GCA_963528845.1 of uncultured Capnocytophaga sp. Taxonomy (GTDB): domain Bacteria; phylum Bacteroidota; class Bacteroidia; order Flavobacteriales; family Flavobacteriaceae; genus Capnocytophaga. The sequence continues at coordinate 16,658 of CAURXJ010000008.1, read as the reverse complement.
GGAAACGGACAATGCCAATGTGCTCCTAAGAGCAGAAGTGCTCTCCCAACTCCAACAAGGGGCAAGGGTGGTGGTTTCCTATAGCGAAGCTCTTTTTGAAAAAGTACTCACCCGCCAGCAGTTGGACAAAAATACACTGACGCTCAAGCGGGGGGAACATCTCTCTTTGGATACACTCAATGAGACACTCTTTGAGTATCAGTTCCAGCGGGTGGATTTTGTCAGTGAGCCAGGGGAGTTCTCTGTACGAGGAGGCATTGTCGATGTATTCTCTTTCTCCAATGATACTCCTTATCGTATCGAGTTCTTCTCCGATGTGGTGGAGAGTATCCGTACCTTCGATGTGGAGACACAACTCTCCCTCCAACAAGTCTCCTCGGTAGTTATTATTCCCAATATAGAGAGTAAGATCGCCGGAGAGCAGCGCACCTCTTTCCTCTCTCTCTTGCCTGAAGAGACATTGATTTTTGTACAAGATTTTGAACTCTTTGCCCCTAAGTGGGAAAAGATGTACCAGAAAGCACAAGAAGCCTTTGCGGCTCTTAAGGGAGAAATTGCACACTTGCCTCCTGAGGAGCTTTTCTGCAATGCACAAGAAGGACTTAGGGATTTTGCACAGCGGTATGTGGTGAGGGTCAATCCGCACAACCCGCAGGAAATAGTTGGCAAAGGGGTCTCTTTTGCTATGCGACCTCAGCCTTCGTTCAATAAGAGATTCGAATTACTGATCGAGCACTTCAAGGAAAAGTATAATGAGGGGTATACTAATTATATTTGTTGTGTAAGTGCTCAGCAGGCACAGCGCTTCTTGGATATCTTCGAAGAATTACACCAGCAGGTGCCTTGCGAGCTCTTGGAACTTTCTCTCTCAGAGGGATTTACCGATACAGCAAATAAGATAAACTGTTATACAGATCACCAGATCTTGGAGCGCTATCACAAGTTCAATATTCGCAATGGCTATGCTAAAAAACAAGCTATTACGCTCAAGGAACTCCATCAGCTTACTATAGGTGATTACGTGACACATATTGATCATGGGATAGGAAAATATGCAGGCTTACAGAAAATAGATATAGAAGGCAAAAAGCAAGAGGCAATTAAGCTCATCTATGGAGATAGGGATGTGCTGTATGTAAGCATTCATTCCTTGCACAAGATTAGCAAATATAATGGTAAGGATGGAGCTCCTCCTCGCCTATATAAGTTGGGAAGCTCTGCATGGAAAGCACTCAAACAGAAGACCAAGGCAAGGGTCAAGCAAATCGCTTTCAACCTCATTCAGCTCTATGCCAAGCGGCGTGAGGCGGTGGGGTATGCCTTTGCGCCGGACTCTTATTTGCAGAAAGAATTGGAGGCTTCTTTTATCTATGAAGATACTCCTGATCAGAGTAAGGCAACACTCGAGGTAAAACAAGATATGGAGCGTGCACGCCCTATGGATAGGCTCGTCTGTGGTGATGTGGGTTTTGGGAAAACGGAGGTGGCCATACGTGCCGCCTTCAAAGCGGTGGACAATGGCAAACAGGTAGCTGTACTGGTGCCTACTACGATCTTGGCTTTTCAGCATTACCAGACCTTCTGTGAGCGCCTCAAGGAACTCCCTGTAAGGGTGGAGTACCTCAACCGTTTCCGTACAGCTAAGGAGAAAAATCAAGTACTTGCTGATCTGGCCTCAGGCAAAGTAGATATACTTATAGGTACCCATCAGATAGTCAATGAAAAAGTGAAGTATAAGGACTTAGGATTATTGGTTATAGATGAGGAACAAAAATTTGGTGTAGCGGTCAAGGACAAGCTCAAGACCTTGCGGGAGAATATCGATGTACTTACTCTTACAGCTACGCCTATTCCGCGTACTTTACAGTTCAGTCTCATGGCAGCACGAGATCTTTCGGTGATTACTACCCCACCACCCAATCGCTATCCTATCGAAAGCCAGATTATCTCCTTCAATGAGGAGGTGATCCGCGATGGGATTGCCTATGAGTTACAGCGTGGAGGACAGGTCTTCTTCATTCACAATAGGGTAGAGAATATCAAGGAAGTAGCAGGGATGATCCAGCGACTGATTCCCGATGCAAAAATAGGGATAGGGCATGGTCAAATGGAAGGCAAACAGTTGGAAGAAGTGATGCTTGCTTTTATCAATGGTGATTATGATATTCTGGTGGCAACCACTATCATTGAGAGCGGATTGGATGTCCCTAATGCCAATACCATATTTATCCATAATGCACAGCACTTTGGGCTCTCTGACCTGCACCAGATGCGGGGTAGGGTAGGGCGTAGTAATAAAAAGGCTTTTTGCTACTTTATCACTCCGAATCTCTCAGAGCTACCAGAGGATTCTCGCAAGCGTATGCAGGCTATCGCACAGTTTTCGGATTTGGGGAGTGGTATCCATATTGCTATGAAGGATTTGGAGATACGTGGAGCTGGAGACTTACTTGGGGGTGAGCAGAGTGGCTTTATCAACGATATAGGTTTCGATGCTTATCAGAAGATTCTCCAAGAAGCCGTTACCGAACTGAAGGAAAACGAGTTCGCCGAGCTCTATGCCGATGAGGCTCAGCAGGCGGTATATCTTACAGATACACAGCTGGATAGTGATTTTGAGTTGCTCTATCCAGACAATTATATCAATAGCATCACCGAGCGACTGAACCTATATAATGAGCTGAGCAATCTTAAGAACGAAGAGGAGCTCTCCCAGTATGAATATCGCCTTATTGACCGTTTTGGAGCCTTGCCACCTCAGGCAAGGGATTTGCTCAATTCGGTACGTATCAAGTGGTTGGCTACTCAGATGGGAATAGAGCGCTTAGTGATGAAGCAGGGCAAGATGCTGGGATACTTTATTGCGGATCAGCAGAGTAAGTTCTACCAGAGTGGAGCTTTCCAGAGAGTGCTTGCCTTTGTTCAGCGCAATTCGGATAAATGTCACCTCAATGAAAAGGAAACCCGCAATGGGCTAAGGCTGATTATTACCTTTGATAAGATTACTTCTATCGATAAAGCACTAAGGATTATTAGTGGGTTTGTGGAGTAAAAATCATTCATAAAACCATTGATAAATTACAATTAAAATTCGTATATTTGTGCAGAAAATTTGTAAATACATGAAAAAAATCTATTTACTTGCCTCTGTTGCTTTTTTAGTGGCTTGTGGCTCTCAAAAACAATCTAAAAATGATCCTATAGAAAAGGGATTAGACCTCTCTGCTATGGATACTTCGGTACGCCCTCAGGATGATTTCTATAATTTTGTCAATGGCAAATGGGCTAAAACAGCACAAATCCCTGCCGATAAGTCTACTTGGGGTACGTTCCAAATCCTTCGAGATAAGACCGACGAACAATGCTTGGCGATCTTGGACGAACTTCTGCAGAAGGACTTTCCTAAGGGAAGCGAAGGACAGAAAATCAAGGATTTGTATGCCTCTTATCTCGATTGGAATCGGCGCAATGCCGAGGGACTCAAGCCTCTGGGACAGTGTTTTGTGAAAATTGATGCCATACAGTCTTTGGCTGACCTGCAGCGATACCTTATTGAAGTGACACCACAAGGGGAAAACCCTATCTGTAACTGGAGTGTCTCTGCCGACAAAAAGGATTCTCAGATGAATGCTGTCTATCTTGGAGCCTTCTCCATAGGGCTTTCTCGAAGCTACTACCAAAAGGACTCTGAGGCCAATACCAAGACCATTGCCAAGTATCAAGAATATGTCACTAAAGTACTCTCTATGATTGGGGAGGAAAACCCTGCTCAGAAGGCACAGGAGTTGGTCGATATGGAGCGCCGTATTGCTAAGCTCATCTATACCAATGAGGAGAGAAGGGATCCTAACATCACTTATAATCCTTTATCAATCAAGGAATTGTCTTCTTTGGTTAAGGGAGTGAACCTCCCTGTATATCTCTCCGCAGTAGGGGTACAGACCGATAGGGTTATCGTTCCTGAGATCCGTCTGTACAAGGCGTATGATACTTTTCTCTCTCAGGAGAATATCCCACTGCTCAAGACTTACCTCAAGTATCAGCAGGTCTCCAGTAACCTCCATACTTTGGACAGTGCATTGGACGAACTCTCTTTCGATTTCTATACCCGCTATCTCAAAGGACAACAGCAACAACGCCCTATGAACAAGCGTGCCTTGGGCATAATCAATGGGCTCTTAGGGGAGGCCTTCGGCAAGCTCTATGTAGAGAGGTATTTCCCTGCTAAGGCTAAGGAGGAAATGTTGGTACTGATCGACTATCTCAGAAGAAGTTTTGCCCAGCATATCCAACAAGTACAATGGATGTCCCCTCAGACTAAGGAAAAAGCACTTGCCAAGTTGAACAAATTTGGGGTAAAGGTTGGCTATCCTGATAAGTGGACAGATTACTCTCGCTTGGAGATAGCTCCAGCCTCCACAGCCTCTTATTTTGACAATGTATGTAGTATCCGTGCATGGCGCTATAAGGAGAACTTGGCCGATGTAGGACAAAAGGTGGACAAATCCCGCTGGCGTATGACTCCACAAACGATCAATGCTTATTATAGCCCTATGAACAACGAAATTGTATTCCCAGCAGCTATCCTTCAGGCTCCTTTCTTTAGCTTCGATGCCGATCCAGCAGTCAATTTCGGAGGAATAGGCGCTGTTATTGGTCATGAAATCACTCATGGATTCGATGATAGTGGCGCTGAGTATGATGGGGATGGAAACCTCAAAAACTGGTGGACACCTCAGGATAAGGAGAATTTCAAAAAAGTAACTAAGGCTCTTGCCGCTCAGTTCGATAAATATGAAGTGGCTAAAGGAGTTTTTGTCAATGGAATCTTCACCAATGGCGAAAATATAGCTGACCTTGGTGGGGTTAATATCGCTTATGATGCGCTACAACTATATCTCAAAGAACATGGCAAGGTACAAAAGATAAGTGGATATACCCAAGAACAACGTTTCTTTATCTCTTGGGCTACTGTCTGGAGAGGCTTCTCTACCCAGAAACACCTACTCAATCAGGTAAAAACAGACCCTCATACCCCTCAGTATATCCGTGCTTATGCACCACTAACCAATGTGGAGGCTTGGTATAAGGCTTTCAAGGTGAAAACAGGTGATAAGCTCTACAGAGCTCCTCAGGATAGGGTCAAAATCTGGTAATAATGATTAATGGTTAATAATTGAGGGATAATACCTAATTTGTTAAAACACAATAATTGCGTCTCTACTTCGATACTTTCCTTGTCGTAGTAGAGACGCAATTTATTGCATCTTATAACATACAAATTATTGCTTATAAGGGTACAATTTATTGATTTCCATAAATCATTGCTGAGGTCTCAGGGCAAAATTTACTCCTTTGTGTTCTCCTAAGCCATAGTAATGCTTGAAGTTATAGATTAGTGGATTCCATGCTAAGGGATTGATCTTGTCTCCGTCCATAACTAAATGATCTTCCGCATGAACTACAACGAATTCAAGTTCCACCAATACATAACCATTGCGGTCGATGACTTCTGTCACTTTGGCTTCGGCTTGTATAGGGCACTGAGCAATACGGGGCGGACGCACCTTCTGCGAAGGTAGTGGTGTAAAACCTCCTATAGCAAATTTGTCCTGAGCAAAGGTGTACTTATCTGCCTTCTGCGCTGGTACAGGATTCTTGGCTGTATAGGGCGCTATAGTATCCACTTGTTCCCACATAGAAGCTGTAGGCAGGTTAAAGACTACTTCAGGGACAACAAGTACATTCTCATAAGCCTTATTGAGCTTTACTAAAGCCATTACCGCATGGGTACTTAGGGTAAAGGTACAGCTGATAGGCGTAATATTTGCATTCCCTTTCTCATCGGTTGTGGTGAGTAATACTACAGGGAAGCCATAATAAAACATGTTGGGTAAAAATGACTGCATAGTATCAAATTTTGAAATTAGGATACAAAGGTACGATTTTGAGTGAGAAACGAAAAGAGAAAAGTGAAAAATATTTTGTAAGGGCAAATGACTGATAGTAAGGTGTATAAGTTCTCTATTAATCGTTTTAACAAAAGATTATCTTTTTGGTTCGCAAACTATAGAACTAAATAACTATCTTTGCTCCCAGAAATAATTATTAATACCAATAGTGATTAATCATTGAGCATTAATCATTGAACATTAATCCATTGAACATTGAATATTGAAAAAAACACTCTTATCGAGATGATGTCTGAGCTTGTTAGGAAGATGCATGATGTATCTCCTATGGCAGCTAAGATATTGTCTGTATTGGTTATTGAGGGCTGTGCGGAGGGACTTACCTTTGAATATCTCATTGAGAGGGTACAGGCCAGCAAAAGCACTCTTTCTACAAATATCAATTTTCTTTTGGACAAAGGGCTGATCTACTATGACACCAAGGAGGGAAAGCGAAGAAAATACTTCAAATCCTTTCCTTTTGACAAGCGATTTTCGGAATTTCTCGAACTGATTCGAACAGAAAGGGATTTTACCCTTCGTTTTAGAAAATATATTGATGACCAAGATCCTCAACATACAGATCGCTTCCTCGAGAGAAGAATGAAAAAAACAGGGGTCCTTCTTGATTTCCTCGGAAAAATGGAATCACTTACTGAAGATTTTTTGGAAAAACTAAAACAGGAAGATATACGTGAAAAACTATAATACAGACGTTCTTTTCATCTTAATCTTAGGATTGCTCTCTATGCTTACTCCTTTGGCGATAGATATGTACTTACCATCCTTTGGGGCAATAGCCTCGGACTTGCATGTCTCCAAGGAGCGTATACAAACCACCTTGGCTCTCTTTACCTTGGGCTTTGCCTTGGGACAATTGCTCTGGGGACCACTTTCGGATAGCTATGGCCGCAAGCCTACTATTATTGTAGGGGTAATCGTAGCGGCAGTGATTGCCTTGTGGCTTACACAGGTGGGGGAATTATATCATTTTTATATATTGCGCTTTTTGCAAGGCTTTTTTGGTTCAGCCCCTGCGGTGGTTGCAGGTGCTTTACTCAGAGACCTTTTCAATAAGGAAGCCTTCTCTAAGATGATGTCTATGATCATGCTTGTCACCATGATAGCTCCTTTGGTAGCTCCTATTTTGGGAGGGTATATAGCCGATTGGTTTCATTGGCAGGCCATTTTTTACCTATTGACAGTATTGGGATTGCTCGCTGCCCTTTTGGTATGGCTGCGCATCCCAGAGTCTTTGCCCAAAGAACGACGTATTCCCTTGGATATCATAGGTGTATTGCGTAATTATCGTACAGTAGCGACCAATAGGAAGGTGTTGGGGTATATTTTTACCAATGCTTTTTCCTATTCAGGAATGTTTTGCTTTTTGACTTCAGGATCATTGGTTTATACAGGAGTCTATGGAGTAGCACCTAAGAATTTTGGGTACTTTTTTATATTGAATATAGGCGTGATGATGATCGCTACTTTTCTTGGGGGGCGCTTCGTAGGTCGCTTAGGCACCGAACGTATCCTAAGGATCGGGCTTTGGATACAGCTGATCATGGGTGTCTACTTGGCATTCTGTGCGTTTTTTCATTGGGGGCTATGGCCTTCTGCCATTGGAATAGCGCTATATGTAGGGATGGTCTCTATCGTATCGAGCAATGCCAATGCAGCTGTCCTTGAGCTATTCCCTCGCACGGCAGGTACCGCCAATTCGCTTATAGGAATGTTCCGATTTGCTATCGGTGCTATCATCGGTGCTATATTGGCACTATTCTCAGTCGAAACGGAGCAACCCATGCTCTTTGCAATAACCTTGTGTATCCTTATTTCTGTAATGTTTTATAGAATACAAGTAATTGGTAAAAGGTAATGGACATTATTAATAGTAAACATTATAAAAATGAATAAATTTTTCCTGATCAGTATAGGGCTTATGTTATTTTCTTGTAAGACCGCACAAAAGCAAGTAGAACAAAGAGATACAGATACTCTTATTTTATTTTATGAAGTAGCAACTCCAACAGCTCCTCTAAAAAAAGCATTTGCTAAATATGGAGCAGAGATTTTATATGAATATCAGAATATCAATGGTTTTGCTATCAGAATTCCTAAAGAAAAATCTTTAGAGGATGCCAAAGTACATTTCTCCAAGCTAAAGGGAGTACTTAGTGTAGAGAAAGATGAAAAAATAGAAATTAACCAATAATTTAAAAATCTTAAAATTCTTTTAAATAATGAATAAAGTTTTAATTTTTGCAAGTATGCTTGTCCTTACCATAGGATGTAAAAAAGGACAAGAACAACAAGGTGCTGGTATGGCAGCCACTCAGAAGGTATTGCCTACCATTACAGTAGGAGAGCAGAGTACCACTTCGAACCTCTCTTTCCCTGTCAATATAGAAGGGGTGGTCAATAGCCCTGTACAGGCCAAAATTTCTGGATATATCACCAAAGTACTTGTGGACGAAGGGCAGGCAGTGCGCCAAGGGCAGCCTATGTTCCAGCTCGAGACACAAACCCTTAACCAATCAGCGGCTTCCGCCAAGGCACAGGTAGAGGTAGCTCGTGTGGAGGTGAACAGACTCCTCCCTCTTGTGGAAAAGAATATCGTAAGCAAGGTGCAGCTCGAAACAGCTCAGGCCAACCTACAGCGTGCCCAAGCTGCCTATAACGAAGTGGCAAGCAATATCGGATTTGCTGTTGTAAAAGCACCTGTCAATGGAGTGGTAGGAGCTATCCAGTACCGTGAAGGAGCCTTGGTAACAGCCAATAACACGGTACTCACCACTGTTTCCGATGTAAAGGATGTATATGCCTATTTCTCTATGAACGAAAAGGATTATCTCTCTTTCCTCGCTCAGGCAAAAGGAGCTACAGCCAAGGAAAAATTGGCTAATTTTTCTGAAGTATCTTTGATTATGGCCAATGGAAAAGAGTATAATCACAAAGGAAAGATCCAAACAGTAACAGGACAGATAGACCCTACTACAGGATCTATACAGATCCGTGCTACTTTCCCTAACCCAGAACACTTACTTACCAATGGTAATAGTGGTGCCATCCTTATTCCACAGACTTTTGACAACTCTTTGGTAATTCCTGAAGTGGCGGTATTCGAGCAACAAGGAAAGATATTTGCCTACAAGGTAGAAGACAATACTATCAAGCAAGTGGTGGTAACCCTCAAGAGCCGTGCTGATAATTTGGTAGTGGTAGAGAGTGGCCTCAAGGCAGGCGATGTGATCATCGTACAAGGGCTTAATGGGGTACGCACAGGCGACAAGGTAACCCCTCAACCTGTTTCTATGGATAGTATTGTCAAAGCTATTCAACCCATTTTCTAAGAGGGCATTAATCATTTCATTAATTTAAGTTTCGCAAGTTATTTTTGGATTATAATTAGATTTATAATTATTTAATAATCAATATATTACAAAAAAACCTCCCCCTTGCCCCCTCTGAGAGGGGGAATAAATTCGTTGAAAAAGATAAAAATTGTCTATCAATCTCGAAAATGTTCTCTCTATAACTCCTTGAGAATTATAAACTATCTCATTCCCCCTTTGGAGGGGGGAGGGGGGAGGTTTTGAAAGTCAGTGAGTTACAGAGCTTGCAAAACTTAAATCATTAATCATTACTATGGATGCTTACAAAACCATTTTTGAGAACAATCGCCAGTGGGTCGAAAGGAAGACTGGCGAAGATAAGGATTTTTTCAAAAAGCTTGTCAAGGAACAAAACCCTGACTTCCTCTATATTGGTTGTTCGGATAGTCGTGTAACGGCTGAGGAGCTGATGGGATTAGGTCCTGGCGATGTCTTTGTCCATCGCAATATTGCCAATGTGGTCAATACCCTTGATATGAGTTCTACAGCCGTGATACAATATGCCGTGGAACACCTGCAAGTAAAGCATATCATCGTATGTGGGCATTATGATTGCGGAGGGGTAAAAGCCGCTATGCAAGCCAAAGACTTGGGGCTACTCAACCCTTGGCTCAGAACCATACGCGATGTGTATCGTCTACATCAGGACGAACTCGATAGCATCACCTCTGCTAAGGAGCGTTATGATCGTTTGGTAGAGCTCAATGTGGAAGAACAGTGTATCAACGTGGCGAAAATGGCCTGCGTACAGGAGGGATACCTCTATCACCAGTACCCTATTGTCCACGGCTGGGTGTTTGATATTCGTTCAGGACGCCTGATAGATTTGGAAATAGACTTCCCAGACCTACTGAAGCGTATCCAGAAGGTATACGACCTTACCGGAGAAGACTGGAACTATAAGTAAAACACATGAATCATTATGAAGTTTCTTTTACTTTTTACATTGTTTTCGCTGCCTCTAATGGCTCAAGATAGTATACTAACTCTTGAGAAGATGGAACCTCTATCCTTAAGATGTATAGGAAAAATTTCTCATAAAGCACAACCCCTTTGTATGGTTGATGGAAAGAAATACACCAAGCTTAGACATAAGTTCAAGAAGCTCCAACCAGAAGATATAGCACACATAATGATATTTTATCCAGAAAGGGCAAAAGGTCTTTTTGGTAAGAGAGCAAGAAATGGGGCGGTATATGTTATCACTAAAAATGCTTTTCAGAAGGCAGAAGCACTTGCCAGTAATCCTCCCAATAGACAACTCAACCGAAAGGAGCAGCATTATGCAGAGATTTGGGAAATCTATCAAATACAACAACCTATAGTGGTTTCAGGAAAAGTTACTGATAAAGAGGGAAATCCCCTTGTCAATATTAGGGTATATAACAAAGATAGGAATACTGAGACTTATACCGATAGTTTAGGAAATTACACAATTAAAGCTGATCGCTGGGATATGCTGATGGTGCATTGTTGTACTTCTTGCAAACTGATTATCGATGAAGAGAAAACTCAAGAAATTAATTTTGAGGGGTCATTTGAAGGTACTTATAAAGAAGCAGAGAAAGCGTATATAGAAGAGATGATAAAGCAGATTCCTCCCAGAGCAATAGCGCGAATTTCAGAGGACTATTGTGCTACACCTCTCTTTGTATTGGATGGTATGCCTATGGACAAGAAAAAATTTCGAGAGAAAACAAGCAGGCAAAAGATTTCAAAAGAGATTCATTACCTTACTCCAGCAGCAGCTACAGCTATTTGTTGTTCTGGAGCTATCAATGGGGTATTGGTAGCAGTTACTGAAAAAGCTAAGAAGAAATACGAAAAACGAGAAGCCCGTAAAGCTCAGAAAAAACAATAAGCTATGACCCGACTTACTATATTTCTATTCTTTTTTACACTCTCGGCTATGGCGCAAATCACTATAACAGGAAAAGTTACCGACCATAAAGGGAAGCCTCTTGCTAATATTACTGTAAATACAGATGTAATTACTTACACAAAAGAAGGGCATTATGCTGCTAATTATGTAAAAACAGATGCCAATGGTATGTATAAGATACAAGCAAAACAGTGGGATACAATCCACTTTGGTGGTGTGATGGATTGTTATGTTGTGTTTAAAGACACACCTCACCAAGTATATAACCATACTATGGATAGTACCTATATGAGTAATATTTGTATTGAGTATGCTTATGCTTGTGGCATCCTTTTTATACGTAATGATAAGATAGTTGAAGAAAAAGATAGAGAAGCATTCAAAAATGAACTTAGAAGTGGACAGTTTTACAAGTATTCAGTAATGGAGGATCAAGAGTTATCTAAACATTATGGCTTCCGCAGTCAATATGGATTAGTGGCTTATACCGAGGATTACTATAACCAACATAAAAAGAATAAGAGTAAAAAGAAATAAAATATTTTTGATATGACCCGACTTACTATATTTTTATTCTTTTTTACGCTTTCCACTATGGCGCAACAAGTACAAGATACGCTTGGAAAGGTAAAAACACCTGAAGAGGTGGCTAACATAAATCCTACTATGGGGTGTGGGATAGGTTTAAGCCCGCAGCCGGTGTTCTTTTTGGATGGAAAAATAGTTGGTAATACAGGAAATATAGATACAATAAAATCGGTTGCTCCAGAAGATGTGGCTGCTTTGATATTTTTTAGACCGAAAAAGGCAGTAAATCTCTTTGGAAAACAAGCAGGAGGAGGGGCGATATATATAGTAACAGAGGAAGCAGAGAAAAAAATAAAGGAAATACAGCATAAGAAGTTAGGAAAACTGACCCGAGAAGGATACAAATACTACCGAATAGCACAAATATTGGAAAAATTCAAATTTCCTATAATGATAACAGGTAGGGTTACTGATGATGAAGGTAATCCTATCGCTGGCTGTAAAATAGAAAACAGAGAAAGAGACGCTGAGGTATATACTGATAGCTTGGGAAGATATGAGATAAAAGCTCGCCGATGGGATGCTATACTAAGTGAATGCGTAGGGCAGTGCCGTGTTGTTGTAACCGATAACACAGAACAAACGATGGATTTTGTACGACCTCCTCTTAAAAAACCTTCTATCAACTATATAACTGCAGGTCTGGTGACAGTAGGAGGTTCGCCTTGTGATAAGCTTTTTGTCCTTAATGGTAAGCCAATGAAGGATAAAAAGCAATTTCTCAGAAGGATAAAAAACAGTAAGGAGATAGAAGCCCGTGAGATAGCACAGCAAGAGGCTATGGCGCTTTATGGAACTCAAGGTCGTTTTGGTATCGTAGCGGTCAGAGATGAGAAAGGGCGAAAACAAGATAAAATCTATACAAGAAAATTCAAAAGAAAAATGCGAAAAACACAACAACTATGACCCGATTTACTATATTTCTATTCTTTTTTACGCTTTCCACTATGGCACAACAAGTACAAGATACGCTGGGAAAGGTAAAAACACCTGAAGAGGTGGCTAATACAAAGATTATTATTGGGCGCCCGAAAAATGCTCTAAAACATTATCCATTGTTTATTGTTGATGGGAAAAGATATAAAACAAAAAAACCTGAAAAAGATATAAAGATAGCTACTGAGGATATAGAGAATATGGTTGTTTTCCTTCCTCCAGAGGCTAAAAAACGCTTTGGTAAGCGTGCCAGATTTGGAGTAGTCTATATGATTTCTAAGGAAGGATTCCAAAAAGCGAAGGAGATTGCCAGTGAGATAGGCAAACGAAGATTAGACAAGAAAGAGCGCCGATATAAAGAAATCTGGGAAGTGTACCAATTTAACTTAGCTAGACTATCTAAATTGTCTGATCCTTCCAATCAGTTTGACCCAACCGGAGAACATAACTCGTCAGAGAAGACTAAAAACTAACAACTATGACCCGAATAACTATATTTCTATTCTTTTTTACGCTTTCCACTATGGCACAACAAGTACAAGATACGCTTGGAAAGGTGAAGATACCTGAAGAAGGAGTAGAGACAAAGATTGCTTTTGGAAATTCGAGTCATTATATAATATAGCGCATAATCCATTGCTTATTATTGATGGAAAAAGGTATAAAACAAAAAAATCTTACAAAAAGATAAAGATAGATATTAAGGAGATAGAACATGTAGTTGCTTTTAATCCTCCAGAGTCTAAAAAACGCTTTGGTAGGTATGCCAAATATGGAGCCATCTATGTTATCTCTAAGAAAGAATGGCAAAAAGCAATAGAAATATTTGGCAAAAAAGACAAACGAGGACTTAAAATAAGAAAACGACGATATAGAGAAATCTGGGAAGTGTACCAATTTAACTTAGCAAAATCTAAATTGTCTGATCAAACTGAAAACTAACCACTAATCACTAACAACTATTTACTTATGAACAGAATCATTTATAAAGGTTTCGCAGCGGCTTTTGTAGCCCTTACCCTTACCGCTTGTGCAGGTCGCAAAACTTACGAGCGTCCCAATGTCGTGAATGAAAAACTTTTCCGTACGGATAATATCCCTACGGATAGTCTTAGCAGTGCCAATGTCTCTTGGCGTAACATCTTCACCGATGCTACTCTCCAAGGGCATATCAATAAGGCGCTTTCTAACAATCTTGATGTACGTGTAGCGATGCAGAATGTGGCTTCTGCTCAGGCGTACCTCAAGCAAAGCAAAGCCGCTTTTATCCCTACCCTTGCTGCTCAGGCAAATTATACCCGCGCTACTTCCTCTATCAATGCGACAGGAGGTGTGGGCGAACGTACTTACGGCAACTTATGGGATCTCACAGGCTCAGCTTCCTGGGAAGCCGACATTTGGGGCAAGCTCTCTGCTCAACGCCGTGCTTCCTATGCTTCTTACCTTGCTACCGTAGAGGCACAAAAAGCAGTACAATCCGAGGTAGTGGCTACCTTGGCAACGGCTTATTACCAACTGCTGATGCTTGATGAGCAGAAAAAGGTACTGGAACAAACCATTGATTTCCGCCAAAAGAGCCTAGAGACTACCAAGAGCCTCAAAGAGGCAGGTTCCACTACCGAAGTGGCTACTAAGCAAATAGAGGCTTTGGTGTACAATGCTCAAGCACAACTCATTTCTATCAAGAATAGCGTATGGGCATTGGAGAATACCATCTGTGTACTCCTTGGGGAAGAACCGCATACGATAGAGCGCACCACGCTTGCCGAGCAGCAATTCCCTACCGAATTTAAGCAGGGCTATGCTGCCAAGCTCCTTCAGAATCGCCCCGATGTAGCTCGAGCAGAACTCAGCCTGCGCAACGCCTTTGAGATGACCAATGTAGCCCATGCCGCTTTCTATCCTACGCTGACACTATCCGCGCGAGGTGGATTCTCCTCTACCGAACTTGATACGTGGATTTCAGCTAAGTCCATATTTGCTAATTTTGTAGCAGGATTAGCACAACCTATCCTCAACGGAAGACAGATTCGTACCCAATACGAGGTGAGACAGATAGAACAAGAAACCGCTTTGCTCAATTTCAAGAAAGTGATACTTTCTGCTGGTAAGGAAGTAGCCGATGCGATGCAGAACTTTTCCAACCAAACAGAATTTATCGAGCTAAAAAACAAGGAGATGAAAGCCTATCAAGAAGCTACAGACTATTCTAAACAACTGTTTGATAGTGGTATGGTGAATTATTTAGAGGTAATCACCGCTGAAGTAAACCGCCTCAATGCAGAGCTTAGTGTTGCCAATGCCCAATTTACCCGTATGCAATACGGTATTACCTTGTATAAAGCCCTTGGGGGTGGCTGGAGGTAGTGCGAGCCACACAGGCAATAACCATTTTATTAATAAAAAAATTAAGATTTTAAAGACTACTTTGTTTCCCCTCTTTGGGAGGGGCAGAAATTTAAAACTATGACAGCAAGAGAAGAAATCCAAGAATTGAACGACCATTTGCAAGCGTTCCCAAAAGCGGAAGACATTTTTGTAAAAGAGCAACCATGGCTCAAAAATCATTTTCTGCCCCTGATGCGTATTGATTTAGCTGAAATCAACCCCGATTGGGCAGGGCAAAAGGTGTATATGCTGTGTCCTTTTGAGCCTTACGAGGGCTATATAGGGGATAATACCACCAAGTATCACAATGAATATACCGCACCTAACTGGTTCGCTTTCCGATTGACTGATGACAATAAGTTTGAGTTCCTCGGCAAGGAAGGATATTTTGAGCGAACCGCTATTCACCATTGGGATTTTGACTCCGAAGGGGAGGAACTCTTTCAGGAAATGGCTGATAATTATGAGAAAAGTAAAGCAAATGTAGCCAAATATGGTACATTGGTGAATTTGCGTTATCCTGAATATAATGGGAAACTGAATAAGGAAAACTATTTGGAGATATTAGGGGGAGAGCCTCAGTATGGCAACTGGTGCTCCACTATTGAAGACGAGGAATATCCGAAGGCTTTTAAGATGCATATAGAAGATGGAGAGGCCGACGATGAAGTACTGTTTGACATTTCTTACCAAGGAAACCCATTCTATCTCGTAGCTGAAACAGGGGCTTATGACTGGGTAGGTTCTGGTGGCTATATCATTATGATGTACGAGCCCGTAAGCCGTATCGTGCTATTCACTTTTGATTATTCCTAAATTATATGAAAACACTTATTATCGTAACACACCCTCATATAGAGGATTCTCTCATCAACAAACGTTGGATTGAGGAGCTTGAGAAATACCCAGAACAATATACCATACATCAGTTGTACAAAGCATATCCCGACGAACATATTGACGTTAGGAAGGAACAACAACTGATAGAGCAGTACGACCACATTGTATTTCAGTTTCCGCTCTATTGGTTTAGTATGCCACCGTTATTAAAGAAATGGCAAGATGAAGTCCTTACCTATGGCTGGGCTTACGGAAGCAAAAGCGGTTATAAAGTAGGAGGAAAGAAAGTGACGCTTGCCATTTCGGCAGGTATTGATGAGCATGAATATGCGCATAACGAAAAATATAAATATACTCTTAAAGAGTTGTTACGTCCTTTCGAACTTACATTTGAATATATTCACGCCGATTACCGCCCGTTTTTTGCCTATTACGGCATCGAGCTGAACAGTACAACCGAATGGATTGAGAGAAGTGTACCATTATATAGGCAGTTTTTAGAGGACTTTGCCAAACAATAGTTAGGTTACATATTTTTATAAAGTCCGACCCCTCGCTGGCGCGAGCTTGTAGCTCGTGCCTCTCCGTTCAATAACAACAATTATTATTACAAATATGAAAAGATTATTTTTAACCTCATCATTCAGTTCAGTAGCAAAATTATTTGAAGATTTTGCA
>CAURXJ010000007.1:0-81171 GCA_963528845.1 uncultured Capnocytophaga sp. | reverse complement strand
CCAGTGAAATGAAATGGGTTTTTCACGAATGATGTTACAATCTTTCATCATCTTTTTGATCAGGAGGTTGCAATTAGTGTTGGAGGGCGTAGGAAACAATGCCTCTGTACGAGTCGTACCCTCATATTTTTCAATAATTTTCTCGGCTATATCCAACAGACGTACATTACAGGGTACATCGGATTTCTGACGGCGTTTGATAAGCCATTTGTTGCCGTCAAAGAACGATTGTAAGTGACTTTTCTTGAGTTGTTTGATGTCAATATACGAAAAACCTGTAAAGCAACTAAAAACAAATAGGTCTCGTACTAATTCAGCAGAAGCACTCTTAGGGTGATATTGTAAAAGAGTTTCTACTTCCTCTCTAAGCAAATAGCCTCTATCTTTCTCCTCCATAGAACTTATATAATTCTTAAAAGGATTGCGATAGATAATTCCTTTGTCTATGGCTATTTCTACCATTTTACAAAGGGGCATCATATAAACCCATATTGTGTTGTGAGTAAGACTTTTATTAACTCTAAGATAGAAATCAAAATCGTTGATAAAGTCTTCTGTAAGCTCTTTGAAAGAAATATCACTTCTGCGGTATTTGTACTGGATAAACTCGCTCAAATGAGTGTATACATTTTCGTATTTGTTAAGCGTACTATAACTTCTAACACCTTTTTCTACCATCAAGGCAAAGTCCTCTTTGAACTTCTCATAGACTTTTAGCAAGGAATCTTCCATTACTCCTATACCCAAAAAAGTAGCTTTTAGCTTCTGAGCAGTAACCACTCCCTCGTACTTCATCAGCTCCTCATAATGAGTAACCATACGTGAGCGGATCTCTTCCAGCTTTCGGTTGAGTTGGGTAGCTTCTTCTGTTTTACCTGTTACCCTTCCGTACTTCAAATCCCATTTCTGTGGAAGAATTTCAAGTTTGGTACTAAACTGAGCTACCTGATTGTCAATGGTAATACGCCCCATAATAGCAACCTTACCATTCTTCTTTGGGGCATTCTTTTTAAGGTAGAACAATACCTTAAAGGTTGAGCGTTTTACTTTTTTCATACTCTAATTTTTTAATTTGCGAAAGTACTTTTTATCAAGTTACTGTACAATATGAAAAAAGGTGTAAAACACTGAAATATAACCTACTAATAAAAAATATTTTTCAAGGTATTAGGTAACGATTTAGAAACCTAATTTTGAAAAAGCCTGTCCAAATCATCTAAGACTCTGTCTTCTCTTATCTTCCTATCAAAAAAATAATCCTCTTTGTATGAGTTAATTACATTATTTTTTGTAGTTTTGCATTTTAAATTCAATTTTTTATTAAAATATCCTTCCCTGAACATTCCTCCTTACAGAAAAAAACATTGTGCTCTCCTTGATTGGCAGAAACTAACTGCCCAGCTACATCCACACATGATTTCTTTCTAGATTTGATAGCAAAATGAAATCGTACCGAAGGAATTGACATTCGCCCCTCAAAGGAGTAATTTTCCTTTATCTGAGCTTGCCAATTATAATAGGTATGCTTACCTATCTGCTTACCACAAGTTACAAAGGTAACTATATCGTTCAGAAGACACCCATAATAGCGCTCCATTTCCCTCTCATCCTTTATCAAAGGAGCTTCTTGTTCTACAGTCAATTCCTGCAAGTCTTCTGCTGTTAATCGCTTCATCATAAATTTGCTATTGAGATTAAAATTCTGCTATTGAGATTAAAATTTTCGCTATTAAGATTAAAATTTTTGCTATTGAGATTAAAATAAATTAAGTATATTAGATGTAATTTTGCATACTCAACCTTGATACTTAGAACAAAAATAAATAATAATTTTAAATCTCACAAGTCTTTTTTACTATTTAACAAGACTAAATAAACTAAAACACAATTAATCAACTCATTACATTTATGTCAGTTAAGAAGTTTTTTTATCTATTACTCTTTTTTTCTTCCCTTAGCTTTGCTCAAAATAAAGGAATGCTTTCAGGGAGAATTGTAGATAAGAGCACAGGAGACCCCTTAATCAATGCCGAAGTAATTATTAAGGAAACAGGAAAGGGAACCGCTACCAATGAAAAGGGATTCTACTCATTGTCTCTACCTAAGGGAAGCTACACCATAGGATTCTATTATCTTGGCTATCAGAGTATTAGTAAAAAAATTACTATTAGTGGAGATACTAAGCAAAATATAGCGCTTACCCCTGAGAAGCAGGAAATCGGAGAGGTAGTGGTTACTGCCAAGACCATTGCTCACCAAAAGAAAGAAGAAGCCATGCCTGTTACGGTGATTGACTTGTCCAATATGCGAGGTACCGTCAGCAGTGTACAGGATATATTGGTCAAGACCGTAGGGGTTACCCTGCGTACCTCTGGAGGGGTAGGCAGTAGCTCTCGCCTTTCTGTCCGTGGCTTGGAGGGTAAGCGTATCGGTTTTTTTATAGACGAAGTACCTATGACCGATCAAACAGATTATATTGACTACAACGATATTCCTGTGGATATGATTGACCGTATCGAGATCTATAAGGGAGTGGTACCTGCCCGACTCGGTGGGTCTTCCCTTGGTGGGGCGGTCAATATTGTAACTCGTGAATATCCTGATAAATATGCAGACCTTAGTTATAGCCTTGAATCCTATAATACCCATAAGATACAAGCCATCTTCAAGCGCAATCTCAAGGAGCAAGGACTTACCTTCGGAGTCGGAGGAGGTTATACCAGCTCAGATAACAATTATTCTTTTGACTCTCCCTATCGCGAGGGCTTGCGCCTGACCCGCAATCATGACAAATATCAAAAAATATTAGCAAGTGCTGGGCTTGAAGCTAAAAAATGGTGGTTTGATAAGGTAGATATAGAAGCTGTTGCCATAAGAACCTACAAGGAAATACAAGGAATAGAGTATGATATCCGTCAGGCACATAGTCGTTCCTTCGTGGTAGGATTGCCTATCAAACTCCAAAAGAATCATTTCTTTTGGGATGGGCTTAACCTTGACATGCTCAATGTGATAGCACTCTCTCGTATGAATTTTATAGACAAAGCCATCCGCCGTTACGAATGGGATGGCTCCTCCTACCCCACTGCTTCTCGTTATGGAGGGGAAGCAGGCTATAGATATCCTTCTGATTCCGATGACCAAAAAATTACCATTGGCAATAAAACCAACTTGGAGTATTTAATAAACCAGCAGCACTCTCTTAATTTCAATTCGGTACTGGCCTTTGCTAAGGGAAAACCCAAGGACGAACTCAAGCAAATGAGCTTAGGCAAGCAAGTGAATTTTGACGCTCATATGCTCAGTTGGGTCAGCGGGCTTACCTATGACTTCCGTTCTTTAGACGACAAGTTCCTTAACTCTCTTACAGGGCGCTACTATCTCTATACCATGCAGACCCAAATGGCTCATCTTTTTGTACCAGGACAATATGATATAGATCTCAACAAAAAGGATTTCGGTATCAATGATGCTATGCGTTATCGCTTTCTTCCTTCCTTTATGGGAAAATTCTCTGTAGGGTATGATGTCCGTATCCCCTCTGAAACGGAACTCTTAGGTGATGGTATCGCTGTAGTACCTAGTGGGAATTTGCTCCCTGAACGCAATACCAGTGTCAATGTTGGCTGTCTCCTTGACTTGGTTGGCAAGCACCCTACCAATGTTCAAGTGGAACTGAACTTCTTTTATATGCACCTAAAGGATATGATCCGCTATACCGCAGGGGTTATAGGTGCACAATATCAGAATTTTGGCCAGATGCGTACCTTAGGGGTAGAGTTTGAAGCCAAAGCCGATGTACTTCCTTGGTTATATGCCTATGTGAATACTACCTACCAAGACCTGAGAGATGTCCGCAACTATGAGTCTAACAGTAGCGTACCCAACCCTACTAAGGACAAGCGTATGCCCAATATTCCCTACCTTATGAGCAATATGGGATTAGAATTTCACCGAGAAAATCTTTTTGGAGGTACTGGACAGAACACCCGTATCTTCTTAGACTATGCCTTTGTAGAGGAATATTACTATGATTTCGAGATGACCAAGCGCGACAAGCGCCGTATTCCCCGTAGTATGACCTTTGATTTGGGCTTTGAGCATAGTTTTCTCAACAACAAACTCTTTATCTCAGGGAAAATACGCAATCTTACTGACCAAAAAGTGCTCACCGAGTTCAATCGTCCCCTCCCAGGTATCAATGGAGGGATAAAACTCCGTGTTATATTCTAAAATCAACTAAAAATCATATTATCATGTATTCAAAATTTTTTTTAACCCTATGTGCTTGCGCTGTACTAAGCACCGCTTGCAAAAAAGATGATAAACCAACACCTGCACCTACTCCAGAGGGCAAGGAATACACAGGAGATTTTCTATTGGAAACCACTGTGAAAAACCCTGATGGTATGAGTGGAAGCTCTTATGTACAAGTATTCCAAAAATTATCTGGAACTATCACCAATGATAATGCCGAACAATTAGAGTTCGCCTCCTGTGTACAAGTGATAGGCAAAGATGTCTATATCTTTGACTTGATGAAAGGGACAAATGTTACCCATTGGGTATATGATCCTGCTGCTAAAAAGCTCAGTAAAGGAGCCAGCCTTCCTACTCCTGTAGGTTCCTTTGTCGGACACCTAGAAAAAGTAAGTGATACCAAAGCCTATATGCCGCTCTATACTCAAGGAGTAGTATGGATTATCAATCCACAAACCATGAAAAAAACAGGTGAAATTGCCCTCCAAGAGTATGCCCATGGAGATAATAGTGCTGACCCTGCTATGGGATTCGTGCGAGATGGTAAATACTACTTATCTCTTAACCAAATAGATCCTAATGCAAGTGCTCCCTATGCTGACTATCCACAAAGTGATGTAGCTATCATCGATGTCCAAACCGATAAAGTTGAAAAAATAGCTTCAGAGAAGACCTCTGGACTCATCTATCCTACCCGTTCTATGGCTCCACATAGCGGTATGATGTTTACTAACGAAGCTGGCGACCTCTATATAGCTACTTCAGGATATTTTGGGTTCAATCCTGCCAATACCAAGTGTGGCTTCCTCTGTATTCCTAAAGGAGCTACTGAGTTTGATACCAATAGGTCTTGGGATATCTCCACTACTCCGATCGAAGGCTATGAGCATAAGGCTGCCACTGTCATTAATACACAATATATAGGCAATAACAAAGTAGCAGCCTATGTAGGTATTCGTGAACTAAATGGGCAAAATCCTTATATTGCCAAAAATGTCATGGCTGTTATCATTGACCTTAGTGCTAAAACTATCAAGAAGATAGATGGTATTCCCTTTAGCGACGGACATAGTATAGCTATTGGCAAACTGGAAAATAAGGCTGTTTTTGCTGCTTTCGGAACAGATAAGGCTGGCTTATTTACCTTTGACCCTAGTACAGGTGCTGTACAGCAGGTACTCTCTACCGTGGGAAATCCTGCTTATTTCCATGCTTTTAAATAGATTTTTACATAACAATGTACCCATGTTGATGAATGAACATGGGTACATTTTACCTTCTCATCTCTTGTGGACTTAGTCCAAACTTGCGCTTGAAAGCGGTAGAAAAATGCGATAGGTGCTCATAGCCACATTGGAGGGCTATTTCACCTATAGACTTATCGGTATGTAGTAGCAACTGCTGGGCAAGATTCATCTTATAATCATAGAGATAGCCGAAGATGGTATTGCCGAAAATCTCCTTAAACCCATAGCACAATTTCTTCTCATTCATTCCCATTTCCCTTGCTAATTCACTGATGGAGGGTGTGTATCGCAAGTTATGGGTAATCAGCTCACTTACCTCATATATCTTATCTATATCCGTATGGGTCTTACAATATTGGTAGTTTTGGTACTTCTGAGTGTCCATTTGGTGAAACTGTAACAGGAACAATTCCAATACTTTAAGGTCAGCATATACCCCTGCGGCATTGCCCAAAAGTTCTGTATTGTTGAGCTGTTGCAAGACTGCCTGCATCTGCATAGAAGTGAGAAAACCTCCCTGACGACTGAGCAGAAAGTTGTCCCCACTTTGGTATCTCTTATAGATCGCCATAAAGCTATCGGGGTATTGCTGCGCCATTTGGGCAAACTCCTCCTCACTTATGGCTATGGTAATCACCTCCATAGTATCATTTTTCAAGAAAATATCTCTCCCTAAGCATTCGTCTTTGCAAAAGAACAAATTATGTTCGCCCTGCTTAGCTGTGAAAATCTGCCCATCTATATCCACATGCATTCCTTTTTGCGACTTAGTTACAAAATAGAACCGCACCGAGGGAATCGCCATACGCCCCTCAAAGGAATAATTATCCCTTACCTCAGCCTGCCAGCTGTAATAAGCATGCTTACCTATCTCCTTGCCATGGGTGGTGAAGGTAGCTAATTTGTTCTCAAGACGGCCATAATAGATCTCCATCTCTGCCTCACTCTTTACCAAAGGCACCTCTACCTGCTCTAAACTCAGTTCTTGTATATCTTGTTTGGTCAATCGCTTCATCATAAATTTGCTATTGAGATTAAAATCTTTGCTATTAAGATTAAAATAAAAAAACGTACGTTTGCCTTACGAAATCAATTATTTAGAACAAAGATAAATAATATTTCCAAATCTCACAAATTTATTTTCATTTTTGCATAGAACAAATAAAATAAAACACACTGAATCAACTCATTACATTTATGTTATTTAAAAAGATTTTTTACTTACTATTGCTTTTTTCTGCTTTTGGCTATGCCCAACAAAAGGGTAGTCTCTCAGGAAAAGTGATAGACAAGACCACAGGCGAACCCTTAGTCAATGCCGAGGTCATTATCAAGGAAACAGGAAAAGGCACCGCTACCAATGAAAAAGGCTTTTACTCGCTTCCTTCTTTGCCCAAGGGTAGCTATACCGTAGGGTATTATTATCTTGGTTACCAAAGTGTTAACAAGAAAATCACTATCAGCGGAGATACCAAGCAAAATATAGCCCTCTCGCAGGAGAAGCAGGAAATCGGTGAGGTAGTATTCTCCGCCAAGACCATCGCACATCAAAAGAAAGAAGAGGCCATGCCTGTTACCGTGATTGACCTATCCAATATGCGGGGTACCGTGAGCAGCGTACAAGATATATTGATTAAAACCGTGGGGGTTACCATCCGCTCCTCCGGCGGCGTAGGAAGCGCCTCTCGCCTTTCTGTACGTGGCTTGGAGGGTAAGCGTATTGGCTTTTTTATAGACGAACTTCCTTTGAGCGAACAAACAGATTATATTGACATCAACGATATTCCTGTGGATATGATTGACCGTATAGAAATCTACAAAGGGGTAGTGCCCGCCCGCTTCGGTGGGTCTTCCCTCGGTGGGGCAGTCAATATCGTCATTCGTGAGTATCCTGAGAAATATGCCGACCTTAGTTATGGTTTAGAATCTTTCAATACCCACAAACTGCAAGCGGTCTTCAAGCGCAACCTCAAGGAAAAGGGGCTTACCTTTGGGGTTGGTGGTAGCTATACTACCGCCGACAACAACTATACTTTTGAATCTCCTTACCACAAAGGCCTATATATCACTCGCGATCATGATAAATACCAAAAAATACTGGTAGGAGGTAGCTTTAAAGCTCACAAATGGTGGTTTGACGAAGTGGAAATAGAACCTGTTGTGGTCAAAACTTACAAAGAAGTACAAGGAATAGAATATGATATCCGCGAGGCACATAGCCGTTCGCTTATGGCTGGACTGGCTACCAAACTCAAGAAGGATAACTTTTTCTTAGAAGGGCTGAATTTTGACATGCTCAATGGCTTGGTACTTACCCAAATGAACTTTATAGACAAGGCCACTCGTCGCTACGAATGGGACGGTTCCTCCTACCCTACCCCCTCACGCTATGGGGGCGAAGCGGGCTACAACTTCCCTTCGGATTCCGATGATCGAAAATTCTCTTTTGTGAACAAAACCAACTTGGAATACCTTATCAATCAGCAGCATTCGCTTAATTTCAATACCGTACTCTCTGTGGCCAAAGGTACTCCCAAGGACGATCTCAAGAGGTTAAGTTTAGGAAAGCAGGTCAATTTTGACTCCCATATGCTCAGTTGGGTCAGTGGGCTTACTTATGACTTCCGCTCTTCAGACGACAAGTTCCTCAACTCCCTCACAGGGCGCTATTATCTCTATACCATGCATACCCAGCGAGCCCCCCTTTTCGTTCCTGGAAAGTATGATGTGGATCTGAATAAGGGTAGTTTCGGGATCAATGATGCCTTACGTTACCGCTTTCTTCCCTCCTTTATGGGAAAACTCTCTATAGGCCATGATGTACGTATTCCTACCGAAAACGAACTCTTAGGCGATGGGATTGCTGTTGTCCCCAGTGGTGATTTGCTCCCAGAGCACAATACAAGTGCCAATATAGGTTGCCTCTTTGACTTGGTCGGCAAGCACCCCTCCAACGCCCAAATAGAACTCAACTTTTTCTATATGCACCTGAAGGATATGATCCGTTATACAGCAGGCCTTATTGGTGCCCAATACCAAAATTTTGGAGAGATGCGCACCATGGGAATAGAGTTTGAAGCCAAAGCCGATGTACTCCCCTCTCTCTATGCTTATGCAAATACTACCTTTCAAGACCTTAGGGACGTTCGCGATTACGAGCCTGCCAGTACAGTACCTAACCCTACCAAGGACAAACGTATGCCCAATATCCCTTACCTTATGGGAAATATAGGATTAGAGTTCCACCGAGAAAACCTCTTTGGAGGTACTGGACAGAACACTCGTATCTTCTTGGATTATGCCTTTGTTGAAGAATATTACTATGATTTTGAGATGACCAAGCTCGACAAGCGCCGTATTCCTCGTAGTATGACCTTTGATTTGGGCTTTGAGCATAGTTTTCTCAACAACAAACTCTTTATCTCAGGGAAAATACGCAATCTTACTGACCAAAAAGTGCTCACCGAGTTCAATCGTCCCCTCCCAGGTATCAATGGAGGGATAAAACTCCGTGTTATATTCTAAAATCAACTAAAAATCATATTATCATGTATTCAAAATTTTTCTTAACCCTATGTGCTTGCGCTGTACTGGGTACCGCCTGCAAGAAAGAGGATAACAAAGACCCTCAACCTACCCCAACCCCTGATGCTAAGGAATATACAGGAAATTATATTCTGAAGACATCACTAAAAAACGAAGATGGAAAGAGTGGGAGCTCTTATCTACAAGCTATTAACAAACTTAGTGCTACCGAAAGTGTAGATAATTCCAAGGCTGAACAAGTGCCTTATATGTCCAGTGTAATAATCTATGACAATGAAGTATATTCTCTTGACGCTATAGATGGAGCTTATGGAGTAGTCAAGTTCCAATATGATCGCAGTAATGGAAAACTCACCAGAGGAGCGAAAATGGATACACCTGCACACGCTATGCCTTGCAACTTTGTCAAGGTAAGCAATACCAAAGCTTATCTCCCTTTGTATAACTCAGGAACTGTATGGATATTCAACCCACAAACCATGCAGAAAACAGGAGAGATAGACATCACCTCCTATGCTCATAGTGACAACAGTCCTGATGCTGGCTTTGGTGTAATCCGTGGCGATTATTACTACCTCCCTCTATTACAGTTAGGTCCTGATTATGCCCCATATGCAAATCACTTACAAAGTGATGTACTGGTAATCAATATACAAACTGATAAAGTAGAAAAACTCATTTCTGAAACTGCTACCCACTTGGCTATGCCTTCTCAGCCTTCTTATAACAGCTGTATTTTTATGAACGAGAACAAGGATATCTACATCATGTGTGCTGGATATTTTGGCTTCAACCCAGAGAATACACACTCAGGTCTCGTTTGCATTCCTAATAAGGGAGAACTTGCCCAAACAGATTTTGACAGTTCTAAATCATGGGACATCTCCTCCACCCCTATAGAAGGCACTCCCTATAAGCCTAACACTATATACAGTGTAGTATATTTAGGAGGTGGCAAAGTGGCTGCTTTTGTATCAGCTGCTGAACTCAATGTAAAAGATCCTTTTACAGATAAGAATGGTATTGCGGTACTTATGGACTTAAATGCGAGAACAATCAAAAAGATAGATGGTATTCCTTATACCGACAGCCATAGTGTAGGTATCGCCAAATATAAGGATCTTGTTGTTTTTGGTGTATCTGGCAAAGAGAAAAGAGGGCTATTCGGTTATAACCCTACCACTGGTACTACCCAACAACTACTTACCACCACAGGAGGTGCTGACTTTTTCTATGCATTTGAATAAACTAAAAAATCATCATATTATCATGTATTCAAAATTTTTCTTAACCCTATGTGCTTGCGCTGTACTGGGTACTGCCTGCAAGAAAGATGAAAAAGAAGAAGAAGCGAAAGCTTATACTTCTAAAAGTAGTGGTAAATACTTATTGGAAACCTCTGTAAAAAATGAGGATGGAATGAGTGGTGTCTCCTATATACAGCTGACTGATAAGTTAGAGGGAAGTATAGGCAACACTCAAGGAGAACAAATAGAATTTGGCGCTTCTGTACAAGTGGCAGGTAATGATGTCTATCTCTTTGATACCATGAAAGGTGTTGGAGGAATAACTCGTTGGAGCTATGACCCTGCAACTAAAAAACTTACCAAAGGGACTAACCTTCCTGCCCCTGCCGGATCTATGGTAGGACACCTTGAAAAAGTAAGTGATACCAAGGCTTACTTACCCCTCTATGGACAAGGAATTGTATGGATTATCAATCCCAAAACCATGGAGAAAACAGGAGAAATTAACCTAACCCAATATGCTCATGGAGATACCAACCCTGAACCTGCTATGGGGCTTATCCGTGATGGCAAATACTACTTATGTCTCACCCAAGTAGACTCTGGAAAAGGTTGGCAGCCCTATGCTGACTATCAGCAGAGTGATGTAGCCATTATTGATATCCAAACCGATAAGGTAGAAAAGATAGCTTCTGAAAAGGCTACAGGGCTTACTTTCCCTACACGTCCTATGTCCCAATGTAGTGGTATGATATTCACTAATGAAGCAGGTGATATTTAC
Source organism: uncultured Capnocytophaga sp. (assembly GCA_963528845.1). GTDB lineage: Bacteria > Bacteroidota > Bacteroidia > Flavobacteriales > Flavobacteriaceae > Capnocytophaga. The sequence continues at coordinate 70,090 of CAURXJ010000007.1, read as the reverse complement.
ATAGCTACGGTGGGATACTTTGGATTTAATCCTGCAAATAAAAAATGTGGCTTTATCTGTATTCCTAAAGGAGCCACTGAGTTTGACACCAATAGGTCTTGGGATATCTCCACTACTGCTATTGAGGGATTTGAGTATAAGGCAGCTTCTGTCTTCAGTGCTCAATATATGGGTAATAACAAAGTAGTTGCTTATGTAGGTATTCATGAGTTAGCTTCCCAAAACCCCTATACTGCCAAAAGTGCTTTGGCTGTTCTCATTGACCTTCGTGCTAAGACAATCAAAAAGATAGAGGGTATTCCTCTCACCGATGGGCATAGTATATCCATTAACAAAGTAGGAACTAATGCTGTCTTCGGTGCTTTTGGAACCGATAAGGTAGGTCTGTTCTCCTTTGACCCTGCTACAGGAGCCGTACAACAACTCCTTAGCACACAAGGAAACCCCGCCTATTTCCACGCTTTTGAATAGAATTATGAAATTAGGAAAAATACCCGAAACCATGCTCATTACCTTATGGGCAAAAGCTGAGGAACGCCACTACAATCCGCCTTTTCTAGTAGATAAGAAAGCTGAAGAGATGATTCCTCAGATAGATTATGACTTCTCCAAGTTCAGCCGATCCAAATTCAGCCAAGCGGGGGTCTGTCTCAGAGCAAGCCTTATAGATAAGGAAGCTCAAGCCTTCCTCTCAGCCCATCCCGATGCGGTAGTAATCCAGTTGGGCGCTGGCTTAGACGCTCGCTACGAACGCCTAGGAAGCCCAGCGGTGACTCATTGGTACGAATTGGACTTACCTGAAGTGATTGAATTGCGTAAGAAGTTCTTCAAGGAGAATGATAGGCGTACCTTTATCCCTCTTTCCCTCTTTGATTACCAATGGATTGAGACCATAAAGGCACATCAGAAGCCGATCCTTATCATTGTAGAGGGGGTACTGATGTACTTTGAGCGCACAGAAGTGAAGGCTTTCTTTGAGAGCCTTTGCCAAAAGTGCGAGAAAGCTACCCTCCTTTTTGACATGCTAGCCTATAGCCTTATTGGTCATGCCAAAAATCACGATTCACTTGGCTCTATGGACAAGGAACAGCGCCCTGAGTTCAAATGGAGCGAACTGGATAGCCATATACTTGAGCAGTGGCACCCTCATCTGCATATTGGTCAAGAGTACTATATGAGTGACTACAACCGTGGACGCTATCCCTTTATCTTTAGAATGCTCTATAAGCTCCCTTATTTTTACAAACGGTTTAACCAAAGAGTCATAAGAGCAGAAATTAGTGAAAAGTGAAAAGTGAAAAGTGAAGAGTGAAGAGTGAAAAGTGAAAAAAGAGGCTATCCCAAAGGTTAGCCTCTTTTTATAGCTTATTCTACTATTGTGCCTATTTTATCGCAATAAAGCATCTAATTGTGCTTGAGTGATTCGTTTATATTACTACTTTTTCTGCAATAAAAACTATTTATAAAAATATTAACTGTTCTTCGCTTTTCACTCTTCACTCTTCACTCTTCACTCTTCACTCTTCACTCATTAGAACCATAGCAAAACTGTCAGTACTACTGTAAAGATAGCAATCAATGGCCAAACAAACTTAAGCCATTGGTTATAGTTGATATTGACCATAGTCAATGAAGGGAGTATCATACCTGTAGGAGTAATCAGTCCCATGATTCCCATACCAAAGAGGTAAGCACTCACTACCTTATCTCCCTCTATTCCTACAACAGTAGCCAAAGCTCCCATGATAGGCATGGTAAGCACTGCCATACCCGAAGAAGATGCAATAAATAGACTCAATACAGCAAAAACTAACATGAGTATAGGCAAAAAAACCATAGGCGACATGCCTTGTACAAGTTCAGTAGCATAGTAGAGGATAGTACCTGATATTTGTCCTTCGTTAAGGATAAAAGAAACCCCTCTAGCAATCCCTATGATAAAGGCTACTCCCAAAAGGTCTCTCGCGCCTGTAAGGAAATGATCTATAAAGGGTTGTTCCCCTGTACGCTGGATTATAGCTATCACTATGGCCGCTACCAAAAAGAGACCTGTCATCTCTTGGAACCACCAGCCCCACTGGGAAACACCTATGATCATCACTATGAAAGTCAGGGCAAATATAAATAACTGTATTTTGGTAGAAGTTTTGAGTTTTGTGGTAGCCTCTGCTGTATTGGTAGCATAGATTTCTGGAAGTGCTACTCCATAAACTAACGATTTTTCAGGATGTTTCCTTACTTTTTCTGCATAGCGAATGATATATATAATACTGATAACAAGGCATAGTACCAAGGCTATCGCACGTATAGGAAGACCTGAAGTCCAGTCCACCCCTGCTGCATCGGAGGCAATAATTACTGCAAATGGATTGGTAGTGGAGGCCATAGAACCTACATTGGCTCCTATATAAATCACCGCCAAAGGCACTAACAAGTCATACCCCGCTGCTAAAAAGATAGGCACCAACATAGGGTAAAAAGCTAAGGTTTCTTCTGCCAAACCAAAAGAAGTACCTCCTAATGCCATAAGGGTAGAGAGTACGATAATAAGTATTCCTTCCTTTCCCTTAAAACGATGTGCCAAATAGCCCACTCCCTCGTTCAGTGCCCCCGAACTGTTGAAGACACCAATGAATCCTCCTATAAAGAGGACAAAAAGAATCAGGCTCACTGTCTCATAAATCCCCTTGATTGGAGCAAAAAGAATTTCCAAAAAGCCTTGTGGAGTAGCCTCTCGCTGCTTGTAGGTATTGGGGACAGAGATAGGGTTCTTGATCTTCTGTTCCTTGAACTTTTCTAGGCCAATGGAGATATTACGGCTGGTAAGTGCTTCTTTGGTAGCAGCGACCTCTTGGGTCTTGTCCGCACTCTGAATAACAAATACATCTTTGTCCTTATCATACCAAAGGGTATCATAGCCACCAGCAGGCAGTAAATAAGTAAGGGCGGCCGCCAAACACATCACAATCACAAGGACTGTATAGGGTGTAGGAAATTTTAGCTTCTTCATTTTTAGGATTAAAGGGTTATGAAAAAAGATATCATATTTTGCATATGACAAAATAATTACTTAACAAAAAAGCTAAAATTCATTACACTTAGAGCCACTCATCTACCACAATTATACCTCTAAAAAAGAAAATCAGCTCAGGGAACAAAAGTACAAATTTATTACCTATTTTCCAAAAGTATTTTCCGATAATCTTAATTTATAGGAATTTTTACCCATATAGCTATTAATTAGTTTTTTGCCCCTAATAATTGGCTTTTTTCTAATTAACTAATTAGTTAATTCATTTTTTCCTTTGGCATGAAATTTGTATCTTTGCCACACATAAACAACATATACTATCTAAAAGCATTATTTATGGCAAAAATCAAATACTATTATGACTCCGAAACGCTTTCTTTCAAGCAAATCAATAATCGAAAGAGGCGCCTGAAGTATATGTTTTTTTTCTTGCTTTCTTCTTTTCTTTTTGCCCTGATTTTGGTAGTGATCCTCTATAATATCAACTTCATGCAGACCCCTAAGGAGCTTTCTCTAAGGCGAGAGCTGAAGGAAAATGAAACACAATTTGCCATTCTCAATAGGAAAATGCAGCAAATGGAAGAGGTATTAGACCATATTGCTGACAGGGACAATACGCTTTACCGTACTTATTTTGAAATGGCACCTATCCCTGACGCTCAGCGAAAAAGTGGCTTCGGAGGGGTGAACCGATATGAAGATTTAGAAAAATACACCAACTCTACGCTGCTTATCGATATGACTAAGCGCTTGGAAACCCTAGAGAAACAGCTGGCTATACAATCCAAATCCTTGGACGATATTGCAGCCTTGGCCAAGGAGAAAGAAAAACTCCTACAATCCCTTCCTGCTATTCAGCCCGTTCAGAACAAAGACCTCAAGCGTATGGCATCGGGCTATGGTTTCCGCACTGACCCTTTCACAAAGGTCAGAAAATTCCACTATGGTATGGACTTCTCCGCCCCTACAGGCACTTCTGTCTATGCCACTGGCGATGGGGTGGTTACCCGTGCTGATAACAATTCCTCTGGTTATGGAGAGCATATCCGTATAGACCATGGCTATGGCTATGAAACGCTCTATGGACACCTCAGCCAATACAATGTACGCCCAGGACAAAAGGTAAAACGTGGCGATGTGATCGGCTTTGTAGGTAGTACAGGCCGCTCCGAAGCGCCTCACTTGCACTACGAGGTAAAGAAAAACGGTGAACACCTCAATCCTATCAACTTCTACTATGGCAGCCTCTCTGCCGAGGAATATGCCGAAATGCTTAAGAAATCTAACCAAGGTAACCAATCCTTAGACTAATGGAAATCCCTAACCAAAAGCGCTACTATTCTATAGGAGAATTGGCCGAAGCCTTTGGGGTGAATACCTCGAAAATTCGCTTTTGGGAGAAAGAATTTGACTTTCTTTCCCCCTGCAAAAGCCTATCGGGCACCCGACGCTATACCCAAAAAGATATAGAAAATTTCCGCTTGGTTTATCACCTAGTAGAAGAAGAAGGCTATACGCTGGAGGGTGCTAAAGCAAAACTCAAAAGACAACCCAAGCAACTGCTCTCCACCGTTGAAATCATAGAAAAACTCAAGGCTATCAAAGAACAATTAGTGGCTATCAAAAATGAACTATAAGTCCTCCCTCAGTTGTAATAGTGCTACATTTTCAATATGATAGGTCTGGGGAAACATATCCACTGGGCGTATCTTGACCACTCTGTACATAGGTGCCATCAGTGCCAAGTCTCTGGCTTGGGTAGCACTGTTACAGCTGACATAGACCACCCGCTGGGGAGCGATCCTGAGAATCTGAGCTACCACGTCCTTGTGCATACCATCGCGAGGAGGATCGGTAATAATCACATCGGGAGTGCCATGAGTGGCGATAAACTCTTCATTGAAGATATTTTTCATATCTCCTACGAAAAATTCCACATTGTCTATCTGGTTGTTATGCGCATTCTCCTTGGCATCGGCTATAGCTTCAGGTACGGCCTCTACCCCTATGACTTTTTTAGCTTTTCGAGCAACAAATTGGGCAATAGTGCCTGTCCCTGTATAGAGGTCATAGACGAGCTCTTCACCTGTTAGGGCAGCAAAATCACGAGTAACCTTATAAAGCTCATAGGCCTGAGTGGAATTGGTTTGGAAGAACGACTTGGCATTGATCTTAAACCGTAAGCCTTCCATCTGCTCATAGATGAAGTCTCGCCCATGGTAACATATCACCTCTTGGTCATAAATAGTATCATTGGGCTTATTATTGATGATATATTGTAGGGAGGTGATTTGAGGAAATTGTGCCAAAAGATAATCCAAGAGCTGCTCTCGCTCATGTTGCTGCTCCTCTAAAAACTGAATGACAACCATCAGCTCGCCTAGGGAAGTAATACGTATCATAATAGTACGCAACCACCCTGTATGGGTTCTAGGATTGTAGAAGGTATACCCTTGGGAGAGCGCATATGCCTTCAGCGTATTGCGAATAGCATTGGACGGATCTTGCTGGAGGTGACACTTATGAATATCCAATACCTTGTCCCACGCCCCTGCTATATGAAAGCCCAAGCCATTGCGACTGTCTATGGTCTCTTTGGAAGCTATCTCTTCGGGGGTGAGCCAGCGGGTCTCGCTAAAGGAGAATTCTATTTTATTGCGGTAGAAATACGGTTTCTCACAGCCCAAAATAGGCAAAGTCTCCTCTGGGACTATTCCTCCCAAGCGCTTGAGGTTATTGACCACCTCTTGCTGCTTATAGAAGAGTTGGCTCTGGTAGTTCATATGCTGCCACTGACAGCCCCCACAATAGGTAAAGTGTTCGCATACAGGCGTCTCCCTCTGTGGTGAATACTGGTGAAACTTTACCGCTATTCCCTCATAGAAAGCCTTTTTTTTCTTGGTAACTTGTATATCCACCACATCTTCAGGAACAGCATTTTCAACAAAGATGACACGCCCATCGGGGGCGTGCGCGATGCTTTTGCCTTTTGCCCCAGCATCGGTTATGGTAATATTTTCTAATAAGAGAGGTTTCTTTTCTTTTTTCATTCTTTAGAAGACAGATTTTAGGGGTTAGACAACTGCTAACCCCTATTGGTATTATCCTAAATAAGTTTTAAGGATTTTACTTCTTGAAGTGTGCTTAAGTCGGCGAATAGCCTTCTCCTTAATTTGTCGTACGCGTTCGCGGGTCAGCTCGAAAGTCTCTCCAATTTCCTCAAGGGTCATAGGGTAGTTTTCCCCAAGCCCAAAGTAAAGACGTATCACATCGGCCTCACGTGGGGTGAGGGTTTCTAAGGCGCGTTCTATCTCTGTTTTGAGCGATTCGTGCATGAGTTCCTTATCAGGATTAGGTGACTCCCCACTGCGCAAGACATCGTATAGGTTGGAGTCCTCCCCTTCTACCAAGGGGGCATCCATGGAAATATGTCTACCCGAATTCTTCATGGATTCTTTTACATCATTGACCGACATATCCAGTTCCTTTGCAATTTCCTCAGCCGAAGGCACACGCTCATGGGTCTGTTCCAAATAGGCATAAGTCTTGTTAATCTTATTGATAGAGCCTATTTTGTTCAGCGGCAAGCGCACAATACGCGACTGTTCTGCCAAGGCCTGCAAGATAGACTGGCGAATCCACCATACCGCATAGGAGATGAACTTGAACCCACGTGTCTCATCAAAGCGTTGGGCAGCCTTAATTAGTCCCATATTCCCCTCATTGATAAGGTCAGGCAAGGTAAGTCCTTGGTTTTGGTATTGCTTGGCTACAGAGACCACAAAGCGCAAGTTGGCCTTAGTTAGGCGTTCAAGAGCGATCTTATCTCCTGCCTTAATACGTTGGGCAAGCTCCACTTCCTCATCGGCAGAAATCAAATCCACCTTACCAATCTCTTGTAAGTACTTATCCAAAGAGGCTGTCTCTCTATTGGTAACCTGCTTGGTGATTTTAAGCTGTCTCATTTATAGTGATCAATTGTTAATTGTTAGTTGTCAGTTATTAGTTATTAGTTATCAGGGATTAGTGGTTAGTCACTAGAGAACTATAATTAACAAAAATCATTCCAAATTATAGTTTGTTAGCTACATTTAACTTACAAGCCTTATAATATAACTATATTTAACCATAACTTCCTCTTTATAATTCATTTTCCTTGTGTTTGTCATGAAAAGTGTCAGATTCGCTGACAGTGTCTTAAAGAAAAAATGTCAGTTGAGTATATGAGTATATACGACATTTTTCCATTTTTATTTTGTTTCCTTAAAAAAAAACGTATCTTTGTAGCTAGAAATACAGCTATTATTTTTCATTATGCTTATTGCACCTTCCTTATTAGCGGCAGATTTTGCCAACTTACAGAGAGACATTGAGATGGTCAACCGTAGCCAAGCCGATTGGTTCCATATAGATATTATGGATGGGCTTTTTGTGCCCAACATCTCCTATGGGATGCCTGTGGTCAAGGCCATCAAAGCACATGCTCAAAAACCCTTGGATGTACACTTGATGATTGTGGATCCTGACCGATATATTTCCGAATTTGCCCGCTTGGGTAGCTATACCCTCTCGGTACATTACGAGGCTTGTACCCACTTGCATCGTACCCTTCAAGCTATAAAGCATGAGGGCATGCTCGCAGGAGTCGCCCTGAATCCTCATACTCCTATCCATGTACTGGAGGATATTATCACTGAGGTGGATTTGCTGCTTATCATGAGTGTTAACCCTGGTTTTGGTGGGCAATCTTTTATAGAAAACACCTACAAAAAAGTATCTCAAGCTAAGGAGTTGATCCTCAAATCTCATGCCAAAACTTTGATAGAGGTAGACGGTGGGGTCAATGCCAAAAATGCTTCCAAATTGGTAAGCGCTGGTGCCGATGTATTGGTGGCAGGAAATTTTGTTTTCTCTGCCTCTGATCCTGAGAAAACCATTGCCGAGCTAAAAAAAGACTGACAAACTACTGAAACATTATGTTTCTACACTATAATAAACTAAAACATAAAAGACTAAAATATGGAAATAGAACAAGGGTATAAAATACAATCCGCTCCACAATGGGCGGATACCTTAACCGACGAACAGCTCATCAAGCTGTGCGAAGATTCTCCCTTCGCTACAGAACAAATTGAGGAGGGAAGGGATTTCTGCTATCTACTCAATAAGTATTATTATGTAGATGACCAGCAAAATGCAGACTATGCCCTGATGGCTTATACCCTTACCCAACCTGAGAACCTGGAACGTGCCTCCATGAACGATATGGTCTTGGAGGAAAACGAGTGCTATGAGATCCATCGTATTGCGGTGATCCGTGAGGGCGAGTATATAGATAAGCTCCCCGATACCAATATCAAAGTACTTGACAATGAAAACAATAGCAACGGAGGTATTCTTAGCAAATCTAAGAAAATCAATGTTTCTATCCGCGATCTACGCCTCTATGACATTCTTATCTTGGAGGACACCCGTACCAAGGTGTTTTCTGAAAAAGAGTTTGTACGCCGTGATTTTGTAAAGCATATCTACCTGACTCCCGATACTTATTGGGCGTATGGAAAGTACCATTACAAATTTATCAATAACCGAGAGAAAAAAGTGGCCTATAAGCGCTTTTTCTTCCGCGATAGTGAAGGAAATGCCATAGAGCAGCCCGTTGAGTACTTGGAAAAAGGTGGGGTGTTTGAGATAGAACACACCAACTATATCAATCCCGTGGATCCCAATCGGGAGATCTTTCCTTTCATTGATTTCGCTACCGAAAGCACTTGGAAAGAGCTCTCCAACTACATCTATCCCTTGTATGAGGACGTACTGAAACAGTCCGACCTCAGAGCCTTTGCCCCTGAGCTGGTAGAGAAGTTAGACCAACTACCTTCCTTAGACGAACAGATGCAGTTCGCCATTGAGTACGTACAGAACAACATCTATTATACTTACAATGCGGATGAGATGAACGGACACAAGCCTCAAGAGCCTGCTATCACCTTTCAAAACAAGCAGGGCGATTGCAAGGCAAAATGTGTACTGCTCAAGACAATACTTGACTACTTGGAGGTAGATTCCTCTATCGTGCTTGTCAATTACAATGCAGATTTTTACCTGAAGTATTACCTACCTTCGTTGCTATCATTCAATCATGTTATCGTAAAAATAAACCACCATGCCAAGGATTATTTCATAGATGCTACCTCTCGCAACGAATTTGGCCGCTTGGAGAAACGCACCGTGCTAAGCTTCTGCCACTACATGGAAATCAAAGAAAATGCAAGCCTCCAAGTACGAGCAGCTACTTTCTTTGACCTGCCTTGTATTGACGAACATGTAAAGGTCGTAGTAAATGGTGATAAAGGAAAAATAAGTCTCAATACCACCTATCGCTACAACCGCGCCAACAATATGCGCAATTATTTCAAGCAGACCAACAAGAAAGAACTCATTGATGGCTGGAATCGCTTCCTCTTCTATAACCTCAATTATATCAACGATAGAAGCGAACAAGACATCCGTGAGATTTTCAAGGATGCCAGTATCAAGATAGAAAAGGACGACAAGGAAGAAAACGAACTGACCATTGCCTACGAGGCCACTATCCTAAAACCTTACTTTACTAACAAGGAAGGACGAGAGTTTCTGATGTACTTTGATCATTCGGTACTCAAGAAAGACTTGCTTGATTTCCGCCATAAGGATAGCAGCTATTGGCATAACTATGACAGCGAACACTATATCATAGAGCTATATGCAGATAAACCTATTGATACCAAAGAGAAATACACCACTCAAGAATTGGACATCTGTAATGATTTTTTTGCTTACACAAGTAAGAAAACCATTGGGAAAACCTTTGGAAAAGTAGAAATTTCGTACAATCCGCTGACCAATATAGAGATTACCCTTAGTAGAATCCAAGAGCTTAAGGACGATTACAATCGCATCGGTGATAGTAACTTTGGCTTAGGAATTGATATACTTCCCAAAGGACTTTGGGGCAAAATAAAATCTTGGTTTAGTTAAAATTTCTCCATGGTCAATAAAAAAACTACCTCTTTCGGGAGGTAGTTTTTTAATGTTTATACCTTTTAGAACTGATACTTCAGCCCGACATTCCAAGTACGTCCAAAACCAAAGAAGACTCTATTTCTCACATCTATACCTTTGTAGGTATCAGTGGTTTTGTTGTCTATGGCTTGGTTAGTAGTGGATTCTGCTATATAAGTAGTATCCAAGATATTATTCACATTGGCCAAAACGGTAATGGCTTGTCTCTTTCCAAAAGGATATTTGTAAGAAACCCCTCCTTCAAAGAGGCTATAATCTGGGAGCTTAAGGCTATTAAGGTTAGGATTATTAACCATAGCGGTAATATCCATTCTCGCATAGAGGTTATTGACATAGTGCCAACTTAGATCTATGTTGAGGTTCTCAATAGGGGTCACATCCACCCCTAGGCTAGCGGTCATATGCGCCGACTCCCCTACTTTGATATTATCTAAGTTAAGGTCAAACTCAGGCGAACGCTTACCTGTAAGTATATATTCGCTATTATCTGCAGAAAGGAAAGTACGTACATTTGTCTTACCTTCATAATACCAATCTCCTGCAGAGAACATACCTACAAACTTCAAATAGTCATTCATACGATAAGAAGCATCTAGCTCTATTCCTTGGTGCACTTCCCCCACTCCGTGTAGCTCTACAAAATACTGAGTGTTTCCATCCCATTGACTATCGCGTCGGATATAGCGGTCTTTCCAAGTGGTACGATATAGGTTTACATTAGCAGTTAAGTTTTCCATCTTAAAGCCATAGCCTAATTCCAATCCCAAGATCTTTTCATTGGTCAGCCCTGTATTAAGGAAGTTTTTGTAATTAGGATACACCGCATCAAAGAAAGGCTGACGAGAGTAATAACCTATATTGACAAATACATTGTGGTGTTTGTCTATGTTATAGTTAGCCCCTCCCTTCATATTGTAACCTGGGATTCCCTTATAGGAAGTGGTCTCTGGCATAGCGGTCTCTGGTCGCCCCTTAAGAGCAAGGGTACCAGGTTTTGTAAAGAGGTCTATACGCTGGAAAGACTGTATAGAGCTTGACCATTGTACAAAGGCAGAGAGTTTATCGTCGGTATATTCCACTTGACCAAAAGCACCCATCCAGCGTACATTTCCATCATTTCTATAAGTGATTTGTGCTTCTAAGGGGTCTATACTACCTCCAAAAGGATTGAAACTGGGTCTATCTGAGATGGTATAGGTGATATTACGTGGCTGGGATAGGTTTCTATTAGAACCATCGGAATAGAACTCTGTACCTAAGAGGTTACTGGGGACTTCATAGTGGTAGCCTTTGTAATAACGGCCATCAAGCCCCACACTAAAGGAAAGTTTGTCAGAGAGTTTATGACTAAAATTGGTCAAAAAGCCAAACCAGTTGTGGGAGTTCACTGCTGCCTTACGAGCAAACCCTTCAGTTATACCATAGTCTCTATTGTTATTAGGATTGGTAACATTCCTTCTTGCATTGGCTACATAAGGTGTCCCATGAGTAGCCACCGGCTGACCAAGAACAGAAACGTCCTCTCCACGGTTATAATTAACAATACGTTCCAAGTCTATCTGCCCATCGCTGGTTCTAAAATTATCGGCATACAAGGAAATAGGACGCCCATCTCTACCAAAACCACCTGTCCAAGCCGCTCCTACATCACGAGTACCTGCCCCACGCCCGAAAGAGGCATAGGCTACGGTGCTCAAAGTAGAATGGTCATCAATTGTCCAATCCCAGTTGAGCATCATCACTGGCTTGTGATACACATTGTGACGGAAGTTGAACGCTTTTCCTTTATAGCTTCCCCAATCGGAGTTATAACGGCGATTAGGCTCACCATCGGATCCATATTTTAAGTAATCTTGGATAGAGATGTAATTGCTGCGCTGGTTGTGCCATTGGGGCGCCCCTGTGAACATGAACTGAAGTGCATGCTTCTCATTAGGCGAATACCCCAATGCCAAGAAGTAATTGTAAGCCTCAAACTCAGAGCTATCTACATAAGTAGCCCCTGCTGTACGGCTAAGCAATACAGAAGCGGAAAAACCATTCTTCTGCTTTCCTGTGTTATAAGCGGCCAATCCCTTGTAGAAGCCATCATTTGCCAAAGTAGCCGATACCAATCCGCCCTCTGTCATATCTGCCGCACGGGTTACTATATTTATGGTACCCCCTACCGAAGCAATAGCAATCTTGGAAGCACCCAATCCTCTCTGTACCTGCATGGAGGAAGTAACATCAGATATTCCTGCCCAGTTACTCCAATACACCCTACCATTCTCCATATCATTAATAGGCATCCCGTTGATCATCACCGCTATATTTTCATTACCGAAGCCACGAATGTTAATCTTGGAATCTCCATAACCTCCACCGGACTTGGTAGCATATACCGAAGGGGTTTTCTTGAGCAGCTCAGGAAACTCTTGGTTACCCAATTTGTTCACAATCTCAGCCGCCCGTATGGTGGAAACAGCCACCGGCGTCTTGCGCTCTTTGGCTATGTCCAAGAGTGTATTGCCTGTGATCACTATCCCAGTAAGCTCCTCAGCGTCGGGCTGTAAGACAATCTGGAGAGTTGCCTTGCCTTTGACAATAGTAAATGGCACCTCTTTGGTCTTGAAACCAATAAAAGAAACCTCCAATACGCCCTTCTTTTGGGTAGTCTTAAGGGTAAAATGCCCTTTATTATCAGTAGAAGCTCCATGAGTGCTGCCCTTTATGAGCACATTGGCTCCCAACAGAGGCTCCTTTAGTTCCTCATCTATAACTGTACCTGTAATGGTCTGTGCTGAGAGCGTTGTCATAATAAAAAAGACTAACAAACTCAGCCAATACTTGACTTTATTCATCTTATTAAGTAGTATTATATTGTTGTTCTATGTCGCAAATTTAGTCATTTTTCGCCACCTTATACATAATAATTTGTTAATCTTAAAGGCTATTTATCCACATTAATTGTTGAAAACTTTACTAACCTGTTCATAAATTATTTTACACAACTTCAAAAACAGAACTTTTCATGTGCATCAGAATTTTTTTTTGAAAAAAATTTGGTTATTAGAATATTATATTATATCTTTGCACCCTGAAAGTAAAAAGAAATTATTTTAAGTCTCATAAGAAATAAATTAAGTGAATATGAAAACAAATGTGTTAGGCTATCCGCGTATCGGTGAGAAGCGCGAACTGAAAAAAGCCAACGAAGCCTTTTGGGAGGGAAACCTCAGTGAAGAAGAGCTGCTGGCCGTAGCGGAGAACATCCGTGTACATAACTGGACTCTACAAAAAGAAGCTGGCATTGACCTGATTCCTTCTAATGACTTTTCATTGTATGACCAAGTATTGGACTTCTCCTTTACTATCAATGCCATTCCTGAACGCTTTGCCCCTACACAAAGCCTCTCCGAGCTAAAACAATACTTTGCTATCGCTCGTGGCTACCAAAAAGACGGCATCGATGTGACCGCCTCCGAAATGACCAAATGGTTCGATACCAATTACCACTATATCGTTCCTGAATTTACTAAAAACCAAGCCTTTTCTATTAAGGTAAATAAACCTCTACAAGAATACAACTTAGCTAAAAAACATGGGTTTGAAACCAAACCTGTACTCCTTGGAATTATCACTTACTTACTCTTAGGTAAAGAAAAAGAAGCGGGCTTCCATCGTCTGGAACTAGCTGACCGCCTACTTCCTGTATATATAGAGCTTGTAAAAAGCCTAGTAGAGGCAGGTGCTAAAACCATCCAGATAGATGAGCCTTACCTAGTGCTTGACCTTCCTCAAGGAGCTGCCGAGGCTTACAAAAAGGTATATACTGCCCTTAAGGCGCAGTTCCCTAACACCGAATTTATCCTTACCACTTACTTCGGTGCTTTGGAAAACAATACAGAACTAGCTGTATCACTTCCTTTTGATGTACTACACATTGACCTTGTACGTGCAGCTGCTCAGCTTGATAGTGTACTAAAGGTGCTTCCTAAGGATAAAAAACTCTCCTTGGGTATTGTAGATGGTCGTAACATTTGGAAAAACAACTTTGAACACTCCCTAGCTCTCATTGAGAAGGTAAAAGAAGTGATTAGCAGCGACCGCATATACATTGCCTCTTCCTCTTCCTTGTTGCACTCTCCTTGTAATTTGGAGCTTGAGAACAACGAAAAGGTACTTACCCCTGAGATCAAGCAATGGCTGGCTTTTGCCAAACAAAAAGTAAAAGAAATCGCTACCCTCAAGACGCTTGCTTTAGGCCATGACCTTAGCCCTGAGGTGAAAGCTATCTTTGAAGAAAACAAGAAGGCTGCCCAAAACCGCAAGACTTCTACCCTTATCCACAATCCTGAAGTAAAAGCCCGTGTCAAGGCTATCACCGATAAGGATAGCCAGCGCAAGAGTGCTTTCGCTACTCGCCAAAAGGTACAAGAAGAAGCGCTACACTTACCGCTATTCCCTACCACTACCATTGGTTCTTTCCCTCAAACTCCTGAGGTGCGTTCTTGGAGAGCTTCCTTTAACAAAGGTACCCTATCTCAAGAGGAATATGATAAGAAGTTGGAAAAAGAAATTGAAGAGTCTATCCGTTGGCAAGAACAAACAGGTATTGATGTACTGGTACATGGTGAGTTCGAGCGTAACGACATGGTGGAATACTTCGGAGAACTTCTCAGTGGCTATACCTTCTCCAAATTTGGTTGGGTACAGAGCTACGGTTCTCGCTGCGTGAAACCTCCAATCATCTACGGAGATGTATCTCGCCCTAAACCTATGACTGTTCGCTGGAGTAAGTTCGCACAGTCCCTCACTAAGCTCCCTGTAAAGGGTATGCTCACTGGGCCTGTAACTATCCTACAGTGGTCTTTCGTTCGTGATGACCAACCTCGTTCTGAAACAGCTACCCAGATAGCTCTTGCTATTCGTGATGAAGTTGTGGATCTTGAAAAAGCAGGTATCAAAGTCATCCAAATCGACGAGCCTGCTATCCGTGAGGGCTTACCATTGCGCAAGGCTGACTGGCAGGCGTATTTTGACTGGGCTATCAGGGCTTTCCGTATCTCTGCCTCTGGCGTGGAAGACCAAACCCAGATCCATACCCACATGTGCTACTCTGAGTTCAATGATATGATCGAGGCTATAGCCGATATGGACGCCGATGTAATCACCATAGAGTGCTCTCGCTCACAAATGGAACTCTTAGATGTATTTGCCGACTTCAAATATCCTAACGAAATAGGTCCTGGGGTATATGATATCCACTCCCCTCGCGTACCTTCTAAGGATGAAATCTATCACCTGATGAAGAAAGCCATCGCGGTAGTACCTTTCCGTAACCTTTGGGTGAACCCTGACTGTGGTCTTAAAACTCGCCACTGGGAAGAAACCAAATTAGCGCTAACCGCTATGGTAGAAACCGCTAAGAAACTCCGCGAGGAATACAAAAAATAGTGACTAACGACTAGTGACAAATGAATAGTGAATAGTGAATAGTGAATAGTGAATAGTGAATAGCTAATAACAACTAATCCTAATAAGTCACATTCTTTAATAAATAAAGGAGGCTATCCGAAAAGGGTAGCCTCCTCTCTTTATTCATCACTTGTCTCTCTTCACTTGTCACTTGTCGTTAGTCACTAGTCACTAGTCATTAATCACTTGTCACTAGTCACTATTTTCGTGATTACATCTTTGTCAAGATCCCAGCCACGGGCTGGGGAATACTCCCTAGCGTAGTAGATGATTTGCAAGTGGAGTTTGTTCCATTTGCTCTTAGGAAAGGCCTTTTTAGCATCTTTTTCGCTTTGTATAACCGATGAACCATCGGAGAGTCCCCAGCGAAAGAGCATACGATGTATATGTGTATCTACAGGGAAAGCAGACACTCCAAAGGCGGTACTCATCACTACACTAGCTGTCTTATGCCCCACCGAAGGAAGAGCTTCCAAGGCTTCAAAGGACTGGGGAACCTGTCCCTCATACTTCTCTATAAGAATATGAGAAAGATGATAGATCCCATGTGCTTTCATAGGAGAAAGTCCCACAGGCTTTATAATCTCTCGTATCTCCTCCTCGCTGAGCTTGACCATATCATAAGGGTTATCGGCTTTGGCAAAGAGCAAGGGGGTAATCTGGTTCACCCGCGCATCAGTACATTGGGCTGAGAGGATTACGGCTATAAGCAGCGTATAAGGGTCTTTGTGATTTAAGGGGATAGGCGGGTCGGGAAAAAGCTCATCAAGCTTCTCCATGATAAAACGTACTTTCTCTCTTTTGGTCATCTTAGCAATCGGCTATACTTACAGCTACCGCAAGGCCTGCCTCGGAGGTTTCTTTGTACTTGGTATTCATGTCTTGAGCAGTCTGCCACATGGTCTGAATCACCTTATCCAAAGGTACTTTTGCATTCTTAGGATCGGTCTCAAGAGCGAGTTCAGCCGCATTGATTGCCTTTACAGCTCCCATAGCATTGCGCTCTATACAAGGGATTTGCACTAAGCCGCCTATAGGGTCACAAGTAAGGCCTAAGTGGTGCTCCATTGCGATCTCTGCAGCGATCATCACCTGTTCGGGCGTACCGCCCCAGAGTTCGCACA
Source organism: uncultured Capnocytophaga sp. (assembly GCA_963528845.1). Taxonomy (GTDB): domain Bacteria; phylum Bacteroidota; class Bacteroidia; order Flavobacteriales; family Flavobacteriaceae; genus Capnocytophaga. The sequence goes on along the minus strand of CAURXJ010000007.1, from coordinate 53,410 downwards.
AGCCTGCCGCCGCCATAGCCGAGGAGACGCCTATTTCAGCCTGACAACCACCCATAGCAGCCGAGATAGTGGCTCCTTTCTTGAAAAGGCTACCTATGATCCCTGCCGTAAGCAAGAACTGTTCTATCTGCTTGTCTCCTCCTTGGTGGTTATCTATAGCTAAGTAATAGAGCAATACTGCGGGTATCACCCCAGAACTACCATTGGTAGGGGCGGTTACCACACGTCCTAAGGAGGCATTGACCTCATTAACGGCCAAGGAGAAACAAGTTACCCACTTGAGTATTTCGCGGAACTCCACCTTCTTGTTCCTAATAGCAGCAAGCCAAGCATCCAAGCCCTCATATGGGAGCGTGTCTCCCAAGAGCTTCTTATGGATATCATAAGCCCTGCGCCTTACATTGAGCCCTCCTGGAAGAACGCCCTCGGTATGGCAACCTATATAGGCACATTCTTCCATGGTATGCCATACCCTTAGTAGCTCTGAATGAATCTTAGCCTCGTCGCGCAAGACCTTCTCGTCTTCAAAGATAATTTCGGAAATCTTCTTCCCCTCCCGCTGACAATGAGCTAAAAGCTCCTTAGCCGACTCAAATTCGTAAGGGAAGTACTGGATTTGTCTCTCATTCTGCCCCTTGTCTTCTTCTGTCTTTTCCTTGACAATGAAGCCGCCTCCTATAGAGTAAAAGGTTGAAGCATAGGTATCCATCCCCATTCCTTCTGCTGTGAAGGTGATGCCATTGGCATGAAAAGGTAGGAATTTCTTATTGAATACCACCTGAGTTGCAGGATCAAAATCTATATAGAAAGCTCCTGCCAAGTGCAATTTTTTATCTTTATTAATAGCCTCAATAATAGTTGAGATACTATCTATAGGGATATACTCTGGATCAGTACCACTCAAGCCTAGCATAGCCGCAAGGTCGGTAGCATGTCCTTTTCCTGTAAGGGAAAGCGAGCCGTAGAGATCCACGCGCACCTTTTGTACTTTTTCCAATAGTTGTTTTTCCCTGAGTTCTTTTAGGAAGGCCTCCGCGGCACGCCATGGTCCCAAGGTGTGCGAACTGGAAGGGCCTACTCCTATCTTAAGCATTTCAAAAACACTTACGTAGTCCATTACATTTTTTTAAGCGGGCAAAATTACGAAAAATAATGATTAATGGTTAAGATTAATGATTGATTTTTTCACCCGCAAAATAGTTATTTGTTATTCTTTTACTTTCTCTAATTGTTTTCTGATTTCCTGCACAATGCTAGTGCGGTCTATACCCAACCCTTCTTGTTGGGCAGCAAGTTCACCCTCGGCATTGAAGACACTGATAATGTTGGAATGAGAGAAATCCACAGGAGAGATTTGCTTGTAATTCACAGCCAATACAGCGGCAAACTCACGGGTTTTCTCTTCATCGGAGCGTAGGAATACCCATTGGTCATCATCCATACCGCTTTCTTGGGCAAATTTCTTAAGGTGTTCAGGGGTATCTACCTTAGGGTCTATGCTGACCAAGATATACTTCACCTTTTTCTTATGAGGCATATCGGAGGCATCCACCGTTTTGCGTATATCGCGCATATCGGCAATCAGTATAGGGCAAGCTGCCTTGCAGGAGGTGTAGATCATCACCACCACCAGTACATTCCCTTTGAAGTCTTTCCATTGCACATCATTGCCATTTTGGGTTGTCCATGTCTCTGGCAAGTTGTAGATAGAAATATCCGAAATCTCGGTAGGTTTGGCACTTTCTGCCTGCTGTCCTTCAGCAGGCGTTGTCATTGCTGACTCCTTGAGATCCTCTGCCTTTGCTGAAGACTCTGTTGTGTTGTTCTTGCAGCTTTGGAGTAATAACACCCCTAAAGCCATAATAAAAAACCTTTTCATAATTGCATTATTAGTTGTTAGTTTTTAGTGATTAGTGGTTAGTGATTAGTGGTTAGTGGTTAGTGATCAGTGGTTAGTGATCAGTGATTAGTGATCAGTGATTAGTGGTTTAAACTGACTACTGACCTCTGACTACTGACTACTGACTACTTATCCTTCGCGCATCTAAAGCCCAGATTTTTAGTGGTATAGCTTGCCTTGAGGCTGCCACGAAGGGAATAGCGCATAAAAGCCCCATAATTCGTTAGGTCAGAGGCGTTCAGCGCACTACCCCCACAGAAAAGACCATCGTCCCCAAAATTGTCCTTACGGGCTTCTCCTGAGAAGAATACACTATTGAAGTCGCTGACCCATTCCCATACAAGGCCATACATATCATATACGCCCCAATAGTTTTTCTTGGTACTGCCTATCTTGTTCTCGTAGGTTCTGGGGGTTTGTAGCCAGTTGGTAATATAGTCCGAATAGCTTTTCTTCTCTCGTGCATTGATAGAAGTCTCATCGGCTTGGGCTACATACTCCCATTCATCGGTAGTAGGGAGACGCTTGCCCTGACATTCGCAATACTTCTTAGCAGCAAACCAAGAAACATTGGTAATAGGTGCCTCTGGATCCAAAGGGGAAAAATCCAAGTCCCCTTTCCATGCCGAGAGGTAGCTCTTTTGTGCATAGATACCTTTAATCTTAGAGCGCTGCCACTGTGGGTTCTTCTCCAAAAAATCCCTATACTGGGCATTGGTAACAGGATATACGTCCAAGAGGAAAGACTTGACTTTCACTGGCTTGGTCTCCTTTTGTTTTTCTTTAACTCCATACATAGGAATATAAGTTCCCCCTTTGATCTCCACCATAGCTGTAGGCGACTGTGCCATAGCTTGTAGAAAGAAAAGAAAGGAGGTAATACTCAATAGTTTTTTCATAAGTCATAAGATTAAAAAATAAGGGCGCAAAAGTGCGCCCTTATCACTTGGATTATTTTTTGATTTTCTGAACCATTTCAGGTGTAACAACTTTCTTGCTATTATCCCAAGTATTATATACATAGGTAAGCACGTCAGCTACTTCCTGTACAGAAAGTGGCTGAGGAGTCATCACACTGTTGTATTTCTTTCCATTTACGGTAACCTCTCCTTGTTTTCCGTGTAGTACGATATCTATAGCTCTATCTACATCGGCATTAAGGAAGTCGGATTTGGCTAGTGGAGGGAATGCTCCTTCCATACCTTGTCCTTGTGCTTGGTGACAAGCCACACAGGTCTTAGTATATATTACCTTACCGTCAGCGATTTGTTGCTCTTTGGTTTTATTAACAATCGCATCGTCCTTAGGAGTGGTAGAAATCTTTAGATCAGACACATAAGGAGTAGGTTCATTCTTAGCATATATCTTGCGGTTCTCTTCTCCTTTGGCTACCAAAAGTCCCAAAGCTCCCTTGTTGAACGCACGGAAGATAGAGTGGTCTACTAGTACATAAGAGCCTGGTACATCTACCTTGAACTCTACAATAGCAGCGCCCCCTGCTGGGATAAGGGTAGTTTGTACGTTTTCATTCATAAGGCTACCCCCCTCTACATGTACGCGGTCAAAGATTTCCCCGATTACGTGGAAAGAAGATACCTTGTTAGGCCCTCCATTTCCTACAAATAGGCGCACGGTTTCCCCTGGATTAGCTGTTAGGGCGCCATCTTGGGTAAGTGAACCTACCTTACCGTTGAATACGATATAGTCAGGATTTTCCATCAAGGCTTTTTCTTGGTTAAAAGCCTGAGTACCACCTGCTCCATAAGCTCCATCGGTATAGAAGTCTCCTTGCATCACGTAGTATTCCTTATCCACTGGAGGAAGACCTCCTTCAGGTTCTACCAAAATAAGCCCGTACATACCATTGGCCATATGCATAGGCACAGGTGCTTGCGCACAGTGATATACATAAAGCCCTGGGTTAAGACACTTAAAGCTAAAAGTACGCTGTTGCCCTGGCGCCACTAAGCTGGCTGCCGCACCTCCTCCTGGGCCTGTTACGGCATGTAGATCTATATTGTGAGGGAGCTTGTTGTCCTGATGGTTCTTGAGGGTAAATTCTACCTCATCTCCCACACGAGTACGGATAAAGCTACCTGGTACAGTACCCCCGAAAGTCCAGAATAGGTACTTGGTGCCATCCATGATTTCGCCTTCTTTCTCTATGATTTCCAAATCTACCTTGAGCTTCTTGGCAGGACGAGAGCCCACTGGCTTAGGTACATATGGCGGAGAGGTAAGCTCGGCCATCTCTTGCTCTCCTTCTGCTACAATATCAGTAGCAGGTACAGAGGTTGTTTTTTGTTCGGGTTCGCTGCCTCCACAAGCTCCCAATAGGGAAGCGAACGCAGCAAGAGTCATTAGTTTTGCTGTATACTTCTTCATTTATTAGTATTTTTATACGTGCCACAAAGGTAGCACTTTATATTTAAAAATACAAATATTTTTCAAAAAAAAATTCAGTACCACTAACCACTAATTAATCTTAAACTCAAACCCTACATTGAGATAGCGGCCAAAAACCCTATTGTTGGCTACATTTAGCAGCGACTGGTTGAAATCTTGGGTCATAAAATACTTAGACCCTAAAAGGTTGTCCCCTTCCACATACCAGCGATAACGCTTAGTCTTATACACTAGCCTAAAGGTCAGATTGTTAAAGCTCGTAGGCGTTTGGAAGAAATTCACCTGCTGAAACCCTGCTTCTGCCAATAGCTTTTTATCAAAGAAATAGGTAGTGAGTTCCAACTTATTGGTCAGAAAATCAAACTTCCCTTGCCCTTGTGAGATACTGTTGTCAAAGATAAAATAGCTATACTTAGGATAATAATACAATCTTACCTGCTCATGGGGCGTATAGGTGAATTTCAGCCCTGCAAATAAGCGATAAGCAGTCGTATGAGCAACCTCTCCCCTATAGAGGTATTCCGAGCTGTTAAAAAGAAACTCTGGCTCTGCCCTATAGCTTAGCTTCCAGTCGCTGATTTTGCCTTCGTATTGGAAAGAAAACAGGTCATAATGGCTCGATAACTGGTTGGCATTGGTAAAGATAAAATAATCATTAAACGACTGACTATTTACATTATTGGAAATCCCCCTCAGATAGGCTACATATAGCTCTCCTCCATTGTAAAAACTATTGGAGAAGTGCAGTGCATAAGAGGTGTTATAAAAAGGCTGTATCCCTTGCTGGGTTCTATATATGGTTTGGTAGTCTTGCAGCACATCGCCAAAGGTAGCTTTCTGCAAGGGATAGTAATCCAACAGGTGAGAGACTTCTGCCCATAAGGAACTACGACTGCTAAAGTTGTACCCCACATGAGCATTGTATTGGAAATAGGACTTGGTTTTCTCTCCATAACCACTGCCATCGCCATAGGGAAAACGAGCCGAGGTGTATTCTCCTTGCAATTGCAGATCAAAATCTCCTAGATACAACACATTCTTATAGAACAAAGAGCGGTTCTCACTATGGTATTTCCTATGTTGGGCTGCAAAAGCCGCTACTTGGGACAGCTTTTCGTTCTCAAGACTGTTGCCATGATACTTATAACCGAAAGTATGAGTACCAAAAAGTCCTGATTGGTAGACCAGCCCTGTCCTGCTCTGCAACAAGCGCTGTACATTTCTGTTTTCCTGACGAAAATCATCCGCTATACCAAAGAAAGAAAGCGCCAAAGGGTGATTGGTAAAGAGCCGCGAATGGATGGTAAAATCCTCCTTGGAGAAAGACAAATCCGAGAACACTCCCCACGCCTCACTGAGCTTGTATTCCATACGTTGGTTGAAATAGAAGTTGCTCGTATAGTGCTTCTTTTTAAAAAGGTTTTGGTAGGTGTCCCTTACATCGCCCTGTAGGGCTTGGTCAAAATACACATAGTTCAGGTCGGCATTTACCTTCAAGCCCTCAGAGGTATGCTTGAGCTGGATTTTGTTCTTGGAGTTGTATTCGTTGCTATAGTGCTGTTGCTCTTGTGCATAGACCTGCTGCCCATCAAAAAAACTCTGTTGGGCATATTCCTTTTCTAAGAAATGATAATTGTTAAAGCTCCCTATATAGAGGTCAGTTGTATTGCTCAGTGGAAAGTTCATGGACAGCCCTACAATAGCATTATCATTGGTAATAAAATCCTCAAAACCAAAGGTCTCTTCCTGATAGGTTTGTCTGGTTTTGATGTCCTCCATATCCACAGGAGTAGTGAAGATTCGGGCAAAAGCCTCCTCTCCTATATTGCGTATGGCATAGAGGTCTATTTCATTCTTATTAAAGTTATTATTCTCGGCAAAGAACTGTATATTGGCCTTAGAGTTAAGCGAAAAGAGATTGGTCAGCCCCCCTATCTTAGGCCGCTGCTGATAACCCGCCGAAAACCGTTGCTTGCCAAAGAGAGATCTCTTTACGTTTTTCTTAAGGGTAATATCCAGTACCACGAAGTTCTCAGCATCCAAAAGGCTTTCCTTGAGCTTTTCGTTCTTTTCATCAAAACGCACCTCCACCTTCTCCACTTTCTCAGGGGAGAGCGAACGAGTGATCATCGCCGCCCCAAAGTCCGATATCTCCTTGCCATCTACCAGCACCTTACGAATCTTCTTGCCATTGACTTCTATCTCTCCATTGGGCAAGATCTTAAAGCCCTGAATCTTAGCCAACACCTCCTCCAAACTCTCGTCATGGGTATCGGTAAAGTGGGGAATGTCATAGATAATGGTATCCTTTTTAACCACTATAGGCGCACGTTTTTCAAAGGTAACTCCCTCTACCTCATACACTTTGGACTTTAGGACAAAGTCAAAGGTCACCACCTTGTCCGCCTCTGTACCTATCACGATCCGTTTGGCATCCTTATGATAGCCCAACTTGGAGGCCTCCAGCTTATAAATCCCCTCGGCAAAGCGTTTCCCAAGGGTATATTCCCCTTGCTCGTTGCTCTGGGTATAGGTCTCTATTTTGTTATTAGTTTCGTTGTAGAAGAGCACCATCACATTGGAAAGTGGAGTACCACTCCCTTCCTCGGTGATTTTTCCCTTTACCTGTGTCTGTGCATTCACGACATAACTACTTAGAACAGAGAGAAATATAAAGATATATTTTTTCATAATTATTTTATTAGAGCATTAGGACTTTAAATTAAAAAAGAGGAAATAAGCACTTTCCTCTTTTTAACTAATTAAAATACAAGAGACTGAAATCATTTTCTTTTCTTTTTGGCAGCTTTTTGAATTTCCTTTATCATTTTGGGATTTTTATGGAAATAGTACACAACATCCTCTTTTTCCACCAAATTTTCCTTATCCAATGGAACAAAATGATATTTATCTTTTGGGATATATTCTACCTTATCTAAGGTATAAAAAGGTTCGTTCTCTTTTTGATAATACAATCTTACGACAAGTCCAGGCAAACCATAATAGCGAGCAGGAGCCAAAGGTAGTGGTATATCTGTTGTGAACCATGCTATTACTTTTTTTCCATAATACTTCTCAAGTGTATTGGTTGCAATTGCTTTTCGTACTTTATAGCCTTCTAATTCTGATTCTTCATCAGTGATTTCCCATATCAAATCATTTTTCCATTGGGAAAATAACAATGTACTATCTTGTAACACTCTATTATCTTGTACTTCTTGTGTTAAAAAATCATAGTCATTTATGTATTTCAAGAATGGAAGTGACATTTCAAAATCTCCTTTAGAAAATACGCCTCTTTTTTGATGATAAACAAATTGAGATTTCTTATCATCTGCATATAAATAAACCTTAAAATCTCCCTCAGGAGAAATAAAATTTCCTCTAATATAAGTTACTTTTAATATCTTATCATTTCCTTGCCCATATACAAAGGAAAAAGGCAATAAGAGCAGAAAAATTAATGTTTTTTTCATATTATAAATAGTTTAAGTTGTTTTAATAGATAAGAGACTGAAATCATTTCTTTTTCTTTTTAGCGGCTTTGATTACATCTTTTACCTCCTTTGAGTGAGCATAGTTATAAATCATATCCTCCTTACTGATAGCATTTTCATTCGTAAGAGGAATAAAAGTATAATCTTCTTTAGAGATATATTCCACTTTTTTAAGGGTATATCCTATCCTTGTTTTATCAAAAGATATACTTACAATAAGCCCTGGTAAGCCTTGATAATAGGCGGGACCTGCAGGAATAGGAATATCGGTAGTAAACCAAGCTATTGCCTTTCCTAAATAAATATTATCCCCATTCTTATCTCCATAAGAATCTGTAATGGCTTTGCGTACTCTGTAACCTGCTATTTCTTTCTCTTCATCAGTGATTTCCCAAACTAAGTCGTTTTTCCATTGGGAGGAAAGTACTATTTTATCTATAACTCTATTGGCTTGAACTTCCTCTTTTTGGAAATCATAATTACTAACATAATATTGAGGAGATATATTAAGATTAAACCCTTCCTCTGTTGTTAAGGATCTAATTTTCTGATCCAAAACAAATTGAGAATGATTATTATCTGCATATAATACAGTATCAAAATCTCCTTCTTTAAAAAACACTCTATAGACATAAGTTACTTTTAATATCTTATCATTTCCTTGCCCATATACAAAGGAAAAAAACAATAAGAACAGAAAAATTAATGTTTTTTTCATATTATTAAATAGTTTAAGTTGTTTTTTTAATAGATAAGAGACCGAAATCATTTCTTTTTCTTTTTAGCAGCTTTCAAAATAGCTTTTACTTCCTTTGAGCGAAGATAGTTATAAATCATCTCGTCTTTTCCTATGGCATTTTCATCCGTAAGAGGAACAAAAGTATAATCTTCTTTAGAGACCTGCTCTACTTTCTTAAGGCTATACCCCTCTCTTGTTCTTTCATAATATAGTTCTACAATCAGCCCTGGCAGGCCGTAATAGCGTTCAGGCCCTGTAGGAATAGGAATATCTGTAGTAAACCAAGCAATTGCTTTCCTTTTATAAAATTCAAATCCTTTGTCCCCATAGGAATCCGTTGTCGCTTTACGTACCTTATAGCCTGCTATTTCCTTTTCTTCATCAGTAATCTGCCATACTAAGTCATTTTTCCACTGGGAAGAAAGCATTACCCCATCGAGCAGCCTATTATCATGAATATATTGTGTCTGAAAATTATAATCACTTATGTAATATTCTGAAGAAAAAGTCATATCATAGCCTTCATCCGTTTTAAATGATTTAGGTTTTTGATCAAAGACAAACTGAGAATGGGTATCATCAGCATACAAGACTGTATCAAAATCTCCTTTTTTTGAAAGTAACACATGATGTGTATAGGTCACTTTTAGTATCTTATCATTTCCTTGTCCATAGCTTAAGGAAAAAATACCCAATGCCAAACAAAATAACAAACGTTTCATAATCAAATTCTACCCTCTTGCAAGTGCTTACTGAAAAACACCTTACCTCATAAGACGACTTTAAGGACTGTATTTAGTTAGTTGCGCCTCATTAGATTTACCAAATAATTTTATTTTTTAATCTTTACCAACTCTCTTACTTATTGAAAAAGAGGAAGATAGAAATAATCCTCCTCTTTTTAACTAATTAAAATACAAGAGACTGAAATCATTTCTTTTTCTTTTTAGCAGTTTTAATTACTGCTCTAACTTCTTTTGAATGGTAATAGTTATAAATCATATCCTCCTTACTGATAGGATTTTCATTCGTAAGGGGAACAAAAGTATAATCCTCCTTAGAGATTTGCTCTACTTTCTTAAGTGTATAGCCTTTTCTGGTAATGTCGTAGTATAATTCTACAATAAGCCCTGGCAAACCATAATAATGCTCTGGCCCTGTAGGGATAGGGACATCTGTTGTAAACCATGCTGTTACTTTCCCTGTATAAAACGGATCCTTCTTATCTCCATAAGACGCTGCTACTGCCTTACGTACCTTATAACCTGCTATTTCCTTTTCCTCATCAGTAATCTCCCATGCCAAATCATTCTTCCATCGAGAAGAAAGTACCACCTTATCTACAGTTCTATTGGCATGAACTTCCTGTGTTTGAAAATCATAATCACTAATATAATAAGCTGCTGATAACTTTATTTTATAACCCTCTTCTGTAGTCACTGTATTCGCTTTTTGATCAAAGACAAACTGAGAATGGGTATCATCAGCATACAAGACCGTATCAAAATCTCCTTTCTCTGAAAGTATTACATGACAAGTATAGGTCGCTTTTAGTATCTTATCATTTCCTTGCCCATAGCCTAAGGAAAAAACACCCAATGCCAAACAAAATAACAAACGTTTCATAATCAAATCCTACCCTCTTGCAAGTGCTTACTGAAAAACAACCTACCTCAAAAGACGACTTTGAGAGCTTATTTTAAGTTAGTTACGCCTCTTATTATAATATGTCTTATATCTGCCACAAAAATAGTATTTTTTCTCTAATTACAAAATAAAATTTTTATATTTAATATATATTATTTACATAATATGAATATAACAAAATTATTAATCTTTTTTAACAATAAAAGTCTATATAATGATTAATGATTAATGCCAACAATGATTAATGATTAATAACTCAAGTTTCAAAAGTTATGTAATTTATTGATTTTCAAAACATCCCCCCTACCCCCCCTCAAGGGGGGAGTTAGTAAGTGATAGAGGTTCAATAAGTTATAAAAGGGAAATTTTCTAATTTAATAAACAAATTAGACCATTTCAACGCCCTTAAAGACACATACTCCGCTCTCGCGGACTTTCCCTTTGGAGGGGGGAGGTTTTTACAAATAATTGTTTATCAGTTACTTACAATTTCAATAGCAACCTAAAAACGACTTGCGAAACTTAAATTAATGACTAATAACTCAAGTTTCAAAAGTTATGTAATTTATTGATTTTCAAATCCTCCTATAAGCTCCCCTACAAATCAGAGTTGTTACAAAGTCTTATTATAGGCTGTTCTTGTGAAATTTATCTCTTACAAAAGAGAAAAGTCGCCCACGGATTTTTACGGATTTCACAGATTTTCTATGTTAGTGTAATCATGCTCCTACGATTTTCGCGGATTATTATAATGTGAGTTCGATATAACGAAAGCTCCCACGGATTTTTACGGATTTCACAGATTTTCTATGTTAGTGTAATTGTGCTGTTGCGATTTACACAGATTTTTATAAGGCCAAAGGCCTTATTTATCCGTGGAAATTAAGGAGTTATACTTAGTTGTTATATCATTCTCTCCGTGAAAATCCGTGGAATCTGTGGGAGAAAAATATAATTTGCTTACGTCGAACTCACGTTATTATAAGGCCGAAGGCCTTATTTATCTGTGAAAATCTCAACGTTATACTCAAGAATAATAACCTTTTTATCCGTGAAAATCCGTAAAATCCGTGGGAGTTTGTTATTTATAGAACTTTGTAACAACCCTGCCTCTTGAGGGGGATAGCCAGCAAGTGCCCACAGCTGTCTTTGTGGATGCTTTCATTATATTGAACTCTCATTAATCATTGCTGGCATTAATCATTGCTGGCATTAATCATTGCTGGCATTAATCATTGCTGGCATTAATCATTGTTGGCATTAATCATTGTTGGCATTAATCATTGTTGGCATTAATCATTGCTGGCATTAATCATTGCTGGCATTAATCATTAATCATTATTATTGGCATTATTTTAGGCTTTGCGTTAATTAATCATTAATCACCAATCATTAATTATTTAATTCGTACCTTTGCATTTCAAGAAGATAATAATTTTAATAAGAAAATAATGAGTACTACAAAATTCTCTATTTCTATTGAAAAGGTAGCACAAAGCAGGCTACAGGATATTGATTTCTCCCAATTGTCTTTCGGACAAGTTTTCTCCGACCATATGTTCATCTGTGATTACAAGGACGGCAAGTGGCAAGACCCTCGTATCGTGCCTTATGGGCCTTTCTCGGTAGAACCTTCTTTAAGTGTATTCCACTACGGGCAGGCGGTCTTCGAGGGTATGAAGGCCTACAAAGATGACCGCGGCGAAGTGTTCCTTTTCCGCCCTACGGAGAACTATGCGCGTATCAATAAGTCCTGCAAGCGTATGGCTATGCCTGAGTTCCCTGAAGACCTCTTTGATGAAGCCTTGAAGACTTTGGTAGATTTAGACCGCCTATGGGTACAACCTGGCTTTGGCAATGCGCTCTACCTACGTCCTTTCATGATTGCTACTTCCCCTGGGGTACAGGCCAATCCTTCTGACCAATACCGCTTTATGATTATCACCTCCCCCGTACAGAGCTATTACAAGGGGCAGGAGGTCAAAGTGAAAATCGCCGACCACTACAGCCGTGCTGCCAATGGGGGCGTGGGCTTTGCCAAGGCTGCTGGTAACTATGCTGGCCAATTCTACCCTACTGCCTTGGCCAAAGAAGAGGGCTACCAACAAGTGATTTGGACGGACGATGCCACCCACCAAAAGTTAGAAGAATGTGGCACTATGAATATTGTGGTACGTATAGGTGATACCCTGATCTCCCCTCCTCCTACCGAACGTATCTTGGATGGGGTTACCCGCCGAAGTGTGATGGCTGTAGCCGAAAAGCTCGGAATTGCTTTCGAATCTCGTCCTATCACCGTTAGTGAGTTATTGGAAGCATCAGAAAAAGGTACCCTTAAGGAGATTTTTGGCTGTGGTACTGCTGCTGTAGTAAGTCCTGTGGCTGCTTTTAGTTATGAGGGTAAGGAATATCGCCTACCTGAGCTTAAGGATAGCTTTGCCGCACGTATCAAGGAATATTTGCTTAATATACAATACAACAGAGCTGAAGATCCTTTCGGATGGCGTGTAAGAGTTTGATAAGTAAGGCGAGCCGTACGGCTCGCCTTTTTTATTAGTAGTCACCCAAAGTCTCTGGGTTTTGTGCTAAGGCTTTGGCCAACTGTTCGTCGTTGGGTGCCTTACCATGCCAAGCGTGGGTGCCCATCATGAAATCTACCCCATGTCCCATCTCTGTACATAAGAGTACACATACGGGTTTGCCCTTACCTGTAAGGGCTTTAGCGGCTTTAAGACCGTCCAAGATAGCAGCGATGTCATTGCCTTGCTCTATGGTGAGCACTTGCCAACCAAAGGCTTCAAACTTAGCCTTAAGGTCGCCCAGCGGGAGCACATCGTCAGTGGGGCCATCTATCTGTTTTTTGTTGTAATCTACAGTGGCTATAAGGTTATCTACACCCTTACCTGCGGCATACATAGCCGCTTCCCATATCTGTCCTTCTTGTAGCTCTCCGTCGCCATGTAGGGTATAGACAAGATGTCGATCTCCGTTGAGCTTCTTGGCCAGTGCCGCTCCTATGGCTACCGAAAGGCCTTGTCCCAAGGAACCTGAAGCTATACGTATCCCCTCCAAGCCTTCGCATGGAGTGGGGTGCCCTTGTAAGCGGGAGCTAATCTTACGGAAAGTGGCTAGCTCACTCACTGGGAAGAACCCTCTGCGTGCTAGCACACTATAGAATACAGGGGATATATGGCCGTTGGAGAGGAAAAATAGGTCTTCATCTCGTCCGTCCATGGCAAAAGGTAACTTGATATCCATCACCTCGTTATATAGGCATACCAGAAACTCTGCACAACCCAGTGAACCTCCTGGATGTCCTGAATTTACTGCATGTACCATTCGCAAAATGTCCCTACGCACCTGAGTGGTAAGATCGGTTAGTTGTTCAATAGCTGACATTATGATTGTTTTTACGTATTTATTTCTTAATTTCTTTTCTTTAGTTCAAAGTTATTTCCCAGATACACTTCCCTGACCATAGGATCATAGGCGAGTTCTTCGGGCAAACCTGCCTTGAGGATACCTCCCTCGTACATCAGGTAAGTACGGTCGGTAGCCGGTAGGGTTACCTCCACGCGGTGGTCGGTGATTAGGATACCTATATTCTTGTTTTTCAGTTGAAAGACAATGTTCTGTATATCCTCCACCGCAATAGGGTCTACCCCTGCAAAGGGTTCATCCAAAAGGATAAAGTCAGGACTGGTAGCCAGCGCACGGGCGATCTCTGTACGCCTACGTTCGCCCCCTGAGAGCAGGTCACCTCTGTTCTTACGGATATGACCTAAGTTGAACTCATCTATCAGGGACTCCATTTTGTAGAGCTGTTCTTTCTTGGTGAGCTTGGTCAGTTGCAGTACCGAGAGGATATTGTCCTCTATGCTCATCTTTCTGAATACACTAGGCTCCTGTGCCAAGTAGCCTATGCCGTTCTGGGCGCGCTTATACATTGGGTATCGGGTGATCTCCTTATCATTGAGGTAGATATGTCCTGCATTGGGCTTGATAAAGCCTACTATCATATAGAAGGACGTGGTTTTACCTGCCCCATTAGGCCCTAAGAGACCGATGATCTCTCCTTGCTTCACTTCCAAGGAAATACCCTTAACGACCTTACGCCCTTTGTACTCTTTTACTATATTTTCAGCTCGTAATGTTTTCATAATTTTGGTTTATAAGTGCATGGAACAGTGCTTGTTTTTCCCCCGATACACGTCCATTCTTGATGAGGTTTCGCTGTACACTCATCCAGCGATAGAGTACTATAGCCTGAGGAATCTTATCCGAGGATAAGGGAAGACGGTTATAAGTGCGAACAAACTCGCTCATGGCCTGATAATTCTCCTCCCAAGTACGTTTCTTAACAGGTTGCTCCACCACCAAGCCGTATTCTTCAGGGTAATTGACACCCTTAAGGCCTATGAGTGAGTTCTGGAAAAACTCAAAAGTATCGGAGGCCTCCGCCTTGAGATTCGTTAGTACACTCTTGGAGTTGGTATGAGGGCGATACTGTAGCAAATAGGTAGTCACCTGCTGGAGAGTCTGTGGGCGCTGTTGTTGCTGTAGGAACTCCTTAACTATATCTCGGATAGTCCCCCCTTTAAAATTTTCCACGGTAGACTCCCACTTCTTCAGTCCAAAATTGCTGCTTCTCCCTATGGGAACAAACCCATATTCTCGCTTGAGAGAGGAGCGAATCCCCGCATGGGTAAAGTTGGTCTGAGGATAGAGTTCCTTGACCTTTTCAGCGATTTCCTCCACATAGGAGGGGGTGCCCAAGGCCTCCAAAGCCTCATAGGCATATTCGTTGATCTGCTTATAGGTGTTGCGAGGAATGATGATATGGTCTCCCTCCACCTTTAGTCCAAACTCGTCCTTGAGTATCAGTGCCGCCACCATAGCTACACGCTCCCATGAGACGGTGCGATCCAGCATAAAAGCAGAGACTTTATCCTTGAGTGAAAGTTCATACGCCTTTGCTGTCTTTGCCTCCAGTAGGGTGGTGATATCAGCTACAAAACCGTCCCAATCAAAATGTGGATATATAACCTTGGATACCAGATAGATGCGTTTCCAATTATGTCTGTTTTTCTTCTTAGAGAAATGCGGATAGAGCACATCGGAGAGGCTGCCTACGATCTCAAACCTTTCTAGATAGATACAGAGAATAAAGTAAATAAAGTTCTCCGTGAACTGGGTTTGGCTCTTTTGGTTAAGCCATACTACCTGCTCTGGGGTCAGGGTAACCACATCGCCCGATACATCTATCTTTCCCTGAGTAAGCAAGTCATCATTAAAGGCGCGAATCACAGGTAGTTTCTTAAAAAAATCGCAGATCACTTGGTTGCGAATCTGGCGTACACGCTCATGAGTAATCTGCATTTGCTTGCCTATCTCCCTGAGTTTTAAGCCCGTAGTATACTGATAGAACCTAAAAGCCTTGGAAAAAAGCTTGATCTTACCTTCATCAAACAAGGCTGGGGTCGTCAGCAAATAATCCACTACCTTGAAGAAGCCCAATCGGGTTACCTCCGTGGGGATATTCTCAATAGGGTAAATATTCTGATTGACGCACATCTCCTTGAATACCATGATCTTATCAGGATCTTTCACCTTGCTAATCTCTATGATAAAGTATTTTATCTTATCAAAATAGATATTCAGGTCTAAGGTATTTCTTCGCCCTATACCCCTTATTTTGATGGCTTTTTCCTGTGATTGAGTATAGAAATCATAGAAAGCCTTCAATGACATCCCTTGGGTGAAGTACATATCCAGGGTATTTTTCAGCCTTGGCGGTAGGCTGGTGGTAATCATTTGGATATAACTATCAATAATCTCCCTCTGTAGTGGCACAAGAGTTTGGAAGGAGGATAAAAGTTGCTTGTGGAGCATATCCTCCTGTTGCAATCTATCAAAAAAATCCGAAGAAGAAATACGCATAAGCTCCTCCATAGAACGTTTGCCACAGTTTTTTATACCATCAAAGTGCTTATATTCGTTGTAATAGTTACGAATATCCTCCGACGAATGCCACTGTTGTTCCATACAAATATTGTATGTACGTAAGCTTATTTTGTTATTTTTTAGTAATTCTTTTATTTGCATTGTTTCTATTTATCCTATCCAGCTCATTAGCAAATTGACTCATTGATTCATTGACAAATTGGCTTATTAAAAATCAAACCGATAAGGTATATGATTAAGTTCCTCTTCCAAGAACAGCCAATCCTGAACACTCCTCACTATTGTATATACCATAGCCTCAGAAAGTACCTTCCCTTGGTAGAGTGCCTCTATAGTCTCAGTCGAGGCATCGTCGTTGAGGTATTCGGTCTCTTCTCCAAAGAAAATAGTTGCCCAATCCTTGTAGAATTCGGCATCAGCACATAAGTGCTTGAGGGTGAAGATCTCTTCCTCTATCTCAAACTGGGTAATCAGCTGCCATGGCTTGTCCTCCTGTGCACAGATGACAAAAGGAATATCCTGTTCGTGGTAATTTTTTCTGTAAAAAGCCTGAAATTCCTTAGGAATTCGTTTTTCAAAAGCACCCTCAACTGACGAAAAGTTCTCACAAACACTAGGGACTATGATACACCCTTTTTCTGTGAAAAACAAATGGAGTGATGGGCCGTCTTCTTCTTCAAAATCAAAGCCTATACGTGCCTCATTCCCCTCGTATTCCTCTTGGAGGCTAGGCATATAGCGGTGATAGGTCTCAAACTCTTGCCCACAGATGAGCAAATCCAGTACCGCTTGCCCTTTGCAGATCTTTTTCAATGTCAGCCAATGAGGTAGTTGGCTCAAATCAGGAGTAAAATTCATTCTTGG
Source organism: uncultured Capnocytophaga sp. (assembly GCA_963528845.1). Taxonomy (GTDB): domain Bacteria; phylum Bacteroidota; class Bacteroidia; order Flavobacteriales; family Flavobacteriaceae; genus Capnocytophaga. The sequence goes on along the minus strand of CAURXJ010000007.1, from coordinate 36,393 downwards.
TATATCAATTTAATTTAATTCTTTTCTTGCTTGCGCTGTACATATCTGGCTACAAAGATACTCACTTCATACAACAGCAGTATAGGGATAGAGACAATCACTTGGCTAGCCACATCGGGTGGGGTGATAATAGCGGCCAAAATTAGCGTTACTATAATAGCATGCTTGCGATATTTACGCATAAAATCAGGCGTTACAATCCCTAGCTTGGCCAAAAAGTAAATCACTACAGGCAGTTCAAAGATTAGCCCACAAGAGACTACCGAGGAGCGCAACATATCTATATAAGAACCTATATCTATCTCATTCTTAATCATTTGTTCTCCTCCTACCACTGAGTAGGTAGCAAAGAAATGAATAGAAAGTGGTGCTATAATATAGTAACCAAAGAGCACTCCTATGAAGAATAGTACAGAGGTAATCCCTATAAAGCCCTTAGCCATCTTTCGCTCCTGCTGGTAGAGGCCAGGGGAGATAAAGCGCCACATCTCATACATCAGGTAAGGGAAGCCTATCACTATCCCTGTCCAAAAGGAAATCCATAGAGTGGCCGAGAACTGCCCCGTCATGGTTCGGTTCTGTATCACCAATGGCAATTTCTGGCTACAGAAGTCTGTTTCTGAACCAAAAAAGCGTCCTATCTCACAAAAAAACTTATAGGTAGGAAAGTCCCCCTCGGTATGAGGGAGAATAATATACTTGAATATATAACTCTTGAAGAAAAAAGCCAATAGCGCTACCCCTACAACCACCATGATTGCCCTGATGATATGCCATCGCAGTACCTCTAGGTGTGCAAGGAAAGACATCTCCTCTTGTGGTTGTTCCATTACAATTCTATTTTATCGGTATCGTTATAGCTTACTTTCTGCTTGATTGTTCCCGCTTCCAATCGGATCACGGCAGGATTGGCTCTCACCATGGTCTTCAGTGGGGTAACATCCATCGCATAGAAGTCAAAATTAAGTCCATAGCTGCCCAGTAGTCGCTTGGCTTGCTCTGGAGAGGGGGTAAGGCCTACCACCTTATAGCCAGCCTTGAGTGCCTTGTCGGTCAATCGCTTAATAGCAACAAAACCCGTTAGGTTAGCTCGCTTAAGGTCATAGGAGGTAACCAATAGCAACTTAGGTTCTAAAAGAAGCTGTGCCGTTACGTCCTCACCTTGGTTTTGGATCACAAAGTCATGTATAGGCGGTTCATACCCCTTAGAAACCAATTCGGTCTCTACCGAGAGGTATTCGCCTCCCTCTACCTCTGGGTAAGCTCCCTGAGTGGTGATGGTCTCTTCTCTATCCCCTACCTTGAATTTCCAATGATAATCATACACTGCCTTGGGGGCATCTTCGGGGATTTCCATGTTTTTTTGGATATTAACTCCTATCTTGTAAGGGCGGAAATCTATGATGGGCAAGTGCTTATGAGTGTAGCAGACTAAACCTATACAGCCCACTACGGTAAGGGTAAGCAGGGCTGCGGATACCTTATTACTCCACAAGGGCTTGATATAATCTCTTCCCCACCAGAGAATTAAGGCTAAAAACAGCAATACCATATCCTTGGTAAAGGAACCCCATGGGGTAAATTTCAGTGCATCTCCAAAACAACCACAGTCCGTTACCTTATTGAAATAGGCAGAGTAAAAGGTAAGAAACCCAAAGAAGATGGTAAGTCCCAACAGAGAAAGCAGGGTAAACTTCCTTAAGAACCCTAAAAGTAGTAATACCCCCAAAATAAGCTCAAATGCTACTACAAATATAGCTATAGGATAGGCGTAGGGGATAAAAAATGGCATATTGAGCACCGGTGGCTCAAAATATTCCTCCAATTTGAAAGAAAAACCTATAGGATCCACCAATTTTACGAATCCACTTATGATAAAAACGACACCTACAATAAGGCGTACAATGGAAATACTAATTTTTTTCATTGTTTTTCTCATTATGTTCCTCCAAAAGAATCAAGGCGAAAACGGCATAATTAACCATATCTTGATAATTAGCCTTTACACCTTCACTGATGAGGGTTTTTCCTTTGTTATCTTCTATTTGTTTGATTCTAAGTATTTTCTGAAGAATAAGATCGGCCAGTGAGCTCAGGCGCATACTACGCCATGCCTCCCCATAATCATGGTTCTTGCGCAGCATCAGCCCTTGGGTCTCCCCTACCATTTCCTCATAAAGGGTAACGGCTTGCTCTAAGGACAAATCAGGCTCACTAGCCACCGATAACTTCAGCTGTATCAGTGCCATAATGGAGTAATTTACCACAGCGACAAACTCTGTAGCCTCATCCTCTTCCACCTTTCGCACTTGTTTCTCCTGAAGGGTGCGAATGCGCTGTACTTTTATAAATAACTGATCGGTAAGCGATGGCAAGCGAAGCGTCCGCCATGCACTCCCATAATCCTTCATCTTATCTGCAAATATAGCCTGACAATGGGCTATTACCTTATTATACTGTAAAACGGTTTTATCCATTATTTACTATAGAAATTTCACACAAATGGAAAGCTCCATTTGGCGGAGCAAATGTATAAAAAATATTTTTATAATCAAAATTATTTCTCAGCAAATTAGCAAAAATCGATTGGCTAATTAACCGCTTGACTAATTGGCTAATTGGCAAATTATCCTTACTTTTGTCCGCAAAAAATCATGCAACTATTCTATCACCCTTCCCTTAGCCCTGAGAGTGAGACCCTCCTCTTTGACAAGGAAGAAAGTACCCACATATACAAGGTGTTACGCAAAAAAGCAGGTGACACTCTCCACATCACCGATGGCAAAGGATACCTATACCAAGGCCAAATACTTGAGGTAAGCGACAAGAAGTGCCTTGTCCACTTGCGCTCTTGTGAGCTAACCCCTGCCCCCCCCTACCACTTACACATGGTTGTAGCACCTACCAAGATGAACGAACGTTACGAATGGTTCGTAGAAAAAGCCATGGAAATAGGCCTACAGGAACTCACCCCTATTATCTGTGAACATTCCGAGCGAAAGGTCATCAAGACAGAGCGACTTGAAAAAATCCTGCTTTCAGCCATGAAGCAATCCCTACAATGCTACCTACCCAAAATCAACCCTCCCATTACCCTACTCGAATGGCTCAATAAGGTACCCAATGAGGCCAAATACATCGCTCATTGTCAAGAAGGTAACCGCCTAGCCCTCTTCGAGCAGCTCTACGCCTTGCCCAGCTCTGTGAAGAACATTACCATATTAATAGGCCCAGAGGGTGATTTCTCCTCCAAAGAGATTGAAAAAGCCCTCTCCATGGGGTTCACTCCTGTGGTTTTATCGCCCCATCGGCTACGTACCGAAACAGCCGCTGTAGTGGCCACCAGCAGCGTTGCCGATGCTTTTGGTGCAAAAAAAGTAGGACTTTTTTAAATATATATACCCCTCATTATCAATCAATTACAATATATTATCTATTTCATTTCGCACTTTATTGCCATTTTTTTTGGCAAATTGACAAAAAAATTGTAACTTTGGAGAAAAATTAATCACAATAGTATTTCATTCTATGTTAGAAAACGAAAAAAAATCATCCCAAGATGTCTCTGCTCAAGCACCTGCTGAGCAAGTGCAAGAAGCAACGCTTGGAAATACTTCTGCTGATTTCTTAACGGAGATACAACAGGAGAATGCTCGTAGTGCCGAAGATACGGAAGAGAAAAGAAAGCATGAAATCCCCATGCTTAATTATGATAATTTAGACTTGGAAGCGCTCCAACATGAATTAAAGAAACTTATTGATCACGAGAAAATTACCGCTATCAGACCTCATGTGGAGGCCATCAAAAAAGCCTTTGATAACCGCTATGCCCAAATAGTGGAGGAAAAGCGTGCCCAGTTCCTAAGCCAAGAAGGCGCCGAGGATAAGGACTTTTCTTTCTCCTTGCCCATCCGCGATACTTTCTATAAGACTTACCAACAGTACAAACAGCTCAAAGGGCAACACCAAAAGCAACTCGAAGGTGAACTCAAGAGCAATCTGGAACGCAAACAAGAGATTATAAACGAGATAAAGAACCTTATTTCCTTAGGTAAGGACGATGTGGCATGGGATACCAATACCCTCTTGCGCAAATTCCTTGACCTAAAAAAGAAATGGTATGAGATCGGTGCTGTCCCCAGAGAGTATTACAACGATATCTGGAACAACTTCAATCATCATACGGACAATTTCTTTGACTACTTGAGCCTTACACGCAATTACCAAGAGAATGATTTCAAGCAAAACTTGGAAAAAAAGAACAAGCTCATAGAAAAAGCCCAAGCGCTACTGGCTGAAGCTGATGTACAAAAGGCTTTCCGAGAACTCCAGCTCTTACACAAGATTTGGAAAGAGGACACAGGCCCAGTGGAAAAGGAATACCGCGAAAAACTATGGGAACAATTCAGTGCTATTACCAAGGAAATCCACGACAAGCGACAAGCTTTCTTGAAGCGCTTGGAGGCATCGTTTATGGATAACAAACACAAGAAATTGGGTATCATCAGCCAAATTGAGGAGATTACCAAGCAACAAGCCTCCTCTCATAGTGAGTACCAAAAGGCCATAGCTAAGGTCAATGAGCTACGCGAAGAGTTCCAAAAAATAGGCCGTGTGCCTCAGGAGGATTCCGAACCTATATGGCAACGCTTCATTGAGGCTATCCGTGCTTTCAGTAAGCAAAAGAACCATTTCTATAAGGAAAACAAAAAGACACAGAACGAAAATATCGCTAAGCGACAAGAACTCATAGCCATTGCCAACGCTCATAAGGACAGTACCGACTGGGAAGTGGTTACCCCTCTGATCCAAAAGATACAAGAGGACTGGAAGCAAATCGGGGCTATCCCTCGTAAGCTCTCCAATGCTATGTGGGAAGAGTTCCGTGAGGCTTGCAACCATTATTTTGACCGTCTCCACAAGGAAAGACGCCACCAGCACAAGCAGGAAAATGCCGAAATAGAACAGAAAAAGGCGCTTCTTGACCAGCTCAAGGCTTTCGTTTTGACTGGTAACCAAGAGGAAGATGTCAAAGTACTGGAAGACTTCCAAGAAAAATGGAATGCCCTTGGCAAGCTACCCGAAAGGCTACGTGTGGTAGATACACGTTTTAATAAAATAATGAGTGCTATCTACAAGAAATTGAACTTTGATAAGAAGCAAATAGAGCTTATCAAGTACAACAACAAATTAGAGCACATGCCCAACGATGATAACGCCTTGGCCAGAGAGGAAATCTTCGTACGCAAAAAGATTGACGATATCCGCAAGGAAATTCTCCAATTGGAAAACAACCTACAGTTCTTTACCAATGTGGATAAGAAACACCCACTTATGCGTGAAGCCCTCAAGAGTATCCATGAGCAACATGAAGCCTTAGCCTTGTGGGAAGACAAGCTCAAGGAACTCCGCCTTCGCGAAAAGAAGGAGGAAGAAGAGGCCACCGCGCAGCAAGAACCCACATCTGTATAGCATTATAACTTTTAAAGAGTGTCATACTATTTGTTTGAAGCTGTTTCTTATACCAAGGAACAGCTTCCTTTTTGGTGAAAATCAAGCATTTAGTTATCATTAAAATTTTATCAAGAAAAAAACGAGAAATTGTTTTGTATATATGAAAAAAAGTTGTATCTTTGCACCCGCAAATAAGAGCTATTATTTGCAATAGTGAATTTATAGTTATGGTTTAGGAGAGGTGCCGGAGTGGTAACGGAGCAGATTGCTAATCTGTCGGCGGGTAACTGTCGCCTGGGTTCGAGTCCCAGTCTCTCCGCTTTTTTATCTTAACTTATTCGGGGTGTAGCGTAGTCCGGTTATCGCGCCTGGTTTGGGACCAGGAGGTCGTAGGTTCGAATCCTGCCACCCCGACTTTATTTTTGTGGCATAGTTAATTTTTATTTTAAATTGAGGTCACGTAGCTCAGTTGGATAGAGCATCTGCCTTCTAAGCAGACGGTCACAGGTTCGAATCCTGTCGTGATCACCTTCGGGGTGTAGCGTAGTCCGGTTATCGCGCCTGGTTTGGGACCAGGAGGTCGTAGGTTCGAATCCTGCCACCCCGACTGTTTCTATCCATAAGATCATAGCATCTTACTAAGAACACTTGTTTAACAAATTGTACCATAGTAAATAGAGATACTCCAAAAAGTATCTCTATTTTTTTATCTCTCTTGTGCTATTCTTATTTTTCACGCGCTACTTTTTCATTCTCTACTTTTCTTAGGAAAGCGCTGAGCTGCTGCAAGGCACGCCCTCGGTGACTGATCCTATTCTTCTCATCTGCTGACATCTGAGCGAAGGTTTCCTTGTAGTCCTCTGGTAAGAATACAGCATCATACCCAAAACCACCCGTTCCCTTGCGCTCATGGGTGATTTCTCCACGAACTATTCCTTCAAAGGTATATAGCTCTTCACCCAAGCAAAGGGCAAATATAGTCTTAAACTGCGCTTGTCTATTAGGCTTATCTTTCAGGTTGGCCAACAAGAGATTTATATTCGCCTCATTGTCCTTTGCCTCACCTGCATACCGTGCCGAATAGACCCCTGGGGCATTATTCAGAGCAGCTACCTCCAAGCCCGTATCATCGGCAAAGGTATCATAACCATATCGTTCTTTGATATACTGTGCCTTTTGTATCGCATTGCCCTCTATCGTGGTAGAGGTTTCGGGTATGTCCTCAAAACAACCTATCTCATCCAAGGTAAGGAGCGTAAGCCCCTGTGGGAGCATGCGTTGTACTTCGCTAAGCTTATGCTTGTTATGGGTAGCAAATACTAATTTCATCGTTGTTATTGAATATTTATCGTTGTCATAATCTTCTCCACCAAGGAATTACAATGCCCCCTATCACTCTCTGGATAAGCGAAAAGCAGCATATAGAGGTTACTTTCGCGTATAAAGAAATAACTCTGATAGTGCATCTGTTGGGTTTCTTTGGTGTGCTGGGTGAAAGAACCAAAGACCTTATGTCCCACTACTCCCTGTACAGTCGTATAAGGGTCGTCCTTTATCATGATATTCTGTCCTTGGAAATATTTCATCAGCTCCAGTTCTATCATCTTGACAGCCAGTTCGTTAAGTTCGTTTTCGGCTTGACCTTGATCTGCTTCCGCTTCTTGCTTTTTATAACCTTGTAAGTCATTGGAAATAAGCATGATAGAAAGTGGATTTTTGGCTTCCTTATAGACAAATCTCGTCTGTCCTACCATTCCCTCATCTCTCTTGAGTACATGAGGGGTAGAGAGGGTAATAGGAGGATTGCCGTAGGCACTGGTAATCCAGTTTTCCATACTGATATTCTCCCCGCGACCTAAGGAAAACGCATACCAAGTACCCCATAGCATCAGCAGCAGTAGCACACTGGCCGCCGAGCCTATGATGATATACCTATTGCGACGCTTCTTGCGCTGGGTTTCCATTCGTTTTCTCTGGTAAATATCCTCCATGTCCTCCTGCTGCTCGGAGACATCAGGTAGGCCTTCGTTGGTCTTTACCACTATGGTTTCTATAGACTTACGGTCGTTTTCTACCTCAAAATCCTCTGGTTTTGACTTGGCAAACTTTACCAAATCGGCCTTGCGTAATACCGTTCTAAGCTCCTCTACCACATCAGAAGAGAGGTGTAACTTGCCTGCATCCAAGAATACTTGTAGCTTGGTCAATAATTCATCGGTAGTACTCTCGGTTGCGGCAATATGGATCTCCTCTTCCAAGTACTTACGGATAATATCGGTAAGAACTGAGTAATATTCCTTATGGTTAGACTCTATTAGATAACGAGAGTCTTTGAGGTTCTTTAGCTTAAGTAGTGCTCGGTCAAAAGGCGGGAGTATTTCCTCCGGATTCTCTATTTTTTGCTTTTTTCTTCTACGGATAAACCAATATACCCCCAAAGCAAGCCCTACAAGAAGCCCTATTAGGAGCCACACCCATCCCGATGAGGCTTTATTAGTAGCTTCTTTTATCTCCAAAGCAGATTTTACAGGGTAAAGCGGAGGATTATTCAGAGTATCAATCACCACATTTTGCACTGCAAAGCGCAATGAATCGGTTGTGTATTCCTTCCTATTGACATCAATACGCAAGGGCGGTAATATATAATGACCTGTGTCAAACTGAGTAAGGCCGTATTCCTTTATCAATCGCATCTTGTCATGTTCGCGCAGCGTATCTATCCTGTCCTCTTGAATCACTTCAAAGGGGGCAAACTGGTCTGCTGTTGGGAAAAACACCTGAGCTGTAGAATCTGTCTCTACCGAGATTCTATAGCGTATCTCCTCCCCTATCTTTATCTGCTGGCGATCTGCTGAGGCCGATATGCCTACCTGCTGCCCATAGAGAAAGACAGGAAAAAGGATTAAAAACAAACTAATTCTTATATACATCAGGCTCTGTATTTGAAATATCCTAACAATTTGGTTGTATAACTCTCATCAGTACGGCATTGAAGCACGCCTGCCCCTAAGCGTCGGAAAGTGGTTTCAAAATAATCGGTACGTTCCTTATAAAAATGCTCATAGGCTTTGCGCACTGCCGCAGAGGTAGTATCCAGATAAGAAAGCTCCCCACTCTCGGCATCTTTGGCCAATATAAGCCCTACATTCGGCAGACTCATCTCTCTGGGGTCATATAGGCGAATACCGGTAAGGTCGTGCTTTCGTGCGGCTATCTGTAGAGGCTTTTGGTAATTGCTTCCTATAAAGTCCGATAACACAAAGGCGATGGTCTTTTTCTTGGTTACCTTGTTGAGAAACTCAAAGGCTTTGGCTATATCGGTATGCCTGTTTTTAGGCTGAAACTCTATGAGTTCGCGTATGATACGTAGGATATGCGACTTGCCTTTTTTAGGCGGGATATATAGTTCTATCTGGTCAGAGAAGAGAATCAGCCCTGTTTTGTCATTGTTCTGCAAGGCCGAAAAGGCCAAAGTCGCCGCTATCTCGGTTAGGATCTCATTCTTAAACTGTTGCAGAGAGCCAAAGAGTTCACTCCCACTGACATCCACCAGTAGCATCAGGGTCAGTTCGCGCTCCTCCTCGAAGACCTTTACATAGGTCTCATTGTAGCGTGCCGTTACATTCCAATCAATATTGCGGATATCATCTCCATATTGGTAAGGGCGCACTTCACTAAAGGTCATTCCACGTCCCTTAAACGCCGAATGATATTCCCCTCCAAAGATATTATCGCTCAACTTCTTGGTCTTTATCTCTATCTTACGTACTTTTTTTAAAATTTCTTTTGTATCCAATGTAGTTGTTAGTTGTTAGTGATTAGTCATTAGTTATTGCCTCAAATTTCATGCAAAACTACAATACTATTTCTAAAAGTTTTTCTAAATATGAAATCTTTTTATCTGCTCTGTAGAATATTATTATTGGGTTAAGAAAAACGTTTTGTTTTTACGAGTTTTTTATATAAAATAAGGGCGAATCAAGATTCGCCCTTACTCTTGTATGCTTTATACTTAATCATTGATAGCCTTGATACCAGGAAGAATCTTACCTTCTAAGCTTTCGAGCATAGCACCACCTCCAGTGGATACATAGCTTACCTTGTCTTCAAAACCAAATTGTTTTACTGCGGCTACAGAGTCACCTCCTCCTACCAAGGAGAAAGCTCCCTTAGCAGTAGCTTCAGCTACGTATTCGCCTACAGCTATGGTTCCCTTGGCGAAATTAGGCATTTCAAACACCCCTACAGGGCCATTCCAAAGAATAGTTTTGGAAGCGAGGATTACCTTCTTGAAGATTTCTAAGGATTTTTCCCCAGCATCCAAGCCTTGCCAGCCATTAGGAATCTTGTCTATAGGCACCACTTGAGTAGAAGCATTGTTATTGAAGTCATTAGCAGCTACTACATCCACAGGTAGGTGTACTTGTACGCCTTTTTCTTTAGCCTTCTTAAGGATATCCAAAGCCAAATCCAGTTTGTCATCTTCGCAAATAGAGTTACCTATCTGTCCGCCTTGCGCCTTGATAAAGGTAAAGGCCATACCGCCTCCGATAATTAGGTGATCTATCTTATCCAAAATATTTTCTATGATAGTAATCTTAGACGATACTTTAGACCCCCCCAAGATAGCGGTTACAGGTTTTTCTCCTGATTTCATTACCTTGTCAATACTTTCAATTTCCTTGGCAAGGAGGTAACCGAAATACTTATCCTTGGGGAAGAACTTAGCCAAAATGGTAGTAGAAGCATGGGCACGGTGAGCGGTACCGAAAGCATCATTGACATAGATGTCGCCGAGCTTAGCGAGCTTAGCAGCAAAAGCCTCATCGCCTTTTTCTTCTTCGGGATAGAAACGTACGTTTTCCAAAAGGAGTACCTCTCCCGCAGGTAGGTTCTTAGCGGTATTTTCAGCCACTTCCCCTATACAATCAGGAGCAAAATGAGTAGGTACGCCAAGTACCTCTCCTATTTGCTTTACCAAGTGAGAGAAAGAATACTTATCGTCCTTTCCTTTAGGGCGTCCAAAGTGAGAGAGAAGGATCGCACTACCGCCGTCCTTAACGATTTTCAAGATAGTAGGTTTCGCCGCCTCAATACGAGTGGTATCAGTAATCTCAAATTGGTCATTGACAGGTACGTTGAAATCCACACGCACCAATACTTTCTTGCCTTTGCAAGAAATATCATTAATGGTCTTCATATATGGTAAATTTAATCTTGTTAAGTTTTTTTGAGCCGTGCAAATATAGGTTTTTTTCTTGTAATAAACAAGAATTTAATGAGGTAATTTGCTAATGAGCCAATTGCCTCACCGTCCAATCCTCTCCCCTTGTATCCACTACCCAGTCGTAGCTTACTCCTTCGGGAAGGGTTTTATAGTATTGTATTTTGCGAATGTGAGTGATATAGGACTGCTGGGCAATGGCGCGCTTATGGTCATCGGCAATTATGGTGATAAGGGTACGCTGGGGGTGGGTAAGTAGCCATAAGAAATCGGCTTGGCCATAGTCATCAGCCCAATGGAGAATAGTGGCCTTTTCTGGTAAGGCAAGAGAAAGCTCATGATACTGCTTTTTACGCTTTTGGAAATCAGCTCGGACGGCATGCACTATATAAGGCTCCTTGTATAGGTAGCATAGAAAGAGTTTTTTCTTGAGGTAGTCCTCCCCTTCTATACGCTGACGCAGTAGGGCAAACTGCTCTCGGAAGTACCTGCCTATTAGCTTGGCACGTTCTTTCGGGGACGAACCAAAACGAGGATCATCAAGCGCTATCTGTTCGGCGGCTACTACGGTGATACTACCGTCATAAATGGCGAAATCCCCCTTGGGTTGTACCTCGGAATTACCGTGTATATACACAAGTGTCAGCGGCTTATGGAAGTGCTCTGCCACAAGGAAAGCTCCCTTATGAAAGCGATGAATGACATTGCTCTCGGAGCGCTTGCCCTCTGGGAAGATCATAGCCGAATAACCATTGGCAAAGTTTTTAGCAAATATATCCATTCCTTTTTCTATTCCCTCGGAGGCAGGGTAAAAATCCATCGCCTGTACATAACGACCAAACACCACGGAATGATACACCCAATCATTGACCATATAGCTTACTCGTGGGGTGAGCATGCCTATAGCAAGTGTATCGAGCCATGAGTTGTGGTTGGCTATCATCACCGAAGGCTTAGTAAAATCTATCGCGGAGGGATTCTCCACTCGCTTGCGTACAAAGGGATTGGAATAGAGTACCGAAGTAGTGAGCTTGGCAGCCAAGGTGCGCAGCCAAAGCGTTTTCCCCTTGGGCAAGAGCCTGAGGAGCAACCAACCCGAATTGGAGAGTATGATAGAGAACACCACATAGTAGGTTATGGATAGAATCGTATTTAGTAATATACGCAGCGAGATAGGCGACAAACCTTTCTTGGGGCGATTGAAGATAAAGAACCTAAAGAGCGACGGATAAAACACGAAGGTTAGCAATAAGGCCGAGAATATCCCTATGAGAGAGACTGAGGCAATAGAACGCAAGGCGGGATGCTTGGCAAAAATCAAAGTACCTATGGCTAAAAAGGTAGTGATAGAGGCCAGCAATACCGATACCTTATATACAGGCAATTCGTCCTTACCTGTGGAATAATCTTTCTGGAGGGCGCAGGTCATAAAGATACTAAAATCCACTGAGTGCCCCAAGACTAGGGTGCAGACGATCATGCTAAAGACATTGAACTCCAAACCGAAGAGGTTCATCAGGGCAGTGGTTACCACTCCCGTAAGGGCAATGGGGATAAGGGTTAGCAGGACTAATTCTATACGGCGGAAGAACACTAAGAGGATAAAGAAAATCGCCAAGGAGGCATAGGAGGCCAAAGCGAGTACATCGTCCTTGAGCTTGCCCAAGAATGTTTCGCTTATCTGCTTGCGGTCTATGACTATTGCGGGCGTCTGCTGTTCTATTTGTTGTATAAAGGCATCACGCTGGTCTGTGTTGAGCTTGACCAAATTGGCTATGGTGTAGAAGCCATCTTTTTCGGTGATAAAATCCTTGATCGGCAGGGCAGAAAGCGCCTCGTAGTCAGAGAGGTTGGTAATGGGCGCTTTGGGCTGCTCAAGGTAGGCAAAGAAAGGTGCATACATACCTGACTTGAACCCCGTCTCTTGAGCAAGAGTACTGAGCGAGTGGGCAAGCGCCTTGACGCGCTCCTCACTCCAGAAGTTTCTCCAGTGTTCTAAGCGTTTTTGCTGCTCCGCCAAAGGGAGTACTACGGCTCCCAGGGAGGAGAATTGTTGGAGTTTGCCTTGGGATTTGAGCTGAGTAAGGGTATGATAGAGCTGAGTGTTTTGACTGAGCGCCTCGTCCAAAGAGTGGCCATAAGCGGTAGTATAAAGGGACTTATACTTGCTATCGGTAAGGGTTTCGAGTCGTTGTTGTGCTTTCTGATAGCGGTCGCTTAGGTAATTGACCGAGGCTATATCGCCATTGAAGCGCACCTCATGAAACGCAACAAAGCTAGCCAAGATAAGCAGCAAGGCTGCCCCTACTACCCATTTGTTCTGGTGAAAAGGGTAAGCCCCTACCCTATCGAGAAAAGTTTTGCGGGCTTCTATGTTTTTATTTTTCCTATAAAAATGAGGAATCAGCAGCAAGGAAAGCAAGGCCGAGACCATGATCCCCACAGAGGCGAAAATCCCCAAGTCGCGCATCACCTCCGAATGCACAAAAAGCAGACAGAAGAAGGACAGTGCAGTGGTGAGGCTACTGAGCAGCAAAGGCGTAGTAACCGAACGGTATAGCTCTCGTGTGTCTTGGGCAGCCTTGTAGTGGGTGAGGATATGCAGGGAATAGTCTATAGTAACTCCCAGTAGCACCGCTCCCAAGCTGATAGAGATGGCCGAGATACTTCCCTTGAGCCAGTAGAGCAAGGCCAAAGCAGTAAGTACGCCAAAGAGAGAGGGTATAAAGGCTATGAAAGGTACTGTTATACTTCGGTAAAAGAAGATAAGTAGCAGACAGAGGGCAGAAAGGGAAATAAGGACGGTAGTGAGTATATCGGCCTTGATTTGAGAGGCATTGCTCACCGAAATAAAGGGCGCTCCGAAGAACTCACAAGAGGCCTTGCCTGCATATTGGGCATTGAATTGTTCCTGTAGCTGCTCCAAAGCGTGTACAAAAGCGGTGTTATGCTCCGTATCGCTCCCCTGAAATACAGGGTTGAGAAAAAAGAGTATATGCCGCTGGTCTTGGGTAGTAAGATAGCCCTCTGAGAGGGTTAGATCTGTGCCTATATTGAGGGCTTGCAATTTCTGTAATCCTCTAAAGGTCAGCGAAAATGGATCTTTGCGAACAAACTGTTGGGCTACCATACCCGCAGGGGAGAGCATCATACGGTAGTGCCCTTGTACCAAAGCACGCAGGCTATCGGTTTGTAGTCTTTGGGCTAAGTAGTCATAATCTTTGTCTTCCAAAAACAAGGGTAAATGCTCATAGACAAAGCCCCACGCTTTGTCAAGCTCCTCTTCTGGAATGATTCCTTGAATATCGGTAAAGTACTGAGGAAGTCTTTGGCGGAGTGTATCGCAGAGTGCATCGGTAAGGGCTTGCATATGAGCAAAATCACCTGTATTCTCCCTGCTTACAATAACTGAAATCTTATCGGCAAAGTTCAGTTGTTTGAGCACCTTGGCCGTTAAGGACGTTTTCTCGTTCTGTGGGAGCACCTTGGTAATATCTTCTTCAAAGCGCAACTGCCACACCCCCCACAGGGCGACCCCTGCCCAAAGGAGCAGACATAGGAGGGAGAAAAATTTGTGTTTGTTGACAAAATCAAAAATTCTTACGAGCATTATTTCTGTATATTCATTGCTTTTCGTATCTCTTGCATAAGGGCATCCCCTCCTTGGGAAAGAAGAGCATCGGCGACCTCTTCAGGGAAATTCCCTATTTGGTGAGCAGAAATCGTTTTTCTTACCTCCTCTGCCCTTTGTCCGTCCAAGGAGAAAAGGTTACCGACAAAGGAAATCTGCTCGCCTTCAAGAGTCGCTCTTGCCCCAATAGGGGCGGTACAGCCTCCTTCTAAGCGCTTGAGGAAGCGGCGTTCTATATCGGTTTCGGTATCTGCCTTTGGGCTATTTATCTGGGCAAGCGCCTCAAGGGCATAGGTGTCATTGGCTAGTGCTACGGCCATAATCGCCCCTTGGGCAGGGGCAGGGGTCATCCAGTCCAGCGTGAGGGTTTGTAGGTTATCATGCTGTAAGCGCTCCAAGGCAGCAGCAGCAAAAATCGCCCCTTGCCAAGGTTGTTCCTGCAATTTGCGCAGGCGGGTGGCAATATTGCCCCTGAGATTCTCCACCCTATGGGTAGGATAGCGCCTAAGCCATTGGGCTTTGCGCCTAAGGCTACCGGTGGCTATGGTAGCCTCAGCCATGGAGAGAAAGTCCAAATTTCCCTTATGTACTAGTACATCCTGTACATTGGCACGCTCCAGTACTGCCCCCTTTACAATTCCTTTTGGAAGCGCTGTGGGCACATCCTTCATACTATGTACCGCTATATCTATATGTCCTTGAAGCATAGCCACATCGAGCACTTTGGTAAAAACTCCAGTAATACCCATCTCATATAGGGGCACATCTAGGGTCAGATCACCCTGTGATTTCACGGGAACTAAGGTGGTGGTATAACCCAAATTTTCTAAGAGAGATTGTACCTTCTTGGCTTGCCACATAGCAAGCTCACTATCACGGGTACCTATTCGTAGTACTTTTTCCATTGATTTGTAATAACGGCCAAAGGTAGCACTTTTTGCGCACCTACGCAAACAGAATTAACAATTAATCATTAATCATTGACCATTAGTCATTATTTTCGTATTTTTGTCGGCTCTAACGATGCCTATATGCAGCCACATGCCTTAGAAATACTCAAGAAATACTGGGGGTATGACCAATTCCGCCCCGCCCAAGAGCCTATTGTTGATGCTATTCTTCAAGGAAAAGACACCCTGGCCATGCTACCCACCGGTGGGGGCAAGTCGCTCTGTTTCCAAGTGCCTGCTATGGCCAAAGAGGGGGTGTGTTTGGTTATCTCGCCTCTGATTTCCCTTATGGAAGACCAAGTGCGTAACCTCTCCGAGAAGGGGATTCCCGCCTTAGCCCTTACAGGGAGCATTCCCCACTACGAACTGGAACGACTACTGGGCAATGTGCAGAGTGAGGCCTACAAGTTTGTCTATATGGCTCCCGAACGCCTAAGTAATGAGCTGGTACTTTACCGCTTGCAGCACACCCTCTTAAGCTACATAGTCATAGACGAAGCCCACTGTATCTCCCACTGGGGAAAGGACTTTCGCCCCGCTTACCTTGAGTGCCAAAAACTCAAACAGTGGTTCCCCACCCTGCCCATTGTCGCCCTTACAGCTACCGCTACCGATCGGGTACAAGAAGATATATTGCAGCTATTGCAGATTCCTAAGGCCACAGTGATCAAGGGCAGTCTTGCGCGCCCCACTTTGGCATATATGACCTATTATATAGAGGACAAATGGGAACGGCTGGGGCGTATTCTTACCAAAAACAAGGAAAGTAGCATCGTCTATGTTCGCAACCGACGACTAACCGAGGATCTGGCTCAACACCTATGTGATGAGGGCTTTACGGCCACCAGCTTTCACGGAGGCCTCTCCACCGAAGAGAAGAGCCAGCGCTTGGGTATGTGGAAAACGGGTAGTGTACAGGTAGTGGTAGCTACCAATGCCTTTGGTATGGGGATAGACAAGGCCGATGTGCGTACTGTAATCCATTGGGACTTGCCTAGCTCCTTAGAAGATTATTTTCAAGAAGCAGGACGCGCAGGACGCGATAACCACAAGGCTTTTGCCATTATCCTATACAACGATAACGATGTCAAAAAACTACTTATAGACACCCAGCGGAGCCAAGTCTCCGTCCCTTTCCTAAAGGAGCTATTCCCCAAGCTCTGTAACTACTTTCAGGTAGCTATAGGCGAAGGCGAAGGCACTACCCATTTTTTTAATTTGGCCGACTTCGCCACACGTACCCAAATGGACGCCCTCAAGGTGTATCAGGCCTTGGAGATTCTCGATCGCAATGGGGTGCTTGCCCTTAGCCAAGCCTTTTTTAGAAAAGCCAGCGTACAAATCCTCCACTCCAGCCAAGAGGTTATCGGCTATCTTGACCAAAATCCACAAGCCAAAGAGCTCCTTTTTTTCCTTATGCGTAAGTACGCAGGGATTCATGAGCAAAATATCTCCTTCAGGGTAGAAACTATTGCAGCCAACCTGCATATAAGCAGCTCCCTAATACAACAACAATTGGAAAAACTACAACAAGACGGACTTATCGCCTACAAAAACGAGCATACCGATGCCGAAATTACCTTTCTCATGCCTCGTGATGACGATAGAACCATCAACTATATTGCTCCGCAGGTCAAGTGGTTCAACCAGCACAAAGAAGCACAATGTAAAGACGTACTTGCCTATATAGAACAAACAGATAGTTGTAACCAGCGCTTTCTGCTGGCCTACTTTGGGGAAACACTTGCGCAAGATTGTGGCATCTGCTCGCACTGTATAGCGCGCAAGCAAAAAGCCCTTTCAAAAGAGCAAATAGTGATCATTTCTCAAGAGCTACTAACCCTCATCGCCTACAACCCCATGACCTCTCAAGAGATATGTTCCGCTTCTTCCTACCACGAATGGGAGGTGCTACAAGTGCTCACCCTACTCTTAGACGAGGAAAAAATAAGGCTATTACCCAATAATCAGTTTTCTGCTAATTAACCAATTGGGATACTTGTACCTCGGATAAAGAGTTGTTTTTTTCGTGCAGGTCTTTGTCTTGGTTGCATAGGGCGAGACTGGGTAGAGACAATAGGGTGCTCAACTGATGCCGCAGGGCACTCTGCTGGTGTTGTAGGATGTTCAATAGACACTGTAGGTTGCTCAATAGGTGTTGCAGGACGCTCAGCTGGAGAGGATTGTTGTGTAGGTACCTGCTCTTCTTCCCAGCCTTCAATACTCATTAGGGCTTTAATGGCATTGAGCTGTTCGCGTATGTTAGGATAAACAACTGTCTCTCCTTGCACTTGAGGCTGTCCTTGAGCAATGCCCCAAAGCACTTGAATGATTTGCTTTTTCATTTTTCAATATAAATAGGTTGCAAAATTACAACATTTAAATCGTAAAATCAACAATCGGTAATAATAAAAAGAAGTTAAATTAATGGTTAATGATTAATGGTTAATGATTAATAACACCAATCAATCGTTAAAATGTTATTCTCAACTATCTAAGACGCAATAAATTGCGCCTTATCTAATGCAGGCTCTCCTTGCTGGCTTGCGTGATAGATCTATTAGATTCTGAATATCAATCATTTACATATATCCCTCTTTATCACGTAGCCCTCTAAATTATCTATAAATCAAAAAAACTGAAAAAATGTCAGTTTTTTTAGGTTGGTAACAGATTTTTTTTGTACTTTTGTCAGCCAAAATAAGTATGGTATATTTTTTGAGTGTGTTACTTGTTTTTTCTAATTTAATTATATAATAAAATACTTTTATGAGTTTGATAAGTTCATTAATAAAAATCTTCGTCGGTGATAAGGCCAAGAAAGATATGAAGGAAATTGCGCCACTGGTAGAGCAGATCAACGCACACCAAAAGCAATATAAGTCGCTGAGCAACGATGAGCTACGTGCCAAAACCACCGCATTTAAGGAGCGTATCGCCGCCGCTCGCTCGGAGTTTGAGCAGAAAATACAATCCCTCAAAACCCAAGCCGATGCTACCGATGATATTGACCAAAAAGAAGATTTTTATACTGAAATAGACAAGCTGACCGATGAGGCTTACAAGGCTGGTGAAAAGGTGCTTAATGAGATTCTCCCTGAAGCCTTCGCTGTAGTAAAGGAAACTGCTCAACGCTTTGTGGATAATCCGACCATTGAGGTTACCGCTTCTCCTTATGATAGGGAGCTAGCCTCCATGAAGGATTATGTAAGCATAGAGGGAGACAAAGCCCTTTGGAAAAACTCTTGGGATGCTGCAGGAAAGGCCATCACCTGGGATATGGTACATTACGATGTACAGCTCATTGGGGGGATTGCCTTGCACCAAGGAAAAATCGCCGAGATGCAGACAGGGGAAGGTAAAACCCTAGTGGCTACCTTGCCACTTTACCTCAACGCCCTCACTGGTAATGGGGTACACTTGGTTACTGTCAATGACTACTTGGCACGCCGAGACAGTGCTTGGATGGCGCCTCTTTTTCAGTTCCATGGACTTAAGGTAGAATGTATTGATAACTACCAGCCTAACTCTCCTGGCCGTCGTATGGCCTATGCTGCCGATATTACCTATGGTACCAATAACGAATTTGGTTTCGACTATCTTCGTGACAATATGGCACATACCCCTGACGAACTTGTACAACGTCCTCATAATTATGCGATTGTGGATGAGGTCGACTCGGTACTCATTGACGATGCACGTACACCACTGATCATCTCCGGCCCTATGCCTCGTGGAGAGTTCCACGAGTTCGACGTGTTCAAGCCTGCGGTAGAAGCCCTCGTGGAGAAACAACGCAAGCACTTGACCAATGTCTTGGCTGAGGCCAAAAAACTCATCTCTGAAGGCAACACCAAAGAGGGAGGCGTACTCCTTCTGCGTGTACACCGCGGACTTCCTAAGAACAAAGCACTGATTAAGTTCCTCAGCGAAGAAGGTATGAAGCAACTCCTTCAAAAGACTGAAAACTACTATATGCAGGATAACAACCGCGAGATGCACAAGATAGATGAGGATCTCCTTTTTGTTATCAATGAAAAAAATAACCAAATAGAACTTACCGATAAGGGTATCAATGAAATGTCGCAAGGAGAAGATAAAAACTTCTTCGTAATGCCTGACATAGGGGCTGAAATTGCCAATATTGAAAAACAACACCTTCCCAAAGAGGAAGAAAATGCCCTCAAGGATAAGCTCTACCAAGAGTTTGGCGAAAAAAGCGAACGTATCCATACTGTCAACCAATTGCTCAAGGCCTATACCCTTTTTGAAAAGGATATAGAATATGTAGTAATTGACAACAAAGTGCTTATCGTAGATGAGCAAACAGGACGTATCATGGACGGACGTCGTTATTCTGACGGACTCCACCAGGCCATTGAGGCTAAAGAGAACGTACAAGTGGAAGCCGCTACTCAGACCTATGCAACCATTACGCTACAGAACTACTTCCGTATGTACCGCAAGCTCGCAGGTATGACAGGTACTGCCACTACCGAGGCTGGTGAGTTCTGGGAAATCTACAAGCTGGACGTTATGGAAATCCCTACCAACCGTCCTATTGCCCGCAAAGACCAAAATGACCAGATCTATAGAACCAAACGTGAGAAGTACAATGCGGTGATTGAGGAGGTAGTAAGCCTCTCCCAAGCTGGCCGACCTGTGCTCATTGGTACCACTTCAGTAGAGGTGTCTGAACTGCTAAGCCGTATGCTTAAGCTCCGCAATATTCCTCACAACGTATTGAATGCCAAGCTCCACAAGAAGGAAGCGGAAATCGTTGCCGAAGCTGGTAAGAAAGGGGTTGTTACCATAGCTACCAACATGGCTGGTCGTGGTACGGATATCAAGCTCACCGATGAGGTGAAAGAGGCCGGTGGTCTGGCTATTATCGGTACAGAAAGACATGATTCCCGCCGTGTAGATAGGCAGCTACGTGGTCGTTCTGGTCGTCAGGGAGACCCAGGTAGCTCCAAGTTCTTCGTCTCCTTTGAGGACAACCTTATGCGCCTCTATGGTATGGAGCGTGCCATCAAGTTCCTCGACCGCTTAGGACAAGGTCTCAAGGAAGGGGAAGTATTAGAGCACCCAATCATTACCAAAAACGTAGAGAAAGCACAGAAAAAGGTTGAGGAAAACAACTTTGGTATTCGTAAGCGCTTGCTCGAATATGATGACGTGATGAACGCTCAGCGCGAGGTAATCTACAAGCGCCGCCGCCACGCCCTCTACGGAGAACGCCTTCAGGTGGATATTGCCAATATTATCTATGATACCCTTGAGACTATCCTAGAGAGCAACAAGCCTGGTAATGATTACAAAAACTTCGAATACGAACACTTTAAATACTTTGGTGTAGAACCTAAAGTCTCCGAAGAGGACTTCCATAGAAAGCCTACCAAGGAGCTACTCAAGAACATTTATCCTGATCTGCTCGCCCTCTACAAGGCGCACAGTGAAGCCAATGCTGCTATTGCTTACCCTGTCATCAAGAGTGTGTATGAGGATCAGAGCAACCAGTTTGAGCGTATTGTAGTGCCTTTCACCGACGGACAAAAGGGACTAAATATCACCACTGACCTTAAGGAGGCCTACGAAAGTCAAGGAAAGCAAATTATTGTGGATTTTGAGAAAAATATCTCCTTGGCTATCATAGACGATGCGTGGAAAACACACCTACGCCAGATGGACGAACTTAAACAATCCGTTCAGCTAGCCACTCACGAGCAGAAAGACCCCTTACTTATCTATAAGTTTGAGGCTTACAACCTCTTCAAGGATATGGTCGATAGAGTCAATAAGGAAATTGTTGCCTTCCTATTCCACGCGCATCTGCCACAAGCGGCGCCCCCTGTACAGGAAGCTCATGAGGTAAGACGCGCTCCTGAGCAGTTGCAGACAAGCAAGGAGGAAGTACTCAATTCCGACGAACTAGCTCAGAGAAACCGTGAAGCAGGTCAGCAGGCCTCCCCTGCCCCACAAGTAACCGAACCTATCGTACGTGACCAACCTAAAATAGGCCGTAATGACAAGGTTACCATTCAGAATATCCTCAATGGAGAGACCAAAGAAATGAAATACAAGCAAGCCCTCCCTCTCTTAGAAAGAGGCGATTGGGTAATCAAGCGTTAGGCCTTGCTATATATCCATAATCAGAAAGAAGCGCTCCTTTTGGGAGTGCTTCTTTCCTATTTTTAAGGCCTAAGAATTTTTTTCTATAATTTTCCACGATAACACTTGTATAATTACAAATTTATATTTAAATTTGCGGAATGAATAGATGTGTCTCTAGCCACATTATTAAATATAGCATTATGAAGAACTTTCTTTTCTACCTCATGGCTTGCCTCCTATTGGTGGCTTGCTCCAAAAACAATGGCCATAAGGACAGTGATCCTGCGCTCTTTAGAGAGTATATCACAGGCTTTAGTGCTGGAACTATTCCCGCCAATGGCCCTATTGAAGTAATCCTCACCGAAGCCCTAAGCGAAGAGCGCTTGAAGGATTTGGATACCTCCAAGCTCTTCGAATTCTCTCCCGCAGTGGAGGGTAAGGTGATTTTTGAGGGTAGCTTGCTCAAGTTTGTCCCTAACGAATCCTTGGAGCACAACAAGGAATATGGCGTTACACTACACTTGGATAAGCTCTTTGATGTGAAGAAGGACTTAAAAAGTTTCTACTTCCATGTACGTACCCAAAGTCTCCTCTTTGAGGTCGATATACGTGATTTACAGTCCTATAGCCGAGACTATTATTTCCTCAATGCTTATCTGGAAGCCAGCGACAACATCTCCCCTGAGATGCTCCCAGAGTTGGTTTCCGCTACTATTGACGGACAAAACCTTCGTATAAAACCACAGGCAACCGAGAGTGCTACTCGCATTGCTTTTATTGTGGATAGTATCCCCGCTCCCAAGGACGAGCAACAGACCCTGCGCATCACTTGGGATGGTAGTAGTCATAATATAGAAAGTGAAGGGGAAAACTCCCTGACCATTCCTACCAATAACCAGTTCGGTGTGGTGCAACTGCTTCAGAATGAGGGCGAACACAATTCTTTCTCCATCACTTTCTCCGCCCCCTTGGATAAGAAACAAGACCTTAGGGGACTGGTCACTGTACCTGAATACAAAGGAGATCTCAGATACTCCATCTCTGGTAACACCCTCAAGCTCTATGCCGATGAAAATTTTGAAAAAGAAATCACCATCAAGGCTTTCCAAGGTATCAGAAGCCAATATGGTGAGCGTATGACCTATGATTATACAGGCAAAATAGAGTTTGACCCTATCAAACCTGAAGTGCGCTTTGTTCGCAATGGTACCATACTGCCCAGCTCCCAGAACCTAAAGGTGAATTTCCAGACCATCAACCTCAAAGCGGTAGAGGTAAGCGTGATGAAAATCTATCAGAACAACATCTTGCAATTCTTGCAGGATAACAACCTAGGTGGTTCTTATAACTTACGCCGTGTAGGAGCTACTATCGCCCGTAAGGTGGTACCTATCCATGGGCTTGGTAATGGCTCACTCTCCAAGTGGAGTACTCATGCCATAGACCTCTCTAAGCTCATCTCCCCTGAACCCGGCGCTATCTATCGTGTCAAAATAGATTTCAAGAAGGAATATGCCCTCAATTGTAATGATGATAAAAAACCTATCAAGGAAGAAAACTTACCTATAGGCGAAGAAAGCATCAGTGATTATGATGACGACTACTATGAAGCCTATAACTGGGACGAAAGAGATGATCCTTGTAAGGATAGCTATTATTACGAGAAATATGTAGAAACCAATATCTTAGCCACTGACTTAGGGGTTCTAGTTAAGCGTGGTCAGAACAACGACTATATGGTGGTAGTCAATAATCTGCTCACCACTGCTCCTGTAAGCGGTGCTAAGGTAGAACTCTTTGATTACCAACAACAAAAAATTGCAGAAGCCTCCACCAACTCCGATGGAAAAGCGGTAGTTACTACCGCCAAGCGTGCCTACTTTGTCATCGCTCAAAAGGACAAGAATACCACCTATTCCAAGGTAGACGATGGCTCCTCCCAATCGGTGAGCAAGTACGAAGTAGATGGCTTGGAACTTGAAAAAGGACGCAATGCCTTTATCTATACCGAACGCGGAGTATGGCGCCCTGGGGATAATATCTCAGTGGGCTTCATCTTCAATGATTTTGCCAATAAGCTACCCGAAAGCCTGCCTATCAAGCTCACTTTCTCCGATCCCAACGGAAAGGTAGTACAGCAATTGGTCAAGACTACGACCCCTGAGAACCATTATCTATTCAACCTCAAGACAAGCCCCGATGCCCCTACAGGCAACTGGACTTGCCAAATTACCGTGGGCAGTGCCTCCTACTCCAAGACCATTAAAGTAGAGACCATCAAGCCTAATAGACTGAAAATCAACAACAGTCTATCTGAGAAATTTATCTCCAGCGAAGGGGAAAACGCTTCCCTACAAGTGGATTGGCTACAAGGGGTACCTGCTGGTAATATAAAAGTGGATATTACAGGAAAAATCTATCCTAAGGCCAAGCCTTTCAAAGGCTACGAAAGCTATACCTTCCACAATACGTCTTTTGAGTTTTCCTCTGAGGAGATTGCTGTATTCAGCGGAAACACCGACGAACAAGGAAAGGCTTCGTTCTTCTTCTTGCCTAAGGAATTGAAGGATGCCTCTCAGATGCTGAAAATCAACCTCTTGACCCAAGCCAATGAGCAAGGTGGTGACTTTAGTACCGATGTTACTTCGGCTACTTATTCTCCTTTCTCATCTTATGTGGGAATCAAGGCGCCTAACGATAGCTATTACTATGAGACAGGCAAGCCTGCTAAGTTCCAAACTGTGGTACTTTCCGAAGGAGGAAAACCTATCAGTGGCCACAGGGTGAAGTTCTACGCCTACAAATTGGATAAAAACTGGTGGTGGGACGTTTCCGATTACAACATCTCCACCTACAATGCCTCCGATTCCAAAACCCCTGCCTTTACCTTAGAAGCAACCACAGGTGGGGATGGAAAGGCTATTTTCAATGTCAATATTGAAAGAGGTGCCTCTGGTCGCTATTTCTTCTTAGCCGAAGACAGCCAGAGCAACCACGAGGCTGGTATTGATGCTCGCTTTTACTCATGGGGAGACAATGACGAAGATGCAGGGGTAGAAGCCACCATGCTCATGCTCTCCACCGATAAGAAAGACTATAAGGTAGGAGAAAAAGTGGTGATCTCCTTCCCTTCCGATACCGATGGGCGTGCACTCATCTCGGTAGAGAATGGCAGCAAGGTACTAACTACCTATTGGGTCAATACCCAAAAGGGTAAAACAACTTACCAAGTACCTGTTACTGAAGAGATGGCACCTAATGCTTATCTGTATGTAACACTCTTGCAACCGCATGCACAGACCCAAAACGATGCGCCAATCCGCCTCTATGGTATCGCTCCCATCTCGGTATATAATCCTAAAACCAAGCTGGAACCTGTTATAGAGATGCCTGAGGTATTACGCCCTGAAAAACAAGTAACTATCAAGGTCAGAGAAAAATCAGGCAAACCTATGACCTACTCCTTGGCGATCGTAGAGGACGGACTGCTTGACCTTACCCGATTCAAAACACCTAACCCTTGGAATACCTTCTTTGCCAAAACAGCCTTAGGAGTGAAAACTTGGGATATCTATAACGATGTCATCGGTGCCTTTGGAGGTACCATTAACCAGATATTCAGTATAGGAGGTGACGAAGACTTAGGAGTAGGCAAGGCTAAAAAGGCCAACCGATTCAAGCCACTCACCATTGTACAAGGGCCTTTCACCCTCAAGGGCGGAAGCCAAACTCATCAAATAGATATTCCTAACTACATAGGTTCAGCTCGTGTGATGGTAGTGGCCTCCGATGTTAAGGCTAATGCCTTTGGTTGTGCAGAAAAGACCGCCACTATCAAGAGTCCTGTGATGGTTTTGGCCTCCTTGCCAAGAAAAGCCGTACCAGGGGAAACCATTACCCTACCTGTCACTGTTTTTGCCAATGAAAAACAGGTGAAAAACGTGACTGTTCGTGTAAAGACCAATGAGAAATTCTCTCTTAGCAGTCAAGGGCAACAACAATTGTCCTTCACAGAACCCGCTGAGAAAATGGCTTATTTCTCCCTCAAGGTCAATGAAACGGGTATCGGTAAGGTAACAGTAGAGGCCACCGCAGGAGGTGAAAAATCTACCTATGAGGTAGAAATGGATGTGTATAACCCTAATCCTAAAGTATATCAGGTAAAGAGTGCAGTACTACAACCCAACGCTTCTCAAAACATTGGTTTTGAAGTATTTGGAGAAAAAGGCACCTATACTAGTGTCTTGGAAGTATCCTCTTTCCCTGGAGTGAACCTCTCCCAACGCTTGAAATACCTAATAGACTACCCTCATGGTTGTGCCGAACAGCTGACCTCAAAGGGCTTCCCTCAGTTGTACTTGGCTGATTTTGAGACACTCACCACTAAGCAACAACAGGAAGTACAACAGAATGTAAGCGCCACCATACGCAAGCTCTCTGAAAATCAGCTGCCTAACGGAGGTTTCTCCTACTGGCAAGGCTCCGACTATCCCGACGATTGGGCTACTTCCTATATAGGTCAGTTCTATATAGAAGCCGAGAAGCGAGGTTTCTCCTTGCCTGCTGGTAGCAAAGCCAAATGGCTGAGCTATCAGAAGATGATGGCACGCAATTGGGTATACAAAGGAGAATCCTCTACCTTTGAGCAGGCGTATCGCCTCTATACTTTGGCCTTGGCCAATAGTGCCGATATAGCCTCCATGAATAGGCTCAGGGAGATGTCCACCTCTATGGTAAGCAATGCGGCTCGTGCTCGCTTAGCGGCTGCCTATGCCCTAGCTGGTCAGAAGAAAGTTGCCGAATCCTTATTCAGCAAGGTAAAGCTCGATAGTGAGGAAGATGACTATTTCAGCTATGGCTCTACCCTACGAAATCAGGCTATGGGGCTAGAAACAGCCCTGCTACTGGGCAAAGCGGAATTGGCTGCTGATCTCGCCTTGGAGATCTCCGATAGACTCTCCTCTTCCGAATGGCTTAGTACCCAAACAACCGCCTACAGCCTCTATGCTATGGCACGTTATGTGGCTAAGAACAAGACAGGTAAGAACTGGACACTCAACTATCAGCTCGGCAAGGAAAGTGCTACGCTCTCCAATAGCCCTAGCGGCTATGCCTCCAAGGTACTCTCCGTTTCCCTTGGAAACCACAAGATTGCCCTACAGAACAAGTCGGGAGTAACCCTCTATGCACGTGTGGTTACCAGTGGTATTCCACCTATAGGTAAGGAATTGGTACAAGAGAATGGCCTTAAGATCTCCACCTCTTATACCTCCAAGAATGGAACGCTCTCGGTAGCTTCTCTGCCACAAGGGACCAACTTTACTTGTACTATCTCGGTTACCAATACCACACAAAGTAGAATAACCAATGTAGCTCTTACCCAGTTTGTCCCCTCAGGTTGGGAGATTATCAATACACGATACACCGACTATGATACCGATAGCAGCCGATGGGATTATGCCGATATCCGAGATGATAGAGCTAATATATATTTCGGATTATCCGCAGGGGAAACCAAGACATTTACCCTCAAGTTCAATGCTTCGTACAAAGGGCAATATTACCTCCCTGGTACCCACGCCGAGGCTATGTACAACATCAAGTACAACACCCGCAATGCTGGAGAATGGATAAAAGTAGAATAATTAACTATAAAATCGTATCTTTGCCGACAAATACACGAATATGATAACATTTGACCAAATTGATTTGATTCTATTAGACGAATTACAAAGAGATAGCAAACAATCTGTAAAGGAATTGGCCAAGAAAGTAAATCTTTCTATCACTCCTGTACATGAGCGTATCAAGAAGCTCGAAGCCCTCAATGTAATTCAGAACTATGTAGCCGTAGTCAATCCCGATGCTTTAGGCAAGACCCTTGTGGCTTATTGCCAAGTGAAGCTCATCCGCCACCAAGAGACACTCTTTGAAGAGTTCGAACAATATGTCCGCAGCCTTGATGAAGTACAAGAGGCCTATTACATGGCTGGCCCTTATGACTTCTTACTCAAGCTCATCCTCAGAGACATGAAGGATTACCAAAACTTTGTGGTGCATAAAATCTCCAAATTGGATATCATCTCCAATATACAGAGTGCCTTCACCATTCAGAGTATCAAGAATACGTCTATGATTAAGTGTATGTTGGACGAAGAAAATAAGAAGTAACATGCACTTTGCTATTGCTGGAAATATAGGGGCGGGCAAGACTACCTTGACCGCCCTACTTGCCAAGCATTATAAGTGGGAGGCACATTACGAAGATGTATCGGACAATCCTTACTTGGACGATTTCTATGCCAATATGGAGCGATGGAGCTTTAACCTACAGGTGTTTTTCCTCAATAGTCGCTTCCGCCAAATCATTGATATTCGCCAGAGTAAGAAGGATTTTATCCAAGATAGAACCATCTACGAGGACGCTTATATCTTTGCCCCCAACTTGCATGCTATGGGACTGATGGCCGAGCGAGATTTTCGCAATTACCTATCTCTCTTTGAGCTAATGGAGCGTTTTATACAACCTCCTGACCTACTGATTTACCTAAGAAGTTCTATTGCTAATCTGGTCAATCAGATCCAAAAGAGAGGTCGCGAATACGAAAGTAGTATCTCTATAGACTACCTCAACAAGCTCAATGAGCGTTATGAAGACTGGATTCGCAGCTATGACAGAGGAAAACTCCTCATTGTAGATGTAGATAGGGTAGATTTTGTACAAAACCAAGAGGACTTAGGAGAAGTTATCCAGCGTATAGATACCTCTATACACGGACTTTTCTAAAGTCCTCTCTCACTTATCTATATGGGTAAGGTAGTAGATAAGCATACCTGTTACATAATCGTAATTCTGTATGCCTCCTTCTTGGGCATTGGCCTTAAGGAAAGTATCATAACTTTGTTTGAAAACCTCTTCCATAGGGTTTTCATACTGTGTCCAAAAGCGATAAGCCTCGGTATAATTCTCTAAAATCCCTACTTGTAGTTGTGCTTTATAAGCGTCATGCTGCTCTGGTGATAGCTGTCTTACTTCTTTCATACAATAGCGCAAGGCAAAAAGAATGGCACTATACCTAAAATAGGGCTCCTTATGGTGATAAGTAGCCAAAAAACCAATAAAATTGGCTTCCTTTTCCGAGGCATACCCCAATTGGTGTGCCACCTCATGGGCAGCTGTTACAGGAAAACTATAATGAGTAGCCAAGGCATTCACCTGTGCCTCTCCTGTAAAAGGATTCAGATAGCCACTATAGCCCATATAGGTAAGCACTTTGCTATATAAGGACGATTTAAGACTAGACGTATAGAGCATAAATCTGGGAAACTTATGCGAAAGCACCTTGTATCCCTGAGGTATTCTCTCATACACCTCTGCTGGAGTAAAGGGCATCTTCGCTGCTTGTGATGCTAAGGGTTCTAATTGTTCGTGTAAGGCATTGGCCTCTTTGATAAGTCTTTGGGTTGCCTGCTCTAGTTCTGCCTCGGTATAAGAAAAATCCCAACCCAACTGTACCGATAAGGGTTGCCTATAATAGTTGAACCCCCAAAGGAAATAAAACAAGCTCACCACTAGAACAAGCCCCTCCCCTACTTTCCTAAGGAAACGAAGAGGACTCTTACGTAGCTGCCTAAAATACCTAATGATATAGTACAGTGCCCCCAAGGGAAGTATTGTATAGAGCACATCCCCCACAGAAAAAGGAATCCAACCGAGCAAAAAACGTACTGTCCTGCCTATATAGGGATAAAGCCCTGTGCTATACCACTGCTCAGTAAGTGCAGGCTTATAGCGGAAAAGCCCATACAGTGCTACAAATAGCCCTATATAAAGGAGTTTTCCATAAGTTGTATATTTCTTTTTCATTTGCGACATAAAGAGGTTGAGTTATTTGTTTCTATATCAAAAATTTATAATAATCAGATTTTCAATTCGTTATACGATTTTAAAAGTACTCTAATAAACTCTTCCAAATCCAATTTTTTGTGGGTATCATTAGGATTGTTGTATATATCAATGATTGTTTTATCGCCTTCCCTGAATATTTCTGCTATTTGATAATCAGGAGCTTGTTCATCATAAATATCTATATGAAAATCTTCCTCCTCTTCAGGAATATATAGGGTTGCTTGTAATTTCATATTTCAACTATATTTAAATAACCCTCAGCAAAACTCTTGATAATTTCAGGGGAATAGTCTCCTCCTTTGGCATAAGAAATACCCATAACTTCTAAAGTTATGGCCTGGCACTGCTCATCATTAACAGTAATAGCTTTGCTATCTAATATCTTTCTAACAACAACCATACATTTTCGCAGGTCTTCTGTTGTAGCACAAGGAGGTAAAGTTATTTTCATCAGAAATGGCACTTCACCGTGTCCTGTTGCTCTATAGGCTTCTTTCCAAAATGTATAGCAACATTCACATCTATAAAGGGTAACCCATTGTGTAGGATAAAAAGCTATCTCTTTATAAGCTATTTTACCTTGAAAGTTTTTAATTGATTCCCCCTCTACAATATCAGCTAACTGGTTACAAATACATTGTTTCATTGTATAATTTCAAAATTACTTCCTTTAGTACTCTCTACAAGTATAATCTCTCCATCACAGGTAAGACAAAACCCATTTGCCTTATCTTCAATAAGGCTTTCTTGGGTTATTTCATTATAGGTAATCTCAAAAGAAGGATTATGCCAACTGAAATTTCCTTGTATATATTTACTCCCTATGACTATAAGATATAAGGTTGCTGTTGTGTCCTTTTCTGTAAGGTATAGCACTACTCTCCTAAATGTAGGAGTATACTGAGTCAGAAGAACACTATCCGCTTTGAATTCTTTAAGTATGGCACAAATAGTTGTGAAATCTGTTATAGTATTCATTTCTGTAATTCTTTTCAAAATTCTTATAATCCATTAATTTTATTTAGATTGAGGATCATATTATTGTGTTCTGACATAAAATCACGTTTTTCTTTATCCAAATAATAGATAGGTATATGATGATATTTAGGATGGGTAGGTTTTAGGTCACACAAATCGTTATCCCAATCATATTCTAAACTGAAATCGGTAACATCTACTATAAGTGCTTGTATAGGAGTCAGTTCTACAAATATATCTATGCTGTTCTGAATATAATTAGCCTCTAAACTTCCTTTATAAGGATAAATACCTATGAGCTTAAGTATTCCAATAGTATCATTTTCAGATAGAAATGTTTCTATTGTTACTTTGCTTAGCTGGCTATCTCGTTCTAATTTTTCCATCTTAGGCAATTGCTGATAATGCTTATATGAGGCATTAGGAAACTTTTTGATGTTCTTTTCAATTAAAAAATTCATAGCCTCTAGTTTGCTTGTAAAGGGATTGGAAAATACTTTTTGAAGTGAGATAATCACTTCCTCTCTTATATTAGGAACAGTGTTGAAAATCAATTCTGTAAAATCTAAAATGCGACATACAGCTTTAGCGTTTTCATCTAAATTCTTTTCTATAAAGTAGCTCAATAATTGTTGCTCATCAGGGGTATCTATACGCCCCTTAAACTTTAAGTAAGTTATCTGAAAATAGGTGTTTTTGAAAACTGTCTTTTCAATAAACTCCAACCGAAAAGGAAATTTATCTTCTATATTGAAAGGAATAAAATGTACTTGTTTTTCCATATCAAAACGCTACTTCCATAAATTCATTTGTGTTTTCTTCCATTTGAAAAATAGAAGCAATAATATAACATTTTTGCTGTTCTCCTCTGAAAACAAAGATTTGCTCTTCATTAAAAGGAATATTCGCTTTGTTACACTCTTCTAAAATATCCATATCCTCATCAGCTATATACGAAGTAAGTACCTCTGCTCGAAAAAACTGATGAAATTTTATGAGTTTTACATCAGCAAAATAAAGGTCTATGTTGTTAGAAAAAAACGCGTTCTTACAACTTCTTATTAACAACATAGAATGACTAATGGAATACTTCCAAAGCCTAAATTGTCTATTTTGTAAACTTATTTTCATCAGTTCTTATTATTTCTAATTGCCTATTTGGCAAAATTAGTAATCTCATCTTCACCAAACATACTCCCCTCAGCTATACTCCATTCGCGTATGGACAAATATTCGGCATTCACACCAGAGCCCTCACCAATGGCAAGCATTGTTATCACTAAGCCCATCCCAATGATGATGCCCAGCATCGTAAGCATAGCCCTTGTTTTGTTAAGCAAAAGGGCGCGCCACACTATTTTAAAAAGATTTTGTATATTCATAATGTTAATTAGTGAATTAGAAAATTAGCAGATTGACAAATTCTGTGAGACTATAAGGGTTCTCCGATGATACGGGTTTTATACTCGCCTTTTACTATTTGCCAGCATACTTCGTAAGCAAGATACCCATCGCCATTGTGTGCAATGATATAAAGTACATCATCTTCCTTATCATAATACGCAAAATTGTTAGTGTCCCAAATGCCAATCTCATACAAATCATCATAAGCACTTTTAGGGATAGGTACATTTTTGCCATTGATCGTGACCGTAATACTCTTGTAATGGTCTTTAGGTAGGAACTCATCATTATCTAGTCCTTGTACCCGTTTCCCGTCAATGATATACTCACTATACTCTTTGTGTTTTTTCTTGGTAATCTTGTGTTTAGTTTTATCAAATGGCTGTTTGGTAAGGGTTACGCTAATGCCTTTACCAGCAATGGTGATACTATTGCCTTGCTCTTTACCTTTGCCAATAGAAGGAAATTCGCTTATCATCTTTAGGCGACTTTTATGTACATACCCTTTATCTACAGCAATCCAATTAGGGGGAGTAGGTTCATCTTCCCAAAAATAAACATTCACAAGGGTATTTGCAGGTAGCGTGCCTACGATTTGGCTTTTTACGCTTGCTTTAGCGCGAATGTTCACGTAGCCGTCTTTGTCTTTTACTACGGCATAATCTCCAAAAAGACCTTGCGCAAAGGCATTGGTCGTAAGGAGGAAGAATAAAATAAGTAGGTGTTTCATAAGGTTTCTATAAATAATGTACGTTCTGTATAAAAAATAAGAATTGTTCTTGTTTGTTACTTAGTTTCTGCAAAGATAGTGATTCTTTTTTAATTTAGCTAAAGTTTAAAAACAAATCTCAAGCACAAACTATAAGAAACACGACTACTAGGGTTTGTAGTTGGCTCTTACTATTTGCCTACATTCCCAAATCAAAAACAAAAGGGGGACTGAAAATAGTTGGTTTTATGCAAAACACAAAAATAACTACTTTCTGTCTCCCTATTCAAGAAATATTAGCTTAAAACTTATTCTTTATGACTTTATTTTATTGAAGATTTTCACTAAAGAATGTTTCCAGCTTATCAAACGGAATTATACCAGCTTGATTGTCGTAAAAATCAGTATGACGGGCATTGGGGACAATAAAAAGTTCTTTCTTCTCAGCACCAATTAATTTGTAAGCATCTTCACTCATATAACGTGAATGAGCATTTTCTCCTGCAATCATAAGAGTAGGTACCTCAATTTCGTTCGCATAGGCTAACAATGGAAAATTCATAAATGAAAGCAATGTAGTGGCTGTCCAAACATGATTGGAAACGGAACGCTCGTGGAAGCCTCGTGGTGTTTTGTAAAACTCAATATAATCATTCAAGAATTGAGGCACTTTATCAGAAGGAGCGTCCGGCATAGGATAACCAGGGGAAGGAGTTCCTGTCTCGGCATCCGTCCAACGAATAGCATTGAGCGAACGCTTCATTTCCAGACGCATTTCAGGCGTATTGGCATCAAAATATCCTTTGCTGAAAACACGGGACATGTCGTACATTACCATGGTAGCTACTGCCTTGATACGTGTATCAATAGCCGTAGCATTGAGTGCAAAGCCACCCCAACCACAGATACCAATAATTCCTATTCTTTCTCTATCGACAAAGGGTTGAAGACCTAAACAATCCACCGCAGCCGAAAAGTCTTCGGTATTGATATCGGTTGAAGCTACATTGCGAGGTTCACCACCACTTTCGCCTGTATAGGAAGGATCAAAAGCTAAGGCTACAAAACCTCTCTCAGCCATTGTTTGTGCATAAAATCCTGAAGCTTGTTCTTTTACAGCTCCAAATCCTCCACAAACAGCAAGCGCGGCGAGCTTCTTATCTTCGCTATTTTTCGGGAAATACAAATCGCCAATAAGGGTAATCCCATAGCGGTTTTTAAACGAGACCTTTTTATATTCAACCTTATCGCTTTTGGGGAAGATCTTGTCCCAGCAGCCAGCATTTACTGGCATTTCATTATTTTTGTTCATATTGCTAATATTTTGGTTTATACAATTTTATTCATTATGAATGAAGATACCCTTTACTTTTGCGTATTTTTCTCAAATATAAGCCTATAGCCAAGTATATCAATGTTGGAATTAGACCAAAAAGAGGGGATACTAAAAGTGTTTTATCGGGTGAAATAACAGTAAATCCTTCTGAAATGAGAGGGTTAAGAACGTCCTTCATTGAGTGCATCAAAACTATGTTTATTTCAATATTTCTAAAATTTTATCTTCGTCGTAAACAAACATACCAACTGCTACCAACGAAGCGATACCATGTGCCAACATCCAACCTTTAGCAATGTTATTCTTCAGCTCTTTATCAGATAGGGTTCGGCATTCCTTGCTATTTTTCATTATTTTTACCACTCGCTCACTTTCGGGAAAAATGTCAGTGAGTTTTACATTGTTAACATTATCCATATAAAAAGCTTTGAATAGGGCGGGCTCGGTGTGTGCCATTCGCACATACCCCAATCCCAAATCCAAAAGAGTATTGCCTGTTTTTGAGTAACTAAGCATTACATTTTGGAGGAAAGCAAGTGCTTTTTTGCAGATTTCGGCTTTGAGATCCTCCATATTTTTATAGCAACAATAGATCGGCTGAGTGGAACAACCTATTTGCTTGGCAATATTTCGGGCAGAAAGTACTGCGAAACCTTCCTTTCGTACCATATCGAAGGCAGTTTCTATAATTACTTCTTGAGTTATTGTTGTTGGTTTCGGCATAAATTTCTTTATATAACAATTGTAATATAACACGTGTTATTTAATAGGCAAAAGTAGTACATTTTTTTGAATAAACAAAATTTTTAATCAGAAAATAGAAAAACTATCTATTAAACTAGCAAATACAACTTCTTTTATAGGGGATTAGGGGATTTATCATTTATCTACAATACAAAAACCTACGCCATCGCCTTCTATATAAAGGTTTACAATGCTGACGTTCTTATTTTGCAATTTGAGTTCGTAAGTCTTTATTTTATCTCCGATAATTTCATCAACTGAGAAAACACCTTCATTAACTAATTTACATTGTTTATCCAGCAAAGAAATAAGCGCTTCGGGAATGTTATAAGTAGTGGTAATCTCCCCTACAAAATGTTGATATTGCATACCCTTAGCCTGATACGTTCTATGCCAATGATAGGAGATTTCCCAAAAAGGAGTATTGTAGTTGTCCGTAATAAGGTCTATTAAATTCATATCAATCATAAAAACCCCTTTCTCGCAGTTGGACTTCATACTGCTAATGATTTTTCAATATTTTGGAAATCTTTTCGATAATACTTTCTTCTTTAGGAAGATCCGCCTTCTTTTTCCTTATTTATTATAGCGTTATCAAGTATCCCACTTTCATAGTCGGCAGGCTCTAAATCACCATATATATATTCATTATTTAGCTGGTATTGTTTTGCTATTTGTTCTTCCCAATCAATATATTCTTCTTTAAAATCAATAATACCAGAAGGATACCCTTTTAACCAATACATATCACCTTTTACAAGCAACATCGCCCAATAATATTGTTCCCAATGAGTAATAAATGCTACTTCATTAATAGATTCAGGCATACGCATCCAGTCTGAGTTTTCTACCAGTCGAGTAGCCTCTTCCATAGTCACCCCACCATAATGCACTGCCAAATGCTTAAGCCTCTCACAAGCGGAATAGTGGTTATACACACAGAAATCACCCTCTTCATTATAGTAAATTACCCCATCTCTAAGTCCGTTAGGATGTGTGCTTGTATCAATATCTTTTAATGCTTTTTCAAGTTTGGTCATATTATTTGTGCTGCTATAATTAGTTCTTTTATTTGAGTAGTAGGGCATTCTCCTTCTAAAAATAGCACTCCTGTACACCCTAAATCTATAAAATCAATAGAACGACCATACATTTCTATTTGTTTTAGGGTGAAATTTACCGCTACCAAAGTGTTATTGTCTATTTTTATAAGATTGAATACCTCTCCTTTGTGAATAATATCTCCTGCAATCACTCTTCCTGCTACTGAAAATGTATTTTCTGCAATAACTGAAAGCTTTTCTACTTGAAATATTTTATTCATAGTCACGAAAGTAGTTTATTAGTATCGCTAAAAGAAAAAGTATATCTTTCTCTTTATCCTGCTATTACAGACTCTATAAATACCAACTTTTGATTTTTCCATTTGAATCTCCAATAAGTAGCACTTTCCATAACCTCAAATACCTCCGTATCATAGACTCCCTTAATCTTATCATCATTTTGTACTTTTGTAGAATGACCATCTTCAAACCACACAATCTCTACTTCACTACCGTCTATAGATATATAATATTTGTTACACCCCTTAAAGTTATCTATCTCTACGCTATAATACCTTTGATTTTTAATCCAATGAATATCATCTATATCTATTGTAGCAATGGTTTTACTAAAATACTCATTAGAGTTGCCTTTGGGAATAGGACTATTGCCTTTTAGGGTTTCTGTTTTTAAATTTTGCAATGCTTCTATGAGCTTTTCTCTATCAGCTTTTAGTATTGCCGTGCGTTCTTGAAATAGCTTTACATTTTGCTCTTCCACTGCGTTGAGTTTCACCTTACTATTGTCACTCACAGGCTTATACCACAGTTTTTCATTAAAATAATTGCTTATTTCATAATCCTTGAACTTATAACCTTTGCGAGCGTAGAGGTCGT